>NZ_JBFRCM010000003.1:0-660374 GCF_040965735.1 Paraburkholderia sp. BR10936
CTCTTCAGTTCAATACCTGTTACTGTTTTCGGTCTCTCTCGAGACCGGTCGCTCACTCAAAGCTGACAGGTTCTGAATAAATTCAAAAACCTGACTTACTTTAGTGTGAGACTCTTGATACTTTTGCTGCTCCCGGCTTCATTCCGAAGAACAAGACCAGGTCGCCACCGCATCAAGCGCCCACACTTATCGGCTGTAAATTTTTAAAGATCGATCGCGAAGTTGCCGTTAAAACTGCTCAACTACCGGCTTCTTTCTGCGTTGCTGCGTCAGCAGCAGAGAAACGAGATTATGAAGAATCTTTTCCGCTTCGTCAACCCCTTTTTTTCGCTCACCGCTTGAAAAAGCTTGCTGACTCCTGCGTCCGCCGGTTTCCGCGGCGGCCTTCGCTGCCCTGACGTCGGAGACATCGAACTGCGAAGGGGGCGAATCTTATCGCCCCCGCCGGCGCTGTGCAAGGGGGTGGCGAAAATATTCCTCACTTGCGGGTAAGGACCTCCAGCGGCACCGCATTCGCCATCGCCGCGTAGCCCGCATCGCTTGGGTGGATGTGGTCGCCACTGTCATAGCCGTAACGCAGTCGCGCCGGATCTGCCGGGTCCCGCAGCGCGGCATCGAAGTCGACCACGCCGTCGAACGCCCCGCTCGTCCGAATCCACTGGTTCACCGCCGTGCGGATTGCCTCGCGCTCCGGCGGCAGTGAAGCTGGCGTGAGCGTCGCGCCGAAAATGCGCACGCCGCGCCCATGTGCCTGCGCGATCACGCGGCGGTAGCCCGCGATCAGGTCGTTCGCGTCCACTTGCGTATGAGGAAAGTCGCAGTCGAGGCCCGATCGCGCCGGCATCGCCTGGAAGTTGATGTCGTTGATGCCGATGAGCAGCACCACGGTCTTCACGCCCGGATGGCCGAGCGCGTCGCGGCCAAAGCGCCGCTCGAGCGCCTCGCCATAGCAAGGCGAATCGCTCAGCAGCCGGTTGCCGCTGATCCCGAGATCGATCACGCCGAGATCCGTGCGCTGCGACTGGGCGATGCGGCGCGCCAACGCGTCCGGCCAGCGACGGTTCTGGTTGAGCGAGGAACGCATGCCATCGGTAATGGAATCGCCGATCGCCGCGACTGTCGACGCCCCCGGCGCCTCGACCGCCAGCCCCGTCACCCACGCGTACTGCGTAAAGCGCTGGGTGAACGCGCCAATCGACGGATCGGCGACGTGATTGCCCGGACGAGAGACGTAATTCACCTGGCTCGCCACGCGGTGCCACGCAACCATCTTTTGCTCGGCTCCCATATAGGAGCTGATCGCGTATGGCGCGTGCGCCTTCAGATCGATCTGGACCGGATCGCTATCGAGCGCCGCGCCGGGCGGCACCGACACCGACGCCCGCCCGCCGAAGGTCACGTGCACCGTGCCCGCCTCGCTCGCCGCCGCGCCGCCGGCCGACGGTGCAATCGCCATCGCCTCGATCACGAGCGGCGTGCGCCCATAGAGATTGCTCACATGCACCCGCGCGACCGTGCCGCCCAGCGTCGGATACACGATCTGGCGAACGGTACGTCCGGCCACCTCGGGCGCACGGTACAGCGCAGGGAGCGCGTCGCGCTCGGGAATCGACTGCAGCGGCGTCGCCCAGCTCGTGACCCAGGGGCTCGGGGCTTGATCCGCGAATGCCGGAGACGTGGCGCCCAGCGAAATGAACAAAGCGGCCGCGGCCGCGAGGGGAGCAAAAGAAATCTTCATCCGTGAACGAGTGCGCAGGCAAAGGGGCATTGTGCCCCATGGCCCGGTGCCCAGCCTTCCATCCACCTGACAATCCAGCGCACGAAACCAAGCGAAACCCACGCACAAGCCGCCCGCACCAACAAATCCCAGGCATTCCTGCTGCTGCCCCACTAAAACTCAGCGGTAGGCCCGATTTCCTTGCCCTACCTCAAAAAATTCATTTACCGACCGGTCGGTTGGTTTATACTGCGCGACATACCCAACTTCGACGAGAGCGTCTCCATGTACACGCAATCCCTCGACATCCCCGGCAACGTTGCTCCGCTCGACGCGGACGCAACCTCGCCGGAGCAGGCGCAGTTCGACGCCATCATGGCCGCCGACGGCAAGATCGAGCCGCAGGACTGGATGCCCGAAGCCTATCGTAAGACGCTCGTGCGCCAGATCTCGCAGCATGCGCACTCGGAAGTCGTCGGCATGCTGCCGGAAGGCAACTGGATCTCGCGCGCGCCTAGCCTCAAGCGCAAGGCGATCCTGCTCGCCAAGGTGCAGGACGAAGCCGGCCACGGCCTCTATCTGTATAGCGCGGCGGAAACGCTTGGCGTTTCGCGCGACCAGCTCGTCGACGCCCTGCACGCCGGCAAGGCCAAGTATTCGAGCATTTTCAATTACCCGACGCCCACGTGGGCCGATGTCGGCGTGATCGGCTGGCTCGTGGACGGCGCGGCGATCATGAACCAGATCCCGCTGTGCCGCTGCACGTATGGCCCGTACGCGCGCGCCATGATCCGCATCTGCAAGGAAGAGTCGTTCCACCAGCGTCAGGGCTTCGATGCGCTGCTCGCCATGATGAGCGGCACCGAAGCGCAGCGCGAACTCGTTCAGCAGTCCGTGAACCGCTGGTGGTGGCCGGTGCTGATGATGTTCGGCCCGAGCGACGCCGACTCGGTCCACAGCAACCAGTCCGCCAAATGGGGTATCAAGCGCATTTCGAACGACGATCTGCGCCAGAAGTTCGTCGATGCGACGGTCGAGCAGGCCAAGGTGCTGGGCGTCACGCTGCCCGATCCCGATCTGAAATGGAACGAAGCGCGCGGCCACTACGACTACGGCACGATCGACTGGGAAGAATTCTGGCGCGTCGTGAACGGCGACGGCCCGTGCAACCGCGAGCGTCTCGGCACGCGCGTGAAGGCACACAACGAAGGCGCTTGGGTGCGCGAAGCCGCCCTCGCCCACGCCGAAAAGCAACGTCAGCGCGCCGAAAAGCACGCAGCTTGAGCACACCTCATACATGAATCAGGAAGGAAGGAGATCCACGATGAACAAGGAATGGCCGATCTGGGAAGTGTTCGTGCGTAGCAAGCAGGGCCTCGACCACAAGCACTGTGGCAGCCTGCACGCCTCCGACGCCTCGATGGCGCTGCGCATGGCGCGCGACGTCTACACGCGCCGCCAGGAAGGCGTGAGCATCTGGGTGGTGCCGTCGTCGGCAATTACGGCATCGGATCCGAACGAAAAGGCCGAGCTCTTCGAGCCGGCCGGCGACAAGATCTATCGCCACCCGACGTTCTACACGCTGCCCGACGAAGTCAACCACATGTAAGAGCGCAACATGACGACGCCCACGCCTGAACAACTCGCGTACGTGCTGCGCCTCGCCGATACAGCGCTGATCCTCGGTCAGCGCAACACGGAATGGTGCGGCCACGGCCCGATCCTCGAAGAAGACATCGCGCTCGCCAACATGAGCCTCGACCTGATCGGTCAGGCGCGCCTGCTCTACACGCATGCCGCCACGCTCGAAAACGCCCTCACCGGCCGCGAGCGCACGGAGGACGACTACGCCTACTTCCGCGCCGAGCGCGAGTTCGCGAACTACACGCTCGCAGAACTGCCGCACTTCGGCCCGCTCGCCGGCACGACGCATTCGGCCAACGACTACGCCGTGACAATCGTGCGCAATTTCCTCTACGCCACGCTGATGGGGCATCTGTGGACCGCGCTGCTGCGCTCCGCCGACCCGCAACTGGCCGCGATCGCCGAGCGCTCGATCAAGGAAACGCGCTACCACGTGCACCATGCGCGCGAGTGGCTGATCCGTTTCGGCGACGGCACCGACGAATCGCACCGCCGCGCCCAGGCCGCCATCGACTGGCTGATGCCGTACACGCGGGAATTCTTCAGCACCGATGCCGTGGAAACGGCCGTGGCCGAAGCCGGCATCGCGCCGCTCGCCGCACAGTTCGAAGCGGCGTGGCGCACCGACGTGGAAGCCGCGCTCGAAGAAGCCACGCTCGCCATGCCCGCGCCGGTGTTGCACGTCACGACCGGCAAGCACGGCGAGCACTCGGAGCACATGGGTTTCGTGCTGGCCGAGATGCAGAGCCTCGCGCGCCAGCACCCGGACGCGCGCTGGTAAGCACCCCCGCAGGAACAGAGGAAGTCACGATGCAAGCAACGGCAGATCACGCGCTCGAACGCGCGTGGGAAGTGCTGGAATCGGTGCCCGATCCGGAGATTCCGGTCGTGTCGATCCGCGAACTGGGCATTCTGCGCGACGTGCGCCGCGCCGACGACGGCCAGATCGAAGTGGTCATCACGCCCACCTACTCCGGCTGCCCGGCGATGTCGCAGATCGCGGAGGACGTCGCGCACGCGCTCGACGCCGCCGCGCTCGCGCCCTACCGCATCGCGACGACCCTCACGCCCGCGTGGACCACCGACTGGATCACCGACGAAGCGCGCGAGAAGCTGCGCGCCTATGGCATCGCGCCGCCCACGGGCAACTGCGGCTCCGCGCCTCGATCGGCCGAACAGCCGATCACCTTCATCGCGAAACCGAAGCCGTTGCCCGCGCCCGCCTGCCCGCACTGCGGCTCGCAGCACACCGAACGCCTCGCGCAGTTCGGCTCGACTGCGTGCAAGGCGCTCTACCGCTGCATCGACTGCCGCGAACCCTTCGACTACTTCAAACCGTACTGATATGGCCACTCCGCAATTCCATTCGCTGCGCATCCGCGAAGTGCGGCCCGAAACCGCGGACGCGGTCTCTGTCGCTTTCGAAGTCCCGCCCGAGCTGCGCGAGGCGTTTCGCTTCACCCAGGGGCAGTTCGTGACGCTCAAGACGCACATCGATGGCGAAGAAACGCGTCGTTCGTACTCGATCTGCGTGGGCGTCACCGACTACGACCGCGATGGGGAGCTGCGCATCGGCATCAAGCGCGTGCGCGGCGGGCGTTTTTCGAACTTCGCGTTCGATCAGCTCGCGCCCGGCCACGAGATCGACGTGATGACGCCCGATGGCCGCTTTTTCACGCACCTGAATGCCGAGCACGGCAAGCACTACGTGGCGTTCTCGGGCGGTTCGGGCATCACGCCCGTGCTCGCGATCATCAAGACGACGCTTGAATCGGAGCCGCGCAGCGCGTTCACGCTCGTGTACGGCAACCGCAGCGTCGACTCGATCATGTTCGCCGAGGAACTGGAAGACCTGAAGAACCGCTTCATGAGCCGCTTCCGCCTCTATCACGTGCTCTCGGACGACCTGCAGGACGTCGAGCTTTTCAACGGCGTGCTCGATCAGGCCAAGTGCGCGGCGTTCCTCGAAACGCTCTTGCCCGCCGACGAGATCGACGAAGCCTTCATCTGCGGCCCCGGCCCGATGATGGACGCCGCCGAAGCCGCGTTCAAGGACGCGGGCGTACCGCCGCAGAAGGTGCACGTGGAGCGCTTCGGCTCGCCGCTGCCGCAGGCGGGCGTGCCGAACGTCGAGATCACCGAAAACACGCCGGCGGCCGACCTCGAAATCGTCATCGACGGCAAGAAGCGCAAGATGCGCCTGCCATACGAGGGCGTAAGCCTGCTCGACGTCGGCCTGAAGGCGGGTCTGGCGCTGCCTTACGCGTGCAAGGGCGGCGTGTGCTGCACCTGCCGCGCCAAGGTGCTCGAAGGCGAAGTGAAGATGGACAAGAACTACACGCTCGAGGAGCAGGAGGTGAAGGACGGCTTCGTGCTCACCTGCCAGTGCCATCCGGTGAGTGAGCGTGTGGTCGTGAGTTTCGACGAACGTTAAGGCGTTAGAGCAACAGCACGCTTTCGGCCCGCAGGCGATCCGCTTACACTAGGGGCCGCCCGCGGGTGTTGCAGCGCAGCGCTGCAGCACCCGCGGGCGGCTCCTTTTGTTATTTGCGTGCTTTCGGGCTTACAGGGCGTTCAGCGTGAACGCAACGAGTTGTCGATGACCACGATTCACCTCATTTACGGCGAGCCGGCCGTGACGGCGCTACGACAGGCTCTCGAAGCGGCAGGCCGTCCGGACCGCGTGATCGCCCTGCGCGACGACCTGACGGTCGGTCCGTTGCGCGACATCGACGTGGCGGGCGACCCAGGCGTCGCGCAACGCGCCGCCTTCTGGGAGCGCCTGAGCGATGCGCCGCCAACCCTCGCCCACGACGACTGTGCGGCGCTGGGTGAGCTCGAAGCCGACGATTCCCACGTGGTGTTCTGGCACACGCACGACGCCGCCCACCAGCTCGCGTTGCGGCGGGTCTGCTACCGCTTGCGCGACGTCCCGCAGCGCCTGAATGAAGTGCGTCTGACTGCCGACGAAATTTCGGGCCCGAACGCCGCAGCCCGCATCGAGGCGCGCTTGCCGGACGCCGCGCCGATCTCGGTCCTGCGCATCACGCGTCTCGCGCTGGAGTGGCAGGAAGCCAAGTTCGCCAATGGCGAGACGCGCCGCTGGCGCGACAACACCTTTACGAGCGGCACGTGGAGCGACCTCGACGCCATGATCCTCGACGTGCTCGACGCCCATGAAGACCGTCCGGCGGACGCTTCCTGGCTCGCCAGCGACGTGCTCGGCGCAGCGCTCACGCGTGGCGGCGCCGGCTTCACGGTTGGCGAGCCCGTCGTGCTGTGGCGCCTGCGCGAGTTGTGCGCGGCCGAAGAACTGCGCCTGCGCGACGATATGTGCGCCGCCTGCGCCCCGCTCGCCGCTGCCGCGCGCGCCGCGCGTCCGCCGCTGCCGCAAACCGCCGCGCACCTTTCCCTCCCCCGCTGAATTCCCATGGCACGCACCCGAGCGCCCGACCACGAAACCCAACGCGACCAGATCCTCGAGCTCGCCGCCGCCAAATTTGCGCAGACGAGCTACCCGAGCACCTCGATGTCGGATCTCGCGGCCGCCAGCGGCACCTCGAAGGCGCGGCTCTATCACTATTACGAGAGCAAGGAAGCGATCCTCTTCGACCTGCTCGATCGCTACACCAAGCGGCTCATGCTGATCATCGCGGAGGTCGAAGGCGCGAGCCAGCGGCGCGGTCACGACGAGCGCGAGAGCTTCGCGGAGCTGATTCGCGCGTTTCTCGCCGAGTACGAAACCTCGCACAGCCGCCACGTGGCGCTCCTGAACGACGTCAAATACCTCGTGGACGCCCAGCGCGAGATCATCCTGAACCGCCAGCGCGACGTGGTCGCCGCATTTACGCGCCAACTCGCGCGCGCGTATCCGGGCCACGTCACGATCGAAAACCAGACTGCGCTGACGATGATGGTGTTCGGCATGATCAACTGGACGTTTACGTGGCTCAAACCCGGCGGCCGCATGGGATATCGCGACTTCGCCGAGCAGGTGATCGCCATGGTCGATCACGGTCTGAAGGGCGCCTGAAGGTGGCTTGGGACGGTGCTCCGGGCGATAGAACTTTTCGGGCCAGATTGCTGCAACGCGACATGATGCGTCAGGACAACAGTTGACGAGTCAAACGACTCATTCAGAATAAGCGTTAATAATCAGTCGCTTGCGCTCATATTTTTATTAATTAGGCGCAACACTCAAATTTGCACTCCGGGTTTTCCCTAGAGCGCACCCAGGGTTTCCGCTAGAATGCGTTTTGCGCTGCATCATGCGGCATGCATTCCAAGGAGAACCCATCATGAACCCGCTTTCGACCCACGCCAACGTGCCGATCATGTCGTCCGCTCGTCCGCTGACGTCCGGTCATGCGCCCGTCATGGTGCGAGTGCTCACCTCGGCAGACCGCGAACGCCTGCTCGCGCACTTTCTCTCGCTCGACAGCGACGACCGCCTGCTGCGCTTCGGCCAGGCCGCGCCGGACCACGTGATCGAAAAGTACGTGCGCTCGATGGATTTCACGCGCGACACCGTGTTCGGCGTGTTCGACCACCAGTTGCAACTCGTGGGCGTCGGCCATCTCGCCTACCTGCCGGCGGACGGCAACGGCCGCACGGCCGAGTTCGGCGTGTCCGTGCAGGAAAGCGCGCGCGGCCAGGGCATCGGCTCGAAGCTGTTCGAGCGCGCCGCCATCCGCAGCCGCAACACGCACGTCACCACGCTCTACATGCACTGCCTGTCGCGCAACTCGACGATGATGCACATCGCGAAGAAGTCGGGCATGAAGATCGAGTACGCGTATGGCGAAGCCGACGCTTATCTCTCGCTCGAGCCGGCCGACCAGAGCAGCATCATCGCCGAAATGCTCCAGGAACAAGCCGCCGTGTTCGACTACGCGCTCAAGCGTCAGGCGCGCCAGGCCAGCAAGCTGATGGAAACGATCCTGCCGCAGGCTGTCGCGGCGTGACTCCTGCCCTTCGGGACAGACTGATGCATTGAAAAAGCGGCCTCGGCCGCTTTTTTTGCGTCTGCTGCACGGCACCGCGCAGTCAGCGGATCGGCAAAGCCGTCGTTTCCTTGAACGTGTCGAGCGAAAAGCTGGACTTCACGTCGATCACCGAAGGATGGTGCAGCAACTGGTCCTGCACGAAGCGCGAGAAGTGCGCCATATCCTCCACCTGCACGCGCAGCAGAAAATCCATGTCGCCCGTCATCGCGTGGCAGGCCACCACCTCCGGCCAGGTCTGCACCGCCGCACGAAACAGCTCGGCGTGCGTCACGCCTTCGCGCCCCGCCGCCGTCGGCCCGCGCTTTTCCAGCCGCACGTTCACGTAGGCGAGCAGGTCGAGCCCCAGCTTCTGCGCATCGAGCAGCGCCACGTAGCTGCGGATCACGCCGCTTTCCTCCAGCCGCCGGATGCGCCGCAAACACGGGCTCGGCGAGAGATTCACGCGCTCGGCAATCTCCTGGTTCGAGAGCCGGCCATTCTCCTGAAGGATCGCCAGGATGCGCCTGTCGATCGCGTCCAATTCGATACTTGCCATTTTCTGCCTTCTCAACACTCATTTAAGGCAGTTTATAGCGTAGATCGACAGCAATGCGACCCAACTCGCAAGTTTTCTCCCAATACGGCGGACTACACTGTGCAGCACGAAATCTGATCTACATCAGCCAGGAGACAACCATGCAGGTCCCCAACTGGGAGAACCCCGTCGGCACCGACGGCTTCGAATTCATCGAATACACCGCGCCGGACCCCAAGGCGCTCGGCAAACTGTTCGAACGCATGGGTTTCACGGCCATCGCGCGCCATCGCCACAAGGACGTGACGCTCTATCGTCAGGGCGATATCAACTTCATCGTCAACGGCGAACCCGACTCGTTCGCCCAGCGCTTTGCGCGTTTGCACGGCCCGTCGATCTGCGCGATCGCCTTCCGCGTGCAGGACGCCGCCAAGGCCTACAAGCACGCGCTCGAACTTGGCGCGTGGGGCTTCGACAACAAGACCGGCCCGATGGAGCTGAACATTCCGGCCATCAAGGGCATTGGCGACTCGCTGATCTATTTCGTCGACCGCTGGCGCGGCAAGAACGGCGCGGCGCCGGGCAGCATTGGCGACATCAGCATCTATGACGTCGACTTCGAGCCGATCGCGGGCGCCGAGCAGAACCCGGTCGGCCACGGCCTCACCTATATCGACCACCTCACGCACAACGTCCATCGCGGCCGCATGAACGAATGGGCCGAGTTCTACGAGCGCCTCTTCAACTTCCGCGAAATCCGCTACTTCGACATCGAAGGCAAGGTCACCGGCGTGAAGTCGAAGGCGATGACCTCGCCCTGCGGCAAGATCCGCATCCCGATCAACGAGGAAGGCGGCGAGACGGCAGGCCAGATCCAGGAATATCTCGACGCCTATCACGGCGAAGGCATCCAGCACATCGCGCTCGGCACGAACGACATCTACCGCACCGTGGACGGCCTGCGCGCCAGCGAAATCGCGCTGCTCGACACGATCGACACGTACTACGAGCTCGTAAACCGCCGCATTCCGGGCCACACCGAGCCGCTCGAAGAACTCAAGAAGCGCAAGATCCTGATCGACGGCATGCCCGAAGACCTGCTGCTGCAGATCTTCACGGAGAACCAGATCGGCCCGATCTTCTTCGAGATCATCCAGCGCAAGGGCAACCAGGGCTTCGGCGAGGGCAACTTCAAGGCGCTGTTCGAATCGATCGAACTCGATCAGATCCGCCGGGGCGTGGTGCAGGACAAGGCATGACGCACTCGCATCAGTAATTTCGGCCAAAGCCAAACAAAAAGGGCGAAAGATCGCGCGATCTTCGCCCTTTTTGACTTTTGAATCCGCCGCCGCACACCCCGGCGCCGGATTCGGGTGAATGGAATACTGCGCGGATCAGCGCGGCATCAGGATTTGCGTTCGGCCTTCGCGGCCGGCATGGCGTTCGTATCAGCCTTCATGCTCAGCGTGTACTGGGCGCATCGGGTCGTCGCATTCTCGCCGCTCTTTGTGCTGGCGTTCGAATGCAGCGGCGCGCTCATGGCAAAGAACGCAGCCGAGACCGTCAGGAAGGTCTGGATATGTCGATTATTCATGCTGGACTCCTTTTTAGACTGCCTGTTGCAGTAGTGCCCCTTTTAATAACTGTTAACAGCCAGGGAAGCTGCGCGGTTCGCACAGGTGAGGGAGTTAGACAGGATATTCAAGTCCGGTTCCCAAGTAGTGCAAGTTTTACACGTTGTTACTCCTCTGAGGAATTCGATACATCCGTTATTACACGGGGGTTTCAGGCCGCTTGCGCGACAAGGCGCCGCGGGCCCGAAACATGCAGCGGAGTGCGGCGCTGCGCTCCGAGGCTCGAAGCGGCGGGTTTATCCGAGTGCTACTATCGAAAGAAAGAAGCCAATATGGCGACCCCGGCCAGAGCATTCACAAGATGCCGAGGCCCTGAAGTTCTGGCGATCCCACAACGGATTGGTTGGATGGAGGAAGACACATAATGAATGCCCCGCTAGACGCAGGTCAGCGCGCTTCGCTCGAAGCCGCACTCGCTTCCGTCACGCTCGACGATAAATACACCCTCGAACGCGGCCGCGCGTACATGAGCGGCATCCAGGCGCTGGTCCGCCTGCCGATGCTGCAGCAGGAGCGCGACAAGGCCGCCGGTCTCAATACCGCGGGGTTCGTCTCAGGCTATCGCGGTTCGCCACTCGGCGGTCTCGATCAGTCCCTCTGGAAGGCGAAGCAGCACCTCGCCGCGCATCAGATCGTCTTTCAGCCAGGTGTGAACGAAGACCTCGCCGCGACCGCCGTGTGGGGCTCGCAGCAGGTGAACCTGTACCCGTCCGCGAAATACGACGGCGTGTTTTCGATGTGGTACGGCAAGGGCCCGGGCGTCGACCGCAGCGGCGATGTGTTCAAGCACGGCAACTCCGCCGGCTCGTCGCCGCACGGCGGTGTGCTCGTGCTCGCCGGCGACGACCATGCGGCCAAATCGTCCACGCTCGCGCACCAGTCGGAGCACGTCTTCAAGGCCTGCGGACTACCGGTGTTGTTCCCCTCGAACGTCCAGGAATATCTCGACTTCGGCCTGCATGGCTGGGCGATGAGCCGCTACTCGGGCCTCTGGGTTGCAATGAAATGCGTGACCGACGTGGTGGAATCGTCGGCGTCGGTCGAGCTCGATCCGCATCGCACGAACATCATCCTCCCCGAAGACTTCGCGATGCCCGAGGGCGGCCTTAACATCCGCTGGCCCGATCCTCCGCTCGTACAGGAAGCGCGTCTGCTCGACTACAAGTGGTACGCGGGCCTCGCCTATGTGCGCGCCAACAAGCTCGACCGCATCGAGATCGATTCGCCGCACGCGCGCTTCGGCATCATCACGGGCGGCAAGGCGTATCTGGATGTGCGCCAGGCGCTCACCGACCTCGGCCTCGACGACGAAACCTGCTCGCGCATCGGTATCCGGCTCTACAAGGTCGGCTGCGTGTGGCCGCTCGAGGCGCAGGGCGCGCACGCCTTCGCGCGCGGCCTCGAAGAGATTCTCGTGGTCGAGGAAAAGCGCCAGATTCTCGAATACGCGATCAAGGAAGAGCTGTACAACTGGCCCGACGCGCAGCGTCCGCGCGTGTACGGCAAGTTCGACGAAAAGGACGGCGCAGGTGGCGAATGGTCGGTGCCGATGGGCAACTGGCTCCTGCCCGCGCACAACGAGCTGTCGCCGGCGATCATCGCCCGGGCGATCTCCACGCGGCTCGACAAGTTCGAATTGCCCTCGGACGTGCGCGCGCGTATCGCGGCGCGCATGAGCGTGATCGAGGCCAAGGAAAAGGCGCTCGCGAAGCCGCGCGTCCAGGCGGAGCGCAAGCCGTGGTTCTGCTCGGGCTGCCCGCACAACACATCGACGAACGTGCCCGAGGGCTCGCGCGCGATGGCCGGCATCGGCTGCCACTACATGACGGTGTGGATGGACCGCGGTACGAGCACCTTCAGCCAGATGGGCGGCGAAGGCGTGGCGTGGGTCGGTCAGGCGCCTTTCACGAACGACAAGCACGTGTTCGCCAATCTGGGCGATGGCACCTACTTCCACTCGGGCCTGCTCGCCATCCGCGCCGCGATCGCCTCGAAGGCGAACATCACCTACAAGATCCTCTATAACGATGCGGTCGCGATGACGGGCGGCCAGCCGGTCGACGGCACGCTCACGGTGCCGCAGATCACGCATCAGGTCGCCGCCGAAGGTGCAGCAAAGATCGTGATCGTCACCGACGAACCCGAAAAGTACGAAGGCGAACCCGCCACGAAGCTCGCGCCGGGGGTGACGATCCACCACCGTGACCAGCTCGATGCGATCCAGCGCGAACTGCGCGAGGTTCCCGGCACGACGATCCTGATCTACGACCAGACCTGCGCCACCGAAAAGCGCCGCCGCCGCAAGCGCGGCACGTATCCGGACCCGGCGAAGCGCGTGGTCATCAACGAGGCCGTGTGCGAAGGCTGCGGCGATTGCTCGGTGCAGTCGAATTGCCTGAGCGTCGAGCCGCTCGATACAGAATACGGCACGAAGCGCCAGATCAACCAGTCCACCTGCAACAAGGACTTCTCGTGCCTGAAGGGCTTCTGCCCGAGCTTCGTGACGGTGGAAGGCGGCCAGCTGCGCAAGCCGAAGACGAGCAGCGTCGCGAACGAAGCGATGCCGACCGTCCCGACGCCCGACGTGCCCGCTATCGACCGCCCCTACGGCGTGCTCGTGACGGGCGTGGGCGGCACCGGCGTGGTGACGATTGGGGCGTTGCTCGGCATGGCCGCGCACCTCGAATCCAAGGGCGTGACCGTGCTCGACGTGACCGGCCTCGCGCAAAAGGGCGGCGCGGTGATGAGCCACGTGCAGATCGCCAACCGCCCCGGCGACATCCACGCGACGCGCATCGCCATGGGCGAGGCGAACCTCGTGATCGGCTGCGACGCCATCGTGACGGCCGGCGACGACTGCGTCTCGCGCATGCAGGAAGGCATGACGCACGTGGTGCTCAACAGCGCGCCCACGCCGACCGCCGAGTTCATCAAGAATCCGCAGTGGCAGTTCCCGGGCTCCAACACCGAAGCCGACGTGCGCGCCGCGGCGGGCACGGACCACGTCGCGACCGTCGATGCGAACCGCTACGCGCTCGCGCTGCTCGGTGACGCGATCTACACGAACCCGTTCGTGCTCGGCTACGCGTGGCAAAAGGGCTGGCTGCCGCTCACGCACGAGTCGCTCGTGCGCGCGATCGAGTTGAACGCGGTGCAGGTCGAGAAGAATCTCGCGGCGTTCGAATGGGGCCGCCGCGTGGCGCACGATCGCGCCGCCGTGGATCAGCTCGTGAAGAAGCCGATGCCCGAGCAGAACGCCGAAGCGGCCGGCGCGAAGATCGTCTCGCTGCACACGCCAAAGGCGCTCGACACGCTCATCGAAAAGCGCGCGCAGTATCTCGCCGCGTATCAGAGCGCGGCATACGCGCGGCGCTATCGCGCGTTCGTCGAAAGCGTGCGCGAGGCCGAAGCGAAGCTCGAGCACGTGGACGGCCAGTCTCCGCTCACCGAGGCTGTTGCGAAGAACCTGCACAAGCTGATGGCGTACAAGGACGAGTACGAGGTCGCGCGCCTCTACGCGGACCCGGCGTTCATCGAGAAGATCAAGGCGAGCTTCGAAGGCGACTGGAAGGTGAATTTCCATCTCGCGCCGCCCTCGCTCGCGAAGCATGACGACAAAGGCCAGCTCGTGAAGAAGCAGTATGGCCCGCGCATGCTCACGGCCATGCGCGTGCTCGCGAAGTTCAGGTTCCTGCGCGGCACGGCGCTCGACCCGTTCGGCCGCACTGAGGAACGCCGTCACGAACGCGCATTGATCGGCGAGTACGAAACGCTGATGCGCGAAGTGATCGGCGGTCTGAGCGAAGCGAATCTGCCGCTCGCGCTGGAACTCGCGAACCTGCCCGACGCGATTCGCGGTTACGGCCATATCAAGGAGAACAACCTCAAGGCCGCGCGCGCGAAATGGGCCACGTTGCTCGCAAAGTGGCGCTCGCCGGAAAACGGCGCGGTGCAGAACGCGGCTTGACGCTCATATGATTCGAGGCGGTAAAAGCAAAGGGCGCTCCGTGCAATACGGAGCGCCCTTTTCACATCAGGCGATTCACGCCAAAGCGATTTACCTCGCTGCAGCCTTCGCCACGTTCGCGTTCGCCGAAGCCACCGCCGTCATGTTGATGATGCGTCGCACGGTGGCCGCCGGCGTGAGGATGTGCACCGGCTTCGACGCGCCCAGCAGGAACGGGCCGACCGTCACGCCTTCGCCGCCGATCACCTTCAGCAGGTTGTAGGCGATGTTGGCCGCTTCCACGTTCGGCATGATCAGCAGGTTCGCTTCGCCCGTGAGCGTCGTGCCCGGGAACGACTGCTTGCGGATCAGCTCGGAGAGCGCCGCGTCGCCGTGCATTTCGCCGTCCACTTCGAGCTGCGGATCGCGCGCGGCGATCAGCTCGCGTGCGGCCTGCATGCGCTGCGCGGTCGACGAACGCACGCTGCCGAAGTTCGACGACGAAAGCAGCGCGACCTTCGGCGTGATGCCGAACTTCTCGATTTCGCGCGCGGCGAGGATCGTCATGTCGGCGAGCTGCTCGGCGCTCGGCACTTCGTTCACGTAGGTGTCGCTGATGAAGATGTTGCGGCCCGGCAGCATCAGCAGGTTCATCGCGGCGTAGTTCCCGGCTTCCTTCGCCTTGCCGAACACCTGATCGATGAACTTGAGGTGATAGTCGAAGCTGTTGAGCAGGCCGCAGACCATGCCGTCGGCGTCGCCGAGGTGCACGAGAATCGCGCCGATCAGCGTGTTGAACTTGCGCACCGAAGCCTTCGCTACTTCAGGCGTGATGCCCTGACGCGCACCGAGTTCGTGGTACGCCTGCCAGCTCTTCTGGAAGCGCGGATCGTCTTCGGGATCGACGATCTCGAAGTCGGCGCCCAGACGCAGCTTCGAGCCCATCTTCTTCAGGCGCATTTCCACGACCGACGGACGGCCCACGATGATGGGCCTGGCGATCTTCTCGTTGAGCACGAACTGCGCGGCACGCAGCACGCGCTCGTCCTCGCCTTCGGCGAACACGATGCGCGCGCAGTTGGCCTTCGCCGCCGCGAACACCGGACGCATCACCATGCCCGAGCGATACACGGTCGCGCCCAGTTGCTCGCGGTAGGCTTCCATGTCCTGGATCGGGCGCGTGGCCACGCCCGAATCCATCGCGGCCTGCGCCACGGCCGGCGCGATCTTGATGATGAGGCGCGGGTCGAAAGGCTTCGGAATCAGGTATTCCGGGCCGAACTCGAGCGTGTGGCCTTCATAGGCCTTCGCCACTTCGTCGCCCTGATCGGTTTCCTCGGCGAGTTCCGCGATCGAGCGCACGCACGCGAGCTTCATCTCTTCGGTGATGGTCGTCGCGCCCACATCCAGCGCGCCACGGAAGATGAACGGGAAGCACAGCACGTTGTTGACCTGGTTCGGATAGTCCGAACGGCCCGTGGCGATGATCGCGTCCGGGCGCACCTTCTTCGCGTCTTCCGGGCGGATTTCCGGCTCCGGGTTCGCGAGTGCGAGGATCAGCGGTTTGTCGCCCATCTCCTTGACCATCTCGGGCTTGAGCACGCCTGCGCTCGAGCAGCCGAGGAACACGTCGGCGGCCTTGATTGCGTCGCCGAGCGTGCGCGCTTCGGTGTTGGCGGCGTAACGCGCCTTCGACGGATCGAGATTGCCGCGGCCTTCGTAGATCACACCCTTCGAGTCGGTGACGAGGACGTTCTCTTTCTTCAGACCGAGATTCACGAGCAGGTCCAGACACGCGATCGCCGCTGCGCCCGCGCCCGAGCACACGAGCTTCACTTCATCGAGTTTCTTCTCGACCACTTTCAGGCCGTTGAGAATCGCCGCCGAAGCGATGATGGCCGTGCCGTGCTGATCGTCGTGGAAGACCGGAATCTTCATGCGCTCGCGCAGCTTCTTCTCGATGTAGAAGCACTCGGGCGCCTTGATGTCTTCGAGGTTGATGCCGCCGAGCGTGGGCTCGAGCATCGCGATGGCTTCGACGAGCTTGTCCGGGTCGGTTTCGTCGAGTTCGATGTCGAACACGTCGATGCCGGCGAACTTCTTGAAAAGGCAGCCCTTGCCTTCCATCACCGGCTTGGCCGCGAGCGGGCCGATATTGCCGAGGCCGAGCACGGCCGTGCCGTTCGTCACGACGCCGACGAGGTTGGCGCGCGAGGTGTATTTCTGCGCATCGAGCGGTTCTTCGTGAATCGCCATGCACGCGGCCGCAACGCCGGGCGAATAAGCAAGCGAAAGATCGAGCTGGTTCGAGAGCGGTTTGGTCGGTGTGACCGAGATCTTGCCTGGCCTCGGATTCTGGTGATACGCGAGCGCGCTTTGCTTCAGTTGTTCATCCATTTTCAGGCCTGCCTGGACGTGAGAGGTGAGAGACGTGAGAGAGAATCTTTTATGGTCGTAGGCCCGCCGGCCCGCACGGCACGAGCGTTCCAGCAGGGCCGAATAGTGTACACCTGGCGCCGTTCGCGTCCACGTGGGTCAAAGACTGATACCGGGAATTCGCGCGGCCGATATTGCGGGATACTTCCGCGCTTTTGTCTTACGGTTGCGCGCTGCTCATTCGAGCATGGCGCCGCGGCGTTCGGGAATCAGAAAGAGGGTGGCGAGGATGTCGAGCACGTAGATGGCGGCGAGCATGCCGAGCGCCGCCGTGAAGGAATAGCGGGCGGCCAGCGCGCCCACGGCGAGCGGCCCGAAGCCGCCTACGGCGCGGCCGATGTTGAACAGCACGTTTTGCGCGGTGGCGCGTGCGGCGGTGGGATACAACTCGGAGATGAGCGCGCCGTAGCCGCCGATCATGCCGTTGACGAACACGCCCATTGCTGCGCCGCCGATCAGCAGCGCGAACGGCGTGGAAAGCTGCGCATAGACGAATACCATGACCACGGCGCCCGCCTGATAGAACAGGAACGCGGGCCGGCGCCCGAACCGGTCGGCGGCGATGCCGAAAAGCCAGATGCCGAGCGCCATGCCGGCAACCGTCGCGGCGGTCCACAACCCCGACTTCGTGAGCGAATAGCCAAAGGACTTCGAAAGGTACGCGGGCAACCAGATCATGAGCCCGTAGTAGCCGAAGTTCTGCACCGAACAGAGCACGGCTACGCCGAGGCTCGCGCGCGCGGTGCGCGCATCGGCCACGAGCATGCGCAGGGCGCGGGGGCGCTCGGCCCTGGCGGCAGCGGCCATGCGCTGCGCATGTGCGATGAAAAGCTCGGGCTCCTCCACGCGCCGCCGCACCACGAACGAGACGACCGCCGGCAGCAGCCCGATGGCGAACATGCCGCGCCAGCCGATCAGCGGGAGCAGCAGCGGCGTGAGCAGCGCCGCGGCAAGCACGCCCAGCTGCCAGCCGAGCCCGACATACGACGACGCGCGCGCGCGCAGTTGCGCGGGCCATGCCTCGGCGACGAGCGCCATGCCAATGCCGAACTCGCCACCCAGCCCGATGCCCGCGATCGTGCGGTAGACGAGCAAGTCGCCGTAGCCGCGCGCCAGCGCGCACATGCCGGTGAAGACGGCGAACAGCAGAATGGTCCACGTGAGCACGCGCACGCGGCCGTAGCGGTCGCTCAACAGCCCGAACACGATACCGCCCATCACCGCGCCGACGAGCGTCCAGGTGACGAGCGCGCCCGCCTGCGCGCCGGACAGATGCAAATCGACGCTGATCGCCGGCAGCATGAAGCCGAGCATCAGCAGATCGAAGCCGTCCATGGCGTAGCCGAGCACGGCGGCGACCAGCGCACGCAGGGCGTGGCTGCGCGTGGCGGCGGCAGGGTTGGTAGAAACGGCGGTCATGTGGGCAATCCTGAGAAACGTACGTGCACGGGGAGCGCAAACCGGCGTGAGTGTAAAGGCGTGGCCGGGCCGTCACAACCGCGACGCCAGGCGCACATAGCGCAGCGCCGCCGGCGTTCGCGCCCCACATCGCTGCCGGCGCTTGCCCGCGCGACTCGTCGGCAGTCGTCAAGTCGGGTAAAATACCGGCCTACGCGCGCAAGAGAAGCCGTCCGGACCGGGCGAGTCGCCTTGACCCCATGCAGTGAAAAAGGTCAGGCGATCCACGCCCCCGGGCCGCGCACCGCAGACGCCGAAGCCACGCTTCGCGCCCGCCGTGCCAGCGCCACCGGGCCACGCGCCCACCCTCCTCTCGCACTCATATCCAAGGATTCGCCCATGACAGGCTACGATCGCCAGACGATCTCGGACGCAACCGCGAAAATGCTGCTCGAAGTGAAGGCCGTGCACTTCAACGCCGAAAAGCCCTTCATCTTCACTTCCGGCTGGGCGAGCCCGGTCTACATCGACTGCCGCAAGCTGATCTCGTATCCGCGCGTGCGCCGCGGCCTGATGGAAATGGCCGAAGCCACGATCCTGCGCGACGTCGGCTACGAACAGATCGACGCCGTGGCCGGCGGCGAAACCGCGGGCATTCCGTTCGCGGCCTGGCTCTCCGACCGCCTGATGGTGCCCATGCAGTACGTGCGCAAGAAGCCGAAGGGTTTCGGCCGCAACGCGCAGATCGAGGGTCTGCTCACCGAAGGCCAGCGCGTGCTGCTCGTCGAAGACCTGACCACCGACAGCCGCAGCAAGATCAACTTCATCAACGCGCTGCGCACGGCCGGCGCGCAGGTGAACCACTGCTTCGTGCTGTTCCACTACAACATCTTCAAGGAAAGCGTCTCGGTCCTGAAGGACATCGACGTCGACCTGCACGCGCTCGCCACTTGGTGGGACGTGCTGCGCGTCGCCAAGGAGTCGGGCTACTTCGAAACGAAGACGCTCGACGAAGTCGAGAAATTCCTGCACGCACCGGCCGAGTGGTCGGCTGCGCACGGCGGCGCGACGTCGGCACCGCAGTAAGCGCTCGAATCGCGCTCGCACAAGCGTGAGCGCGTGGCAAAAGGGCCATCTGCCTCTGGGCAGATGGCCTTTTTTCTGGCTGGTGCAGCGGTGTAATGCGAACGTCGAGCGAACGTCGAGCGAATGTCGAGCGGCAGGATCAATGCGCCGTTTCTGCCTCGCCGCCCGCTTCGGGCACATTGGGCGCGTACGAGGAGAGATTGAGCAAGCCATTGCTCTGCGCGTACTGGAACAGTTCGGAGTCTCGATCGAGTCCGAGCTTGCGCATCGCCGTGTTCTTCTGAGTACTAATAGTCTTAATACTGCGGTTCAGCTTCTCGGATATTTCTTTAATCGTCATGCCCGAAACAAAGAGTCGCACGACCTCGAGTTCTCGCTTTGAGAGAATCACTTCATCGGTTTTCCCGCCGCTGTTGATGCGCAGTTGATCGAGCGCGGTCTTGACCTGTGGGCTCATGTATTCGAGATTGCGGCTCACATGCTGCACCGCGAGGCCGATGTGGCTCAGGTCGTCGGATTTGTGCACCACCGCGAACACGCCGAGTTCACCGAGGCGTTTGAGCAACGCGGGATTTTCGAGCATCGTGAGGACGACGATGGGAACGTTCGGGAAGTTGCGCCGCAGGTAGCCGATGAGCGGCAAACCGTCGCCGTACTGGCCGCCCGGCATGGCAAGGTCGGTCACCAGCACGTCGCAGGGACCGGCTTGCAACGCCTTGACGAGTTCGGTGGACTGACGGGCGCGCCCTACTACCTTGATGCCGGGAAAGTTGAGCAGTGCATGTTCCGCACCAAACAAGATCACCGGATGATCGTCGGCGACTACGACCCTGATTGGTTGCTGCATTAGCCCTCCGTGTAGGCAAACCTGCTTGTTGCTTTGGCGCTCGGCCAGTCCACATTTCGCTTGTTGTTCCGGCGTCCGACAGCTCCACGTGCCTAAGCGGGAGAATATACGACTATAACGAAATCCTCCCGCGCACCTGGTACGCGCGCAAGCGAAAGCTCGCTCGCTTATACCGCTATATTGGATCAGAGTCGGACCATCGAACAATTCAAATGTTTCCTTCAGAAAAACGTGGCCGGAATTTCACAAACATGCAGGAGAGCTCGCTGATGCGTACTCCATATGACTTTCAGCCAGGTTGCGCGCGCCGTGCGCGCCTATGCGCGTGGCTCGCGATGGCGAGCATTGTGGCGACAGCCAATTTAGCCTATGCAGGCGAAACATTCACAGTATCGAGCGCCGATTTCAGCGACGGCGGAAAAATCGGCCCGCGCCAGGTCTTCAACGATGCGGGCTGCAATGGACCCAACGAGTCACCCAGTTTGACCTGGCGCAATGCTCCCGCAGCCACACGGAGCTTTGCCATCACGATCTTCGATCGCGACGCGCCAGGACGCGGCTGGTGGCACTGGGCCGTCGCGAATATTCCGGCGCGCGTAACGAGCCTGCCGGAGAACGCCAGCGCCACGGGCGCGTTGCGCAAGCTTGGTGCGATCGAGGCGCGCAACGACTTCAACATCGACGGCTATGGTGGACCGTGCCCGCCGCCGGGCAGTCCCCACCGCTACGTCGTCACCGTCTATGCGCTGAACGTCGAAGCGCTGCCGCTCGCACAAGGCCGCCCGGCAGCGCTGTTCGATCGCGAGATCAGTGGCTCGACGCTCGGAAGCGCACAAATCACCGTCACGTACGGCCGCTGAGCGGGGGCGGTTGCGCGCGGCGAGCGTCTGAGCGCTTACGGGTAAGCCCCGATTTTTTCCGGACGCGTTCACACGCGCGTCCGCATGACGTCTTAAAATACCGTTCCAGCATCGCCCTGGGTGATGGCGCCCCCAATCCCCGCGTTCAGAGAGACTGAGATGAGCACGAAAGTTTTTGTCGACGGACAGGAAGGCACGACCGGCCTGAAGATTTTTGAATACCTGTCGCCGCGCGCCGACGTCGAGATCCTGCGTATCGACGATGCGAAGCGCAAGGATGTCGAAGAACGCCGCCGTCTCATCAACGCTTCGGACGTGACGTTCCTGTGCCTGCCCGACGTCGCCTCGCGCGAGTCGGCCTCGCTCGTCGAAAACGATCGCACCGTGCTGATCGACGCGAGCACGGCGTTCCGCACCCAGGCCGACTGGGCCTACGGCCTGCCCGAGCTGACCAAAGCCCAACGCGACAAGGTGCGCAAATCGAAGCGCATCGCCGTGCCCGGTTGCCACGCTTCGGCGTTCATTCTCGCCATGCGTCCGCTCGTCGAAGCCGGCCTCGTTGCGCCGGATTTCGCCGCGCACAGCTACTCGCTCACCGGCTACAGCGGCGGCGGCAAGAAGATGATTGCGGAGTACGAAGCAGGCGGCAACGCGAAGCTCGCGAGCCCGCGCCCGTACGCGCTCGGCCTCACGCACAAGCATTTGCCGGAAATGGCGGTGCACGGCGGCCTGAAGTCGGCACCGGTGTTCACGCCGATCGTCGGGCCGTTCTACAAGGGCCTCTCGGTCACCACCTATTTTTCGCCGAAGCAGCTCACGCGCGGCGCCAAGCCGCAGGACGTGCAGGCGCTCTTCGCCGAGTACTACGCAGGCGAGCCGTTCGTGCGCGTGGCGCCGTTCAACGCCGATGAGAACCTCGACGCCGGCATGTTCGACGTTCAGGCGAACAACGACACGAACCGTGTCGACCTGTTCGTGTTCGGCAACGACGAGCAATTCGTCACCGTTGCCCGCCTCGACAACCTGGGCAAGGGCGCTTCGGGCGCAGCGATCCAGTGCATGAATCTCGCAATTGGCGCGGCTGAAAATACCGGCCTGCATGCCTGAAGCAGCGGGACTCGCAGCGCAAACAAAAAACCGGCTCGCTGAGCCGGTTTTTTTTGCCCCACGCCCTCGTCTTGCGCCAAGGCAAAACCTGCAGACGAAAAAAAGCCCGCCAATGGTTGGCGGGCTGAATCCATATCAGAGGAGACATGGAGGAGACAAGAAGCAGTATATCGACTAGCGTGATGCGATGCAACATGTAAAGTAGTGCGCACCCTGAATGTTGCTTCAAAACAACACAGCCATCATTGTCCTGTCATCGACAAAATAAACATCAGCTGATCGAGCCCCACCGGCCGCACCAGATGCACGTCGAAGCCCGCCGTAAGCGCCTCGTCGCGGTGGCGCGATTCGCCCCAGCCGGCGAGCGCGATCATCAGCGGTACGCGCTCGCCGCTGATCGCGCGCAATGCTCGCACGATCGCGCCGGGCTCGTCCTGCGCGAGCGAAAGCGCCACGATCGCCACGTCGGGCGCGCCGCGCGCAGCCAGGTCGAGCGCCTCATCGAGCGTGCGTGCCACAGATACGCCGTAGCCGAGATCGGCCAGCAAGGTGCTGAGCCCGTCCAGCGACTTCTCGTCGTTATCGGCGATCAGGATGCGCGTCTCCATCCGCCGTTCTCCTACCCTGAAAATGGCCTCGCAGCCGGATCTCCCGCTGGATCCGGTGCGTGCCCTGTCGTCGTCATCGGTTCCCCGTCCCCACATCGCGGGCGGCGCCGTCAAACCGGTCGCCATCCATCGAGATGCGTCACATTGTGCTCAGCCGCACGCCGGGTCTTTGTGCGTCACCGCGCGGTCGTCTGAAGATTTTGATCGCAAACCACCCCCGGACGTTCGCCGCGCCTCATTGCGCCCTTCATTTCACGCAGACTCGTCAACCGCGGCCCGCGCGCCGCGCGGCCACCTTGCCGAGCACGGCGAAATCGGAGTCGCCGTCGCCGTGCGCCACGGCTTCGAGCAGGCTGTCGCGCAGCACGCTCGCGAGCGGCATCGGCGTTGCGGCGGCGTCGGCCGCGGCCAGCGCGAGCCGCACGTCCTTCAGGCCGAGGCGCGCCTTGAAGAGTGCGGGCTCGTAGCGCCGCTGCGCGATCATGCCGCCGTAGCCCGCATACACCGGGCCCGGGAACGGGCCGCCCGTCACGACGTCGAGGAAGTCGCGCATGGCGACGCCGTAGCCGTCGAGCAGCGCCGCGGCCTCCCCGAGCGACTCGACTGCCGCAGCCAGCATGAAGTTCGCGGCGAGTTTCATCACGTTCGCCTGCTGGGGCACAGCACCCACGCGCCACGTTTTCTGGCCGATCACGTCGAACAGCGGCTGCACGCGGTCGATCGCCTCGGTCGCGCCTGCCGCCATGATCGTGAGCTTCGCCGCCTGCGCGGCGTCCGGGCGCCCGAGCACCGGCGCCGCCACGTAGTGCAGGCCACGCCCGGCATGGGCCTGTGCTAGCGCTTCGGCCAGTGCGACAGAGATGGTCGCCATGTTCACGTGCACGAGCCCTTGTGGTGCATGGTCGAGCAGCGTCGCGTCGATGACCTCGCGTAGCGCGGCGTCGTCGGCGAGCATCGAGAACACGGCGTCGCCGGCGAAGGCCTCACCCGGCGTGCCGACGATGCGCGCGCCCGCGTCGGCAAGCGCCTGCGCCTTCGCGGCCGTGCGGTTCCACACGCGCACCGTGTGGCCCGCCTTCAGCAGATTGCCGACCATCGCACCGCCCATTTCGCCAAGACCGATAAATCCGATGTCCATCGCCTGCTCCTTCGATTAAAAACGAGGGGAAACCCGGAGGAAAGGTGCAGTACAGCACAAGACGGGCCACGCTGCAGGCGGGCCCTCACGCCGCGCGGACGCACGCGCGCTGTGGCAGGCGGTGCGATACTGCTTGGCATGGTCACCGCCACCTTCCGTTTTTACGAGGAGCTGAACGACTTTCTTGCGCGGCCGCTGCGCCGGCGTGCGTTCAGTTGCGCCTGCGCGCGCAACGCGACGGCGAAACACATGATCGAAGCGCTCGGCGTGCCGCACACGGAGGTCGAACTGATCCTCGTGAACGGCGAATCGGTGGGTTTCGACCATGCGCTCGCGGACGGCGACCGCGTGGCCGTCTACCCGAAGTTCGAGGCGCTCGACATCCGGCCGCTGCTGCGCGTGCGCGACGCGCCGCTGCGCGAACTGCGCTTCGTCGCCGACGCGCATCTGGGCGGCCTCGCGCAACTGCTGCGGCTGGCCGGTTTCGATACGCTCTACGACAACCACTTCCCCGACGACGAGATCGAGGCGCTCGCCGCCGCCGAACACCGCATCGTCCTCACGCGCGACCGCGAACTGCTCAAGCGGCGCAGCATCACGCACGGCTGCTACGTGCGCGCGCTCAAGCCGCGCGCCCAGGTCCACGAGATTTTCGAGCGGCTCGACCTCGCCGCGAGCGCGCGGCCGTTCCGCCTCTGCCTCATGTGCAACTCGCCGCTGCGGCCGATCGAGCGAGCCGCGGTGCGCGAGCGCGTGCCCGCCGGCGTCTACGACCGGCAGACGCGCTTCGTGACCTGCGACGTCTGCCGGCGGGTGTTCTGGGAAGGCTCGCACTGGCAGCGCATGCGCACGCTGATCGACGGCCTCACGCGCCCCGTGAACGAGGCGCACGCGGCACATGACCGGCTCGAGCGCCACAACGGCCATGAGGGACCGGATCGCGGTGGCGACGCGTAGTGGTATTCACGGGTATTCGATGCGGCTGAATGGCGCTCACGAGACCAGTCGCCGCGATGGACGCACGCGGGCGTTTGCGTACAATGCGCGCCACCGCCCAACACCGGAGCACGACATATGGCCATGAAGAAAACCGACCTTGAGAAGAACAAGGCACTGAAACTGATGCAAGCGACGCACAAGAGCGGGCCCGACCGCTTCGGCAAGGGTGCGGCGCAACCGGCGCTGGACCGCCGCGAACAGCGCAAGCTGGACCAGGCGCAAGGGCTCGTGCCCTTCGCGTGCAAGCTCAACGCCGATCTCGTCGAGAAGCTGAAGGCGCGCGCCGAGGGTCATCCCGGCGGCGTGAACGGCCTGCTGACGGAATTGCTGGAGGCCGGGCTCGCACGCGAAGCGTCCTGAGTTCGCACCCGCGGCGAACGCGCAAAAAAAAGCCAGAGCAGTTGCTCTGGCTTTTTTACGACTGAAGGGCGCTTTAGTTTGCCTGGCCCTTGTCTGCCGTACCGGCGGCCGATGCGCCTTCCGACACAGCGGCACGCTTGCCGTGGTGCTTGAGTTGCTTGTGCTGCTTCTTGGCCTTTGCGGGCGCGCTGGCTGCCGGTGCGGTCGCAGCGGGAGCCGAAGCGTCTTGTGCGAATGCCGAAGCCGTGACCAGTGCGAACGATGCTGCGATGAGCGAGGCGAGAATCTTTTTCATCTGTTGTTCCCCAAAACCTGACAAATAATGACCGGCACGTTGTGAATTAGAACAGCGTGAAACCGCAAAACGATCCGCTTGCCGATCTGGGCGGGCGTTTCGCGCGAAGCAGTATTACGCAGCGTAGGGCGTTTGTCATCCGCTAATGGCCGGGTGTATTTTCCGGGAGACAATTCCCTTTCAATTCGGATACGATCGGCCTTTACGCGTCCGTTTTCCGGATGTTCGTTGTTTTTTCACGTAATACGCTGAATTGGCCTGCTCCAAGTGAATTCGGGCCAGATTGACAGTTCCCCGCGAAAAGAGATCTCCGCTTGCAATCCGCCTCCCGCCGCCACCTGCGCGCCAATCTCCTGATGCTGACCGCCGCCCTGATCTGGGGCTCGGCGTTCGTCGCCCAGCGCCTGAGCCTCGACGCCATCGGCCCATTCCTGTTCACCGGCCTGCGCTTCCTGCTGGGCGCCGGCGTCGTTTCGGTCTTTCTGCTCGCACGCCGCCGCACCAGCGGGCGCGGCGCTGCGGAACGCGGCAACACGGCGGCGCCGGCGCTGTTCAACGGCGCACTGCTGCGCTCGGGCACCGTGCTCGGCCTCGTGCTGGCCGTCGCCATCTCGCTTCAGCAGATCGGACTCGGCTACACGAAGATCGCCAACGCCGGCTTCATCAGTTCGCTCTATGTCGTGATCGTGCCGATGCTCGGCGTGCTGCTGCGCCATCGCACGGGCATCGGCACATGGCTCGGCGCCGCGCTCGCCGCGGTTGGGCTCTACTTCCTCAGCATCAACGAGCACTTTTCGGTGATGTACGGCGACTGGTACCAGCTCGGCTGCGCGCTCGTGATCTCGATCCAGGTCATGCTCGTGGGCCACTACGCGCCGCGCCACGATCCGCTCGCGCTTTCGATCGTGCAGTTCGTCGCCTGCGGCGTGGTGTGCCTCGCGATCGGGCTCGCGTGCGAACCGCTGCGCGCGGCCGACATCGTGCGCGCCGCGCCCACCATCCTCTATGGCGGCGCGCTTTCGGTGGGCATCGGTTATACGCTGCAGGTCGTCGCGCAGCGCGACGCCGCGCCCGCGCACGCCGCCGTGATCTTCAGCATGGAAGGCGTGTTCGCCGCGCTCGCGGGCCGGGCCGCACTCGGCGAAACGCTCACGCCGCGCGCACTCGCCGGCTGCGCGCTCATTCTCGCCGGCCTGCTCGCCTGCCAGCTCCTGCCGGCCTGGCAAGCGCGCATGCTCGCGAAGCAGCGCGCCGCTGCGCAACCTGCCGAAACGGCGTAAAAACGCGCCATGATTTTCTGGCGTTGATCTCGCGCTCCGCACTATTTCGACAAATGGCGTCGCTTTCGAGTGGCGCCATTTTTTTCGTGTGGATAACGCGTAATTGCGTCGCGCCGAACCAGGTTATCCACGCCCACCTCTGGACAACCTGGGGACGACCTGGCGAACGACCTGTGGACCACTTCTTGATAACCACGCACCTGGCGTTGCGACCTGAAAAGTTATCCCAGCAGCTCGCAACGCGTACAAGCTTTGTCCGCATGGCTATCCGTTTTGCATCGGTATGAGCCGACAAGCAATTTTCGTGTTGTCCACAGTTAATGCCAGGACTTGTTAACTGCTACTACTTATAAATATAAATACTGAAAAGACTATGGGGATATACGCGACGCTCGCTTCGCTCGCGTGCTGCGCATTCGCGCAAAGTCATTCCACGCTGTGTTCAAGTGTCCCACGCATGCGCAATGAAAAAAGGCGTGCCCCGAGGAGGCACGCCCTTGCCGAATGCATCGCGTGAGGACACTGTGGGGGCTAGTCGTCCGCCATCATCCGCTCGATCGTCGGCTCGAGATCGAGCAAACCGATGGTCGCGGGCTTGGCCTCGACGACGCCAAAGCATTCCGTGCGCTGTGGCGCCGGATCGACGAGGAAATTGCGCGCGTAATGCCCGCAACGCGCAGGCGGCAGAAGCCGCTCGGGCGGGATCACCTCGAACGCCGTCCCCACGGCGATGAAGAGATCGTCCGGCGTCATGTCGCTCTGAATGCGCCAGAGCGTCTCGTACTCGGGCGCGGCCTCGTTGAAAAACACTACACCGGGCTTCACGCCCTCCACCTGCCCGCAGGACGGACAGGCCGCTTGCGGATCGAGCGCGCGGCCGGACACGGGAAACCGATAGTCGCAATCGGTGCACAGCAGCGAAATCATGTCGCCGTGCAGATGCGTCACCTGGCGCGCGCCGGCCTGCTCGAGCATGTCGTCGATGTTCTGCGTGACGAGATGCACGCGCTCCGTGCCCCAGGCGTCCTGCCACTTCGCGAGCCGTTCGTGGGCGGCGTTCGGGCGCGCGTCGCCGCATTCGGCGATGCGCTGGTTGTAGAAACGGAACACCGCGGGCCGGTTGCGGCGCCACGTGAGGTAATTGCAGACCTCGTCGATGCTCGCATGGGACCAGATGCCGTCGCCGGTGCGGAACGTCGAAATGCCGCTTTCCGCAGACAGTCCCGCACCGGAAAACACGAACAGGCGGGGGAGTCTGCCGGACTGCCCCGGTTGCCGGGATTGCGCCACGTTTGCCACTTTCGCCTCCTTGATCGAACGGCGACATTATGACCGTCCAGCGGCGTTTCGGCAGAGGTTCGCCATGGCGGACAGGCGCATGGTCCCGACGAGCGCGTTGCGCGCCCCCAGAACCGGCGCAGGGCGTCTGATCACCCCTGAACACGCGCCGGGTCGCGGCAGCCGCTTGGGAGGCCTCTCAACGCCTTCTGCCGCGATCGGCCAATAAAAAAGGGATGCCGCTATGGCATCCCTTTTTTCAACAGGCGCGATCAGCGCGCGAACAACCTCACTCCACCGTCACCGACTTCGCGAGGTTACGCGGCTTGTCCACATCGGTGCCGCGCACGCACGCCGTGTGATACGCGAGCAGTTGCAGCGGCACGACGTGCAGGATCGGCGAGAGCAGCCCGTAGTGTTCCGGCATGCGGATCACGTGGATGCCGTCTTCGCTCGTGATGTGCGTATCGGCATCGGCGAACACGTACAGCTGGCCGCCGCGCGCGCGCACTTCCTGCATGTTCGACTTGAGCTTCTCGAGCAGCGCGTCGTTGGGCGCGACCGTCACCACGGGCATCGCCTCGGTCACGAGCGCAAGCGGCCCGTGCTTGAGCTCGCCGGCCGGATACGCCTCGGCGTGGATGTACGAGATTTCCTTGAGCTTGAGCGCGCCTTCGAGCGCGATCGGATAATGCAGCCCGCGCCCGAGGAACAAGGCGTTTTCCTTGCGCGCGAACTCTTCGGACCACGCGATGATCTGCGGCTCCAGCGCGAGCACGCCGTTGAGCGCGGCCGGCAGGTGGCGCAGCAGTTTCAGGTGCGCGCTTTCCTGTTCGGCATTCACATGGCCGCGCAGCTTGCCGAGCGTGACGGCGAGAATGAAAAGGCCGACGAGCTGCGTGGTGAACGCCTTCGTCGACGCGACGCCGATCTCGCGCCCTGCGTGCGTGAGGAACTTGAGCGCGGTGAGTCGCACCATCGCGCTCGTCGCCACGTTGCAAACCGCGAGCGTGTGCGCCATGCCGAGCGACTGCGCGTGCTTGAGCGCGGCGAGCGTGTCCGCGGTTTCGCCCGACTGCGAAATCGTCACGACGAGCGCGCGCGGATTCGGCACCGACTCGCGATAGCGGTATTCGCTCGCGATCTCGACATCGGTGCGGATCTTCGCCACGGATTCGAGCCAGTACTTCGCCGTGAGGCCTGCGTAATAGCTCGTGCCGCACGCGAGAATCAGAATGCTGTCGATGCCCTTGAACACCTCGCCCGCGTTCTCGCCGAAGAGTTCGGGCGTGAAGGCGTCGGTGGCGGGAATGGTGTCGGAGATCGCACGCGGCTGCTCGAAGATTTCCTTCTGCATGTAGTGGCGATACGGGCCGAGATCGACCGCGCCGCCATACGCGCCATAGGCCTGCACGTCGCGCACTTCGCGCGTCACGATGTTGCCCGCGCGATCGGCGATGCGCACGCCTTCCAGCGTGATCTCGCACACATCGCCCTCTTCCAGATAGCTGATGTGCTCGGCGCTGCCCGCGATGGCGAGCCCGTCCGACGCGATGAAATTCTCACCCTTGCCATAGCCCACCACGAGCGGCGACCCGGCGCGCGCGCCGACCACCGTATGCGGCTGGCTCTTGTGCACCACGCCGATCGCATACGCGCCCGCGAGTTGCTGCACGGCCGCGCGCACGGCGACGAACAGGTCGCCCTGATACAGGCTGTGGATCAGATGCGCGATGACTTCGGTGTCGGTCTGCGAAACGAACTCGTAGCCCTTCGCGCGCAGCATTTCGCGCAGCGACTCGTAGTTCTCGATGATGCCGTTGTGCACGATCGCGAGCGTGTCGCGCGAGAAGATCGGGTGCGCATTGTTCACCGTGGGCGCACCGTGCGTGGCCCAGCGCGTGTGCGCGATACCGGTCACGCCTTCGAAGTGCGCCTCGCGCACCTGCTCGTCGAGCTCGGCCACGCGCGCCACGCTGCGCACGCGCTGCGGGCCGTCGGCCGTCACGACGGCCACGCCGCACGAGTCGTAGCCGCGATATTCGAGCCGCCGCAGTCCTTCGATCAGGACGGGAACGATGTTACGAAGCGCAACCGCGCCGACGATGCCGCACATGGATTCGATCCTTTGCAATGAGAGGCGTGGGCGCCGCGCGCTTGTCGTGCGACAGGCGGTGCCCGCAATTCAACCGTTCAGTTCTTTTTCTTCACCGGCCGAACGTAGCCGGTTTTCGCGATCTGCGTTTTTTCGTTGAGCACGAGCGTGGCTTCCGGCACGTCCTTCCACACCGTCGTGCCCGCCGCGATGGTCACGCCGCGGCCCACGCGCACGGGCGCGACGAGCTGCGTATCCGAACCCACGAACACGTTGTCCTCGATGATCGTGCGGTGCTTGTTCGCGCCGTCGTAATTGCAGGTGATGGTGCCCGCGCCGATGTTCACGCCCGCGCCGACATCGGCGTCGCCCACGTAGCTCAGGTGATTCGCCTTCGAGCCCACGCCGATGTTCGCGTTCTTCACCTCGACGAAGTTGCCCACGTGAACTTCATCGGCGAGCTTCGCGCCGGGACGCAGACGCGCATACGGCCCGAGCACCGCGTTCGCGCCGACAGCCGCGTTTTCGATATGCGTGTAGGCGTCCACGCGCGTGCCCGCGCCGATCGACGCGCTGCGAATCACGCAGTTCGGGCCCACGCTCACGTTGTCCGCCAGCGTCACCTCGCCTTCGAATACGCAGTTCACGTCGATGAACACGTCGCGCCCGCAGCGAAGCGAGCCGCGCACGTCGATGCGCGCGGGGTCCGCGAGCGTCACGCCCGCGACGAGCAGCGCTTCGGCCACGTTGCGCTGATGCACGCGCTCGAGTTCGGCGAGCTGCTGCTTGCTGTTCACGCCGAGCGTTTCCCATTCTGCGTCGGGCTGCGCGGTCACGGCCGGATGACCGGCGGCGATCGCGGCTTCCACCACGTCGGTGAGGTAGTACTCGCCCTGCGCGTTGTCGTTCTTCAGCGCGGCCAGCCAGCCCGCGAGCGGCGCGGTGGGCGTCACGACGATGCCCGTGTTGATCTCGGCGATCTTGCGCTGCGCTTCGTTCGCGTCCTTCTGCTCGACGATGCGCTCGACCTTGCCCGCCGCGTCGCGCACGATGCGGCCGTAACCGGTCGGGTCGTCGAGCGTGACGGTGAGGATGCCGTAGCCGTTCTCGCCAGCGGTGTCGACGAGACGCTTGAGCGTGGAAGCGCGCGTGAGCGGCACGTCGCCGTAGAGCACGAGCGTGGGCACGTTCGCGTCGAGCAGCGACAGCGCCTGCGCGAGCGCGTGCCCCGTGCCGAGCTGCTGCGCCTGCAGCGCGAACTGGACGTCGGGCGCGCCGACGGCTTCGCGCACGGCTTCGCCGCCATGGCCGACCACGACGACGAGGCGAGTGGGCGACAGCGTGCGGGCAGTATCGATGACGTGCGAGAGGAGCGGCTTGCCGGCGAGCGGATGGAGCACTTTCGGCAGCGCGGAGTGCATGCGTTTGCCCATGCCTGCCGCGAGGATCACGATGTTCATTGCATCAGTGACTGAATGAGGATGAAGCGGCCGATTTTAGCATGCGGGATATCCCCGACACGCCGGCCGGCCGGGCTCTCGTGCCCCGAAAAACATTGTTTTACAACTGCTTTTCTTCGGATCGACAGGCGGAAGTAAAAACGCTCCGATGCGGGGTCGGAGCGTTTCAGAACCACAGAGACGATCTGAGGTAAGGCTCAAAGATCGTCGAACGGCGTGAACTTGATCGCCGTGCCTTCCGTGGGCGCCGGGTCGGTCGAGCACGGCTCTTCGTCGAACGCGATGTCGCCGGCCGGATCGGCCACGCCCGTCGCGCGCAGGTCCGCGAAGTTGAACAGGTTCGCGTCCATGAGGTGCGAAGGCACGACGTTGCCTAGCGCGTTGAACATGTTCTCCACGCGGCCCGGGAAGCGCTTGTCCCACTCGCGGATCAGCGCCTTCATCTCCGCGCGCTTCAGGTTCGGCTGACTGCCGCACAGGTTGCATGGAATGATCGGGAATTCGCGCAGCACCGCGTACTTCTCGAGATCGGTTTCCTTCACGTAGGCAAGCGGCCGGATCACGACGTTCTTGCCGTCGTCCGACTGCAGCTTGGGCGGCATGCCCTTGAGCTTGCCGCCGTAGAACAGGTTCAGCAGCAGCGTCTGGAGAATGTCGTCGCGATGATGGCCCAGCGCGATCTTGGTCGCGCCCAGTTCGCCCGCCACGCGGTACAGAATGCCCCGGCGCAGGCGCGAGCACAGCGAGCAGGTCGTCTTGCCCTCGGGTACGAGGCGCTTGACGATGCTGTACGTGTCCTGGTTCTCGATGTGATACGGCACGCCCACGCGGTCGAGATATTCGGGCAGCACGTGCTCCGGAAAGCCCGGTTGCTTCTGGTCGAGGTTCACGGCCACGATGTCGAAGTCGATCGGCGCGCGCTCGCGCAGGCGCAGCAGCACGTCGAGCATCGCGTAACTGTCCTTGCCGCCCGACAGGCAAACCATGACCTTGTCGCCGTTCTCGATCATCTTGTAGTCGCCGATCGCCTGGCCGACCTGACGCACGATGCGCTTGAACAGCTTGTTGTTCTCGTAGGCTTCCTTCTGCTCGCGGCGCGTGAGCACCTGGCGGCCCGTCTCTTCGGTCGCGGCGTCCTCGCCAACGGGTAGCGTTTCGGGGGCGTTCATGAATCAGTCCTCTTTGATGCGAAAGACCTCGACGCCCACCGCGTCGCAGTCCGGATAAACGTCGGGCTTCTCGGTCGAAACGCGCACCGCGCGCACGAGTTCGTGCGAAAGCAGCGCCGCGGCGAGATCGTCGCAGAGCGTCTCCTGCAGATGGATATGGCCTTTGCCCACGCGTTCGGCGACGGTCGAGCGCATGAAGTCGTAGTCGACGACTTCGCGCAGTTTGTCCTCTTGCGGCGTGGTCGAAGCAAGCGGCACGAACAGGTCGACATTGATGATGACGCGCTGTTCGCCGCGCTTCTCGAACTCATGCACGCCGATGTTGATGTGCACTTCGTAGTCGCGCAGGAAGAGCCGGCGGCAATCGGCGAGCCGGGGGTGAAGCAAAACGGTGGACATACGGGTTCCAGTCGATAAAAGCGTGCGTTCTCTCGCACGTATGCCGGCGCGGCGCGCCCGGCGGGTCGTTCAGCCGGTCTGCAAAACCGCTCGTGCGCGGCGGCTTGCATTCCTTTGTCTTCGTCAGCACCGCTGGCTCGCCGTTCTGCGCGCAGCGGGCTATGCATTTAGTTGCAAAACTAGATGCAATCCACGTTCGGGCGTCAGCCGCCCGTCAAAAACATCACGTCGCGGGGCAGCGGCAGGAGATGCTGGCCGCCGTCCACGACGAGCGTCGTGCCGGTCACGCCGGTCGCCCGCGCCAGATACAGCGCCGCTTCCACGAGATCGGCGGGCCGCGACGCGCGCTTGAGCGGCGTAACCTGGTGCGCGGCGGCGAAGCTCGCCGGCGTCTGGTCGCCCGACTGCAGCGTCAGGCCGGGCGCGAGCCCGACCACCCTCACCTTTGGCGCGAGCGCCTGGGCAAGCGCGACGGTGGCGTTCTGCAGCGCGGCCTTCGTCAGCGTGTACGACAGATAGTCGGGATTCATGTTGTACAGCTTCTGGTCGAGCACGTTGATCACACACGGGCGCAGCGTCTCGTCGTCCGCCGCCGCTTCGGGCGTTGCCTCGTACAGCATGCGCGAGAGCACGAGCGGCGCGCCCACGTTGATCGCCATCAGCTGCAGCAGCTTCGCGTAGCCCACATCCTGCGCGGTGTCCTCGTCGAAGCGCGAGGCATTGTTGAGCACGCACGCCGGACGACCGAGCGCCGCGACACAATCCGGCACGAGCCGCGCCACCTGGGCTTCGTCGCCGAGGTCGGCGTGCAGCGCCACAGCCCGGCGGCCCAGCGCCGCGATCTGCGCGACGACTTCCTCGGCGGCCTCGCGCGACTCGCCGTAGTGGACCGCGACGTCCCAGCCGCGCTGCGCAAAGCCGAGCGAGAACTCGCGGCCAATACGGCGTGCTCCGCCCGTGACCAGCACGACGGGCGCCGCTACGCCAAAATCGGGGCGCGATCCGTTGTCGGATGCACTCATGTCGGCGTCAGCCGGGCGGATGCCGGGAGTTGCGCTCATTTACAATGCCGGGATGAATCCGAAAGCTCACGAACCCGATAGTTTACCTGTTCCCGAGCCGATCGCGCTCGCACAGTCCGAGGCGCTCGCGGCCACGTTGCGCGCCGAGATCGCCGCGGCGGGCGGGTGGCTCCCGTTCGACCGCTACATGGAGCGCGCACTCTATGCGCCGGGACTCGGCTACTACGGCGGCGGCGCACGCAAATTCGGCCTCTTTGCCGACGACGGCAGCGACTTCGTGACCGCGCCCGAGCTTTCGCCGCTCTTTGCCGCGACGCTCGCGCGCGCCGTGGGCGAAGCGCTCGCCGCCAGCGGCACGCACCGTCTGATGGAATTCGGTGCGGGCACGGGCCGCCTCGCGGCGGGTCTGATGCTCGCACTCGACGCAGCAGGCGTGGCGTTCGACTCCTACGCCATCGTCGATCTGTCGGGCGAGTTGCGCGAGCGCCAGCGCAAGACCATCGTGCAGCTCGCGCCGGCACTGCTGAGTCGCGTGACGTGGCTCGATGCGCTGCCCGCGCAGTTCGAAGGCGTGGTGATCGGCAACGAGGTGCTCGACGCCATGCCGGTGCGCCTCTTCTCGCGCAAGGACGCCGTCTGGCACGAGCGCGGCGTGAGCGCAAACGCAGAAGGCGCCTTCGTCTTTTCCGATCAGCCGGCGAACTCCGGGCGCGATGCCAACTGGCCCGAGAGCGCGCTCGCAGGCGTGGAAGGCAGCGAAGACTACGTGACCGAAACGCACGAAGCCGCACTCGCCTTCACGCGCACGGTTTGCGCGATGCTCCAGCGCGGCGCGGCTTTCTTCATCGACTATGGCTTTCCGCGCCACGAGTACTATCATGCGCAGCGCGCGCAAGGCACGCTGATGTGCCACTACCGGCACCGCGCTCACGGCGACCCGTTCCTCTATCCCGGTTTGCAGGACATCACCGCGCACGTGGAATTCACGGGCATTGCCGAAGCGGGCGTCGAAGCGGGCGCGGACCTGCTCGGCTATACCACACAGGCGCGCTTTCTGATGAACGCGGGCATTACCGACGTGCTGAGCGAGATCGATCCGCACGACGCGCAGCGCTTTCTGCCCGCCGCGAACGCGGTGCAGAAACTCGTATCGGAAAGCGAGATGGGCGAGCTGTTCAAGGTGATCGCGTTTTCGCGCGGCATCGACGAGACCATCGCGGCGTTTGCGCGCGGCGACCGCAGCCACACACTCTGACGCTCACGCCACGCGACCATGATCCGCTGGTTTCTCACCACCTTCATCGCCGTGGCGATTCTCTCGAGCGCCCAGCCCTGGCTCAGAAAGCTCGGCATCGGGCGGCTGCCGGGCGACATCACGCTGCGCATTTTCGGCCGCGAATATCCGCTGCCGTTCATGTCGACACTCGTGCTTTCGATGGCGCTTTCGTTTCTCGTGCGCGTGCTCTGAACGCGCGCTCGACCGGTCAAGCCGCTGCGAGCGCGCCTTCCACCGCCGCCACGCGCGCCTCGTGCACCGCTTCCTTGATCTTCTCGGCGCCGCCGCGTTCGATCGAGCGCGCAATCGCCCCCGCATCGACGCCGCGCGCAGCCACGAGCGCGATCCGCAGGCGCTCCGCCTGCGGATAAGGCGCGTTCTCCCAGTTCAGCCGCCCGCGCAAATCGGCCTCGCAGGCCTGCAACGCCTCGGCGAAACGCGCGGGTTTGCGCAGCGCGTCGCAACGTTCGAGCATGCGCACGAGCGCCGCCGCGCCCATCTCCATCACGCGATGCACGTTGCCGTGCTCGCGCGCGACCAGCACCGCCAGCTCGCGGCAGTCGTTGGGCACGCGCAGACGGTCGCACAGCGGTTTGAGCAGATCGACGCTGCGCCCTTCGTGGCCGATGTGACGCGGCAGCACGTCCTCGGGCGTCGTGCCCTTGCCGAGATCGTGCGTGAGCGCCGCGAAGCGCACCGGCAGCGTGTAGCCCTGCGCGGCCGCATGGTCGATCACCATCATCACGTGCACGCCGGTGTCGATCTCCGGGTGATAGTCGGCGCGCTGCGGTACGCCCCACAGCGCGTCGACCTCGGGCAGCACGCGCGCGAGCGCGCCGCAATCGCGCAGCACCTCGAACATGCGCGACGGCTTCGCTTCCATGAGACCGCGGGCGATTTCCTGCCACACGCGCTCGGGCACGAGTGAATCGACTTCGCCTGATGCGACCATCTCGCGCATGAGTTCGAGCGTTTCGGGCGCGACGGTGAAATCGGCGAATCGCGCGGCGAAGCGCGCGATGCGAAGAATGCGCACGGGGTCTTCGAGAAACGCGTCGCTCACGTGGCGGAACACGCGCGCCTCGAGATCGCGCGCGCCGCCGAACGGATCGACGACTTCCCCCGTGAGCACGCCCCCCGGCTGCACTTCGCGCGCCATCGCGTTGATGGTGAGGTCGCGCCGCGCGAGATCTTCCTCGAGTGTCACGTCAGGCGCGTAGAAAAACTGGAAGCCGTGATAGCCGGCCGCCGTCTTGCGCTCGGTGCGCGCAAGCGCGTACTCCGCGTGCGTTTCGGGATGCAGAAAGACCGGGAAGTCCTTGCCCACCGGACGATAGCCCTGCGCGGCCATCTGCTCGGGCGTCGCGCCCACCACGACATAGTCGCGGTCGCGCACGGGCAGCCCGAGCATCTCGTCGCGGATCGCGCCGCCTACGACATAGATCTTCATTCGTCGTCGCGCTCGTCGTCCTGGACGATATGCGTTTCGCGGCGCGCCGCCTCGACCCACTCGGTCACCGCGGGCAGTGCGCTCACGCGCTGCGCGTACGCCGCCGCTTCGGGCGAGAGCTTCGGCTGGTAGCTGTTGAAGCGCATGACGACCGGCGCGTACATCGCGTCGGCAATGCTGAACTCGCCGAACAGGAACGGCCCGCCGCTCGCGGCGAGACACTCGCGCCAGAGCGCGTCGATGCGCGCGACGTCGGCGAGCGCACCCGGCGTCGCGCCGGCGCCCGGCTTCACCTTGCGGATGTTCATCGGCATGTGGTTGCGCACTTCGCCGAAGCCCGAATGCATCTCCGCGCTCACACTGCGCGCGCGGGCGCGCGCGTTCGCGTCGCGCGGCCACAGCGCGTGCTGCGGGAAGCGCTCGGCGAGCGTCTCGGCAATCGCGAGCGAATCCCACACGGCAAAGCCGTCGTCGCCAACGAGGCACGGCACCTTGCCCGAGGCCGAGAACGCGAGGATCGACGACCGGGTGGCCGGCTCGTCGAGCTCGATCAACACCTCCTCGAACGCAATGCCGAAGTGCTTGAGCAGCACCCACGGACGCATCGACCACGACGAATAGTTCTTGTCTCCGATTACGAGCTTCATTGTTCCAATGACCGTTGTGAGTTGAATAAGCGCCGGCTGAGAGTCCGCGTTGGGCTATCGGCCGGCACTGGCGCGAAAGATGTTCAGCCGCGAACGCAGCGAGGCGTCGGCGAGATAGAGCGGCGCGATCGTCTCGATGCTCGCGGGCTCGATATCGAGCTCGGGGGCGAGCGGCCCGGTCAGCACGCTGTCCACCTTCATCGAATCGAGATTATCGCGCGTGAGCACCGGCACGCCCGGCGCCATTTCGAACGAGAGCGCCTGCAGGCGGCCGAACGCGTCGGGCAGCCGCACGATGCGCGCGTGCCGACCCACCACTTCGCCGCAATACTGCAGCAACTGTTCGAGCGTGTAGACCGTCGGGCCGCCGAGTTCGTAAGTGTGCCCGCTCGCGGCATCGAGATCGAGCACGTTGACGATCGCCTTCGACACATCGCCCACGAACACCGGCTGGAACTTCGCGTCGGGCATAGCGAGCGGAATCATCGGGAAGAGCCGCTGCAGGAGCGCGAAACGGTTGAGGAAGGTGTCCTCGGGACCGAACACGACGGAAGGCCGGAAGATGGTCGTAGCGAGCGCCGGGGCCGCGTGCACGGCTTTCTCGCCGTCGCCCTTGGAGCGCAGGTACATGCTCGGCCCGCGCGGGTCGGCGCCGAGGGCGCTCACGTGGATCAGGCGATGGACGCCCTTGCCCTCGCAGGCGGCGACGATCTTCGTGGGCAAGTCGACGTGCAGCTTCGCGAAGCCCGGGCCGTAGGGATCGCCGCGCCCGCCGTTGAGCGTGCCGACAAGATTGATGACTGCGTCCGCATTTTCGACGAACGCCGCGAGCGCGACCGGATCGGACACATCGGCCTCGATCACGTCGACGGGCAGCAGGGTGAGATGGCGGGCGTTGTAGCGGCGTCGGGTGGCGACGCGCACGTCCTTGCCCGCCTCGACGAGCGCGTTGACGAGATGGCTGCCGATGAATCCCGAACCGCCGATGACCGCAATGGCTTGATGTCGCATCTTCGACCTCCTCGGGCAGGCGGCGCCGCCGCGTACGAGGTCCGGTTCGTCCCGCGGCGCGCCAGTCAGAAGACGGAGCACGCAGCGTGCCGTCTGCCGTGCGCGTTTCCGTATGAAGGGAAGCGGCGCGGTCCAACGGCCCGGCGCTTACGGCGAGATATAGCCGAGACGCGCCTTCAGCGATTGCGGACGGCCCTCGAACAGCGCCGCATAGTAGACCGTGTTCGACAACACGTTTTTCACGTAATCGCGGGTTTCCTGGAACGGAATGGTTTCCGCGAAGATGGCGCCCTCGACGCCGCCCTGCAAAGTCTGGCGCCATGCGCGCGGGCGGCCCGGCCCGGCGTTGTAGCCCGCGGTGGCGAGCACGGCGGAGCCGTCGAACTGATTGTAGATCATCGACAAATAATTCGTTCCGAGCAGGATATTGGTGTCGAGATCGTTGAGCTGGTCGCGCGACAGGGGCCCGAGGCCGATCTTCTTCGCCACCATCTGCGCCGTGGCCGGCATGATCTGCATGAGGCCGCTCGCCCCCACGCCCGATTTCGCATTGAGAATGAAACGCGATTCCTGGCGAATCAGGCCGTAGGCCCATTCGACGTCGAGGCCGCTCGTTTGCGCGTCGCGCTCCACGACGTCGCGGAACGGCGCGAGATAGCGCAGCGAGAAGTCGTGCTCCGTTTGCGTGCGGTCGGCCGTGTTGACAGTGCGGTCGAGCAACTGGATGCGTTTCGCGTATTCGGCGACGGCGAGCAGCTGCCGGTCGCTCATGCCGCGCAGCGGCCAGTTCCATTCGCGATTGCCTTCGAGCCGCAGATTCAGCGCATAGAAGCGCTGCGCGAGCGCGAAGCCCGGCGTTTGCGCAGCCTGGGCGATTTCGGCGTCGCTCACCGTGGTCTTCGGCGGGATGGTGATCTTCTGGCCGAGTTCTTCGGTGGCGAGCTGGCCGTAGAAGTGATAGCCCTGCGAAATCGACGCGAATTCCTGGTTCGCTGCGCCCGTTTCGCCGGCCTGTTTGAGCGCGCGTGCGTGCCAGTACACCCACGACGGCTGCGCGCGCAGCGCGGCCGGCATCTGTTCGATCGACCAGCGCACCATGGTCCAGTCGCCGCCCAGCAGCGCGGCGCGCGTACGCCATTCGTAAGCCGGGTTCGAGAGAGGCGCATTGGCCGAGAGGCGGTACCAGCCGAGCGAAGCGGGCAGGCGCTTCAACGCCCCTTGATAGCCGATCGTGCCCCAGCCTGTCGCGCGCTCCGGCGAACTGAGCTGCGGTGCGACAGTGGCGAAGGTGGCCGCTGCCATGGCCGGATCGTTGGCCGCCATCACGGTGACGGCGAGCAGCGCGAGCTGGTGCGATTGCGGGTCGGCGGTGACGCCTTGCGCGAGCGTGAGCGGCGGCGTGCTCACGGCCTGGCTGAACGCGGTCGGGTCGGGGCGCTGCGAAAGGCCGTCGAGCAGCTTCGCGCCGGTCGAGGTCTGGTTCTGCTCGTAGGCGAGGCGGATCTGCTGCCACACGTCGTCGCTCGAGAACTGGCCTTTGATGGCAAGCGCGGTGATGAGATCGACGCAGCCGTCGCCGTAATAGCGCGGCTCGGTGAGCAGCGCACGCGCGTCGTTCGCGACGTTCTCGCCGCGCGCCGCGCGCGACTCCAGCGCGTAGCACTTCACCTGCGTGTCGTCGTTGAGCACGAAGCGCGAATATTGCTGGTCGAAATTCGTCCAGTCGTGGCGCGCGCCGAGCACGGTCAGATAGTCGTTGCGCATGCGGTCGGCGATCGCCTGACCGTCGTAGCGCTGCAGGAACGACAGCACCGGCGCGTCGGGCGCGTCGATGCGCGCGTGGCCCTGCGAATCGAACAGCTGCGGCTTGAGCTGGAAGTATTCGAGGTACGACGGCGCCGGGTAGTCGGGAATCATCGCAGCGAGTTGCGCGGCGCGCGCGGGATCGTTGTTGCGCGCGGCTTCGCGAAGCTGGATGAAAGTCTGATCGTCGTTGGAAAGGACTGCGCCTATGGGCAGTGCGACGGGGCGCACGGCGTCCGCCGTGCTGCATGCTACGAGTGCCGCGGCAGTCAGTGCGAGACCGACCACGCGATATACTCGGACAAGGCGTTTGGACATCGTTATTTCTGGAGCGCGAGGTGAACCCAAGCATAGCACGCAACCCTCACACGGAATCCAAAAAGGACTGGCGTGCAAGGCTGCTTCCTCGGCGAATTGAGGCGGCTTCCGACGTGGCAATCGGTGCGGCACTCGCGGCTCGTCTCGATGCGCTCGTCGCGCAATTTTCGCCGCGTTCGATCGGGTTCTACTGGCCCTTGCGCGGCGAGTTCGATGCGCGCGCCTGGATCACCGCCTGGCTCGCCGCCGATGCGTCACGCCGCGCCGCCCTCCCCGCCATTCCCGAGCGCCATACGCCACTCGTCTTTCACGCCTGGACGCCCGATGCTCCGATGTGCGAAGGCCATCACGGGATCCTCGAGCCGCAATCGCAGGAAGTGATCGTGCCTGATCTTCTTTTCGTGCCCTGCGTGGGTTTCGATCGCGACGGCTATCGCCTCGGTTACGGCGGCGGCTACTACGACCGCACGCTGGCCGCCTGGCCGGGCATTGCGTTGCCCGTCACGGTTGGCATTGCGTATGAAGCATGCCGCATCGACGACGGCGTGCTTGCGCGCGAGGCGCACGACCTGCCGCTCGACGCCGTGGTGACGGAAGCCGCCACGCACCTTTGCCAACGTTCACGTGAACGTTGAACGCTGAACGCGCCTTGATCGCTCAGAGCGAAGCCGCCGCGCGCGCGGCCGTGTCATAGAGCCCCGACGCATTGCGCATGAGTTGCGCGGCATCGCCGATCTGCTGATTCGTGAGGCCGCTTTCCTTGAGCGTCGCGATGAGGCAGCTCTCGCGCACGTCGCGATAGCGCAGGCACAGCGCCTGGCCTTCCGGCGTGACCGAAAAGAAGACTTCCTTGCCGGTCTTTTCGCTTTTTACATACCCTCTTGAGACGAGCTTCTTCAACGCATACGTGGCCACGTGCGTGTCCTCGATGTTGAGCACGAAGCAGATATCCGCGAGCTTCTTGCGCCGCTCGCGATGGCCGACGTGATGGAGCAGCGACACCTCGATCGGCGTCATGTCCTTCACGCCCGCCGCCGACATGCAGCGCACCATCCAGCGGTTGAACGCATTGCTCGCCATGATGAGCGCGTACTCGAATTCGGAAAGCTCGGCGCTCGACTCGGAGACGAGATGTTCGGACGAAACGATCTTGGTCGGCTGGCGCGACATGGCAGATAACCCGGTAGTCGGTGTTCGAAAAGGCAAAGCGGCGTGGCGTGAGTGTAATTGCAGCGCGATTGCCGTGCGCCTGGCGAAAACGCTTATTGATAATTTGTAGATAATTTATCGACAATGTACGCTAGGAAGGAATGGCACCGGCACCGCCTGTGCATCTTTCGTGCGCTTATTTCCGACCGGTCGAACCGTCCCTTGATCGATCCAACATGCCGAATTCTGACCCTCGCATTTTTCCTCTCGGTGACGAAGCGCTCGTCTGCGAAGCGCCGCCGCCCGCCACGCTCGAGGTCCAGCGCCGCGTCTGGGCCGTCGCCGCGCTCGCGCGCGGCTGGGCGCCGGTGCGCGAAGTGGTGCCCGGCATGAACAACCTGACGATCACCTTCGATCCGCTCTCGGCCGACGCCGCGGCGCTCGCGCTCGCGCTGCGCGACGCATGGCGCGAGGCCGAAGACGCGAGCGCGGCAGGCCGTGAAGTCGAGATACCCGTGGTCTACGGCGGCGAAGACGGCCCCGATCTCGAAGCGGTCGCGCAGCATTGCGCGCTCGCCGCCGCCGACGTCGCCGCGCGCCATGCCGCGGGCGTCTACACGGTGTTCTTCCTCGGCTTTCAGCCCGGTTTCGCCTATCTCGGCGGTCTCGAACCCGCGCTGCACACGCCGCGCCGCCGCGAGCCGCGCCTGGCCGTCCCCGCCGGATCGGTGGGCATCGGCGGAGAGCAGACGGGCATTTATCCGGCCGCCTCGCCAGGCGGCTGGCAACTGATCGGCCGCACCGCCGCGAAGTTGTTCGACCCTTCGCGCAATCCGCCTTCGCTGCTCATGCCAGGCGACCGCGTGCGTTTCACCATCGCGGAGCTCCACGCATGATCGAAGTATTGCGCGCGGGCCTGCTCACCACGGTCCAGGATCTCGGCCGCCCCGGCTACCGGCATCTGGGCGTCGCCACCGGCGGCGCGCTCGATACGCTCGCACTCGAGGTGGGCAACCGTCTCGTCGGCAACCGGCCCGACGCCGCCGGCGTGGAAATCACCTTCGGCCCCGTCGCGCTGCGCTTCGCGCGCGCCACCCGCGTCGCCATTACCGGCACCGACTTCGGCGCGACGCTCGGCGGGCGCCCGGTCTGGTCGTGGTGGAGCCTGCCCGTGGCCGCCGGCGAAGAACTCGTGCTGAACGGCGCGAAGCGCGGCATGCGCGCCTATGTGTGCGTGGCCGGCGGCGTCGACGTGCTGCCCATGCTCGGCTCGCGCAGCACCGACCTCGCGGCGGGCTTCGGCGGCCTCGCAGGTCGCGCGCTCAAGGACGGCGACCGTCTCGCCACGGGCGCCTCGTTCGCCCCGGGTCGCGAGCGCGCCGCGCTCGACCCGGGCGCGCCGGCCTTCGGCGTGAAGGCGCCCGTGTGGTGCAACTTCGCGCTCGCGGACGAGCCGCATCACCGGCGCGGACGCCATCCGGACGGCATGGCGTGGGCCGTGCCCGTGCGCGTGCTGCGCGGCCCCGAGTACGACAGCTTCACACCCGAGGCGCAGCGCGCGCTCTGGTCCGACGAATGGCAGATCACGCCCAACAGCAATCGCATGGGCTTTCGGCTCACGGGCACGCCGCTCGTGCGCGCGAACGGCGTGGATCTGCTGTCGCACGCTGTGCTGCCCGGCACGATCCAGGTGCCGCCGAGCGGCCAGCCCATCGTGCTGATGGCCGACGCGCAGACCACGGGCGGCTACCCGAAGATCGGCTCCGTGATTCGCGCCGACTGGTGGAAGCTCGCCCAGGTGCGGCTCACCGGTGGCGTGCGTTTCGTGGAAGCGACGCCGGCCGCCGCGCGCGCGGCGCTGGAAGAGGAACGGGCGTATTTGCGGCAGATCGACACCGCGATCGCCATGCACGACGAACGCCTTGCGAACCGCCGCGCGAACGCGGCCGCGAGCGCGTGATTTTCAAGCACCATCGGTAAGACAGGCAGTAAGAGGAACCCATCATGACCACCATCGATCTGAACGCCGATCTCGGCGAAGGCTGCGGCTCCGACGAGGCGCTGCTCGACCTCGTGAGCTCCGCCAACATCGCGTGCGGCTGGCACGCGGGCGGCGCCAACGCCATGCGCGAATGCGTGCGCTGGGCCGTGGAGAAAGGCGTGTCGATCGGCGCGCATCCGAGCTTCAACGACCCCGAGAACTTCGGCCGCAAGGAGATGAACCTGCCGCCCGAGGAAATCTACGCGGGCGTGCTGTATCAGCTCGGCGCCCTCTCCGCCATCGCCCAGGCCGAAGGCGGCCGCATCGCCCACGTGAAGCCGCACGGCGCGCTCTACAACCAGGCCGCGCGTGACCCGCAGATCGCGGAGGCCATCGTCTCGGCCGTGCACGACTTCGATCCGTCCGTGACGGTGTTCGCGCTCGCGGGCAGCGGCCTCGTGACGGCGGCGCGCGAGGCGGGGCTCGTCGCGATCGAGGAAGTGTTCGCCGACCGCGGCTATCGCGCGGACGGCTCGCTCGTGCCGCGCAGCGAGCCGGGCGCGTTGCTCGACGACGAAGACACGGTGCTCGCGCGCACGCTCGCGATGATCCGCGAGCAGCGCGTGCAGGCCGTGAACGGCGCCTGGGTGCCGCTGAACGCGCAGACCATTTGCCTGCACGGCGACGGCCCGCACGCGCTCGCGTTCGCGCGGCGCATCCGCACGGCGCTGGACGACGCAGGCATCGGCGTGCGCGCGGCGGGGGCCGGCGAAGTTTGACCCACGCGCGTTCGAACGCAGCAAAGCGCGCGGCATGCGCCGCGCGCCGCTAGAGACGTATCACCGAAGGTTTTCACAAGGCAAACCCCCGGCAGCGCAAGCTTGCCAGGCGTAGTTGTACCGAGCAGGTTCGTAGTTGTGCGAACGGCCGTCAGAGCCGTGAAGTCAACGCCGCTATCCGCGGCAATCAACGACAAGCCAATACGTTTGGAGATCTACATGCAGAGCACCGTCAACTTATGGCCGCTGATCGGCGTGGCCGTCATCATCGCCGGCTTCTTGCTACGCTTCAATCCGATGCTGATCGTCGCCGCGGCGGCCGTCGTCACCGGTTTCGCCGGGGGTTTTCCGGTCGCGAAGATTCTCGCCGCCATCGGCACCGGCTTCATCAAGACCCGCAACATTCCCCTCATCATCCTGTTGCCGCTCGCCGTGATCGGGCTGCTCGAGCGCCACGGCCTGCGTGAGCGCGCACAGATCTGGATCGGCAGCATCAAGGCGGCCACCGCCGGGCGTCTGCTCATTGTCTATCTGCTCGTGCGCGAGCTGACCGCCGCGGTCGGCTTGACGGGCCTCGGCGGCCATCCGCAGATGGTGCGCCCGCTCATCGCGCCGATGGCCGAAGGCGCCACCGAAAACCGCTTCGGCAAGCTCTCCGACGCCGTGCGCTACAAGCTGCGCGCCTACTCGGCCGCGACCGACAACGTGGGCCTCTTCTTTGGCGAGGACATCTTCGTCGCGTTCGGCGCGATCGTGCTGATGGTCACGCTGCTCAAGGAAGCGGGCGTTTCGGTCGAGCCGATCCACGTGGCGTTCTGGGGCATTCCGACGGCGATCTGCGCGTTCCTGATTCACGGCTTCCGGCTCTGGCTGCTCGACCGCAAGCTCGAACGCGAACTGGGCGCCATGCGCAACGCGAGCGACGCCAAGGCTGCAAACCGCGCACAAGGAGACGAAGCATGACGCTCACCCTCAACTGGCTCTTCTGGCTGCTCGGCGTCGTGCTGCTGATCGTCGGCGGCATGATCGTGATGGACCGCGAGCATCCGCGCCGCTTCACGGCAGGCGGCTTCTGGCTGCTCTACGCGCTCATCTTTCTCGTCGGCGATCTGCTGCCCGCCGAAGTCGTGGGCGTGCTCGTGCTCGCCATGGCGCTGATCGCCGGCCTCGGCGGCGTGACGGCCGCGAAGCCCAAGGTGCTCGCGCTCGAAACGCGTATCGCCAGCGCGAAGCGACTGGGCAACAAGCTCTTCGTGCCCGCGCTCACCATTCCCGTCATTACCGTCGTGCTCACGCTCGCGGCCAGCCATCTCGTCTTCGGCGGCAAGCCGCTCTTCGACCCGAAGAACGTCACGCTGATCGGCTTCGGCATCGGCTGCGTGATCGCGCTCGCGATTGCCTGCATCATCACGCGCGACAGCGTCGGCCAGTCGATGAAGGAAACGCGCCGCCTCGTCGACGCGCTTTCGTGGGCCGCCGTCCTGCCGCAGATGCTCGGCATGCTCGGCCTCGTGTTCTCGGACGCGGGCGTCGGCAAGGCCGTCGCGCACGTGACGACGTCGTACATCAACATGGACGTGCGCTTCGTGGCCGTGGTGGTCTATTGCGTGGGCATGGCGCTCTTCACGATCATCATGGGCAACGGCTTCGCCGCGTTTCCGGTGATGACGGGCGGCGTGGGCGTGCCGGTGCTGGTGGGCGTGTTCCACGTCAATCCGGCGATGATGGCCGCCATCGGCATGTTCTCGGGCTACTGCGGCACGCTCATGACGCCGATGGCCGCGAACTTCAACATGGTGCCCGCCGCGCTGCTGGAACTGCCCGACAAGAACGCGGTGATACGCGTGCAGGTGCCCACGGCGCTCGGCATCCTCGCGGCGAATATCGTGCTGCTGAACGTGTTCGGGTTTTGACCCGCGTACGCATGCGCTCGCAAGAAGAGCCGGCGAAAGCCGGCTTTTCCGCATTCAGGCCGCGCGCGAGCACAAGATGCGAGCGCAAAGGCCCGGCCTGGCTCAACCCGGGTCGACGTTGAACCCACGCTGGCGCAGCAGCTGGAGCACGCCTTTAGGTCCGCCCAGATGCAACGCGCCGACGGCGACGAAGAGCGGCTTGTTGGGCGCCACGTACTGCTGCATGCGCCAAACGAAACGCCGGTTGCGCTCGTAGACGATGCGATTGTCGACCGACGCCGCCACCCGCGCGTCGTGCGAGAGCTTTTCGGTGCGCGCCGATTCCCATGCGGCGATCGCATCGGCGTCGCCCACGCGCCACAGGTGCAGCAGCGTCTGCACGTCGGACACGTTTTGCGCCGGCGTCTGCGCGAGGTCCTGGGCGAGCATCTCGCGCTGCTGCGCGAGGCTCAGATTCGTAAAGGCGCGCATCTGCTCGCCGAGCGTCTCCAGGCCGACGATGCGGCGGCCCTTCCAGCGCAGGAACACGTTCTGCAACTGCGCCTCGGTGCCGAACTCGGTCTGCAGGCCGGCGCTCAGCGAATCATAGGTTTCCACCAGCAGCGAGGCGAGCCACGGCCGCATCTTGCGGATCTCGGCGAGCGCCTCGGGATTGCCGCGCATGCGCGCCTCGAGTTTCTGCCAGAGCGGATCGGGCAACAGGCCCGGCAGGCAGGGCCGTTTGCACACCCCGTATTTCGAGACGTCGTCCTGGGAAACCAGCAGATCGTCGGGGGACAGCTCGAGCGCGAGAATGGGCGACGCGGCGAGCGCCGCGAGAATCTGCGGGCGAAACGGCTGGGCGGGCGGGTAGTCGGCGGGGTCGCCCACATGGAGCGTGCCGAGCAGATAGATCGTGAGGTTGCCGCGCGTGGCGACATAGAACGGCATGCGCGCAGGCTGGGTGCGCACCGGGCCGCCAGCCGTCGTGCCCGATGCGTAGCTCGGCACGGCGGGCGCGGCGTGAAAGCCGGGAATGCCGCCGTTCGCGCCGCGTGAGGTGCCGGGCGGCATGGGCACGGCCGGATGCACACCGGGCGTGTTGGCGACGGCGCCGCCGGCGAACACCGGGCCCGAGGCGCCCGCGAGAACGCCGATCGCCAGGACCAGCGTGAGCGCCGCGCGCGCCGCAGCGCTCGACGCCTGCTTCAACGCCGCACGCAACGCCACCGCGAATGCCACACCAAAAGCCACACCGAATGTCACCCGAACAGCCGTACCCAGCCCGGCCGCCACGATAACGGCGGCAGCCGGAACGATTGAAAGAGCGGCGGAGAAAACGGTGGGAAAACCAGTGAAAAAGGCGGCACGACGGCCGCCCATCAACTGGCGGCGCGTAGCAATAAAACGACGCGCCGCCGTCGCTTCAGGCCGGCATGGGCCGCCCATCCTCTTCCCCCACCTCCTCTGCACGATGGCAGGATACCTGACGGCCGTCCACTTCGCGAAGAACAGGCACTTCCTTACGACACCGCTCGACTGCGTATGGACAACGTTGATGGAACGTGCAACCAGACGGCGGGTTGAGCGGCGAAGGCAATTCGCCCTCGAGCTTGATCTTCACGCGGCGGTCCGCTTCGAAGATCGCGGGCGTGGCCGAAAGCAGCGAGCGCGTGTACGGATGGCGCGGCCGCGAGATCACCGTGTCCTTGTCGCCCAGTTCCGCCACGCCGCCCAGGTACATCACCATCACGTCGTCGGCGATGTGCTCGACCACGGCCAGGTTGTGCGAAATGAACACGTAGCTCGTGCGGAACTGCTCCTGCAAGTCCATGAACAGATTGAGAATCTGCGCCTGGATCGAGACGTCGAGCGCGGAAACCGGCTCGTCGGCCACGACGATCTGCGGGTCGAGAATCATGGCCCGCGCGATCGCCACGCGCTGGCGCTGGCCGCCCGAGAACATGTGCGGATAGCGCTTGGCGTGCTCGGGGCGCAGGCCGACGATGCGCATCATGTGCGCGATGCGGTCCGCGCGCTCGTTCGCCGTGAGGCGCGTGTTGATGGCGAGCGGCTCGCCTAGCGTCTGCTCCACGGTCTTGCGCGGATTGAGCGAGGCGAACGGATTCTGGAACACCATCTGCACGCGGCGGCGCAGCGCGGCGATCTTCGCGGCGTTTGCGTGCGCAACGTCCTCGCCGTCGATGGTCAGCTTGCCCGCGGTGGGCGGCTCGATCATCGTGAGCTGGCGCGCGAGCGTCGATTTGCCGCAGCCGGACTCGCCCACCACGGCGAGCGTGCGCCCGCGTGTGAGCGAGAACGACACGCCGTTGAGCGCCTTCACGGTGCCCGTGCCGAACATGCCGCGCTTGACGGTGTAGTGCTTCTTGAGATCGTCGGCGACGAGAACCTTGTCGTCCTGATGGTCCTGACGAGCCGCGTGTTGCTGGACTGCGTTCATCGCGCGCCTCCACTGGATTGAGTCACCGCCGCGTTCAGCGGCTTGATGCAGCGCACTTGCGCATAGCCGCTTTCATCGGTCACCGCGTCGAGCGCGGGCCGCGCCTTCATGCAGTCATCCACCACATACTTGCAGCGCGGCGCGAACAGACAGCCGCTCGGCCGGTCGTCACGGCCGGGCACCATGCCGGGCAGCGCGGCAAGCCGCATCGCCCCCTTGTTGTGTTCGGGAATCGCGGCAAGCAGCGCTTCCGTGTACGGATGATGCGGACGCGAAAAGATATCCGGCACGCGGTTCGTCTCGATGATCTCGCCCGCGTACATCACGGCCACGCGTTGCGCGACTTCCGAAACCACGGCCAGATCGTGCGAAATCAGCACGAGCGCCATGCCGCGCTCCTTCTGCAGACGCACGAGCAGTTCCATGATCTGCGCCTGGATCGTCACGTCGAGCGCCGTGGTGGGCTCGTCGGCGATCAGCAGCTTCGGGTTGCAGGCCACGGCCATGGCGATCATCACGCGCTGGTTCATGCCGCCCGACATCTGGTGCGGGAAGTTGTCGATGCGGTTCTTCGCGTCGGGAATGCCGACCTGGTCGAGCAGCTCCAGCGCGCGCGCGTTGAGCGCGGAGCCGCGCAGCCCTTCGTGCAGCTTGAGCACTTCCTTGATCTGATAGCCGACGGTGTAGCTCGGGTTCAGGCTCGTGAGCGCGTCCTGGAACACCATGGCGATGTCCTTGCCGACGATGCGGCGGCGCTCCTTGCCGGTGGCGTTTAGCAGATCGCGGCCGTCGAAGGTGATCGAATCCGCGCTCACCTTGCCGGGGGCGTCGATGAGGCCCATCAGCGCCATCATCGTCACGCTCTTGCCCGAGCCCGATTCGCCGACGATGCCGAGCACTTCGCCAGGCGCGACCGACAGATTGACGCGGTCGACGGCGGGCAGGCCGTTGAAGTTCACCGCCAGATTACGGATGGTCAAAAGTTCGTTGTTCATGTCAGTCCTCGCCGGGCCGCCCCAAGAGGACCGACGCCCCCTCGGGGGGCAACGACCGAAGGGAGTGTGGGGGTCGTTTTCATGTCAGGCCATCCGCTTGAGCTTGGGATCGAGCGCGTCGCGCAGCCCGTCGCCGAGCAGGTTGATCGCGAGGACCGAAATGAGGATGGACAGACCCGGCATCGTGACGATCCACCATGCGCTGTCGATGTAGTCGCGCGCCGAGGCGAGCATCGCGCCCCACTCCGCACGCGGCGGCTGTACGCCGAGGCCGAGGAAGCCGAGCGCGGCGGCGTCGAGAATCGCCGAGGAAAAGCCGAGTGTCGCCTGCACGATGAGCGGAGCCGTACAGTTGGGCAGCACCTGCGAGAACATCAGGCGCAGCGTGCCGGCACCGGCCACGCGCGAAGCGGTCACGTACTCCTTGTGCAGTTCGCCGAGAGCCGAACCGCGCGTGAGACGCACGTAGCCGGGCAGCGCCACGATCGCGATCGCGAGCATGGTGTTCGTGAGACCCGGTCCGATGATCGCGACCACGGCCACCGCGAGCAGCAGCGAAGGCAGCGCGAGCAGCACGTCCATGAGACGCATGATCGGCGTGTCGGCCCACTTCTCGAAGAACGCGGCGACGAGCCCGAGCACGATGCCCGGAACCAGCGCGAGCACGACCGAGACGCAGCCGATCCACAGCGAAAGCCGCGCGCCGTACATGAGACGCGAGAGGATGTCGCGGCCCGCTTCGTCGGTGCCGAGGATGAACTTCCAGTTGCCGCCGTCGAGCCAGGCGGGCGGAATCTTCACGTAGTCGCGGTATTGCTCGATGGGGCTGTGCGGCGCGATCAGCGGCGCGAAGATCGCGATGACGATCAGCGCGAGCACGATCACGCCCGCGCCCACGGCGCCCCTGTTGCGCGAGAAGTTCGCCCAGAATTCGCGCAGCACGAGCGCGCGGCCCGAAGGCGGCGTGACGGCGCGAGGCACGGTGTTCTGAATGTCAGCCATCATGCCTCCTGGTGTTGAATGGTGTGTTGTGGGGTTCGCATTTTCATGGCTCGCTTACCTCGTATGTCGAATGCGCGGGTTGAGCACGCCGTACAGCAGATCGACGAACAGGTTCACGACGATCACGAGCGTCGCGATCATGAGAATGCCGCCTTGCACCACCGGGTAGTCGCGCCGGCTGATCGCGTCGATCAGCCATTTGCCGATGCCGGGCCAGGAAAATAGCGTTTCGGTAAGCACCGCGCCCGCGAGCAGCGTGCCGACCTGCAGGCCGATCACGGTCACCACGGGAATGAGCGCGTTGCGCAGCGCATGCACGACGATCACGCGCACGGGCGAAAGACCTTTGGCGCGCGCGGTGCGGATGTAGTCCTCGCGCAGCACTTCGAGCATGGACGAGCGCGTCATGCGCGCGACCACGGCGAGCGGAATCGTGCCGAGCACGATGGCCGGCAGGATCAGGTGGCTCAGCACCGACCTGAACGCGCCTTCGTCGGTGCCGGGCAGCAGCGAATCGATCAGCATGAAGCCGGTCACGTGCGGAATGTCGAATTCCACCGCGATGCGGCCGGACACCGGCGTCCAGCCGAGTTTCGACGAGAACACCATGATGAGGATGAGCCCCCACCAGAAGATCGGCATGGAGTAGCCGGTGAGCGCGGTGCCCATGACGCCGTGATCGACGGCAGTACCGCGCCGCAGCGCCGCGAACACGCCGGCGGGCAAGCCGATCACGAGCGCGAAAACGAGCGCGCAGATCGACAGCTCGACGGTGGCGGGAAAGCGCGCGAGAAACTCGCCCATCACGCTCGTGTTGGTGATGATCGAGGTGCCGAGATTGCCGTGCACGGCGTGCCAGACGTAGTGCACATACTGCATCGGCAGAGGCTCGTCGAGCCCCAGGCGGTGCATCGCCTCGGCGTGCATTTGCGGATCGACGCCGCGCTCGCCCATCATCACTTCGATGGGGTCGCCCGGAATCAGGTGGATGAGTGCGAACGCAAGGATGGTGATCCCGATGAACGTGGGTATGACCATGCCGATGCGGCGCAATACGAAGCGGAACATGTGGTGTTCCCCCAAAAGCTTGAAATGAAACGCAACCGGCGACAGGGGCTCGTGACCCCGGTCGCCGGACCATTTTCCGCCGGTCCTGGCTGATATGCGGACCGAGCGGAAAGTCTTACCCGATTATCCTTACTGCATGCCCACGCCGTCGAAGCGCGCGTAGCCAAGCGGCTCGATGCGCATGTCGGTCACCTTCTTGCTGACCGGCTGATAGACGGTCGAGTGAGCGATCGGCGAGAACGGCAGTTGCTTCGCGAAGATCTGCTGCGCTTCCTGGTAGAACTTTGTGCGCTGCGCCACGTCCGAGGTCTGACGGCCCTTCTGGATCAGGTCGTCGAACGGCTTGTAGCACCACTTGCCGAAGTTGTTGCCGTTCACGGCTTCGCAGCCGAGCAGCGTGCCGAGCCAGTTGTCCGGATCGCCGTTGTCGCCCGTCCAGCCGATCAGCATCGAATCGTCTTCGCCTGCGTGAGCGCGCTTGATGTACTCGCCCCACTCATACGTCACGATCTTCGCCTTCACGCCGATCTTCGCCCAGTCGGCCTGGATCATTTCGGCCATCAAGCGTGCGTTCGGGTTGTAGGCGCGCTGCACGGGCATGGCCCACAGCGTGATCTCGAAGCCGTTGCCCTGACCCGCCTTCGCGAGCAGCGCCTTGGCCTTTTCCGGGTCGTACGAATTGGCCGGCAGGTTCTTGTAGTACGACCACTGCGTCGGCGGCATCGGGTTGGTTGCGAGCTGGCCCGCGCCCTGGTACACCGAGTCGATGATCGCCTTCTTGTTGATCGCCATGTCGAGCGCGTGGCGCACGTCCGCGTTATCGAGCGGCTTGTGCGTGACGTTGTACGACAGGTAGCCCAGGTTGAAACCCGGCTGCGACGGCATCGCGATGTTCGGCTCGGCCTTCAGCGGCGCGATGTCGGCGGGACGCGGATAGCTCATCACCTGGCATTCGTCGCGCTTGATCTTCTGCACGCGCACGCTGGCGTCCGGCGTGATCGAGAAGATCAGCTTCGAGAGCTTCACGGCGCCCGGCTTCCAGTAGTCGGGGTTGCCGTCGTAGCGGATCGTCGCGTCCTTCGTGTAGCTCTTGAAGATGAACGGACCCGTGCCGACCGGGAACTGGTTGATGTCGGCGGCCTTGCCGGCCTTCATCAGTTGATCCGCGTATTCAGCCGAGAGGATCGAGGCGAATTCCATCGCCATGTTCTGGATGAACGGCGCGTTCGGCTCGTTCAGCGTGAACTTGACCGTGTACGGGTCGACCTTTTCGACCTTGGCGATCAGCTTGTCGAGGCCCATGTCGGTGAAGTACGGGAACGACACCGGGTACGCCTTGCGGAACGCATTGTTCGCGTCGAGCATGCGGTCGAACGAGAACACGACGTCGTCCGCATTGAATTCGCGCGTGGGCTTGAAGAACGAGGTGGTCTGGAACTTCACGCCATGACGCAGATGGAACGTGTAGGTCTTGCCGTCCGGCGAAACGTCCCACGATTCTGCGAGACCCGGTTCGACCTTGGTGCCGCCGCGCTCGAACTCGACGAGGCGGTTGTAGACGGTGAACGTGTTCGCGGTGAAGTCGGTGCCGGTCGTGTATTGGGCCGGGTCGAAGCCAGCGGGGCTGCCTTCCGAGCAATAGACGAGCGTCTTGTTCGGAATGCTTTGCGCGGCGTGCGCGAGCGGGGCTCCAGCAATCGATGCCGCTGCGAGCGCCACGAGAGACGTCATTCGTGCAGCACGCAACAGTTTGTTTTCTTTCATGTTTCCTCCAGTTCAGTGCCGGCTTGCGCCAGCGTAGCGCGATCTTACACAGCAGGTGCCGCAGTCACAAGCAAGCCAAAAGTCCCGTCGCTTGTGGAAAACGCCGGGTTGACAGGCGTTGCGGTTGCAGCATGCTGCGGTGCAACGTAGCTTCACCCCTCTTTTTCTCTTGCCGATCAGGAACATAGCGCGCCGAAATGACGCGCGCAGCCGGGACGCGCAGCCTTGCTGATGCAAATCGCGCAATCGCGTCTCAATAAAAAACCGCGCGGCCCGGGAGTCCGGGAACCGCGCGGTTTGTTGCCGTTTGGCGGGTCGAGCGTGCGGGCCCTAGAACCCCAGCCGCTCGCAAATGGCCTTGGTGGCCGGCGCCGCGTTGAGCGTGTAGAAGTGGATGCCCGGCACGCCTGCCTCGACGAGACGGCGGCACAGGTCGGTCACCACGTCGAGCCCGAATGCGCGGATCGACTCGCGATCGTCGCCGAAGCTTTCCAGACGCTTGGCGACCCAGCGCGGCACTTCGGCGCCGCACATCTCCGAAAAGCGCATGAGCTGCGAGTAGTTCGTGATCGGCATGATGCCGGGAACGATGGGAATATCCACGCCCAGTTTCTTCGCGTCGTCGACGAAGCGGAAATACGCGTCCGCGTTGAAGAAGTACTGCGTGATCGCCGAATTGGCGCCCGCTTTCACCTTTTGCGCGAACGCTTCGAGGTCGTGACGCGGCGAACGCGCCTGCGGGTGGTACTCGGGATACGCGGCCACTTCGATGTGGAACGCGTCGCCGGTCTCCTCGCGGATGAAGGCGACGAGTTCCGACGCGTAGCGCAATTCGCCCACCGCGCCCATGCCCGAGGGCAAGTCGCCGCGCAGCGCCACGATGTGGCGGATGCCGTGCGAGCGGTACTCGCCGAGAATCGCGCGCAGGCTCTCTTTCGAGGAGCCGATGCACGAGAGATGCGGCGCCGCCTCGATGCCAGCCTTCGCGATGTCGACGACGGTGTCGAGCGTGCCCTGTTGCGTCGACCCGCCCGCGCCGAACGTCACCGAGAAAAACTTCGGCTTGAGCGTGGCAAGTTCCGCCCGCGTAGCGCGCAGCTTTTCCAGGCCGTCCGGCGTCTTCGGCGGGAAGAATTCGAATGAGAGTTCGATCGGTTTCATGTTGATGAGGCCAGTGAGGCCGGGCCGCGAACGTGGGCGGCCCGGCCCGCGTCAGCCGAGGCTGCGGTTGCCGAAAATCAGCGCCGACAGCAGCCACGACACGATGCTGTACAGGATCGAGCCGAAAAATGCCGACCAGAAGCCCGACACCTCGAAGCCCTTGAGGAGCGACGCCGCCAGCCAGAAGCACAGCGCGTTCACCACGAGGATGAAGAGGCCGAGCGTGAGGATGGTCACGGGCAGCGTGAGCACGATCAGCAGCGGGCGCAGCACGGCGTTGATGAGTCCGAGCACGATCGCGACGATGAGCGCGGTGCCGAAACTGCGAATATGGATCGACGGAACGAGCCAGGTGATGATCAGGAGCGCGAGCGCGTTGATCAGCCAGGTCAGCAGCACGGTCATAAGGACTCCTTTTGCGTCGTTGCTTTTGTATCGCCAGGTGCCGGCGGCGGATGCCGCCCGCAGTCCCCACGCGTTGCGCGCGCAGGGATTGGGGTCAGCATCCGCCTGACCGCTTAAAGCGGGCTTAAAACAGCAGCCCGCTTTGTATCGCGTTGTATCGGCTTAATAGCGATAGTGGTTCGGCTTGAACGGACCGTTCTTGTCGACGCCGATGTACGAAGCCTGGTCGTCCGACAGCACGGTCAGGTTCGCGCCGATGCGCGCGAGGTGCAGGCGTGCAACCTTTTCGTCGAGGTGCTTCGGCAGCACGTACACCTTGTTCTCGTACTTCTTGCCCTGCGTGAACAGTTCGATCTGCGCGAGCGTCTGGTTCGTGAACGAGTTCGACATCACGAACGACGGGTGGCCCGTGGCGCAACCGAGGTTCACGAGGCGGCCTTCGGCCAGCAGGATCACGCGCTTGCCGTCCGGGAAAATGATGTGGTCGACCTGCGGCTTGATGTTTTCCCACTGGTACTGGCGCGTCGACGCAACGTCGATTTCCGAGTCGAAGTGGCCGATGTTGCAGACGATGGCGTTGTGGCGCATCGCCTTCAGGTGATCGTGGTTCAGCACGTGGTAGTTGCCCGTGGCCGTCACGAAGATGTCGGCCTTGTCGGCGGCGTATTCCATCGTCACGACGCGGTAGCCTTCCATCGCCGCCTGCAGCGCGCAGATCGGATCGATTTCCGTGACCCACACCGTGGCGCCGAGACCGCGCAGCGACTGCGCGCAGCCCTTGCCCACGTCGCCGTAACCGGCCACGACCGCGATCTTGCCCGCGATCATCACGTCGGTCGCGCGCTTGATGCCGTCCACGAGCGACTCGCGGCAGCCGTACAGGTTGTCGAACTTCGACTTCGTGACCGAATCGTTGACGTTGATGGCGGGGAACGGCAGACGGCCTTCCTTCTCCATCTGGTACAGGCGATGCACGCCGGTCGTGGTTTCTTCGGTCACGCCCTGGATGTGCGAAAGGCGCTTCGAGTACCACTGCGGATCGACGTCGAGGTGCGCGGCGATCGACTTGTAGAGCGCGACTTCCTCTTCGTTCGTCGGCTTGGCGATGACCGAGCGGTCCTTTTCAGCCTTCGAGCCGAGGATCAGCAGCAGCGTGGCGTCGCCGCCGTCGTCGAGGATCATGTTGGCGAACTCGCCGTTCGGCCATTCGAAGATGCGGTGCGAGAACTCCCAGTACTCGTCGAGCGATTCGCCCTTGAACGCGAACACCGGCACGCCGCCCTGCGCGATCGCGGCGGCGGCATGGTCCTGCGTCGAGAAGATGTTGCACGAGGCCCAGCGGACATCGGCGCCGAGCGCGGTGAGCGTCTCGATCAGCACGCCCGTCTGGATCGTCATGTGCAGCGAACCGGCGATGCGCGCGCCCTTGAGCGGCTGCTGCGCCTTGTACTCTTCGCGGGTTTGCACGAGACCCGGCATTTCGGTCTCGGCGATATTGAGTTCCTTGCGGCCCCAGGCGGCAAGCGACATATCGGCGACGATGAAATCTTTGGCTTGATCTTGCGGAACTGCGGCGTTCATCACGCCCTCCTTTCTAAAAGTGACTAGAAATTAAAGACGTGAGCGCCGTTTCAGTGCGGTTGATTCAGTGGATTCAACCGGATTGAAGCACTTTCGAGCCTGGCGGGTTACAGAAAACCCGTCGCAACGCTCCTCGAAAGCGAGCCGAGATTGTAGCAAATCGGGATGGCGTCCGCGCGCGTGCGCAGGCCAAAAAAGCGGGCGCGAACGAGCCCGCAGGACTTTAAACCGGCAAGAAACTGAGCGCCGGCGCGAGCAGCACCATCACCACGCCCGCGATCATCATCGTGAGGCTCGCCACCACGCCTTCTTCGCTGCCCAGCTCGCGCGCCTTCGCCGTGCCCACGCCGTGCGCCGCCGCGCCGAAGAGCGCGCCGCGCGCGAGGCGCGTGCGCAGCGGCACGAGGCCCAGCACCAGTTCGCCGAACAGCATGCCGCACACGCCCGTAGCGATCACAAAGAGCGCGGTGAGGTCACGCGGCGCGTGGATCTTGTCCGACACCGCGAGCGCGAACGGCGTGGAGATCGAGCGCGTCATCAGGCTGCGCTGCAGATCGGGCGACAGGTGCAGGAGCTTGGCCAGCGCGAGCGAACCGCCCACTGCCACGATGATGCCGACCGTCACACCCACGGTGAGCGAGATCCAGTGGCGCCTGAGCAGGTCGCGGTACTCGTAGATCGGCACCGCGAAGGCCACGGTGGCCGGCCCGAGCAGCCACATGAGCCAGCGCGTGTCCTGGAAGTACACGGGGTACGGAATATGGAGCACCAGCACGAACACGCCGAGCACGGCGGGCACCGCAACGAGTGGCGTGAGCCAGGGCGAGCGAAAGCGCGCATAGAGCGCCTTCGAGGCGAAATAGAGCGCAACGGTGAGGATGAAGCAGCCGGCGGCGATGAGCCGCGCCGCGTCGTCGGCGAACAGGGACGAATAAAACGTGTTCATGACGGAATCATCCTCACTCTATTCAGGACGTTGCAGCCTCAAGCCCGCGCCAGATGGCGCGAGTGCCGCGAATCGCGCACGCGGCGCAGCGCGAGGCGCCGCTCGAGCTTCGCGGCCTGTTCGACCGCAAACGCCACGGCCACCATTACCATCAGCGTGCCGCCGACCACGACGAGCGCGAGTCGCCAGCCATCGGCGCGAAAGAGGCCGCCATACTTCACGGCTGCGACGGCAGCCGGAATGAAGAACAGCAGCATGTCGGAAAGCAGCCAGTCGGCGCCCGCCTTGACCCAGCGCGGCGTGACGCCGCCGCAAAAGAGCAGTGCGAGCAGCAGCACGAGGCCCACCACGCCACCCGGCACCGGCAGGTGCGTGAAGCGCGTGAGGGCGTCGGCGGCGTACCAGACGCCTGCGAGCAGCGCCGATTGCACGGTAATGCGGCCGATACGGCGCCCGAAGCTCGCCATGCCGCCCGCTTTACGCTCGGCGTTTTCGGAGACTTTCGCGGTCGCGTTGGAGGTAGTCATGGCAAACCCTAAGTGACACTGGAATGGAAGTCAGTATAGGGTGCAGCGCAGCATAAACATAATGACTTAAGATCATCTGCTACATTCCATATTGGAATGCACCAACTCAGCACCCGGCTGAGCGTGTTTTCTGCACATTTGTGGAGTCCCGATCGTGGAACTGCGCGCGCTTCGCTATTTCATCGAGGTGGTGCGGCAACAGAGCTTCACCGCCGCGGCCGAAAAACTGCATGTCACCCAGCCGACCATCAGCAAGATGGTGAAGGCACTCGAAGACGAGACCGGCACCCAGCTCCTGCTGCGCGACGCGCGCCAGATGGTGCTCACCGACGCCGGACGCATCGTCTACCAGCGCGGCCAGGACGTGCTCGCTGCGCAGGCGCAGCTCCAGGCCGAACTCGCCGATCTCGGCACCCTCGGGCGCGGCGAACTCACGATCGGCATCCCGCCGATGGGCGGCTCGCTCTTCACGCCCGCCATCGCCACGTTTCGCCAGCGCTATCCGAAGATCGAGCTGAAGCTTTTCGAGCAGGGGTCGCGTGCCATCGAAGCCGCGCTGATCTCAGGCGAGCTGGAACTGGGCGGCGTGCTGCTGCCCGTCGATCCCGCACTGATCGACGTCCTGCCGATCTCGCACGAGGTGCTGTGGCTCGTCGCGCGGCGCGGCTCGCGCTGGGACAACAAGCTCGCCGTGCCGCTCGCGGAGCTGGCCGGCGAGCCGTTCGTGTTCTACGGCGAAAGCCTCGCGCTCAACGACGTCGTGCTGAACGCGTGCCGCACGGCCGGCTTCGTGCCGCAGGTGGTGGGACGTAGCGGCCACTGGGACCTGATGGCCGCACTCGTGCTCGCGGGCGTGGGCATTGCGCTGCTGCCCGCGCCGTACGTGCGCCGGCTCGACGCCGAGCGCTTCACCTGCCTGCCCGTGAGCGAGCCGCAGATCACCTGGGACATGGCGATCGGCTGGAAACGCAGCGGCTATCTCTCGCACGCGGCGCGCGCCTGGCTCGACGTCGCGCGCTCGGAATACGGCAAGCCCTTCACGTTTCTCGACGACTTCGTGCACCCGCCGGGGATGGAAAAGCAGCCGGGCAAACCTGGCTGAAACCTGCGACGAGCGAGGGCGAACCCTCAGGCGTCGACGTGCTGAAGCGCCGCATCGCGCTCGCATCTCGTTTGTGCGATGAAGTCGGCCGCCCGCTCGCCGATCATCACGCAAGGCGCATTCGTGTTGCCGCCGATGAGTGTCGGCATGACCGAGGCATCGGCGATGCGCAGCCCCGTCACGCCGCGCACGCGCAACTGCGGATCGACGACGGAACGCGCGTCGCCGCCCATGCGGCAGGTCGCGACGGGGTGATAGATCGTGTCGGCATGGCGGGCGATCGTCTCGCGCAAGTGCGCGTCGCTCTGCTCGCCATGCGTGTAGAGTTCGCGGCCGCCCAGCTGCGCGAGCGCGGGCGCGTCGAGTATGCGCCGCGCGAGCCGTGCGCCCTGCACGAGCGCGTCGAGGTCGCGCGGATCGCAGAGAAAGCGCGGGTCGATCGTGGGCGCCACGCGCGCGTCGGCGCTCGCGAGCGTGACCGTGCCGCGGCTCGCCGGGCGCAGCACGCACACGTGCAGCGAATAGCCGTGGCCCCAATGCAGGCGGCGGCTGTGATCGTCGACGAGTGCCGTGCAGAAGTGCAGCTGCAGGTCGGGCCGGTCGAGTTCCGGGCGGCTCTTCAGAAAGCCGCCCGCCTCCGCCACGTTGGTCGTGAGCATGCCGCGCCGCCCTTGCAGATACCGCACGAAGCCCGCCGTCATGCGCGCCGCGCCGCGCAGCGAGTAGCCCACGGTGTCGCTCGAACGCACGCGCTTGTTGAAGGTGAAATCGATATGGTCGATCAGGTTGCGGCCGACCTCGGGCGCGTCGTGGCGCACCGCAATGCCGAGCGCGCGCAGTTCGTCGGCGGGGCCGATGCCCGAGCACATCAGCAACTGCGGCGAGTTGAACGCGCCCGCCGCGAGGATCACCTCGGCACGCGCCCGCAGGGTCTCGATCGCACCGCCGCGCGCAAGCTCCACGCCGCTCGCGCGCGCGCCGTCGAAGCGCACGCGCAGGACCGTCGCATCGGCGATCAGATGCAGGTTCGGCCGCTCGCGCCCATACAGATACGCGCGCGCCACCGTGCAGCGTTCGCCGCCGCGCTGCGTCACCTGATAGAAGCCGACGCCCTCCTGTTCCTCGCCGTTGAAGTCGTCGTTCATACGAAAGCCCGCCTCGCGCGCGGCCTCGACGAAGCGCGCGGCCACCGGATTGCGCTCGCGCAGGTCGGCGACGCCCAACGGGCCGCCCGCGCCATGCCAGGCGCTCGCGCCGCGCTCGTTGTCCTCGGCGAGCAGAAAGTACGGCAGCACGTCGCGCCACGCCCAGCCCGTGCAGCCAAGCTGCGCCCATTCGTCGTAATCGAGCGGATGGCCGCGCGTGTAGATCATCGCGTTGATGGTGCTCGACCCGCCGAAGCCGCGGCCGCGTGGCTGGTAACCGCGCCGTCCGGCGAGTCCCGGCTGCGGCACGGTTTCATAGGCGTAGTTGTTTTTAGTGCGAAACGGGACGAGCGCGGCGACGCCGAGCGGCATGTTGACGAACGGGTTGCGCGCCGTATGCGGCCCGGCTTCGACGAGCGCGATGCTCGCCTGCGGGCAACGGTCGGCCAGCCGGCCCGCCAGCGACGCGCCACCCGAGCCGCCGCCTACGATGATGTAGTCGTATTGCATCGTCTCCGTCTCCTGCCCCATGCCTGCCTCTTGCGAGGCCCCGGCGCGCTAATTGCACGCTCGTTCGTTTTCGGCTTCAATGGCGCATTGTAGGAAGCGTCTGATTCGGAGGTCAGCTTTTATGTCAGAGCATCTCCTCTAAACCTGACAGCGGATCGACGCCTATGATGGAAGGCGGTTCAGCCGCCAGAGCTGAAACCCGCGAGATTCCAGCAAGCGGCAAAGGGAGCGCTGGAGCGCACAAGAATCACTCACCTCACGGACGCTTCCCATGGAGCGGCCGCTGCGCACGCCTCCCCCGTCACGAGAGCGAATACAACACGAACGGCCGCGCGTGAAGCACGCCGCACGCAGCAGCCTTGCATCGGAGACAGGCAGATGAACCCGACGGAAGTCACGCATCGCCCCGGCACGACCCACGAAGTGACGAACCAGGCGCCGCCGCTCGTCGACTACAACCTCTTCACCACCGACGCGGCGCTCGGCGAGGCCCTCGCGCGCGCTGGCGCGAACTGGCACCGCGAAACGCTAGCGCGCCATGGCGAGACGCTCGGCAAGGCGCAAACGCTCGCGCTCGCGGATCTCGCCAATCGCCATGAGCCCGAACTGCACACGCATAGCCCGCGCGGCGAGCGTATCGACGCGATCGAATTCCACCCCGCCTGGCACGAGTTGCTCGCGCTGCTGCGCGAGCAGGGCTTGCACGCGCTGCCCTATTCGGACCCGCAGCCTGGCGCGATGGCCGCGCGCTGCGCAGGCTACTTCCTGCACGCGCAACTCGAATCGGGGTCGTTGTGCCCGCTGACCATGACGTTCGCGAGCATTGGCGTGCTGCAGCGCGAACCGGCGCTGTTCGAAACGCTGCGCGCGCCGCTCTACACGCGCGAGCACGACGCGCGCGACCTGCCGCTCGCGCAGAAGCGTTCGATGATGATCGGCATGGGCATGACGGAGAAGCAAGGCGGCTCGGACGTGCGCAGCAACCGCACCGAGGCGCGCCCCGCGGGCATCGAAGCCGGACGCGGCGCGGCGTATCTGCTCACCGGCCACAAGTGGTTTTTCTCGGCGCCGCAGTGCGACGCGCATCTCGTGCTCGCGCGCACCACGGAGCACGACGGACTTTCCTGCTTCTTCGTGCCGCGCTACCGGCCGGACGGCACGAAAAACGCGGTCGATGTGCAGCGCCTGAAGAACAAGCTCGGCAACCGCTCGAACGCGAGCAGCGAAGTGGAGTTCTTCGATGCGTACGGCGTGATGATCGGCGACGAAGGCCGCGGCGTGCCGACCATCATCGAGATGGCGAACTACACGCGGCTCGACTGCGTGATCGGCAGCGCGGCGCTCATGCGCGCGGCGCTCGTGCAGGCGATCCACCACGCGCGCCACCGCAGCGCGTTCGGCCGCGTGCTCGCCGAGCAGCCGCTCATGCAAAACGTGCTCGCCGATCTCGCGCTCGAATCGGAAGCGGCGACGGCGCTCTTCATGCGGCTTGCGCGCGCCTTCGAAGACAGCGCCGAAGCGAAACCCGGCGATACCGACGACACGTTGCTCGAAGCACGCGCCTGGCGGCGCATCGTCACGCCGGCGGCGAAGTTCTGGGTCTGCAAGCGCGCGCTCGCGTTCACGGGCGAGGCCATGGAAGTCTGGGGCGGCAACGGTTACGTCGAGGAAGGGCCGATGGCGCGCTTCTATCGCGAAGCGCCCGTCAACTCGATCTGGGAAGGCTCGGGCAACGTGATGTGCCTCGACGTGCTGCGCGCGCTGGAGCGCGAGGCCGACGCCGCCCAGGCGCTCTTTCTCGCGTGGCGGCGCGACGCGCAGACTCACCCGGTTCTGAACGCCGCGCTCGACCGCCTCTCGGCGCTGCTCAATGGCGCGCCGGGCACGCGCGAGACGAGCGCGCGGCGCATCGCACAGCAGATCGTGCTGATCGCGCAGGCCATGCTGCTGCGCGACGGTCCGCCGGAGATCGCCGAAGCGTTCATCGCCACGCGCCTGGACGAGCACGACGCCGACTGCGACCGAGTATTCGGCACGCTGCCCGCGCGCTTCGATCACGCCGCGATCATCGAGCGGGCGTTTCCGTCGCGCCCGGTGTGACCACTCAGCACGAACCGATAGCACGAACCGATTTTTCCGTTCGTCCGCGCCAAAGCGTGGGCGAACCCAAGAGGACCGACCATGAAGCAGGACCTGCCCGAAGACTTCGCGATCAACGCACACGACGCCCCCGACGACCCGCGCGCCGCGCTCGACACGCTGCTCGCCGCGCAGCGCGAAGCCTTCCTGCGCGACCCGTTCCCGTCGTGGGACGCACGCGCGCGCCATCTCAGGGCGCTGCGCGACGTGCTGTTCTCGAACCGCGACGCGCTCGCCGAGGCGATGAACGCCGACTTCGGCCAGCGTTCGAAGGCGGAGGTCGCGCTCGCGGAATTCGTCGTCCTCAAGCAGGAGATCGACGCGGCGCTCAGGCACGGCGCGCGCTGGATGAAGCCGCGCCGCAGACCGGTCGGTAAATGGCTGCTGCCCGGACGCGCGAAGCTGGTGCCGCAGCCGCTTGGCGTGGCGGGCATCGTCGTGCCGTGGAACTATCCGCTGCAGCTGGCCGCGAGCCCGCTCGTGTGTGCGCTCGCGGCGGGCAACCGCGCCATGATCAAGATGTCGGAGCTGACGCCGCGCACGTCCGCGCTGTTCGCGGAGCTGATCGGCAAGACCTTCGCGCGCGACCACGTGGCGGTCGTAAACGGCGACGCGTCGGTCGGCGCCGCCTTCAGTGCGCTGCCGTTCGACCATTTGCTCTTCACCGGCTCGACGCGCGTGGGGCACGAGGTCATGCGCGCAGCTGCCGCAAACCTCACGCCGGTCACGCTCGAACTGGGCGGCAAGTCGCCCGTGATCATCGGTGAAGACGCGCGCCTGAACTACGCCGTGGACAGCCTGCTGCTCGGCAAGACGCTGAACGCGGGGCAAACCTGCATCGCGCCCGACTACGTGCTGCTGCCGCGCGGCCAGGAGGCGGCGTTCATCGCTCGCGCGCGCACGCGCTTCGCGCAGCTCTATCCGGACTTCGCGAACAACCGCGACTACACGTCGATCATCTCGGCGCGCCACTTCGAGCGCCTGCAACGCCTCGCCGACGAAGCTCAGGCGTGCGGCGCGCAACTGCACGCGCTCGGCACGCACGACGCGGCCACGCGGCGCTTCGCGCCCGTCATCGTGACGAACGCCGGCGCGCAGACGGCGCTCATGCAGGAGGAAATCTTCGGGCCGCTCTTGCCGCTCGTGCCCTATGACACGCTCGACGAAGCGTTGCGCTACGTGAATGCGCGCCCTCGCCCGCTCTCGCTCTATCTCTATGCCGACGACCCGCGCACGGTCGAGCGCGTGACGCACGAAACGGTGGCGGGCGGGATGTCGGTGAACGAGACGCTCATGCATATCGCCGCCGAGGGGCTGCCGTTCGGCGGCGTCGGCCCGAGCGGCATGGGCGCGTATCACGGCTACGAGGGCTTCGTCACGTTCTCGAAGATGAAGCCGGTCTTCACCCAGGCGCGGCTGAATGCGCGCGGGCTCATCGCGCCGCCCTACGGCAAGCGCGTCGCCTGGCTGATCAAGTTGATGTTGAGGGGTTGAAGGGCAGCGCGGGGCGGGTGCCGGCGATCCGGCGGACGTCGCTGATATCGCGTGGGGCGCCGCCGGCTGTCGCTCCGGCGGCTTGCGTTTGCGCGGCGGCTTTGACCTTCGCGTCGTTATCCGCTTCGAGGCGGTGCAGCCACGCCAGCAGTTCGGCCACCGCCTGATAGAGCTGCGGCGGGATCTTGGCGTCGAGGTCCACGCGCATTAGCAGCGAGACCATCTCCGGCGCTTCGTGCACGTAGAGGCCCGCTTCCTTCGCGCGTTGCACGATCATCTCCGCGACGAGGCCGTAGCCCTTCGCGACCACGCGGGGCGCGCCGTCGCCGTCGGGGGCGTCGTAGGCGAGCGCGGCGGCGCTCTTGCGGTGCGTGCGGCTCATCACAACTCCCAGTCGTGGTCGAGGCGGTGGTTCCGCTGATCGGTCGCGTCGGCGCCCGGTCGCGCGGCGGACGCCTCCGCCGCGGCGCCAGCCTGCGCGGTCTGCGTGGTGGATGCGGCGGAAGTGGTTTGTGCGGCGTAGGCGCTCGCAGCGCTCGCTGCCCTGGCCGCCTCGGCGGGACTTGCCGCGGGGCCGCTGCCGATCTCGCGGATCGAGAGCCCCGCGAGCGTGAGCCCGAGCGCTTCGAGCCGACCGCGCAGCGATTCGCTTTCTGCGGTCAGGCGCGCGGCGCCGCCCGCATTCGCCTGCACGCGCACGGCGAGCGTCGAGCCTGTGAGCGTCAGTTCCGCGTCGACGGTGCCGAGCTTCGGCAGCGCAAGCGTGAGCCGCGTGCGCCATGGGATGTCGTCGGCATCCACACCGCCTGCGCCCGAGTGCGGGTCGCGGGCATCGTAGTCGTCCTGCTGGATGCTCCAGTCCACCCGCACGCCCGGCCAGGCCTCGCCGTTCCAGCGAAACTCACCGGTGGCAAGCAGATCGAGCTGCTGGCGCACGAGCGGAATCACGGCCGGATGGACCGTCGGCCCGGCGCCCTGCGCGGCGGCCTCATGCATCGCGGGCAACAGGGTGTCGGCGAGCGTCGCGCGCGCCTGGGCCTGGTTCGCGGCCGCGTCGCCGTGCAGATCGGCCAGCCCGGGAAAGGCCCGCGCCAGTGCGGCATTGAGCGCGTTTGCCGCGTTCTGGGCATTGCCCGTTTCGCCGCGCGCGGCGCCCGGCGCGTCGGCGAACGTCTCGGTCCATTGCACGTCGTCGATCTCGTCGTCGGCCGGGCTCCAGTCGAGCGGCAGTTGCGAGTGCGCGCCGAGCAGACGGTTTTGCGGCTCGTCGGCAAGGTCGGCGGGCGAGAGCTGGCCGCGCAACCATTGCGCGAGGTGGGCTTCGTAGAAGAGTCCGCTCGCGCTGACCGTCTGCGCGAGCGACGCCGCGAGCGCGGCGACCGGGCCGGCCTGTGCGGCGGCGGTTTGCGCGGTTTGAGCGGTTTGGGTGGTTTGTCCGGCCTGCGGGTTTTGCGAGGACGCCGTCTGCGCGGAAGCATCGGACCCGGCGTCGGCCGCCGCGGCCAGCGCTTCGCCGGCCGGACCCTGGGCCGCGAGCGCCACGTCCGCGAGCAGCGCCGCTTGTGCCGCTTGCGCCGCCTGCGCCTGCTCGCCGCCAAGACCCGGCAGCGGCAACGTGGCCGCGCCGCCGGGCGCCGCGTCGGCAGCGGGGCTGGCCCAGAGCGGCGCGCGGCCCACTACGGCGGGCGTCGCTTCGCCGCCCGAGCGGATGATGGCGTCGAGCGCCAGCGCAACCGCCGAAAGGACGGTCTCGGTCGAGTCCTGCGTACTGCTGGTGTTGGTCGCGGTGTCGGCGAGTGCGGCAGTGCCCGTTGCGAGCGCGGAGACGCCCGTCTGCGCCGCGCCGGAGGCGCTCTGCGGCCCGACCGGCGTGAGCGCCGCAATGCGGCTCGCGAGGAGCGCGGCGGCTCCGGTGTCGATTCCGTTCATGGTGTTCCGGATCTGCGCACGGCGCTGAGCTGCCGGTTCATGGGGCGTTGCGCGCCGTTGCCTCGCGAGGCGCCACGCGCCGCGCTAGCGGGCGCCGTAGATTTCCTGCAAGACCCGCGCGGGCTGCACGGTGCCGTAAAAGAGCGCCGAAAGCCGTGCCATGCAAGGGCTTGCGAGATCGCGAATGGCGGCGTCGTCGGCGAGGATCTGGCGGATCAGCTCGTACTTGCGAGCCCGTTCGGTAACCGTGAGCCGCACCGCGGCTTCGGCGTCCTTCAAGGCATCGACGAGGATCCGGTACTCCTCCTGCAAGCCGATCAGATCGTTCCAGTGCGCATCGCGCGCCGCATGGAGCATCTGCTCCGACACGGCCGCTATCGCTTCGTAGCGGGCGAAGTAGTCTGCTTTTGAACTCATCTCATCAATGAGCCGGACGCTGACGCGGATGCCTGTTCGGCCATCCTCGCCACTTCCGGCGCTATCCCCAACCAGGCTTCTTCGAGCGTAGCCAGCAGTCGATCGACCTCGACCAGCATGGTCTCGCTCTGTTTAATATTGGCTTCCAGCAGGCGCTTCGTCATATAGCTGTACAGCGCATTCAGGCGTTGAGCGATCTCGCCGCCCGCCTCGACGTTCAACGCGAGCTGAAGTCCGCTCTCGATAATCCGGATCGCCTTGGCGATCGCCTCGCAACGCGGCCCGACGTTGCCGGCCTGCAAATGCATACGTGCCTGCGCAATGGTCTGGCGCGCTCCCTGGTACAGGAGAACGATCAGCTTGTGCGGGCTCGCACCCATGACCCCCGTTTCGACGCCCACGCGTGCATAGGCGTTAGCTCCAGATTGGGCAGGGGAAAACATCGGCGCTTCTCCTTGATACGTTTGGCTTGAATGCGGTCGTCCGACGCGCTGTGCAAGCACGAGCGACGGACTCTTCTAGCCGGGTTATCGGAACGTAGGGGGAGAAGCTTTAGCGCGTTGAGCGGGCAAAGGCTTCGGGCACCGTCACACCTGAATCTGCATGATGTCGGTGTAGGCGGCCACGAGCTTGTTGCGCACCTGCAAGCCGAACTGGAAGCCGATGTTGGCTTTCTGCATGTCGACCATCACGTCGTTGAGCGACACGTTGTTCGCGCCCAGTTCGAACGCCTGCGACTCGCCAACGGCCTTCTGCTGGGCGTCGCTGATCTGGTCGAGCGACGACTTGAGCGCCGCCGCGAACCCGCCGGCCGTGGCCGCGCCCGATTTTTCGTCGGCTGCGGTGGGGCCGCCGGCCGCCTGGGTCGCCATCGACTGCATTTGCGCCAAGGCGGACGTGAGCGGGGATACTGGCACGGTCATGTTTGCTCCACGAAAAGGGGACGGCAGGGTATTCCGGGGACGAGCCCCAATGCCGGAGTTTCAGCGATTGCGCCGCAATCTTCAGCGATTGCACAGCGATCCTGCGGGCCCGGCCGAGACGGCGCACCGACAGATGCCGAATCTGGAGGAGAGCATAGCAGCGGGTCCGTTTCGGCAGCCCCGAAACTAGGGGGAAAACCCGGCTCTATTCGCGCAATCGGCTTGCCAGTGGCCCCGGATAATGCGTCTCGTGAAAGTCTCCGCCATGCAAGGCGAGACCTGGAAGCCTCCGGAGATACCCGTCGCATGGATTCGACTGCCAATTCTTTGATCAACCCCGACGCCCGCATGGGCCTCGCCACCTCTGGCGCGGGCGCCGCGCCCGGCGCTGGCGCGGGCGCAGGCCTGGGCGGCGCGGATGACCTCGGCGGCGGTTTCGCGCAACGCCTCGGCTCGCTCTCGTCGTTGCGCAACGTGCGCGGCAACCCGCGCGCGCCGCTCATTTTTGCCGTGGCGGTGCTCGTGGCCGTGGTCGCGGGTCTCGTGCTGTGGTCGCGCGCGCCCGACTACAAGGTGCTGTACAGCAACCTGTCGGACCGCGACGGCGGCGCCATCATTACTGCGCTCCAGGCCGCAAACGTTCCCTACAAGTTCTCGGACGCCGGCGGCGCCATCCTCGTGCCCGCCGAGCAGGTCAACGAAATGCGCCTGCGCCTCGCCTCCCAGGGCCTGCCGAAGAACGGTTCGGTCGGCTTCGAGCTGATGGACAACCAGAAGTTCGGCATCAGCCAGTTCGCCGAGCAGGTGAACTACCAGCGCGCGCTCGAAGGCGAGCTCGAACAAACGATTCAGTCGATCGCGAGCGTGAAGTCGGCGCGCGTGCATCTGGCCATTCCGAAGCCCTCGGTGTTCGTGCGCGAGCGCGAAGCGCCCTCCGCCTCGGTGCTCGTGAACCTGTATCCGGGCCGCATCCTCGACGACGGCCAGGTCGCCGCGATCACGCACATGGTGGCTTCGGCCGTGCCGGACCTGCCGGTGCGCAACGTGACGGTGGTCGACCAGGACGGCAACCTGCTCACGCAGAGCGCCACGGGCGTAGGCCTCGATGCCTCGCAGCTCAAGTACGTGCGCCAGGTCGAGCACGACACCCAGGCGCGCATCGATGCGATCCTCGCGCCCCTGTTCGGCGCCGGCAACGCACGCTCGCAGGTGAGCGCCGACCTCGACTTCTCGAAGCTCGAGCAGACCTCCGAGGCCTACGGTCCGAACGCCAATCCGCAGGCCGCCGCCATCCGCAGCCAGCAGCAGAACATTTCGACGGAAATGCAGCAAAGCGGCGCGGGCGGCGTGCCCGGCGCGCTCACGAACCAGCCGCCGCAGCCGGCTTCGGCGCCCATCAGCGCGCCGGCGGGTGCCAACGGCGCGTCGGCTCCGGTGCCGGTCTCCGATCATCGCGACACCACCACGAACTACGAGCTCGACAAGACCGTGCGCCACTATCAACAAGCGCCGGGCGACGTGAAGCGCCTGTCGGTCGCCGTGATCGTGAACTATCAGCCGAAGATGGACGCCAAGGGCCACGCCACCATGCAGCCGCTCGACGCGCAGAAGCTCGCGCAGGTCGAGCAGCTCGTGAAGGACGCCATGGGCTACGACGCCAAGCGCGGCGACTCGGTGAACGTGGTGAACGCCGCGTTCCAGACCGAAGTGGACCCGAACGCGAACCTGCCGTGGTGGCGTCAACCGGACATCCTCGCCCTTGCCAAGCAGATTGCGACGTGGCTCGGCATTGGCGCGGTGGCTCTCTTCCTCTATTTCGTGATGGTGAAGCCGGCGCTGCGCCGCGCGTTCCCGCCGCCCGAGCCGGTTGCGCCCGCGCTGCCCGGCATGGGCGACGGCGAGCCGCTGATGCTCGACGGTCTCCCCGAAGCGGTGCGCATCGGCGGCACCGGCGCGGAAGGCGAAGACAGCGCGGAAAGCGAAGCCGCCCTGCTCGCCTTCGAAAACGAGAAGAACAAGTTCGAACGCAACCTGGAATACGCGCGCAACATCGCGCGCCAGGATCCGAAGATCGTCGCAACCGTCGTGAAAAGCTGGGTGAACGATGAACGCTGAAGGCGCAACCAAGAGCGCGCTGCTGCTCATGTCGATCGGCGAGCAAGAGGCCTCCGAGGTCTTCAAGTTCCTCGGTCCGCGCGAAGTGCAGAAAATCGGCGCCGCCATGGCGGCGCTCAGGAACGTCAAGCGCGAAGAGATCGAAGTCGTGCTGCAGGAATTCGTCAAGGAAGCCGAGCAGCACACCGCCTTCTCGCTCGACTCGAACGACTACATCCGCAACGTGCTCAACAAGGCGCTGGGCGAGGACAAGGCCGGCGCGATCATCGACCGCATTCTGCAAGGCGGCGACACGAGCGGCATCGAAGGCCTCAAGTGGATGGACTCGGGGTCGGTGGCCGAACTCATCAAGAACGAGCACCCGCAGATCATCGCGACGATCCTCGTGCACCTCGACCGCGACCAGGCATCGGAAATCGCTTCGTGCTTCACCGAGCGCCTGCGCAACGACGTGCTGCTGCGTATCGCGACGCTCGACGGCATCCAGCCGCAGGCGCTGCGCGAACTCGACGACGTGCTCACGAACCTCCTCTCGGGCAGCGACAACCTCAAGCGCAGCCCGATGGGCGGCATCCGCACGGCGGCCGAAATCCTCAACTTCATGACGAGCCAGCACGAAGAAGGGGTGATCGAGAACGTCCGCCAGTACGACGCGGAACTCGCACAGAAGATCATCGATCAGATGTTCGTGTTCGAGAACCTGCTCGACCTCGAGGACCGCGCGATCCAGCTGCTGCTCAAGGAAGTCGAGTCGGAGTCGCTCATCATTTCGCTCAAGGGTGCGCCGCCCGCGCTGCGCACCAAGTTCCTCTCGAACATGTCGCAGCGTGCGGCCGAACTGCTCGCCGAAGACCTCGACGCGCGCGGTCCGGTGCGCGTGTCGGAAGTCGAGGCACAGCAGCGCCGCATCCTGCAGATCGTGCGCAACCTCGCCGAGAGCGGCCAGATCGTTCTAGGCGGCAAGGCAGAAGACGCTTATGTCTGACACGAGCTCCGCGAACAGCCATCGCTCGGCGTACCAGCGCTGGGAGATGGCCTCGTTCGACCCGCCGCCTCCCCCGCCGCCGCCGCCCACGCCCGACGAAACCGCGGCGTTCGAGGCCCAGCTCCATGCGCTGCGCGACGCGGCCCACCAGGAAGGGCTGCGCTCCGGTCACGTGGCGGGCCAGGCGCTCGGCTATCAGGCCGGGCACGAACAGGGCCGCCAGCAGGGCTTCGAGCAGGGCCAGGCCGAGGCGCGCGCGCAGGCGGCACAGCTCGCGGCGCTCGCCAGCCGTTTTAGCGACGCGCTCGAAACGGCGCAGGCCGGCGTGGCCGAGACGCTCGTGGAACTCGCGCTCGACATCGCGCAGCAGGTCGTGCGCCAGCACGTCCAGCACGACCCGACGGCGCTCGTCGCGGTCGCGCGCGAAGTGCTCGTGGCCGAGCCGCAGCTCGCCGGTTCCCCGCAGCTCGTGGTGAGCCCCGCCGATCTGCCGATCGTCGAGGCTTATCTGCTGGACGACCTTCAGACGCGCGGCTGGAGCGTGCGCACCGACCCGACCATCGAGCGCGGCGGCTGCCGCGCGCAGGCCGCGACGGGCGAAACCGACGCCAGCATCCGCACGCGCTGGGAGCGCGTGACGGCCGCGCTCGGCAAGGCACGGCCATGGTGAACCACCCGCAACCGCCGAGCCATCAGACCATCCACACGGGCGGTCTCACGCCGCTCGAGCAGGAACTCGCGCTCGCCTCGTTCGGCCCGCTCGCGAGCGACCCGGCACAGCTTGGCGCGTTGCTCGTGGGCGACCTCGACATTCCGGGCATTCCGGCCAAACGCGAGGCACGCGAGCAAGGCGCCATCGATGCGATCGACGCCGCGCTCGCCGCGGACGCCGCCGATGCGCCGCCAGGCATGACGGATCACGGCGCGCCGGTCGTGGCGGCCGAAACCCCGAGCGCACCCTACGTACCGCCGGCGAACTACGACCCGGCCAACCCGTTCCTGACCTCGTGGAACGCGCAACTGCGCGGCGTGCGCGAGCGCAATGCGCTCGCCCTGCCGCTGCGCGGCTGCGGGCGCCTCACGCGCGCGGCGGGCCTCGTGCTCGAAGCCGTGGGGTTGCGCCTCTCCGTGGGCGCCGAGGTGATGATCGAGCTGCCGCCGGGCAGCTCGCTGCCGATGGCCGAAGCGGAAGTGGTCGGCTTCGGCGGCGACAAACTCTTTCTGATGCCGACGACCGAAGTCGCGGGCCTGTTGCCCGGCGCGCGCGTCTGGCCGCTGGAAACCGCGCCGATCGCCGACCCGAAGGCCGGTGCGAAACGCCTGCCGGTGGGCTGGGGCATGCTCGGCCGCGTGGTCGATGCCTCGGGCCGCCCGCTCGACGGCCTGGGCCCCTTGAACACCGAGGCCGACGCGCCGCTCACCTCGCCCGTCATCAATCCGCTGAACCGCGAGCCGATCCACAAGGTGCTCGACGTGGGCGTGCGCGCGATCAACTCGCTGCTCACGGTCGGGCGCGGCCAGCGCATGGGCCTCTTCGCGGGCTCGGGCGTCGGTAAATCGGTGCTGCTCGGCACGATGGCGCGCGCAACCAGCGCGGAAGTCATCGTGATCGGCCTGATCGGCGAGCGGGGCCGCGAAGTGAAGGAATTCATCGAGCAGATCCTGGGCGAGGACGGCCTTGCGCGCTCGGTCGTCGTGGCCGCGCCGGCCGACGTTTCGCCGCTCCTGCGCTTGCAGGCCGCCGCGTACACGACGTCGCTGGCCGAATATTTTCGCGACCAGGGCAAGCACGTGCTGCTGCTCATGGACTCGCTCACGCGTTACGCGATGGCCCAGCGCGAGATCGCGCTCGCCATCGGCGAGCCGCCCGCGACCAAGGGCTATCCGCCCTCGGTGTTCGCCAAGCTGCCGGCGCTCGTCGAGCGCACCGGCAACGGCCCCGAGGGCGGCGGCTCGATCACGGCGTTCTACACCGTGCTCACCGAAGGCGACGATCAGCAGGACCCGATCGCCGACTCGGCGCGCGCGATTCTCGACGGCCATATCGTGCTCTCGCGCGCGCTCGCCGAAGCGGGGCATTATCCGGCCATCGACATCGAGGCCTCGATCAGCCGCGCGATGACCGCGCTGATCGACGACCAGCATCTGAACCAGACGCGCGCGCTCAAACAGATGCTTTCGCGCTACCAGCGCAACCGCGACCTCATCAACGTGGGTGCGTACGTGAGCGGGCGCGACGCCGTGCTCGACCGCGCGATCGCGCTGTATCCGCGCATCGAGGCCTTTCTTCAGCAGGGTTTTCGCGAAACCGCGAACTATGATCAGAGCGTCGAGATGCTCGGCCAGCTGATTGGAGCCAGGACATGACGAAACAAACCGCGCTGCAAACCTTGATCGGCCTCGCGCAAGACGACGTCGACGCCGCCACGCAGAAGCTCGGGCGCGTGCAGCGCGAGCGCGTCGAGGTCGAAAAGCAGCTCCAGGCGCTCATCACCTACCGTGACGAGTACCACACGCGTTTCACCGAATCGGCGCGCAGCGGCATGGCCGCGGGCAACGTGCGCAACTTCCAGGCGTTCATCGACACGCTCGACGCGGCGATCGAACAGCAGCGGCGCCTGCTCGAGCAGGCCACCGCGCGCGTGGAGGCCGCCAAGCCCGAGTGGCAGCGCAGCAAGCAGAAGCTCGGCTCGTACGAGGTGCTGCAAACCCGCCATGACGATGTGCAGGCCCGCAAGGACGCCCGCCGCGAACAGCGCGACGCCGACGAGCACGCCGCCCGCGTGCTGCGCATGCGAACGTCGCAACATCCGTAACACGTTTTCGAGGCCGCCAGTATGTCGCTCCTCTCTTCCCTTTCTTCGCTGTTCGGCGCCGCCACGGACGCCGTGACGGGCAATTCCACCTCGAACGCCGTGTCGAACACGGCAGCGAACTCCATCAGCCAGGCCGATGCCGCCAGCCAGGGTTTTGCGCAGACGCTGCAGCAGCAGATGAACGCGCAAAGCGCACAGGCGAACCAGAACGCCCAGGCGGCGCAAAGCGCGCAGTCGAATGCGTCGGCGCAGTCCAATTCGAACACGTCGAGCAGCAGCGCCTCGCAAAGCAGCACCAACAGCAACAGCGGTGCATCGCAGACGTCCAGCTCGAGCTCGAGCCAGGCCTCGCAGGGCACGTCGAGCGCCGATCGCCGCGCCGCCGCCGCGCGCGCCCAGCAAAAACAGGCCTCTGACGCAGGCGCGCAGGCCGCCGCGGCTCAAGCCCAGCAGGCGCAGCAAACGCAGCAAGCGCAGCAGGGCCAGCAGACCCAGGACAACACGAGCACCGACGCGAACGCCGACGGCAGCCAGACGAGCAGCGACAGCACGCTCGCCGGCGTCGCCTCCGCGGCGGCAGCAGCGGCCGCCACGGCAGCCACAGCAGTTGCCGGCGCGGCAGGCGACGGCACGGCCACGGGCAGCGCCGCGAGCAGCACCTCGACGTCGGTGCACGACGCCCTGCAAGCCGCGCTCGCGCAGCTGCGCGGCGGCGCGGCTACGCTCGCCACGCATGCGGTGAGCACGGCCGGATCGGCTGCGAATGGCGCAACCACGGCCAGCACGGGCTCGGGTTCGAACATCGTCAGCAGCTTCGCCTCGCATTTGAGCGCGACCGCCCAGAGCAAGGCGTTCAGCACGGCCGCAAGCAGCGGCGCGAGCGCCGACGCGGCCAAGGGCGCCACGACCACCGCGACCGACGCAGCCAAGGCCGCCACCGACGCGCTCACGGCAGCGGCGCAGCAGCAGGCAGGCGCCGCCACGCAGACCGACGCCACGGCAAGCACCGCCACGACCGACGCGCTCGCCGCGACCCAGGCCGCAGCGGTCGCCGCCGCGACGGCCGCGCAGGCTCAGGCCGCCCAGGCGGCCAGCGCAAGCGCGAATCCGGCGGCGGCGGCCGCCTCCGCGTCGATCGCGCCGCAGGTCGGCACGAACGACTGGGAAGACGCGCTCAGCCAGAAGGTCGTGTTCCTCTCGAACGCACACCAGCAGTCGGCGGAACTCACGCTCAATCCGAAGGATCTCGGACCGCTCCAGGTCGTGCTGCAGGTCTCGGACACCCACGCGCACGCCCTCTTCGTCTCGCAGCACCAGCAGGTGCGCGAGGCCGTCGAGGCGGCCCTGCCGAAGCTGCGCGAGGCCATGGAGCAAAACGGCATCGGCCTTGGCAGCGCGAGCGTGAGCGACGGCTTCTCGCGCCAGATGAACCAGCAGGCGCAGCAGGACGGCAGCGGTTCGGGCCGCTCCGGCCGTTCCGGTTCCGGCTCGGGCAGCACGCTCGCCGCAACGGATACCGTGGACGATACGAGCAGCGCCGCGAGCGTCACGCAGCGCTCCGTCGGCCTGATCGACACCTTCGCCTGACACCTTCCTGACACCCTGCCTTACGCAGCCGCGCCCAGCGGCTGCGCGCCCTGACCTCTCGTCCTTGCGCGCCCGGCTTGCCGCGGCGCGCAACAAAACCACGAGATAGCCGGAATTCCCCCGTCTATTCCTCCCATCGCTGAAAGGCAAAAGCCGGAACAATGCAGCATGCCCGGACTGACCACCAGGTCGGTGCCCCGGACCCTTGCAAGCATCCAGGCTGACTTTCGACATGGCGACCACCACCGCATCCCAGCAAGCCGCGCCCCAGGGCGCGAAACCCGGACCGATGAAGCGCATTATCGTCATCGCGCTCATTGCGATCCTCGCCGCCGCCGCGGCGGGCGGCGCGACGTGGTTCTTCATGTCGCGCCACACGGCGAGCGCGCCGGTCACGCCGGCCGCCGCGCCGCCGGCAATGCCCGTGTACTACGCGCTCGAGCCGATGACCGTCAATCTGCAGGCCGACGACGGCGAGTCGCACTACCTGCGCATCGGCCTCACGCTCAAGCTCGACAACCAGGCCACCCAGGACGCGCTCGTCGCGCGCATGCCCGAGATCCGCAGCCGCCTGTTGCTCGCGCTCTCGAACAAGCATCCGTCCGACCTCGCACCGCTCGACGGCAAGCGTGCGCTCGCCACGGAACTCGCCGTGCTGATCTCGCAGCCTGCCGGCGCGAACGAGAAGCCGATGCACGTCGACGACGTGCTGTTCACCGAATTCGTCGTCCAGTGAGCGTGACTGACATGATTCCCGCGATGGAGGGCCAGTCATCATGACGATGGGTCACGACGAGTTCATGTCCCAGGAGGAGGTCGATGCCCTCCTCAAAGGCGTCACCGGCGAAGTCGATTCCGATTCGAGCGGCTCGGAGAAGCAGGGCGTACGGCCCTACAACATCGCGACGCAGGAACGTATCGTTCGCGGCCGGATGCCAGGCCTCGAAATCATCAACGAGCGCTTTGCGCGCCTGTTGCGCGTCGGCATCTTCAATTTCATGCGCCGCACCGCCGAAATCTCGGTCGGTCCGGTGCGCGTGCAGAAGTACAGCGAGTTCACCCGCAACCTGCCGATCCCGACGAACCTGAACCTCGTGCACGTGAAGCCGCTGCGCGGCACGTCGCTGTTCGTGTTCGACCCGAACCTCGTGTTCTTCGTCGTGGACAACCTGTTCGGCGGCGACGGCCGTTTTCACACGCGAGTGGAAGGCCGCGACTTCACGCAGACCGAACAGCGCATCATCGGCAAGCTGCTCAATCTCGTGTTCGACCACTACACGACCGCGTGGAAAAGCGTGCGGCCGCTCCAGTTCGAATACGTGCGTTCTGAAATGCATACGCAGTTCGCAAACGTTGCCACGCCCAACGAGATCGTGATCGTCACGCAGTTCTCGATCGAATTCGGGCCGACGGGCGGCACGCTGCACATCTGCATGCCGTACTCGATGATCGAGCCGATCCGCGACGTGCTCGCCTCGCCGCTGCAAGGCGAAGTGCTCGACGTGGATCGCCGCTGGGTGCGCGTGCTCTCGAAGCAGGTGCAGGCCGCCGAAGTCGAGCTCACGGCCGACCTCGCGCAGGTGCCCGTGACGTTCGAGCAGATCCTGAACATGAAGAAGGGCGACGTGCTGCCCATGAACATCGCAGAGCACATCACCGCCAAGGTGGACGGCGTGCCCGTGATGGAGTGCGGCTACGGAATTTTCAATGGTCAATACGCGTTGCGGGTCCAGAAGATGATCAGCGCAGCCGACACGATGAAGGAAGGTGGATATGAGTGACATCAACGGCACGAGCGCAGACGAGCCGGTGCTCGACCCGGGTTTCGAGGCTGCGGCGCCGGAAGCGGGCAGCGACTCGATGGACGACTGGGCGAGCGCGCTTGCCGAGCAGAACAGCAACGAAGCGCCCGCCGCGCAACCGGCGGCCGTGTTCCAGCCGCTTTCGAAGGTCGATTCGACCAGGACGGCCAACGACATCGACATGATTCTGGACATTCCCGTCCAGATGACCGTGGAGCTGGGCCGCACCAAGATCGCCATCCGCAACCTGCTGCAACTCGCGCAGGGCTCGGTCGTGGAACTCGACGGCATGGCCGGCGAGCCGATGGACGTGCTCGTGAACGGCTGCCTCATCGCCCAGGGCGAAGTGGTGGTCGTGAACGACAAGTTCGGCATTCGTCTCACCGACATCATCACGCCGTCCGAGCGGATCCGGAAGCTGAACCGATGAAACCCCAGGCTGTTCCCGGCGCCAACGCGCGACGCACGCAGAAGTCCCGCGGCGCGCGCGTGCTGCGATTCTCGTGGCGCCTCGCTGTACACCTTTCGCTCGCCGGCGCCGCCGTCTTCGCGGTCATGAGCGCGCGAGCCGCCGACCTTCAGGCGCTCAACGAAGCCACGCGCGCGGCATCGGCTGCTTCGGGCGCCTCCGCCGTGATCGCCGGCAGCGCGGTCCCCGCGCTCGGGTTCGGCGCGGTGGTGCAGACGGTGCTGGGTCTGGCGCTCGTGATTGCCGTGGTATTCGGCTGCGCCTGGCTCGCGCGGCGTCTCGGCCTCCAGGGCGGCCCGAAGAACGCGCTCGTGAAGACCGTGGGCGGCGCATCGCTCGGCGGCAAGGAGCGCGTGGCCGTCGTCGAGATCTGCGATACCTGGCTCGTGCTGGGCGCCGCGCCCGGCAACGTGCGCCTGCTCCACACGCTGCCCGCGGGCGAGCTTCCCGCAGGCGTCGCAGCGGCCGCTCCCAACGCCCCCGCCCTCTCGGGCACCTTCGCACAGCGCTTTCGTGACGCGCTGAAAAGCGAGGCGAACAAACGCATCAACGCGCGTTTCATGCGTCACGACGGCGGAGCGCAGTAAATGCACGGCAGTTCCCTTCATGCGCCGGGCGCAGGCGGCGATGTCCGCGCGCGCGCGGCTACCCTCGCGAAGATCGCCAGAACGGCGCTTCCGTTCGCGCTGATGCTCGGCGCGGGCGCCTTCGCCCTCGCGCTGCCGCACCTGGCGCACGCGCAGAGCGCGGGCGGCCCGCAAGGCCTCCCCGCCTTCAACACGAGCCCCGGCCCCAACGGCGGAACGACGTACTCGCTGAGCGTGCAGACGATGCTGCTGCTCACGATGCTGTCGTTCCTGCCGGCGATGGTGCTGATGATGACGAGCTTCACGCGCATCATCATCGTGCTCTCGCTGCTGCGCCAGGCGCTCGGCACGACGACCACGCCGCCCAACCAGGTGCTCGTGGGCCTGGCGCTCTTTCTCACGCTGTTCGTGATGTCGCCGGTGCTCGACAAGGCCTACAACGACGGCTACAAGCCGTTCTCGGCCGGCACGATTTCGATGGACGACGCCGTGGCGCGCGGTGTCGCGCCCTTCAAGACCTTCATGCTGCGCCAGACCCGCGAGTCCGACCTCGCGCTCTTCGCGCGCATCTCGCACGCGGCGCCCATGCAGGGACCCGAGGACGTGCCGCTCACGCTGCTCGTGCCCTCGTTCGTCACGAGCGAGCTGAAGACGGGCTTCCAGATCGGCTTCACGATCTTCATCCCGTTTCTCATCATCGACCTGGTGGTGGCGAGCGTGCTGATGTCGATGGGTATGATGATGGTGTCGCCCGCGACGATTTCGCTGCCGTTCAAACTGATGCTGTTCGTGCTGGTGGACGGCTGGCAACTGCTGATCGGCTCGCTCGCGCAGAGCTTTACCTGAGGACACAGACATGACGCCCGAAATGGTCATGACGCTCTCTCACGAGGCGATGTATGTGGCGCTCCTGCTTGCTGCGCCGCTCCTGCTCGTCGCGCTCGTGGTGGGCCTGGTGGTGAGCCTTTTCCAGGCGGCCACGCAGATCAACGAATCCACGCTCGCATTCATCCCGAAGCTGGTCGCCATCGCGGTCACGCTCGTGATCGCCGGCCCGTGGATGCTCACGACGATGCTCGACTACATGCACCGCATCTTCACGAGCATTCCGCAGCTCGCGGGCTAAGCGCAGCCCCGGCCGCCCCTCTGCGCTTTCGGCGCTCGTCTTCCGGCACACGATGTTTACGGTCACCTACGCGCAGCTCAACGCCTGGCTCACGGCCTTCCTCTGGCCGTTCACGCGCATTCTGGCGCTCGTGGCGATCGCGCCCGTGGTGGGCAACCGCTCCGTGCCGACGCGCGTGAAGATCGGCCTCGCGGGCTTCATCACGCTGATCGTCGCGCCTACGCTCGGCGCGATGCCGCAAGTCACGGTGTTTTCCGCCGAGGGCGTGTGGATCCTCGTCAACCAGTTCCTGATCGGCGTGGCGCTCGGCTTCACGATGCAGCTCGTGTTCGCGGTCGTCACCGCGGCGGGCGACATGATGAGCCTCGGCATGGGTCTGGGCTTCGCGAGCTTCTTCGACCCGCAGGCCAACACCAGTTCGCCCGCGCTCTCCTCCTGGCTGAACATGATGGCGATGCTGGCCTTCCTCGTGTTCGACGGCCATCTGCAGATGATCGCGGCGCTCGTCGCCACGTTCCAGACGCTGCCCGTTACGGCGAGCGTGCTCGGCGCCTCGGGCTGGCAGCTGATCGCCAGCTATGGCGCGACGATCCTCACCTCGGGCCTGCTGCTTTCGCTGCCGGTGGTGGTCGCGCTTCTCATCACCAATCTGTCGCTCGGCATTCTGAACCGCGCGGCCCCGCAAATCGGTATCTTCCAGATCGGCTTCGCGCTCACGATGCTAGTGGGCCTGCTGCTCATTCAGCTGATGATGCCGAACCTGATTCCCTACTTCGCGCGACTGTTCGACAGCGGTATCGACCAGATGGGCCGCGTGGCCGGCGCGCTGCGGCCGCACGGTTGAAACGCGCCTCGCACGACGCGCGCGCAGCGCAATAAAAAAGCGGATCGGAATCCGCTTTTTTTCGACCGATCAATGCCTCACGATCAAGGATTGATGTACTGGAACAGCGAGAGATTTTGCGTTGCCGCGAAGCTCTTTTGCGAAGCCGTGAGCGCGTTCGACAGCTGCTCGAACTGGCTGATCGCGGCCACCGTGTCGGTGCTCATGAGGTCGGAGAGGTTCGACGTGACCTGCAGCGAGTTGGTCGACGTGACCGTTTGCAGCGCCTTCACTTCCTGCTCGCGGCCGCCCACGGAAGCCTGCACCGTGATCACGTTCGACAGCGAGTTGCCGATCTGCGTGAGGCCCGTGTTCAGCGCGTTATTGAGGTTCGCGACCGCGGCGGTGGAGCCGCTCGTGGGCGTGTTCAGCGCAGCGATGATGCTGTCGATGCTCGCGAACACGTCCGTGTTCTGCGACGCCGTGGCCGGCGTGACCGAGAACGAGTCGCCCGCACTGGGCGTACCCGACATCGTCACGCTCATGCCCGAGCCGAGCGAGATTGGATTGCCTTCGGTGTAATTGGCCGGCGTCGTGGTCGTCGCCGGGCTGACGCTGTTGTCGGTCACCGTGTAGGTGAGCGCGCCCGTGGTCGCGTCGGTGGCGAACGCGATCGAGTAGTGGTCGTTGTTGGTCGCCTGGGTCGGATCCGTCACCGTCACGCCGCTGATCACGCCCGTGCCCTTGTTCGACGAACTGCCCGAGGCCACGTTGGCCGAACCCACGGCCTGCACGCTCTGGAACACCGTCGTGCCCGTGTCGCCGACCGCGATGTTGCGCGTGCCGGCCACCTGCATCACGCGCTGGCCCGCGTCGCCGTTGTAAGTCACGCCGCCGCCCGACTTGTTCGAAAACACCTGCGAGGTGCTCTGGAAGCCCGAGAAGATGTAGTTGCCCGCGCCGTCCGTGGTATTGGCGAGCGTGAGCAGCTGGTTGCGGTCGCCTTGCATCTGCTGGGCGATCGCCTGGCGCGCCTGGTCCGTGAGCGAGCCGTTCTGCGCTTCGATGATGAGCGAGTGAATGCTCTGCATCGTGCTCGTCACGCTCGAGAGCGTCGTGTCCTCGAGCTGCAGCGCAGTGAGCGCCGTGGTCTGGTTCGACGTGTACTGCGTGAGCGTCGCGCTCGTGGCGGAAAGCGTCACGGCCTGCGCGGCGCCGAGCGGATTGTCGCCCGGGTTCGAAATCGCCACGCCGGTCGAGATCTGCTGCTGGACCTGAAGGAGCTGGGACTGCTGGTTCTCCATCGTCGACAGACTGGAGGAAAAAATCTGGGAAGTCGCGATACGCATGGGTCAGCGCCTCACTGGAAAATGCCGAGCAGGGTCTGGAACAGCGATGCCGCCGTCTGGATCACCTTGCTGTTGGCCTGATAGAGCTGTTGATACTGCAGCAGGTTCGCCGCTTCCTCGTCGAGGTTCACGCCCTGCACCGACTGCTGCTGCGAAGTGAGCTGCGTCACGAGCGACTGCTGCGACGTGTTCGACGCCTTGAGCTGGCTTGCCGTGTCGCCGATCGAGTTCACGTAGTTCGCATACGCCGTGGTGAGCGTGGTCGATCCCGTGTACGCCGTGCTCGACGTGAGGTTCGCGATCGCGAGCGCGTTGCGGCCGTCCTGCGTGCCGCTCTTGTTGCCCGCCACCGTGAACGTGTCGTTGTTCGAGGGCGTGCCCGTCATCGTGAAGCTTGCGTTCGTGACGGTGCCCGTGGAATCCATGATGGCGATCGTCGCGCCCGTGGTGGCGTCGTAGCTCACCGGCGTCGTGTTGCTCGTGATCGTGTACGTCGTCGGCGTGCTCGAGCCGGCCACGGTGACCTGCACCTTCGAACCGACGGGGAAACCGCTCAGCGTGCCGGTCGTGGTGCTCGTCGAGGCGTATGAGAGCGTGACAGGCAGCGCGCTGGTCGAGTAACCTGCGCCGACCGTGCCCTGCGAAACCGTGGCCGTGCCTGCGTTCTTCGTGGACGCCGACACGACGACCGGCGTGGCCGCCGCGATCGCCGCGGGGTCGCTGGTCGCGACCGAGAAGCTCGCGAGTGCGCCGGCCGTCGGCTGGATCATGAACGAGTCGCCCGCGCTCACCGTGCCCGAAGGCGTAATCGAAAAGCCGCCGATCTTGATCGGCGCGGTGCCGTTCGGCTGGGTCGCGACCAGCGAGTTCGTCGTCGTGTCGGTGAGGTTCCAGTTCGTGCCGTCGTAGCTCAGCTTGTAGTTGTCGGTGAGCGGCTGCGTGCTGTTCGTCAGCGTCGCGCTGACCGTGGTCTGCGTGTCGGGATTCGTCGAACTGGCCGTGACGAGCGGGTTGCCCACCGTGAACAGATTGCCGCCCGCGCCGCCCGAGAGCGTGAGACCGAGTGCGTTCTGCGAGTTCACCTGCGCGGCGAAGCTCGTCACGATCGCGCCCAGTTGCGACTCCGCCGGATCGAGCGTGGACGAGACGAACGAAACGAGGCCGCCCACGGTGCCGCCCTGCAGTGCGGCCGACGACAGCACCTGCGGCGCGCCTTGCGATGCGGCGCTCGCGCCGTTCAGGCCCTGCCAGGTCACGGCCAGTTCCTGCGGGTTGGTGCTCGAAGGCTGCGTGCCGAGGTTGTAGCTCTGGCTGCTGACCACGAGCGGCTGGCCGTTGCCGAGGAACACGCTGTAGCCGGTGCTGCCCTGCACGACCTGGACGCCCACGAGCTGCGAGAGGTTCGCGACCGCTTGATCGCGTTGATCGAGCAGCTGGTTCGGCTGTTGGCCGCTCGAGCTCGCGGACGTGATCTGCGCGTTGAGGTTCGCGATCTGCTGCGTGTAGGTGTTGATTTGCGAGACCGCGCTCGTGAGCTGCGTGTTCACGCTCTGGCGCATCGCGTCGTACTGCTGGCTCGCGGCGTTGATCTGGGTGGCGAGCGTCTGCGCGTCGGAGAGCACGGTTTGCCGCGCTGCGGTATCCGAAGGCGAATTCGAGACGTTCTGCAGGCCCGTGAAGAAGTTCGTGATCGCGGTGGCGATGCCCGAGGTCGGGCTGCCCACGAGATTCGAGAGCTGCGTGGCGAGGTTGTACGAAGCCGTGTACGAGCTGCTGGCCGTCTGCGCATTGTTGACGGCCGTCGTGAGGTACTGGCTGTACGCGCGCTGCACGGTCGCGGTGGTGACGCCGCTGCCGAGATAGCCGTTCGACGTGTACTGGCCTGCCGATTCCTGGTACACCGGCTTCTCGACGGTGTAGCCCGCGGTCGTCGAGTTGCTGATGTTCTCGCCGGTGGTCGAGATACCAATCTGCGCCGCCTGCAGGCCGCTCAGACCGATCGAGAAAATGTTGGACATGCGTAATCCTCGAAAGCGGCCTGCCCCCCTGGCAAACCGCGTGGTGTACTCACGGTATAACGGCAACGCACTGCAAAAATTGAGCGCCCGATGGGGACGAAAACGTTAGCGAGTGGGCGCGTGCGCGGCTGCCGCGCGGCGGGCGAACCGGCGCAGCATGCGCTGCGCCGTCCGGGGTGTGGCGGATCGTGCGGGCGAGGCGCGTGCCGCTCAGGCACGCGCGAGCGCGCGGCGCTTCATCTCGAGCTGCGTAATATAGCGCTGCAGCGTGTTCTCGGAGGCGCCGGGCAGCGCGTCGAAGCGAAAGCCCATGTGATAGCGGCGGTCGCCGTTGGGCAGATCGATGAAGCGCAGCACGACGAGCGCGAGATCCACGCGCAGCTTGCCGTGCGCGCGCAGGTCGAGTTCGACGTCGGGCAGCACGAGCCCCATGGCGAGGTCCGCGACGCGCTCCTCGGTCGTACGCAGTCCGAGGCCGCCGAGCGAGAGGTCATGCACCTCGTACGCAAAGCGCGGGCCGCCGCTCGGCAGCTCGCCGCGGCAGATGCACGGCTCGAGCACGGGCGTGTCGACGCGGAAGTACTCGCGCCGCTGCACGTAGAACAGCACTTCGGGGAAATCGGCTTCGAACGCGGGGTGCCCTTCGAACTCGGTGCGCCGCGGCGTAGCCGTCTTGAACTCCACGCGTACGCCGTCGGGCGAGGCGTGGAACAGGCACTCGGGCGCCGCGAGCACGCCCGTGTTCTGCTCGGGCATCGCGCCCCAGTCGAACACGAAAGTGCGCTCGCGCCCGTTGACGGCCAGAATGCGCGTGACGAGCTGTCCGCCGCGATACTGGAGGGTCAGGAAGTCGCCGCGATTGACGAGATTGCGTAGCTGGACGCCGATCTCGAGCGGATTGCGGCGCCCAAAATCGTGGGAGCCGTCGGCACCCTCGGCGCCCTCGCCTGCTTCCTGTGGATTCGACTGAACGGTATTCATCGGCCTGCCGGAAATTCGTGAACGTGCCGGCGCGAGAGCGGACCCTTTCCGCCCGCGCCGTTCGGGCGGTCCGACCGCCCGGATTGCTTTTCCATCTCGCCTGCATTAGCGGCAGACATGACGAAAAATTTAGGGATTGGGCGTAAAAAAAATGTGCCTTTTCCCTGCATGAAACACGCGTGCGCAGCTTCTTCCGGCAACTGCGCCGAGCCAACGTTTGCGGTTGCCTAATTGACGTCAACCGCGGCGCCGGGCGTCGAATCGATCGTCAGGCCATCCGCTGCATGATGGTCAGCAGCTTTTTCGCATAGTGCGGGTCGGTGGCGTAGCCCGCGCGCTGCATGCCGTGCGCGAAGCCTTCGGCGCTCTTCGAGCCGTTGATCACCGACGCGTAGCGCGGATTGTTCTTGAGCAGCGTGGCGTAGTCGGTCATCGCGTCTTCGTACGAGTCGTAGGCGCGGAACTTCTCCACCACACGATGCGGCTGGCCGTTCACGTACTCGGTCGTGACCGTCGAGACGGTCTTGCCGGTCCAGTCCTTGCTCGCCTTGATGCCGAACACGTTGTGGCTCGCCGAGCCGTCGGCGTTCTTGATCTCGCGCTTGCCCCAGCCCGATTCGAGCGCAGCCTGGCCGAGAATGAAGCGCGCCGGGATGCCCGTGGTCGAGCTGGCCTGCTGCGCGGCGTTGGCGAGCTTGTCGACGAAGGCGTCCACCGAAGCGTCGCCGTTGCCCTTGACCGGCGGCGTGAGCGCGCTGTTGCCGCTGTAGCCCGAGCCGTTGGCGAGCGCGCCATTGGCGGCAGTGTTGCCGTAGGCGCGGCCGAGCGCATTGAGCATGGCGAGGTTGCCCTCGCTCGCGTCCTTGCCCGAAAGCCCCGAGATCGCGCCCGCCACGCCGCCCGCACCACCGGCACCACCCGCGCCATCGGCACCGGCAGCTCCCCCCATGCTGCGCATGAGTTGCTTGAGCATCGCGTTCGCCACGCCGATGCCCTTGTTCGACATCTGCTGGGCGAGCTGCTGATCCATCATCGAGGTAAACTGCGCGCCGTCGTGCGAGTCGAGCGGGCCGTCGTCGGGCGTCGCGTCGCGCATGCTCTTGAGCATCATCTGCGTGAAGACCGCGTCGAACTGCTTGGCGGCCATCTTCACGCCCTGCTGGGGCGAGGCGTTCGCCGCGGCGCGCATCGAGTCGAAACCCTGCACGTCGAGCGCGAAGCGGTTGGTCAGGTCGAGGCTGCCGCCGCCGATGTTCTTCGTATTATCCAAGTTGCACCCCTTAGATGATCTCGAGGTCGGCGCGCAGTGCGCCCGCCGCCTTCATCGCCTGCAGGATCGACATCAGATCCGCCGGCGTGGCGCCCAGCGCGTTGAGCGCTTTCACGACCTCGGCGAGATTGGCACCCGCCGTCACGAGCTTGAGCGACCCGTTGTCCTGCTTCAGCTGGATCTGCGACTGCCGCGTCGCCACCGTCTGGCCATTGGAAAACGCGCCGGGCTGGCTCACCGCCGTCTGCGTGTTCACGACGACCGAGAGATTGCCGTGCGCGACCGCGCAGCTCTCCAGCGTCACCATCTGGTTCATGACGATCGAGCCGGTGCGCGCGTTCAGGATCACCTTCGCGGCCGGCGTGGCCGGATTCACGTTGAGGTCCTGGATCTGCGCGATGAAGCCCACCTGCGACCCCGGATCGGCCGGCCCGTGCACCTGGATCGTGCGGCCGTCGAGCGGCGAGGCCGTGCCCGGGCCGAACATGTTGTTGACGGCCGAGACGATGCGCTGCGTCGTGTCGTAGTCCATGTCGTTGACGGTCAGCGTGAGCAGACCGCCTTGCTGCGAAACCGGCGAGATCACCGCGCGCTCGACGATCGCACCGCCGGCAATGCGCCCCGCGGCGAGCTGGTTCACCTGCACCTTGCTGCCGTTGGCCGAGGCGCCCGCGCCGCCCACGGCCACGTTGCCCTGCGCGAGCGCGTAGACCTGGCCGTCGGCGCCCTTGAGCGGCGTGAGCAGCAGCGTACCGCCGCGAATGCTCTTCGCGTTGGCGAGCGACGACACCGTGATGTCGATCTGCTCGCCCGGCCGCGCGAACGGCGGCAGCACGGCCGTCACCATCACGGCGGCGACGTTCTTCAGCTGCATGTTGTTGAGCGTCGACGAGGAACCCGACGAGCTCGACGTGTTGTTGATCGAGATGCCGAGGTTCGCGAGCATGTTCGCGAGCGTCTGCGTCGTGAACGGCGCCTGGGTCGTCTGGTCGCCGGTGCCGTCGAGACCCACCACGAGGCCGTAGCCGATGAGCGGGTTGTCACGCACGCCCTGGAAGGTCGCGAGGTCTTTCACTCGCTCGGCGCGCGCCGGCGTCGCGTAGGCGACGAGCGCACCGCAGGCCACCACGAAGCCGAATGCCACGCCGAGCGCGGCGAGCACGTCCTTCATGCGCGAGCGGCGCGAACGATGGAAGCGGATCTTCACCATGGCGCGATGTTCAGGAAAAAGCGTTGCAGCCAGCCCATCGTCTCGGCCTCGTCGATCACGCCTTTCGCGGAGTATTCGATCTTCGCGTCGGCGACGTCGGTCGATAGCACGGAGTTGTCTCCGGCAACGGTGTTCGGATTGACGACGCCGGAAAAGCGCACGTATTCATTGCCCTGGTTGATGAGCATCTGCTTCTCGCCGGACACGACGAGATTGCCGTTGGGCAGCACGTTCGTCACGGTCACGGTAATGACGCCCGTGAACGTGTTCGAAGCGTTCGCGCCGCCCGTGGCGTCGAACTGGTTCGCGCCCGTCGTATTCAGGTTCGCGCGGTTGAAGAAGCCCGGCAGGAAGTTCGCGGTGCCCGAGAAGCTGGCGCTGGTGCCGCGCTTGGTGGCCGCGCCCGACGACTTGGTCGCATTGATGTTTTCGGAGATGACGATCGTGAGGATGTCGCCGGTATTGCGCGGACGCTGGTCCTCGAAGAGCGGCCGTCCCGCGTAGCCGGGGTTGTAGATCGCGCCCGGCGAGGTGTTCGCGGGCGGCGGGGGCGGCACGGCCGTCATGGGCTGCTGCGTGATCGGCTGCCGGTTGGGTAGGTAGGCGCAGCCCGCCAGCATCGCGAGCGCCACAGCCGCCACGAGCGCCCGGGGGGTGCCCGGATGCCGCGCGCGGATGCGAGGATGGTTTCGAACGGACTGCGACATATTCTTCACCGACTTGATTAACCAGGGAGACCTCAGACCTGCATCTGGCTGAGGGTTTGCAGCATCTGGTCAGAAGTGGTGACCGCCTTGCTGTTGATTTCGTAGGCGCGCTGCGTCTCGATCATGTTCACGAGTTCCTGCACGACGTTCACGTTCGACGATTCCACGTAGCCCTGGTTGAGCGTGCCCGAACCGTTCTGGCCCGGCGTGGAAACCGTGGGCGCGCCCGACGATGCCGTTTCCGACAACAGGTTCTGCCCGTTCGACTGCAGGCCGGCCGGGTTGATGAACATGGCGAGCTGCAGCGTGCCGATGGTCGTGTTGTTGCTCGAGCCCGGCGTGGTGACCGTGACCACGCCGTCGCTGCCGATGGTGAGCGAGGTGGCGTTGGCGGGCACCGTGATCGCCGGCATCACCTGGTAGCCGCTCGCCGTCACGAGCTGGCCTTGCGCGTTGGTCTGGAACGAGCCGTCGCGCGTGTAGGCCGTCGTGCCGTCGGGCATCTGCACCTGGAGGAAGCCGGCGCCGTTGATCGCCACGTCCTTCGAGTTGCCGGTCTGCTGCAGGTTGCCCTGCGTATAGAGACGCTCGGTCGCCACCTGCTGCACGCCCGTGCCCACCTGGCTGCCCGAAGGCAGTTCGGTTTGCTGGGTCGAGTTCGCACCCGGCTGGCGCAGCGTCTGGTACATGAGGTCCTCGAACACCGCGCGCGAGCCCTTGAAGCCATTGGTGCTCACGTTCGCGAGGTTGTTCGAGATCACGTCCATCTGCGCCTGCTGGGCGTTCATGCCGGTGGCGGCGATGTAGAGCGATCGGTTCACGGTGTCTTTCTCCCGGTCCGGCCTCGCGCTGCGCGAGGCGGCCTTCATTTAACTTGAAATGGCTTAGCTGAAGTTGAGCAGCTGGTTCGCGCTCTGCTCGTTCTGGTCCGCGTTCTGGAGCAGCTTGGTCTGCATCTGGAACTGGCGCGCGTTGGTGATCATCGAGACCATCGCCGCCACCGGGTTCACGTTGCTGCCCTCGAGCGACTCGGTTGCGACCTGGACGGTCTGGTCCGCGTCGGCGGGGTTGCCGTCCGACGTGTGGAACAGGCCGTCGTCACCGCGCGTAATCGCGCCTGCCGGCGGGTTGACGAACTTGATCTGGTCGATCATGGCGATCGCGTTGGCGGGGCTGCCCGGCGCGATGGCCGATACCGTGCCGTCCTTGCCGATCGTGATCGCCGAGCCCGGCGGCACCGCGATCGGGCCGCCGCCGCCGATCACCTGCAGGTTGTTGGCCGTGACGAGCTGGCCGTTTTCATCGACGTGCAGGTTGCCCGCACGCGTATAGGCCTCGTTGCCGTCGGCCGTCTGCACGGCCATGAAACCCTGGCCTTGAATCGCGATGTCGAGCGGGTTGCCGGTATGCGAGATCGCACCGGGCGTCATGTCCGAGCCAGGCGTTGCCGAGAGCACGTAGGTGCGCGTGGTCTGGTCGTTCACCGTCGAGCCGTCGCCGAACGACATCGGCACGGCGCGAAAGTTGGCGAGCTGCGCGCGAAAGCCCGTGGTCGAGACGTTCGCGAGGTTGTTCGCGACGACGGCCTGCTGCTCGAGCGCCTGGCTCGCGCCCGTCATCGCGGTATAGATCAGTCGGTCCATGATGTGCCCGGTACGTGGTTAGCCGCGTTACATCTGCAGCAGCGTCTGGTCGACGGTCTGCTGCGTCTTGATGGTCTGCGCGTTCGCCTGGTAGTTGCGCTGGGCCGTAATCAGGTCGACGAGCTGGTTCGTCAGGTCGACGTTCGACGCTTCGAGCGCGCCGCCCGTGAGCGTGCCGTGGTTCGTGCTGCCCGGCGTGGAGACCTGTGCGACGCCCGAGGCCGCCGTTTGCTGGAACTGGTTGCCGCCCAGGTTCAAAAGGCCGTTCGGGTTGTTGAAGTTGGCGAGCACGATCTGGCCGAGCGACATGGTCTGGCCGTTCGAGTAGTTGCCGGTGATGGTGCCGTCCGCGGCGATCGAGAAGTTCGACAGCGTGCCGCTCGCGTAGCCGTCCTGGGCGAGGTTGTTCACGCCGTTGGCCGAGCCGTACTGCGTCGTGCCCGCGAGGTCGAGCGTCAGCGACTGGGGCTTCGTGGAGCCGTCCGTCGGGTTGATGTTGAAGCTGAACGACGTGGTGCCGTTGGTCGTTGCCGGGGCGCTGGCCGTGATGCTCTGGAGCGCGCCGGACGAGCTGAACTGTGCGGTGCCGAGCTTCGTCACCGAGCCCGGCTGACCGGCATACACGTCCCATTGGCCGCTCGTCGCGTCTTTCGCGAAATACATGTTGACCGTCTGTGCGCCGCCGAGCGTGTCGTAAGCCGTGACCGACGTCGAATACGTGTAGCTCGTCGAGTCGGTTTCGCTGAAGGTCGTCGTGGTAGGCGTCGTGGCCTGCGCGTTCAGGTTCAGCTGCGCCGTGATGTTCTTGGTCGCAACCGGCGCGATGTTGGTGGTCGGCACCTGCAGCGGCACGGTCTGCGCGGTGTTGATCACGCCCGTCGAACTGGCGGCATAGCCCATCAGGTCGTTGCCCGACGCGTCGGTGATAAAGCCGTTCTTGTCGAGCTGGAACACGCCGTTACGCGAATACGTGATCGTGCCGTTGTGCGACATCTGGTAGAAGCCGTTGCCGTTGATGGCGACGTTCAGCGCCTGGCCCGTCGTGCTGATCGTGCCTTGCGCGAAGTCCTGCTGCACGGTCTGGAGCGAGGCGCCGAGGCCGATCTGGTTGCCCACCGACGTCGCGATGGTGTTCGCGTAGACGTCGGCGAACTGCGCCGTGCTCTGCTTGAAGCCGACGGTGTTCGCGTTGGCGATGTTGTTGCCGATCACGTCGAGGTCGTTCGACGACGCGGCGAGGCCGCTCAATCCTTGCTGGTAGCCCATGGTTGTCTACTCCGCGTTTATCGTGTTCAGAGAATGGCGCCGACGCTCGTAAGCGCGACGGTCTTGCCGTTGGCGAGCGAGAGGCTCGGGGTGCCGTCCGACTTCTGCACCACGCCTTGCACCTGGCTCGCGACGAGCGCGGTTGCCGTGGCTGACTGGCCGTTGGTCGTCGCGCTGGCGCTGATCGTGTAGGTGCCGTCGGCGACCGTATTGCCCGAGCTGTCCTTGCCGTTCCAGGTGACCGGCACGGTGCCGGCCGACTGCGCGCCGAGGTCGAGCGTGTTGACGACCTGGCCTGCCGAATTGGTGATCGTGAGCTTCACGTCCGAGACCGCCGAAGGCAGCGTCACGCCGAGCTGCGGCGCGCTGCCGCTCGACACGGCGGCGCTGCTGCCCGGGGCGAGCACGGTCGAGCCGATCAGCAGCGCGGCCTGCGCGTTCTGGCCCGCCGAAAGCTGCGTGGAGAGCGACGACAGCGACGTGTTGAGCTGCTGGATGCCCGACACCGTGTTGATCTGGGCGAGCTGCGAGGTCATCTGCGAGCTGTCCATCGGATTGGTCGGGTCCTGGTTCTGCAACTGCGCGACGAGCATCCGCAGGAACGTGGACTGCAGGTCGCTCGCGCTCGTGCCGCTCGACGACGCCGACGACGAACTCGAGCTCGTGCCGTTCATGGTGTCGAGCAGTTGCTGCGACACGGTGGCGGTGCTGCCGCCGATGGTTGTGTTGCTGGAACTCAACGCGTTCTCCCTCGATTGCGCTTCGTGCTTTGGCGTGTGGTGGTGGCAGGCGCTGCTTCATTTCGCGCCCGCTGGTCTCTGTATGTACTGCAGTGTCCGTACTGACTGCGGCTTGCCGTGCTTCAGGCTGCCGCTTTACGTTCCGATCGTGAGCGTCTTGAGCATCAGCGTCTTGGCCGTGTTCAGCGTTTCGACGTTGGCCTGGTACGAGCGTGACGCCGAGATCATGTTCACCATCTCCTGCACCGGATCGACGTTCGGCATCGTCACGTAGCCGTCCGCGTTGGCGGAGGGATTGTCGGGGTCGTAGGTCTCTTTCATGGGCGTGGGGTCGTCCACCACGCCGGTCACCCGCACGCCGCCCACCTGCTGGCCCGAGGCCGTGCGCGCGCCGCCGAGCGGGTTCACTGCGAACACGACCTGCTTCGCCTTGTACGGCTGGCCGTCGGGGCCGGTCGTGCTGTCGGCGTTGGCGAGGTTGGACGCCGTCACGTTCAGGCGCTGCGATTCCGCCGTCATGGCGGAGCCCGCAACGCTGAAGATGTTCATCAGGGATGGCATGGTTTCGTAGACCTCACATCAGGTGCGCGTCACGCGCGCGTTGGTCGTTCATGGCTTCGTTACTGCGTTTTCCGGCTGCGCTACCAGCGGCGATCAGCTCGAACCCGAGGTGATCGCGGAGAGCATCGTCTTGATCTGCTGCGAGACCACCGTCATGCCCGACTCGAAGTGCAGCGCGTTGTCGGCGAACTGCACGCGCTCGGTGTCGAGATCGACCGTGTTGCCGTCGAGCGCGGGCTGCACCGGCGTGCGGTACATGAGCTGGCTCTTGTAGGTGTCGGCGGGGCCGCCCGTCGGAATCAGCTTCGCGTCGCCGGCCATGTGGCCCGACTTGGTCGACGCCATCTGCATGCCGCTCGTCACGCCCGCGGGCTGCGCCATGGCGAGCGGCTGGGCGTTGCCGCCCGAGGTGGCCTTCATGCCCACCGTGCCGCCGGCGCCCTGCTGGCGCAGCGCGCCGGCGAGCGACGCCGCGAAGTCCACGTCGCGCGCCTGGTAGCCCGGCGTGTCGGCGTTCGCGATGTTCGAAGAGATCAATGCCTGCCGCGTGGCGCGCACATCGAGCGCTTCGCGCCCAAAGGCGAATTCGGCATCGAGTTTGTCCAGCATCGGGCGTTCTCCGTGAAACGAAAAGGATTCGGCGTGAGCGCGGCGGGCTCGCCAGGCGGCGGGGAAACCGGCGCAAACGTTAGGCGCGTGGTCCGAAGGCCTTTGCGCATGGAGTGGAATATTAGGCGGGGGTGGCAAGAACCAATCGGACGAATAGCCGGTAAAGCGCCCCTCTATTCGACGCAAGCGCGCGGGGGGCGCCGCCTAGAATGCGAGGCGTGTCAATGCAATCGATGGAGAACGACAATGCCGCAGACTGCCCCTTTCCGTAGGCCGCACGCCGGCCTGGAGCGGCGTGCGCGCGCGCTGTCGTGGCGCGCGTCCTGGACGTGCGTGCTGGCCTGCGCCCTCGGCAGTGCGCTCATTGGCGGCACGCTCGCTCATGCACAAACTCCGGCGCAACCTGAAGCCGCCGGCGGCCAGATCTTCATTGCGGGCCCCGGCGACCGCTCGGGCGCCGACGCCGCGCAGATGAACGCGATGCTCGCGAGCAATGCGAAGAAGCCCGCCGCGGCTGTAGCCAGCGTTGCTCCCGCCAATGAGGCCGCACCGTTGCGCGCGGCCAGCTACGCCGATCTGAATTCGCGCGGCGTGCCGGAGGATGCACGCGCGGGCGTCGAGTCGAACGGCATGATCACGATACCGGGTCCCGGCGAGCGCGCACCCCAAGGCGACGCGCCGCGCATCGTCACGGTTCCCGCGCCGGGCGCGAGCGCCCAGCCCATGCGCGTGCCGGCGGCCAACGCGAACAACGCGGGCACGCTGCAGCGCGTGAACCTGTCTACCGCCGCGAACCGCGTCGCCCCGGTGGTCGTGGACGCCGGCGCGGCGACGCTCGCGAAGCCGGTTGCCAGCGCAAGCGCCGGCGCGCCGCCGAATCCCAATACCAGCGCCGTCGCCACGAACGTGCAGGCCACGCCGCCGGGCCAGCAGGACGGCGAATCGATCCGCGCCGCCGCGCTCGCCTTCCTGCAGCAGCAGTCGGCTGGCTTGCCGGGCCACGTGAGCATCACGGTCGCGCCGGTGTTTCCGCGTGGCCTCGCAGCCTGCACGTCACTCGAGCCGTTCATGCCGCCGGGCGCGCGCACCTATGGCCACACGACCGTGGGCGTGCGCTGCATCGGCGCGAAGCCGTGGACGCTCTATGTGAGCGCGCGCATTGCGGTGGACGTGACCTACTACGTGGCCTCGCGCCAGATCGGCGCGGGCGAAGCGCTTTCGGCCGCCGATTTCATGCCGCGCGCGGGCGACCTCGCGAACCTGCCGCAGACCATCATCACCGATCCCAACCAGGCGACCGGCGCCGTCGCGCTCGCCCGGATTTCCGCGGGACTGCCGCTGCGCACCGACATGTTGCGCAGCGCCGCCTCGGTGGTTATCGGCCAGACGGTCAAGGTGATTGCCGTGGGCAGCAACTTCACGATCTCCGCCGAGGGCAGCGCGCTCAACAACGCCGAGCCGGGCCAGCAGGTGCGCGTGCGCACGAGCGGCGGCCAGATCATCTCGGGCGTGGTCAAGGACGCGGGTACCGTGCAGGTGCAGATCTAGGGCCGGTAAGCGCTGGCAAGGGCCGGATCAGGGCGCGCCGAGCCCCGTCCGGCGGCCCGATCCGGCCGTCTCCGGCTTTGTGCGCCAGCACACGTAACAGCATGTAACGGTGGGATTTTTCGGCTAAAGTTCGGCCCGACCTGTGCCGTTATCAAGGTCAAATCGATCAGGAACGCCCATCGTGAAAGTTGACTCCTCCACCCGCAATGATCCGCGCACGCTGCAGGATGGCCTCGCGCGCTCGCAAGCCGATTCGACCGGCGTAAGCACCGACACCGCTACCACCTCCGGCACGGCAGGCGGCACGACCGCCGCCGCCCAAGGCGGCGCGAACGTGAGCCTGTCGTCGCTCTCGTCGACGATGCGCTCGCTCGCGGCGAGCGGTTCCGCCGACATCGACACGGCGCACGTGCAGTCGATCAAGGACGCGATCCGCAACGGCACGTTGCAGATCGACTCCGGCAAGATCGCCGACGGCGTGATCCAGACCGCGCGCGACCTCATGAAGCCGACGTCGGGCAACTGACGCCCGATGCGCGAGCGCCGCGCAAACCTCGCTTTTTTTGGTGCCTTGCAATGAAAGATGCCCTGTTGGCCACACTGATCGACGAACACGCCACGGTCGAGGCGTTCGCGTCGCTGCTCGCCTATGAAGAAAAGGCGCTCGTGTCGGCCGATGGCATGGAGGCGCTCCCGCAAATCGTCGAGCAGAAGACGACGCTCACGCAGCGTCTCGCGGGCCTCGAAAAAGCGCGCGACGCGCAACTGGCCGGCCTCGGCCTGCCGGGCGGCCGCAAGGGCATCGAAATGGCCTGCGACGGCGACGCGCGTCTGGCAAGTCAGTGGGCGCTGCTCAAGGGGTCGACCGAGCGCGCGCGCCGCAAGAATCTCACCATTGGCATGATGATCCGCACGCGCATGGAGCATAACCGCCGCGCGCTCTCGATCCTGCGCGGCGAAACGGGCAACGGCTCGATGCTGTACGGTCCCGATGGGCGGCTGCCGGCGTTCGGGCTGTAAGCGCGCGTAGAGCATCCGCCAAAGACAAAAGCCGAAGCAGTGATGCTTCGGCTTTTTTGTTTTGCGCGAGTCCAGTCCGCCAACAAAAAAGCCGGGGCGCTCTCGCACCCCGGCTCTTTCATTGCAACTTCAGTCCCGCTCGCGCTGGCCGCCGCGCGCGCCGTCTACCGCCTCAATTCTCCTGGCCGGCCCACGACATCTCGCGCAGCCGCGTGCGCAGGCGCGCCACCGCCTGGCTGTGCAGCTGGCACACCCGCGACTCGCTCACCTCCATCACCGCGCCGATTTCGCGCAGGTTCATGCCGCGCTCGTAATAGAGCGACATGAGCAGCTTCTCGCGCTCGGGCAGCCGGTCGATCGCCTCGATGAGCGCGCCGCGCAGGCTGTCGTCGAGTAGCGCCGAAAGCGGGTCCGAATGATCGACGCAGTAGCGGTCGAGGAACGGTTCGTCCTCGGCGGAGCGGTCGAAGTCTTCGTAGTAGATGAGCTGGCTGCCATGCAGTTCCTGCAGCATGCTCTGGTACTCGTCGAGCGGCATGCTCAGATGCTCGGCGATCTCCGTCTCGCTCGCCGAGCGCCCGAGCCGCTGCTCCACCTTGTGCACCGCGCTTTCCACTTCACGCGAGGTGCGGCGCAGGCTGCGCGGCAGCCAGTCGTTGCTGCGCAGCTCGTCGAGCATTGCGCCGCGAATGCGCTGGCTCGCGTAGGTCTCGAACTGAGCGCCCTGATCTTCCTTGTAGCGGTTGGCCGCGTCGAGCAGGCCGATCATGCCGGCCTGGATCAGGTCGTCGAGGTCCACGCTCGCCGGCATCTTGGCGACGAGCTGCAAGCCGAGCCGTCTGACGAGCGGCGCGTATTTCGCGAGCACGTCGGCCTGCGAAATTTTTCCTTGAGCGTTATACATCGTGCTCTCCACTTCTCATCTCCCTGTTGGCGTCGTCGTGCGCACGTCAGACGTGCTGCGGCGACGTCCGCTGTGCGGGCGTATCGGTCCGCCAGCCCACATGGGCCGGAGCGGACGCGGATGTTGCGTTGGGTGCGGGATGCACACCCGTCACGGCCGCTACGAACGAATCGGCGTTCGCGGCGAGCGTGCTGTGTGCGGCGTTTGTTGCATGGGTAGCGTGGGGCTGGACGCCGGCTTGCGGCGCGCCGTCCGGATCGTCGGCGGGTGCATGGCCCGCCGCTTCATGTTCTTCGTCCTTCGCGCCGAACAGTGCATTGGCGCGTGCCGTGGCCGGCGAGCACGCCGAGACCGCGGGTCGCATCGGCCAGTGCGGCAGCTCGGCGGCCACGTGGCGGAAATCGCGCGCGGCGGCCGTCGACGGAAACGCATCGACGATGCAGCGCGCAAGCCTGAGCGCCTGCGCCATGTGCTGATCGGCGGCGACGCTTCCGGCGCTGTCGAGCGACACGCTCAGGTAGCGGCTCGCCACCCCTGCGAGATTCTCGATCGCGGCCTGCGCGTCGCTCGCGTTCGCCACATGATTCGCGAGCACGCGAAACTGCGCGATCGCATGCGCGAAGTGCAGCCGTTTCATGCACGCGTAGGCGTCCGTGATCGACTGCGCACCGATGCGCATCACGATCAGCACATCGTGCGCATGCATGGCGAGCGGCGAAAGCGCGCCATCGGCGTCGAGCTGCGCGTCGATCAGTACGATGTCCGCGGGGCCCGAAATGACCTTCTGCAGCTGGGCGGACGTGTACTGCGCGCGATTGTCGCGCGAGGCGGCCAGCACGCCGAAGCCGAGCGCATGGCGCCCCACGGCTTCGTCGAGCGTGCGCTCGCCGCGCACGACGGCGGCGAAGTTGCCTGCGCCGCGCACACCGCCTACCAGCGCACAGACCGAGCGGGGTCCCAGACACTCGTCGATCACGAGCACGTCCTTGCCCTGCGCGGTGAGCGCCGCCGCGAGATTGACCACCGTGGTCGTGCGTCCGGGCGAACCTGCACCGCCCGTCACTGCGACCACGCGCGAGCCTTCACGCGCGAGAAGCCGCCGCAGCCCTTCAGCTTGATCGATTACGAACTTATCCAAACCTGACCTCGGGAGCCTGCGAATTCGTACGCGTCGAGAGTGCCGACAGCAGCGCCGGGATATCGTCTTCGTGCGGCACGAACGGCGAACTCTCTCGCGGAATGCAGAAAGCGCTGCGGATCAGGAAGCGGCGCGTCGCCACGTAAAGGTTCTCGGGGACCTTCTGGCCCGTCGAGACGTAATGCACCGGCAGCTTGTAGCGCAGCACGGTATCGAGCGCGCTGCCGAGGTTGGTCGCCTCGTCGAGCTTGGTGAGGATGCAGCCCGTGAGCGGCGCGTTGTCCGGGCCGCTCTGGTAGGCCTGCACGACTTCGTTGAGCGTGTCGCCGTGGTTGGTCGCCGAGAGCAGCAGAAGGCGCTGCACCGGGCGGCCCGCGCCGCACAACATGGCGATCTGGTCGGCCACGGCGCGGTCGCGCTGGCTCATGCCGATCGTGTCGATCAGCACGATGTGCTTGTTCTTGAGTTCGGTGAGCGCGAGCTGGAGGTCCGCGCCGTCGCGCACCGCGTGCACCGAAACGCCGAGGATCTTGCCGAAGATGCGCAGTTGCTCGTGGCCGCCGATCCGGTAGCTGTCGGTGGTGAGCAGCGCCACCTTGCTCGCGCCGAAGCGCATCACGCAGCGCGCGGCGAGCTTCGCGGTGGTCGTGGTCTTGCCCACGCCCGTCGGGCCCATCAGCGCGAACACACCGCCGCGCTCCATCAGCGCCTGTTCGTCTTCGAGCACGGGCAGGTTCGATTCGAGCACCGACTGGAGCCACTCCATGCCGGCCTCTTCGGTCTGCACGTCGGGCAGCCGGTCGATCATCATCTTCACCAGTTGCGCCGAGAAGCCCGCGGCGAACAGCTGCTTGGTGAGCGCGCCCTGCACCGGGCTGCGGCGCTGGCGCTCGCCCCACAGGAGGCCCGCAAACTGCTCTTCCATCATGCCGCGCATGGAGGCGAGCTCGTTCATCACGGTTTCGTTGACGACCTGCTCGATGCGCGCGCGGATCGCTTCGCTCACGCTTTGCGCCGCATCGGCGCCCTGCGCATTGCGGCTGCCGGGTGCGGGGCCCGCCGCTTCCGGACCGTGGCCGAGGCGCTGCGCGGCACGGCGCGCGGCGACATGAGCGGCCTCGAGCGCCCAGTCGGGCGTGCTGGCGTCAACGTCGGGCGGCAGCACCGGATCGGCGACGCTGCCAAGGCCGCGCGCGGCGGCGGTGGCAGGCGTCATGCCCGGCACGCGCGGCGCGTTCTGCTGGTTCGCGATACGGCGGGCGTGGTCGATCAGCCAGGGGTTCGATTCGGCCATCGTGCGCGGCGCGTCGCTCGTCTGCGCGGCGGCGGCCTGTTCGAGCCGCGCTGCGGCTTCACGTGCGGCGGCCTGGGCGTTGGCGTTGGCGGTCGGCGCCGTGGACGCAAACGATGGTGCAAAGGCCGGCGAGGCGAGCGAGTCGGTCGCGGCCTGCAGCGCCATTTGCAGCGGCGAATGCGCATGCGGGACAGCTTGTTGCGATTGCGCGGCCTGCATCGCGGATTGCAGCGTCGGCGGCATCGCGGATTGCGCGGCCTGCTGGCCTGCCGCGGCGCGCGAAGAAGGCGACGAAGCCGAAAGCGGCGCAATGGCGGCCGACGCGGCCGCCGCTTCCTTGCCGAGCGAGACGGCGGTGTCGGCGGCCTGGTCGCCATCGGCATCGGCTTCGGCACTCGCGCCGCCGTTTTCGGCGCCCACTTCCGGGCTCGCGCCGAACACCGACGAGAACACGTCCGGCATGCCGCTCGCGTAGGGGTTCGCACCGCCCACCGGGGCGGCGAGCGCCGCGGGAGCGGCGCCAGGCGCGCTGCGCGGCGTGCGCGACATCTGCGTCATGGCGGCGGAGGGCTGCGCGAACGGGGCGCCTTGACCACCTTGCGCCACGAGGCCACCCAGGCCTTGCGCGGCGGCAGCATCGGCCGGCGCGATCGCCGCGAGATCGCGGTCCGCGAGCGCGACGATTTCGACGCTGCCGTCGTCGAGCGTACGGTTCGACAGAACGACGGCGTCCGCACCCAACGCTTCGCGTACGAGCCGTAACGCGTCGCGGCTGGTGCCACCGATGAATTTGCGAATGTTCAAGCTAAGCCCCTGATGAGGTGAGCGGCCAATGCCGCCGCCGGTCGTCTGTTGCTGGAATGGCGCTGGATTGCTGCCGGCCTGGCGTCCTGTGCAAGGCCTTTTCCGATGTTGGAATTATTTCGAAGGTGAGCCCCCCATGATCGATGGATCAGGGCGGAGAAATGCGGGCAATTCGCGGAATCGGTGGCGGGGGTGCGCACAGGCAAAAATTACGTGCAGAAAGGCTCGCACGCGGCGCGGCTAACGAAAAAGCCCGCAAGAAGCGGGCTTTTTCTCGTCCAGATACGGCAGCGCGATCAGTGCGCCCCGATCACGTTCACCACCTTCACGTTGCGCGTATCGGGCACCTCGGCATACGACAGCACCTTGAGCTGCGGCAGACTGCGGCGCAGGAAGCGCGACAGCATGGGCCGCAGCGCGTGCTGCACGAGCATCACCGGCGCGAGACCCAGCGCCTGCTGACGCCCCATCGCCTGCTCGGTCTGCGTGAGCAGCGTGTGCGCGAGACCCGGTTCGAGGCCGGGGTTCGGGCCCGAGGTGAGCGTCTGCGACAGCACGCGCTCGAGGTTCGCGTCGAGGCCCATCACCTGCATGTCGGCGTTGCCGGGGAACCATTGCTGCGTGATCGCGCGGCCGAGCGCGATGCGCACCGCCGCCGTCAGATCGTGGGCGTCGGTGATGCGCGGCGTGTGCTCCGCGAGCGATTCCATGATCGTGCGCATGTCGCGGATCGGCACGCCTTCTTCCAGCAGGTTCTGCAGCACCTTCTGCAGCGTCGTGACCGGCAGCACCTTCGGCACGAGGTCGTCCACGAGCGAAGGCGTGTCCTTCTGCACGCGCTCGAGCAGCGCCTGGACTTCGCGGCGCCCGAGCAGTTCGGCCGCGTGCATGACGACGAGGTGATTCAGGTGCGTCGCCACCACCGTGCTCGAATCCACCACCGTGTAGCCGAACACCTGCGCCTGCTCGCGCACGTTCGAATCGATCCACACGGCGGGCAGGCCGAACGCCGGGTCCGTGGTCGGCGTGCCGGGCAGCACTGCGCTCACCTGGCCCGGGTTGATCGCGAGCCACTGGCCCGGGTAGGCCTCGCCCGTGCCCACTTCCACACCCTTCAATGCAATCCGGTAGGCGTTCGGGCGCAGCTCCAGGTTGTCGCGAATATGGATGACGGGCGGCAAGAAGCCGATTTCCTGCGCGAACTTCTTGCGGATGCTCTTGATGCGCTTGAGCAGCTCGCCGTCGGTGTTCTTGTCGACGAGCGGAATGATGCGGTAGCCCACTTCGAGGCCGAGCGTGTCGATGAGCGCCACGTCGTCCCAGGTCGCCTCGGCGTTTTCGACGGGTGCAAGCGCGGCGGGCGCGGCGTCGGCGATCACGGCGCTCGCCTTCTTCGCTGCGGCGTTCTTCTTCAGCGTGCGGCCGAGTTGGATCGCACCGCCGCCGAGCAGCAGAAACGCAAAGTGCGGCATGCCCGGAATCAGGCCCATCATGACGATGATCGCGCCCGTGATCATCAGCACGCGCGGGTTCGTGAAGAGCTGGCCGGTGAGCTGCGTGCCGATGTCTTCGTTGGTCGCCACGCGCGAGACGATCACGCCGGCCGCCGTCGAGATGACGAGCGACGGAATCTGTGCGACGAGGCCGTCACCGATGGTCAGCAGCGTGTAGGTCTCGCCCGCCGAGGCGAGCGGCATGCCGTGCTGCACGACGCCCACGATCAGGCCGCCCACGATGTTGATCACCATGATCAGCAGGCCGGCGATGGCGTCGCCGCGCACGAACTTGCTCGCACCGTCCATCGAGCCGTAGAACTCGGCTTCCTGGGCAATCTCGCTGCGGCGCTTGCGGGCCGCTTCTTCGTTGATGAGGCCCGCGTTCAGGTCGGCGTCGATCGCCATCTGCTTGCCGGGCATCGCGTCGAGCGTGAAGCGCGCGGACACTTCGGCGATACGGCCCGCGCCCTTCGTGATCACCATGAAGTTGATGACCATGAGGATCACGAACACCACGATACCCACGGCGAAGTTGCCGCCCACGAGGAAGTGGCCGAACGACTCGATCACCTGGCCCGCTGCCCCCGGGCCGGTGTGGCCTTCGAGCAGCACGATCCGCGTGGAGGCCACGTTCAGCGAGAGCCGCAGGAGCGTGGAGAACAGCAGCACGCTCGGGAACGCCGCGAAGTCGAGCGGCTTCATGGTGTACATGCTGACGAGCAGCACCATCACCGAAAGCGCGATGTTGAAAGTGAACAGCAGATCCAGCAGGAACGGCGGCAACGGCAGGATCATCATGCCGAGGATCATGCAGATCAGGATCGGTCCCGCCAGCGCGCGCAGATTCGTGCTTTGCAGCATCTCCGGGCGCCGCGCGAGGAAACCGGTGCGGGCGTTCATTCTGTTGCTCCTTCAGTGCCGTCGCGCGCCGGATTGTCATCGGCGCGGCCAGCGGTATTCGATGCGTTGTTTGCGTTCGCCGCGTTCGCTGCGTTCGTGGAATTTGCCGCGTTCGCGCGACTGGCGGCCTCGGCGGCCGCGCGCTCCTCGGGAGTGAGGGCTTCGTCGGCTTCGCTGGCTTCGTCTTCGTCGCTCATCGCGCCCTTGTCCATTTCGGGTGGCACGTCGAGGTCGGTCGGCTCCATCGGCACGTCGCCCCCATGCTCGCGAAAGCGCTTGAGCTGATAGACCCACGCCAGCACCTGGGCGACCGCGCCGTAGAGCGGACCCGGAATTTCCCGGTTGATGTCGACGTTGTAATAGAGCGCGCGGGCGAGCGGCGGCGCTTCGAGCAGCGGCACGTTGTTCTCGGTCGCGATCTCGCGGATGCGCGCGGCCACGAGGTTCACGCCCTTGGCGACGACCTTCGGCGCGCGCATCTCGCCATCGGCGTACTTGAGCGCGACGGCGAAGTGCGTCGGGTTGGTCACGACCACGTCGGCCTTGGGCACCTGAGTCATCATGCGGCGGCGCGCGGCGGCGCGCTGCTGCTGGCGAATGCGCCCCTTCACGTGCGGATCGCCTTCGTTTTCCTTGTGCTCGCGCTTCACTTCTTCCTTGGTCATGCGCAGCTTGCGGTAGTACGACCAGAGCTGGTACGGCACGTCGAGCGCGGCGACCACGAACATGCCGGCGACCGTCATGCCGCAGCACACGCCGATCAGATGCATCGCGTCGGCGAACGCGCGCGGCGCGGGCTGCATGGCGAGCCCGAGAATCTCGTCGCGCCGGCTCCACAGCGCCCAGCCGCCGATCACGCCCACCACGAGCGTCTTGGCGAGCGACATGCCGAGCTGGATCGGCCCGTTCACGGAGAAGATCCGCCCGAGCCCCGACATCGGATTGAGGCGGCCGAAGTTCGGCTGCAGCGCCTTCGTCGAGATGAGCCAGCCGCCGAGCGCCATCGGCGCGAGCAGCGCGGCGAGCCCCGTGAGCGCGAGCACCGGCATGAGCGCCATGAGACCTTCGCGCGCGGCGACGCCGGCGCCGATCAGCATGCGGCTGGTTTCGAACGCCCCCGCGTGATTGAACGAGAACGCGCCGCGCATCATGGCTTGCAGATGCTCGCCGATCGTGCCGGAGAGCATCCACGTGCCATAGAAGCCCGCCGAGAGCAGCGCGAACGTCGCCAGCTCCCGGGAACGCGGAACCTGCCCCTCCTCCCGCGCCTTTTCGAGGCGCTTGGGAGTGGCGGATTCGGTTTTCTCGAGGTCGCTGTCCTCAGCCACGCATGCTCCGGTCGCGGGCACGCGCCGCTCGTCGCGGCTGCGCGGCTGGCGCGCGCCCTCTTTCAGTGACAGCGATTATTGCCGCGCAAGCCAAGCGGCGATTGACGGAGTAGGACGGGGAAATCAGGGTATTTCGGCCGATGGAACCGGGGCGGCATCATCGGCGAACGCCGGCACACGATGCGCGCGCGCTCGCGGGCCGCCAACTTCACGGCCTACGCACCCTCAGCGCCCGCGATTTCAGAACGCGACGAACGGCGCCTTGCCGCCGGACGCGCTCATGTCCATGCCGTAGTACACGTAGCGGCCATAGAAGAACGACAACCCCAGGTCGAGCGCCGCGGCCGACCCGAACTGCCCTGCCAGGTTGTTGGCCGCATAGTTAGCGCCGCTGCCGAGCAATGCGTTCGCGTTCGCGACATTGAAGGTCGCGGTGCCCGTCGTTGCGCCGTTATTGGACGCGAGTGCAGCGCTGAAGGACTGGGTGGACGTAGGGCAATAGAACGTGCCGAGATTGCCGCCACACTGCGGCAGGGCGCTGTCGACGAAGAAGATCGCGTTCGAACCCGAGTCGAGGAAGGTCTGGAGCGTGCGCCCGTTGAAGGTGGAGCTGAGCCTGCCCCACGAGTCCGTGTTGTAGCTTTGCGCGGCGGTCATCGCGTTGTTCGACTGCGTACCGATGCCGAATACGAGCGTGCCCGTCGCACTGGGCGCGCCGCTATCGGATACGGGGGCCATCTCGAGGATCACGCCGTTGCCGTCCGTGCCGAACCTGGGCACCGGATTGGCCACCAACTGGGTTTGCGTGACCGTTGCCGTGACGCAGTTCGTGTCGCCGGGGCAGGAGTAATAAGTGCCGAGGTTGTCATAAGGCGCAACGCCGATACCGAGAATGCCGTTCGCGCCCAGGTCCTGCACCGTGTCCTGCGCGCTGCCGAAGCTCGCGCACGCCGACGGCACCGTGTTCGAGTTCAGGTCGCCGATGATCTGGATCGGAATATTGGACGCCGTCTCCCCGCCGATCTTGACGTCGGCGGGACGCACCGTGCCCCATGTGTAACCGTCGGCGAAGGCCGTGCATTCGGCGAGCGTGCCGCCGTTGCTGGCCATCGCTCCAGGTAACACGCTCAGAAGCGATGACGGAATCGCCGATGCAAGCAGGCGCAGGCCGAACGACGCCGTGTCCACCTGAACGTTACTGATGGGCTGGCAGTTGTTCGTACCAGCCACGCAAATCGTCACTGTGACAGTCGGAATATTCGGCAGCGTGCCGGTCAGTCCGCGATTCACGACGACGCCCACGGTATTCGCGGCGGTAGCCGCGGTGGGCTGCTGTGTGGGACTGGGAACCGCGGAGCCGCTGCCGCCACTGCTGCCGCTCGAGCTGCTGCTACTGCTACCGCTGCTGCCGCCCCCGCCCCCGCAGGCGGCGACGAGCGAAACCAGGGCAACGAGCGCGGCGCCCGAAAGGAACCGGAAAGGGCGCAGCCACACGTTGCGCGAATAGCGTGAAGTCAGCACGTTCGGCCTCCGCTCGTCACTGGATATCGGAGGCGCTGACGCCCGCAGGCAGCGCCTGCGGCAGCCATGCCTGCCCGGAGAAGGCGCCCATGTGGCCGCCCGAATGCACCACGACGTTCGAGTTTTCGACCACGCCCGGCCCGCGCACGTGACCGGCGGCGTGGCTCGCCTTCACGCCGGCCGTGTACTGGGGAAAATAGCTGCCCAGCAGCGTGGCGAGATTGGGCATCTGCGGGCCGTCCCAAGCCACGCCGAATACGGTGCCGGCCTGCGAGAGGTACTCGCGCACGACGGTGCCGTTGGCGAGCGTGGTCTGCTGAACGGTATAGGCGGGAGTCGTGGAAGCGCCAGACGCCGCGCCTTGCACCGCTGCGCGCGCCACGGCCGAGGCGTTGCCGGCGGCGGCTGCCGCCGAAGCGGCGCTCAGGGTGCTGACGTTCGCGCCCGCCGGCGTGGGCATGGGCGCACCGCCGAGCGCGGCGTGAGCCGCCGGCGCCGCGAGCAGCACACCAAGCAGGGAACCGAGAAGCGCCGCGCCGGGTGCGCGGCCGCGTTTGACGCGGCGCGCAAACGAGCGCGCCGCCTTGCCACAGAACGATGTGTATGGATACAAGGCGTCCCCTCCCTCTTGCGATGGCGCGTTGCACCATACGCTGGCGGGGCCGCGCGGGAAGGTCGCGGCGGGACGCAGCAGGACGGGCAACGGCTGGCTATGCTTCGTTGCCCCACCGCGACGTTCGCCGCCGCAGGGCACGAAGGCATGAGCACTAGTATGCCCGCCTTGGACTACATGCGGCAGCTAACCGAACGATTAGCTGCACGTTAGGGGTCAGAACCCGAGACTTGCGAGCAGATCGTCGACCTGCGCCTGGTCCTGCACGACGTCGGTCTTGCCTTCCGGATTGATCTGCGGGCCGTTGAGCAGGCCTTCGGGGCTGCCCGTGCTGCTCTGGGTCTCCGCGAGCGCCGCCGCCGTCGCCGCGAACTGCTCGCGCCGCTCCGGCGCGATGTTCTCGACCAGCACGGTGAGCAACTGCTGCTCGATCAGATAGACCACGTCCATGATCTTCTTGATCACCTGGCCCGTCAGGTCCTGGAAATCCTGAGCGAGCATGATCGCGAGGAGTTGCTCGTTGGTCGCCGCGGTGGCTTGCGGCACGCCATCCACGAAGGCGCGCGTGTCGTCCATCAGCTGGCGCACTTCCTCGCGGCCGATCGGCGCGTCGTACCAGGTCGCCCAGCGGCTCGTCAGTTCCTTCGCGTCGCGTTCGAGCGTTTCCTGCAGCGGCTTGGCGATGTCGATCGCGGTCAGCACACGCTCGGCGGCCTGCTCGGTCATGTTCGCGACATAGCGGAGCCGGTCGCGCGCGTCGGGCACCGCCTCGGCGGCGCGCTCCACATGCTTGTCGAGGCCGAGTTCGCGCATCGAGTCGCGCAGGCTGCGCGTCAGGTGTCCGATGCGCGCGAGGATGCGGTCCGTCGCCAGCTCGCCGGCTTCGCCCGCGGCGGACGGCTCGAAGTCGAACTCGGGCGGCTGCGGGAGCGGCTCGATGCCCTCGGCTTCCGGCCACTCACCGGAATGAGCGCCGGACTGCTCACTGATGGGCTCGTTCACGTCAGCTCCCCGTCTTGGCCATCTTCTCGAGAATCTTGTTGAGCTTCTCGTCGAGCGTGGCGGCCGTGAACGGCTTCACCACGTAGCCGCTCGCGCCAGCCTGCGCCGCAGCGATGATGTTCTCCTTCTTCGACTCGGCCGTCACCATCAGCACCGGCAGGTGCGTCAGGTTGGCGTCGGCGCGGATCTCCTTGAGCATGGCGAGACCGTCGAGGTTCGGCATGTTCCAGTCCGAGATCACGAACTCGTAGTTGCCGCCGCGCAGACGGGCGAGGCCCGCTGCACCGTCTTCGGCTTCGTCGACGTTCGAGTAGCCCAGTTCCTTGAGCAGGTTGCGGACAATCCGGCGCATCGTCGGAAAATCGTCCACCACCAGAATCTTCATTCCCTTATCCATCACGTTCCATTCCTCCAGGCGAAAACCCGGGCAATTATCCAGAGAAGCGCACTGCCTATCCAGATAAATTAATCGCGAGCGATCGAGCAAGCGTTTGCGGCCTGCATGATCTCTCTATATCGGCAATTTCTTAGACGCGCTGAACCCTGTCGCCCATCGAGGCGAGTCGGGTCATCACGCGCCGGCTCATGTCGGAGAGCGAGGCGATCTCGTCGGCGCCACCCATGGCGATGGCTTCGCGCGGCATGCCGAACACGATGCAGCTCGCCTCGTCCTGCGCGAGCGTGTACGCACCGGCCTGGCGCATTTCGAGCAGCCCGGCTGCGCCGTCGCGGCCCATGCCCGTGAGAATCACGCCGATGGCGTTCTTGCCCGCGTGCAGCGCCGCCGAGCGAAACAGCACGTCGACCGACGGACGGTGCCGGTTGACCGGCGGGTCGTCGGACAGATGCGCGATGTAGTTCGCGCCACTGCGTGCGAGCAAGAGGTGTGCGTGGCCCGGCGCGATGTAGGCGTGGCCGGGCAGCACCCGTTCGCCGTGCTCCGCTTCCTTGACGGTGATGCGGCACAGCCCGTTCAGGCGCTGTGCGAACGACTTCGTGAAACCGGGCGGCATGTGCTGCGCGATCAGCACCGCGGGCGCGTCGGGCGGCAGCGGTTGCAGCACTTCGCGGATCGCCTCGGTGCCGCCCGTCGACGCGCCGACGATCACGAGCTTTTCGGTCGAGACGAGCGGGTTGTTGATCATCGGCGCCGGGCCCGCGGGGTGCGCAGCGGCGTGGCCGTGCGCGTGCGCTGCCGCGCCCGCCGATGCGGCGGCGGGCGCATGGTGCGCACGCACGCGGGCGCGCGCGGCGGCGCGCACCTTGTCGGCGAGCTTTTCCGAGTATTCGAGCATGCCGTCGCGAATGCCGACCTTCGGCTTCGTCACGAAGTCGACGGCGCCCAGTTCGAGCGCGCGCAGCGTGATTTCGTTGCCGCGCTCGGTGAGCGACGACACCATCACGACCGGCATGGGCCGCAGACGCATCAACTTCTCGAGGAAGTCGAGGCCGTCCATGCGCGGCATTTCCACGTCGAGCGTGAGCACGTCGGGGTTGTGTTGCTTGATCAGCTCGCGCGCGACGAGCGGATCGGGCGCGGTGGCGACGACCGTCATATCGGGCTGACTGTTGATGATTTCCGTCATCAAACTGCGGATCAGCGCCGAATCGTCGACGCAGAGAACCTTGATTTTTTGCACAGCGTTCACGCCTCCTCTACTGTCCTGGCGTTGTCTTGACCGGATGCGCGCAGCGCGGACGACACGCTCGAGCCGAACAGCTCGATGCGAGGGCGCGCGCCCTGCGGCTGGGATTGGGAAATCTGGGGCGCATGAGCTGCCGAGTTTGCTGCCGGCGACGTGGCGCCCGGGCCGGCACGCCCGGCGCCGCCGACGCCGAACAGCTCGACGCGCGCCCGCGCCCGCGCGAGCCGTTCGGCGCGCGCTTCGGCGGTTTGCGCGGCGAGCTGCTGTTCGCGCTCGGCCACGCTCGTGTCCTGCGAGAGACGCAGCTTTTTGACCATCACCTGGCCCGTGCGCGGCAGGAACGCCACCTTGCGCGGATGCGAGCCTTGCAGGTCCTCGGCCACGATGCGGATGTTCTCGGTCGCGAGATAGCGGCGCACGAACACGGCGTTGCGGTCGCCGATGTTCATCGTCGTCATGCCCGCGAGCACCGCCGCGCCGCCGAACACCTTGGCCTCGAAACGCTCACGGCGGCCACCCGCCTTGATCAGCTCGTTGATGAGCACTTCCATCGCGTAGGCGCCGTAGCGCATGGCGTCGGAGGCGCCGGTGAGGGCGTGGGCGGAGTCCGCGCCGTCGTCGGGGAGCATGAAGTGGTTCATGCCGCCAATGCCGGCGGTGCGGTCCTGAATGCAGGCCGCCACGCACGAGCCGAGCACGGTGACGAGCACCATGTCCTCGCCCGTCGTGTAGAACTCGTTGGGCAGCAGCTTGACGCCGGGGCGCTGGAAATGCGCGTCGAAATAGCGGTTCGTCGCGATCGGAAGGCGGGCGCTCATGCGGGCACTCCGAGCGCGTCGTTCGCGCGGCGCGGCGCGGCACTGGCAGCGGCGCCGCGCGTGAGTTCGTACACCGTCTGGCCGCGCAGACGGAACGCCTGCGTGACGTAGGTGAAGTTCTCCGAGTGGCCCGCGAACAGCAGGCCGTCCGGCTTCATGAGCGGCTCGAAGCGCGTGAGCACCTGTGCCTGGGTCGGCTTGTCGAAATAGATCATCACGTTGCGGCAGAAGATCGCGTCGAACGTCGTGCGCAAGCCGTAGTCCGCGTCGGTGAGATTGAGCTGCTCGAACTTGACCATCGCGCGCAGCTCCGGGCGCACTTTCACGAGTCCCGAGTGCGAGCCGGTGCCCTTGAAGAAGAAGCGCTTCAGACGCTCCGGCGACAGATGCTTCACCTGGTCGAACGAGTAGACGCCCGCGTCGGCCTTGGCGAGCACCTGGGTGTCGAGGTCGGTGGCGAGCACGCGCGCCTCGCGTGCGGCGCGGTCGCCGAGCGCTTCGACGAGCGTCATCGCGATCGAGTACGGTTCTTCGCCCGTGGAAGCCGCCGAACACCACACCGAAACCGGCTGCGCACCTGCCACCCCCGCCCTGCGCTTCACGAAATCCGCGAGGATCGGGAAGTGATGCGCCTCGCGGAAAAACGCGGTGAGGTTCGTGGTGAGCGCGTTCGTGAACGCTTCCCACTCGGTCGCGTCGTTGCGCGCTTCGAGCTGGTCGAGGTACTCGCGAAAACTGTCGAGGCCGAGCGTACGCAGGCGCCGCGCAAGGCGGCTGTATGCCATGTCACGCTTGTGGTCCGAGAGCGAGATGCCCGCGCGGCGGTGAATGAGCGCGCGAATGCGCTCGAAGTCCGCCGAGGTGAAATCGAAATCGCGGTTGCTCTCCACGCCCGAACCGCCCGTCTCGCCGGCGTCCTGGCGTGTATTTCGCAGCGCTTTCATGCTGATGCTCCTTCGCATTGCGCGCCGCCCACTGCATGGGATACCGCGGCGCAGGACTGCTGCGCGCCGCGCCTGCCCGGTTGCAATGCGTGCGGCGCATGGGCGGCCTGCGCAGCACGCGTGGGCCGTGGGGCCCGGCGCGGCAGGTCTTGCCGTTGTGTAGCGCTCATGTGCATTGCAGTTGCTCGTCGTGTTCAGTACTTCACTACTCTTCCATGCCGCGTTCGATCAGAACGTTTCCCAGTCCGAATCGTCCGAGGCGGATGCTGCCGTGCTCACGTACGTCTCGCCGCGCGCAGGCGCGGCCGGTTTCGCTGCAGGCTTTGCCACCGCCTTGTTTGCCGGTTGCGCAGCGGGCTTTGTCGCAGGCTTCGCGGTGTCCGCCGGTGCCGCCGACGTTGCGACCGACGCCGACGACGACGTTGCCGCCGCGGGCTTCGCCCCCGCCGCAGCCGAAGACGGCGTCGCGCGTTTCGCGGCAACCGGCGCGGCCGGCGTGACGCGAGCCGGACCTGCACCCACGCTGCGCGCCGACGTGCCGCCCGTCGTCCACGTGCCGAGCACGTTCTGCAGTTGGCGCGTCTGCTCTTCGAGCGACGCGGCCGCAGCGGCCGCCTGCTCCACCAGCGCCGCGTTCTGCTGCGTGACGGTGTCCATCTGCGTGACGGCGCGGTTGACCTGCTCGATGCCGCCCGACTGCTCCTCGGACGCCGCGCTGATCTCACCCATGATGTCGGTCACGCGACGCACGGCCTGAAGGATTTCTTCCATCGTCGCGCCTGCGCGGCCCACGAGCTGCGAGCCGCTTTGCACTTTCTCGGCCGAGTCGTTGATGAGTTCCTTGATTTCCTTCGCCGCGCTGGCGCTGCGCTGCGCGAGGCTGCGCACTTCGCCGGCCACCACGGCGAAGCCGCGGCCCTGCTCGCCCGCGCGCGCCGCTTCCACGGCCGCGTTGAGCGCAAGAATGTTGGTCTGGAACGCGATGCCTTCGATCACGCTGATGATGTCCACGACCTTCGCCGAACTCGCCGCGATGCCCTGCATCGTGTTCACGACTTCACCCACCACCTCGCCGCCGCGCGTCGCGATGTCGGAGGCGTTGACGGCCAGCTGGCTCGCCTGACGCGCGTTCTCCGCGTTCTGGCGCACGGTGCCGGTGAGCTGCTCCATGCTCGACGCCGTTTCCTGCAGCGAAGCGGCCTGCTGCTCGGTGCGCTGCGAGAGATCGGTGTTGCCCATGGCGATCTCGCGCGCGCCCACGTCGATCGAGCTTGCGCCCGTATGCACCGCGCTCACGAGCGTGACGAGGCTTTCCTGCATGCGCTTGATGCCGCTGAAAAGACGCCCGATCTCGTTGTCGCTGTAGACCGTGACCGGCTGCGTGAGATCGCCGTGGGCGATGCGCTCGAAGCACGTCACTGCGTCCTCGAGCGGCTGCACGATGAGGCCGCGCATGGCGAAGCGGATCACCACGACGAGCACGAGCGCCACGGCGATCGCCGCGCCAATCGCGATGCGCATGACGGCGATCTTGTCGTGCGCGCCAGCCTCGCGAGCCTGCGCGCTTTGTTCCAGGGCCTGCGCGAGCGGACCGGCGACGTTGTCGTAATCGACGAACATCGGGCTGATCTTCGTGTCGGCGATGGCGTGATAGGCCGGTTGATCGTTTGCGCGCAGGGCCGCGAATTCGGGCTGCACGCCGTCTTGCATGAGCGTGGCGCGCTTTGCCGCGAGCGCGTCGAGCGCGGCGGCGTCGAGACCGCCCTTCGGCGCGTTCTGGAACGCTTGCCAGGCTTCGTTGGATTTGCCGAGCAATTCCTGGGCGCGATCGATCACCTTCTTCGCATCGTCGGCCTGGCCTGCTGCCGTGAGCGCGCTGGCGCGGTCGATCGCGACACGCGTGCGCAGCAGATACGACGACGCGTCGTTCAGCGCATGCATCGCCACGAGATCGCCTCGCACGATTTCGGTGAACGCATCGCTCGCACGCCCGAGCGCGACGAGCCCGAGTGTGCCGACCAGCACGGTCAGCGCAACCAGAATGACCCCGACGCCCGTGAGCGTCGTGCGGATCGACCATCTTTGCAGCATCTCGTTTGCTCCTGTCCTGTACGAATCGGGGCGGGCTGTCCGGTCAAGCGCGGCCGGCATAGGCACGGCGACGCCCGGGCCCCTGCACGAAGCGCGCGCGAAAACGAAGGCGGCTTGCCGCTCTTTGGCGGCGGCTTTCCGCTCTCTCTCACGCTGGCCTCGCGGCCCCCCGGTTTAAATCTCGGCGCGTTAGACCAGCGCCTCGATCAGAGCCATTTCGCGGCTCGTCATCAGTTTTTCGATGTCCATCAGGATCAGCATGCGGCCTTCCACAGTGCCGAGGCCCGTGAGGTACTCGGTCGTGAGCGTCGCGCCGAATTCGGGCGCCGGCATGATCTGCTCCATCTGCAGCGTGAGCACGTCCGAGACGCCGTCCACCACCATGCCGACCACGCGATGCGCGACGTTCAGGATGATGACGACCGTCTGGTGGTCGTACTCGACGCGGCCCAGATGGAACTTGATGCGCATGTCGACGATCGGCACGATGATGCCGCGCAGGTTGATCACGCCCTTGATGAAGTCGGGCGCGTTCGCGATGCGCGTCACGCTGTCGTAGCCGCGGATTTCCTGCACCTTCAGGATGTCGATGCCGTACTCTTCCGCGCCGAGGGTGAAGACGAGGAATTCCTGGCCGCCTGCGTCGGCCTGCAGCGCGTCGCGGCGTTGCGCGCCGGCAATCGCGCCGTGTGCGCCGTTGCCTTGAATCGATTGGACTTCTGCCACGTTAGCCCCTGAACGGTTGGGAGATGATGGGTTGAGTGCGTCCGGACTTCATCGCGATTACGCGAATTCGGCGAACGCACCCGAATTTGCGCTGGCGCTTACGCCATGCGTGGCGCGCGTCTCGCGATTGAGCGCGGCCACGTCGACGATCAGCGCGACGCTGCCGTCGCCGAGAATGGTCGCCGCCGAAATGCCGTGCACCTTGCGGTAGTTCGTTTCCAGGTTCTTCACCACGACCTGTTGCTGGCCGACCAGTTCGTCGATCAGCATGGCGAAGCGACGACCTTCGGTTTCCATGATCGTGACGATGCCCTGCGTCGGGTCCGTGCGCGCGCCTTCGACGTTGAACGCCTGATGCAGCGCCACGAGCGGGAGATACTCGCCGCGCACGCGCACCACGCGGTCGCCGTTGGTGACCGTGTAGATGTCTTCGTGGCGCGGCTGCAGCGACTCCATCACGAAGTTCAGCGGCAGGATGAAGATCTCGCTGCCCACCTTCACCGACATGCCGTCGAGAATCGCCAGTGTGAGCGGCAGCACGATGCGCGTGGTGCTGCCCTTGCCCGCGTGCGAGGTGATTTCCACGTGGCCGCCCATCGCCTGGATGTTGCGCTTGACCACGTCCATGCCCACGCCGCGGCCCGAAACGTCCGTCACCTGCTCGGCGGTCGAGAAGCCGGGCAGGAAGATGAGGTTCCAGACCTCGTCGTCGGACATGCTGTCGCTCACCTGCATGCCCTGCTTGATCGCCTTGGCGAGAATCTTGTCGCGGCGCAGGCCCGCGCCGTCGTCGCTCACCTCGATCACGATGTTGCCGCCGTGGTGCGCGGCGGACAGCACGAGCTGGCCCGTGGCGTCCTTGCCCGCGGCGCGGCGCGCTTCCACGGTTTCGATGCCGTGGTCGAGCGAGTTGCGCACGAGGTGGGTGAGCGGGTCGATGATGCGCTCGATCAGGCTCTTGTCGAGTTCGGTCGCCTGACCGAAGGTGACAAGCTCGACTTCCTTTCCGAGCTTCGCCGCGAGATCGCGCACGAGACGCGGGAAGCGGCTGAAGACGTAATCCATCGGCATCATGCGGATCGACATCACCGCTTCCTGCAGATCGCGCGCGTTGCGCTCGAGCTGCGCCATGCCGTTGTAGAGGCGGTCGTGCAGCGCCGGGTCGAACGTGCTGGTGGTTTCCGCGAGCATGGCCTGCGTGATGACGAGTTCGCCCACGAGGTTGATCAGCTGGTCGACCTTTTCGACGCCCACGCGAATCGAACTGCCTTCCGCCGATGCGGCGGCGGCGGCCGGTCGCGCCTTGCGCTCGCCTTCGGCTTGCGCGGGCGCCGGGGCGCTCGCGGGCGGGCGCGGCATGTCTTGTTCGGCATGCGCGGCGGGCGGCGGGGCCGGGATCACGGCGCTCGCAGCAGGGGCCGCAGCCATCGGTGCCGCGGGAGGCGCGGCCGGTGTTGCCGCGGGCGCGGCGGCGGGTGCGGCCGCAGCCGGTTGCGCGTCGCCCTGCGGCGCGGCGCCACGGCCGATCGAAATCTGTTTCTCGTCGATCACGAAGCAGCACACCGCGATGATGTCGTCGGAGGTCACATCGGTTTCGAGCCACAGCGTGAGGTCGTCGCCGGTCTTCACCTGGCCGAGAATGCGGCCGAGGTTGCCGAGCTCTTCGACGAGCAGCTCCTGGTCCTTCGCGTCGACGGCACGCAGCGTGACGCGCAGGTGCGGACCTTCCACCGCAGCGTCGGCGCCGGCTGCGGGCGCCGACGCTGCCGCATCGATCGCCTCGCTCACGACGTGCTCGGGCGCGCCCGAACCTGCCGAGGCCAGCGTGCTGTGCATTTCGAAAGCGGCTTCGAGATCTTCTTCCGAATCGCCGGCGCTCGCCTGCGCAGCCGGTGCGGGCGCGGGGGCCGGCGCCGGTGCGGGTTCAGGCGCGGGTACGCCGCGGCTTTCCGCGTAGAGGCGCTCGAGCTTCGTGCGCACGGCGGCCGCTGCCTGCGCATCGGGCTCGGCGCTCGCGCGGTAGGCGCCGAGCTGGTCGGAAAGCACGTCCTTCGTTTCGAGGAACGTGTCGATCATGTCCTTGCGCAGCACGAGCTCGTTGTTGCGAGCGCGGTCGAGCAGCGATTCGAGAATGTGGGTCGTCTCGGTCAAGGCCGTGAAGCCGAACGTCGCCGCGCCACCCTTGATCGAGTGCGCCGCGCGGAAGATCGCCGCCAGATCCTCGGGATCCGGGCGACCGACGTTCAGGTTCAGGAGAAGCTGCTCCATCTGAGCGAGCAGCTCGTCCGCCTCGTCGAAAAACGTCTGATAGAACTGAGTGATGTCGAGAGTCATTGCTCTTTCACCGCGTTAATTGCCTGGGGGGTGCCTGGTCGCTCGCCGCGCGGCACCTCAAGGGTGGGCCTCGCCGAGTGCGCTCGCCAGATCGACGAGCAACTCGGGGTCCACCGGTTTTTCGATCCAGCCGGTCGCGCCTGCGTCGCGTACGGCTGCCTTGAAGCCTTCGTCCGATTCCGTGGTCAACACGAGGATGGGCGTTTCGAAGTACGAAGGATTCGCCCTCAACTGCTTGATCAGGTCGAGCCCGCCCATGCGCGGCATGTAAAGGTCGGTAAGCACGAGATCGAAGCGCTGGGCGAGCGCATGCTCGAGCCCTTCTTCGCCGTCGCTCGCCACCGTCACCTCGTAGCCTGCCGAGCCGAGCGCCGCCTGCAGGATCTCCCGCATGGACACCGAATCGTCGATCGCCAGAATGTTCCTGATCATCCGTTCCTCGTTGTCATTGCGCTGCCGGCGCGACGGCCGGGGCGACCGCCGGCCCCACCGGCGCCACCGTGGTCGCCACCTTCGGCGCGATCGCGACCGGCGCCGGCGCCGCCCGGCCCATGCCGGCGTCCGGCGTGAGCGCGGGCAGGCTCTTGCCCGAACCCGCTGCGTCGTCGGAGAGCGTGGTAGTGGTCGAGTCGTCGTGCATGAGCGCGTCCTCGGACTTCTTGTTCAATACGATGATGCTGATGCGGCGGTTCTCCGGGTCGAGCGGATCGGCCTTGTTCAGGTTCTGCGTGGAAGCGAGACCGAGCACGCGCAACACCTTCGATTCGTCCATGCCGCCCGCGATCAGCTCGCGGCGCGATGCGTTCGCGCGGTCGGCGGAAAGCTCCCAGTTGCTATAGCCCTTGTCGCCGCCGGCGTAGGGCACGGCGTCGGTGTGGCCCTGCACGACGATGCGGTTGGGCACGTCGTTGAGCGTCTTGCCGATCGCCTGCAGGATGTCGCGCATGTACGGCTCGACCACGTCGCGCGCGGTGGCGAACATCGGGCGCTTCTGCGAGTCGACGATCTCGATGCGCAGGCCCTGCAGCGTGGAGTCGATGCGGATCTGCTGCTTGAACTGGCGCAGCACCGGGTTCGCCTCGATCGCCGCCATCAGCTTTACTTGCAGGTCGTGCAGGCGCACCTGCTCCTTGCGTTCGAGCGAGCCTTCAAGCTGCTTCGTGGCGTCGTCGTCGTTGTGCTTCGACTGGTTGCGCTCCGAGCGCTCGGTCGCGCCGTCGCTGCGGCGCGTGACGCCCTGGTCCTGCGACGAGATGTCACGGCCGCCGCCCTTCAGAATGCTCGAGTCTTCCGCGCTGCGGTCGCCGCCCCAGAGCGTGATCTTCATCGGCTGGTTGAAGTAGTCGGCGATGCCCTTCAACTGCACCGTCGAAGCCGACGAAAGCAGCCACATCAGCAGGAAGAACGCCATCATCGCGGTCATGAAGTCCGCGTAGGCGAGCTTCCACGCGCCGCCATGATGGCCGGCCTTCTTCGGCGCGGCGCGCTTGACGACGATTGCGCGGTCCTTGTTGTTGCTCATGGGCCGTCCCTTACTTCGCCTTCACGCGGCGCACGTGCTCTTCGAGTTCCGTGAACGACGGACGCTCGGTCGAGAACAGCACCTTGCGGCCGAACTCCACGGCAATCGCCGGCGCGTAGCCGTTCAGGCTCGCGAGGATCGTGACCTTGATGCACTGGAACATCTTGGTCGACTCGGTCACGCGCTGCTCCGCGAGGCTCGAGAGCGGGCCGATCAGGCCGTACGAAAGCAGAATGCCGAGGAAGGTGCCGACCAGCGCCTGGGCGATCATCTCGCCGAGCACTGCGGGCGGCTTGTCGGCGGACGCCATGGTATGAACCACGCCCATCACCGCCGCGACGATACCGAACGCCGGCATCGCGTCGCCCACCTTCGCGAGCGCGTGGGCAGGCGCCTCGCCTTCGGCGTGGTGCGTTTCGATTTCCTCGTCCATGAGGCTTTCGATCTCGAAGGCGTTCATGTTGCCGCCCACCATGAGACGCAGGTAGTCGGTGAGGAATTCGACGATGTGGTGGTCGGCCAGGATCTTCGGATACTGCGTGAAGATCGGGCTCTTCTGCGGATCGTCGATATCCGCTTCGAGCGTGAGCGTGCCTTCCTTTCGCGCCTTCGCGAGCAGGACATAGAGCAGCGCGAGCAGCTCCATGTACACGTCCTTGTTGTATTTGGCGCCCTTGAACAGCGTGGGAAGCACGCGCAAGGTGGCCTTGATGGTCTTGATGCCGTTGCCGAGGATGAACGCGCCGACGCCAGCACCACCGATCATGAGCAGTTCCATCGGCTGCATGAGTGCGGCGAGATGGCCGCCCTCGAGTGCGTAGCCGCCGAAGACGCAAAGGATCGTCAAGAGGGTTCCAACGATAATCAGCACTGCCGGGTCCTCACTAGAAATGCGCCGCGAACCGCCGTCGGCCCGCGCCCTTAGCTGGGTTTACGGCAACGGCGCGAAAAACTTTGGGTTTGAATGGGCGCGGATCGCAAGCCGGCCGGGCGTCTGCCGTCTGCTCGACGTCGACATGCCGGATGAATCTGGGGCCGGTTCGCAAAGCCGCGCGGGAAGGGATTGCAATTCGTGTCTATGACTGCGTGTGACGATGCGGCGTGCTTGCGGCACGCGCCTTCCGGCGAAGCCGCAGGGGCCTCTGCGCCGGGACGGGCCGGGTTTATCCGGAGTCCCGGCCTGCATGGAGTGCGGCAAACCGCATCGATCAGGGACAAGCGGCGTTGATCTGCCTCAAGCGGCGATCTGCGACGCAAGCGCGTTGCGCCGTGTGCGCCCCGCCCGCGAGGGCGGCTGGCACAGCCCGCAGACGAAGCCACGCTGCGGGTCGTGCGCGTGAGCGACGTAGCGGCCGCCGCAACGGCTGCATGGCGTCATCTGCAGGAGGCCCGAGGTGAAATAGCGCACGAGCGTCCAGGCGCGCGTGAGGCTCAGCGCGGGCGTTTCGTCATGCAGCCGCAGGTGCTCGAGATAGAGCCGGTAGCTCTTCACGATCGCGTGGATCGGCTCGCAGCGCGCGTGGCGGCTCATGAACATGAACGTGTTGTAGAACAGCGAGGAATGGACGTTGGGCTGCCAGGTCATGAACCAGTCGGTCGAAAACGGCAGCATGCCCTTGGGCGGCGACTCGCCCTTCACTTCCTTGTAAAGCCGGATGAGCCGGTCGCGCGAGAGCGAGGTCTCCGCTTCGAGCAGTTGCAAACGCGCGCCCAGTTCGATCAGCTCGATTGCGAGCGCGATCTCTTTTACCTCCTGCACCACACTCTTTGTCGCCATAGACACCCGTTGGAAGCCGCAATGGAATGCGCCTGGCCCCTGCCGCCGTTCGCGGGCAGCAAGGGTGCAATGCGCCGCAGCGCGCTGCGGCGCTGGGCGAAGCGGTTCAGCCGATCTGTTCGACGTCCTGGCCCGCCATGATGATCGCCGAGTGCGTCAGCGCGGTTTTGCCCTTGTCGGCAAGCGCGCTCAGGATGGCGTGGTCGTCGAACCGGAAGCGGCAAAGCAGCTGGTTCGATGCGGCAAGGCGTACGGTCTGCGCGAAAGTGAGATTAGCGAGCACCTCGGCAGACTGCTCGGAGATGCCCATACGGAACATGCCCGTCGGCTTGTCCTCGCGCAAAAGACGTTGCGCGAGCAACAGATACGACAGGTTCACTTCCTTGATCTCATTGAGCATGTCGCTGTGCGTCGTCGCGCTCATGGATTCCCCCGAATCAAATCGCGGCGGCTGGTCAGACCGCCCGCGGAAAACGTTTGCTCGCCCAGATACGACTCAAGTGCATCCGAACGGCCTGTTTATGGTCGTGGGTCCATTGTGGCTGGGGCGGGAACAAATGGAAATCGGACGGATGCCGCGACGCGTTGCGAGAAAAAGTTTCGCAAACGTGTAGGAATTTTTCTGACAAAGAGGCGGGAGCAGCGGCGGGAGGCGGGGCGCGTCATGTCGTGCGCATAGGCCGCGGATTTATCGGTTGATTATAGGCTTTTTCATGGATGCGTCACGCGTGCGTGCTATTCGCTGCGCGCGTGTCAGTCGCGCCCTGCCTTTTGACCCTTGTTCCGGCGCAGCGGGCACGCGGCTTGCGCAATGCGCGCCCAAGCCGCGTCACGCTTTGCAATGGCCTCTTACACCTGCTGTATCCCGCTGTAACAACTTTAAGCGTTTGCAAAACCGCGTGTGTCGGGCCGCGAAATGGCCATAATCGGTCTCAGGGATAACCCGATACCGTTGTACCGCCGCAGTGCCGCATCACAGAGTTCGTTGCACACGCGGCTTTTTTGCCAGGAGATCGAACAATGCGAATCGCACAAATTGCGCCACTTTATGAAGCCGTTCCGCCCAAGCTTTATGGCGGCACCGAGCGCGTCGTGTCCTACCTGACCGAAGCGCTGGTCGACCTCGGCCACGACGTGACGCTGTTCGCCAGCGGCGATTCGGTCACCTCGGCAAACCTCGAAGCCGCCTGGCCGCGCGCACTGCGTCTGGACCCCACGATCCGCGACGCGCTGGCGCCGCACATGGTGCTGCTCGAGCGCGTGCGCCGCGTCGCGCACGAATTCGACGTGCTGCACTTCCACCTCGACTATCTGCCGTTCCCGCTTTTCACGACCATGGACACGCCGTTCGTGACGACGCTCCACGGCCGCCTCGACCTGCCGGAGCTGCAACCGGTATTCGAGCAGTTCCCGAACGCACCGGTCATCTCGATTTCGGACTCGCAGCGCCAGCCGTTGCCGCAGGCCGCGTGGCAGAACACGATCTATCACGGACTGCCAAAGAACCTGCTCACGCCGCAAGCTGACCGCAAGCCCGAGTACCTGGCGTTCCTCGGCCGGATCTGCCCGGAGAAGCGTGTGGACACGGCGATCAAGATCGCCGCGCTCTCCGGCCTGCCGCTGAAGATCGCCGCCAAGGTCGACAAGGTCGACCAGGACTACTTCAAGACCGAGATCGAGCCGCTGCTTTCGCAGGCCCACGTGGAGTTCGTCGGCGAGATCAACGAAGAGCAGAAGCCCGCGTTCCTTTCGGGTGCGAAAGCGCTGCTGTTCCCGATCGACTGGTCCGAGCCGTTCGGCCTAGTGATGATCGAGGCGATGGCCTGCGGCACGCCGGTGATCGCCTTCAATCGCGGTTCGGTGCCGGAAGTGATCGACCCGGGCGTGACGGGCTATGTCGTCGAGGACGTGCAAGGCGCCGTGGCCGCGCTCCAGAGTATCGATTCGCTTTCGCGCGTGGCGATTCGCAACCAGTTCGAACACCGCTTTACGTCGCACATCATGGCCGGCAATTATGTCGACACTTATACAGCGCTGATCGAAGCCGCACAGCGTCCGGTACTGCGTCGCGTCGCCGCCGGTTGAGTGCGAAGCATTCCAGATTTCGCGATAAATCCAGACGAATGCGCGACGTGAATCGTTTGCGAGTCGCTGAATAGCGCCATTACGCGTTGATTACAGAAGACTCACAAAAAAGAGCCGCATGAAACATGCGGCTCTTTTTGCATTTTCGGCTACGCCGCTATGACGGCCGGGCTGTTCCCCGGCGGCATGCGTCAGGCGATCAGGTAGCGTTCGCGGTTCTTGCCCGCGATCCACTTGGGCGGCTTGCCGCGGCCGCTCCAGGTCGCGCCGGACTTGGGGTCCTGATAGCGCGCGGGCAGCGGCGCCTTTTTCGGCGGACGCCCGCGGCGCGCGGCCTCGGCAAAGCCCAGGTCCTGGGCGGAAAGGCCGTATTCGGCGATCTTTTCCCGGATCGTGGCGATGACGTCCGCGATCTCCGTGCGCCGCGCCTCTTCGGCCTGAGCCTGGAGTTTTGCGATCTGCGCCTTGATCTCTGTATATTGCGACATTTCTATTCCCCCTTCATTGCTCTTGAAACCTGCTCTTGAAACCGGCTCGATCGGAGATTAGACGTAAATAACGGAATTAGCAATCGCTATTAATACTGCCTTTTTACGCTATTCTTCAATTTAACGATCGACCGGCTCCAGCGCAATTGCGTACACATCGATCGTAATAATTCGATCAATTACGTCGAAATTGACAATCCTTGACAGCATCGAAAAGGGCGACTGCCTAGAATCTGGCATTTCCCGGTGCCGGTGCTTTACGCGGCCCCTTCAAAAATCGACTTTTCGAGGTGTCACGCAATGCACTTATCCAGGCGGCTCATCGCCGAACTGATCGGCACTTTCTGGCTCGTTCTGGGCGGCTGCGGCAGCGCGGTGCTCGCGGCCAACTTCGCCGGGCCGGTTCACGGACTCGGGATCGGGTTCGTGGGCGTGTCGCTCGCCTTTGGCCTGACCGTGCTCACCATGGCCTACGCCATCGGCCACATTTCCGGCTGCCATCTGAATCCCGCCGTGAGCGTGGGCCTGACCGTGGCGGGCCGCTTCCCGGCGCGCGACCTCGTGCCCTATATCGCCGCGCAGGTGGTGGGCGCGGTGATCGGCGCTTTCGTGCTTGCGCTCATCGCAACGGGCAAGCCCGGCTTCGACCTCGTCGCGAGCGGCTTCGCGACCAACGGTTACGGCGAGCAGTCGCCGGGACACTACGCCATGGGCGCCGCGTTCGTGTGCGAAGCGGTCATGACCGCGGTCCTCCTGTTCGTCATTCTCGGCGCAACCGACAAGCGCGCACCCGCAGGCTTCGCGCCGATCGCCATCGGCCTGTGCCTCACGCTGATTCATCTGATCTCGATTCCCGTCACCAATACCTCGGTGAATCCGGCACGCTCGACCGGCCCCGCGCTGTTCGTGGGCGGCGAGGCGATCTCGCAGCTGTGGCTGTTCTGGGTCGCGCCGATCGTCGGCGCAGTGATCGCAGGCATCGTGTACCCGGCGGTGGCGGGGCGGGGCGAAGCGGTGGCGGCGGTCGGCGCGCGCGAGACGGCTTGACGGCCTCTGACGCGCGCTGACACGTCCGCGCGGCCCGAGCCGCGCCGCATTGCGACACGTTCTCCGTGCAGTTGCAAACGGGCGCTTCGGCGCCCGTTTGTCTTGCTGAGCGCGGGGCGCTCCGGGTGCGCTGCTGGCCGGGCCCGTGACGGCTGCGCTGCTAGAATCGGGCGACCTTCCCATTGTCTTGCGACCTGGAGCATCACGCCCAGCATGAAGCGCTCACGCCCCCGGCCAGGCCGGATCGCCTCGACGCTCGCCGCCGCGCTGAGCGCACTGCTATGCGCCTGCGCGCCGCTGCCACACGCCAACGGAGCCGCTAACGCCGGCGAGACAGCGCAGACGAATGCGAGCAGCGCGCCAGCCGCGCGCAACGTCGAAACGCTCATCTTCGTGAGGCACGGTGAAAAGCCGCCAGAGGGATTCGGCCAGCTTAACTGCAAGGGGCTGAACCGAGCGCTTGCGCTGCCGGCCGTGATCGCGGCCAAGTACGGCAAGCCCGATGCGATCTACGCGCCCGACCCCGGCGAGCAAAAGGAGGACAACGGCCACGCCTACAACTACGTGCGCCCGCTCGCGACGATCGAGCCGACCGCGATCCAGTTCGGCATGCCGGTCCAGACGCCGTATGGCTATTCGAAGATCGACGCGCTGCAAAGCGCACTCGTCGATCCGCAGTGGCGCGGCCGCACCGTGCTCGTTGCATGGGAGCATCGGGAAATCGAGACGCTCGTACGCCGCGTCGTCACCGCGCACGGCGGCAGCGCGAACGACGTACCGCGCTGGGAGAGCGCGGACTTCGACAGCATTTACGTGGTGCGTATCGACTGGAGCGGCGGCGCCGCGCGCGCGCGTTTCTCGCACGAGCGCGAAGGGCTCGACGGTCGCGCGGACGACTGCCCGTGCGCGCAACTGCCCGCCGCGCAGTAATCGTCCCGCGGTTACCGTTCGAATGGAATCGAGGTGGTGGCGGCGCTAGCGACCGCGCCCGCGTGAATTACGACGCGAGTTCGTCGTTGAGCGCGAACAGCTTGCGAAGATGATGCGCGACACCGGCTTCGAAGTTGTTGCCGATGCGCGGCACCCGAGGCAGCCGCTTGATGAGATCGGGATTGGCGTTGTTCATCATGAACGGATGACCCGCCGTTTCGAGCAGGTCGATATCGTTCATGTTGTCGCCGAACGCGACGCAACCCGCGGCGTCCACGCCGAGCCGGTCGAGTACGACGCGCAGCGCGCGGCCCTTCGAAACGCCGGCCACCATCACTTCGAGACAATCGGGCAGGGAATAGGTGACGTAGAGCGCGTCGCCGAACTCGCGCGCGAGATTCTGCGCGACGTGCGCGAGATCTGCCGGATCGCCGATATAGAGCGCCTTGGCGATGCCTGCGCCCGCGTAATCGCGCAGATCCGCCACGCGGTACTCGAAGCCCGAGTCCTGGTGATACGCGAGCAGTTCGGGCGCGTCGCGGTCGATGAGCCAGGCGTCGTCGGTATAGATGCTCACGATCACGCGGCCGTGCTCGCCCACGGTGTCGGCGGCGACCAGACGCTCGACCATGGGCGCGCTCAGATTGCTCGCGTGGATCAGCGTGTCGTCGGGTGCGTGCACGCGCGCGCCGTTCGCGGTGATGAGATATGGCCGGATGCCGAGCACGTCGCGAATACCGGCCACGTCGCAATAGTGGCGGCCGGTCGCGATTACGAACGGCAGCCCCTGCGCATCGAGCGCGCCCAGCGTGGCAACCGTGAACGGATCGACCTGATGGTCGCTATTGAGCAGCGTTCCGTCGAGATCGGTTGCAATGACCTTGTACATGGTGATCAGACAGCTAGCGGGAAACGTTGAATCGTAGCATCTGCGGCACGGCTATGCCCTTGACCTACGTTCGCGCCCTTTCTCACTTGCCGCTCAATTGTCCGCAGCAGCGCGCGCCAGCCGCTGGGCCTCCATCTGCGCGAGGCGAAGCGCGCCGGACGTGGAATCGGCGAGCGGCGCGCGCAGGCGATCGCGCACCGCTTGCGGCACCCACTCGCGCAGCGGTTGCCCAAGGCCGCCCGAGAGCGCCGCCGGCAGTTCGCCCGAAGGATCGAGCGCGGTGATGAGTTTCGCGATTTCCACGCCGGCTTCGGCGAGCAGCTTAGCGACGAACGGATGTTCGCGATGCGCGAGGACGACCGGTGCGAGGCTGGCGTAAGCCGTCTGGTTGGCCGCGCACTGCCATACGATGAGACTGTCGCGATCGGTGGCCCGCGCGTGTGCGAGGAGGGCCCGTGCGAAGTCGTCCATGGGCACGCGTGCATCGAGCGCCTGCTGCGCCCAGACGATCGCGCGCAGGCCGAACCACGCGCCACTCGCTTCGTCGCCCGAGGGAAAGCCGAAACCGCCCGCAATGCGGCACTGACCGTCCTCACCGAGCACCGCTGCGATGCTGCCCGTGCCGAGGGCGACCACCACGCCCGGCGCGCCGCCGTGCGCGCCCAGCAGTGTCGTGTAGGCGTCGCTTTCCACCGCGAGTCCGGCCACGGGAGGGGCGGCAGCGAGAAACGGCGCCAGCCAGTCGGGGTTGTTCACGCCCGCGAGCCCGCAGCCAAGCACGCATTGCGACCAGTCGAACGCAAGCCCCGCGTGCGCAAACGCCGCGCGGCAGCCCTCCTCGATCGATTGCCAGGCCCGCGCGATACCGAGCCCGAGCCCCGACGGCCCCGCAGCCGCGCGCGCGAGTTCGACGCCGTTCGCGTCGCCAAGCGCGATGCGCGTGCCCGTGCCGCCGCCGTCCACGCCAATCAACCAGGTGTATTTCTGCATGGTGTCCGCCGCGCCTCGCGCGCCTGTGAGTCCGGTTCGAAAGCCAAAATTCTTGTCGTGCCGCAGAGACTAACGGCTTCCCCGGGTTCGCACAATCGGCCATCCGGCCAGGGTGGCGGCGCTGCACCGATCCGCTATGCTTGCGTGGCTCGAACGATGTCTCGCAAGGAGAACTTACCGTGACACACCGCTGCAACTGGGTATCGGCCGGCGCGTCGCCGCAGTATGTGCAATACCACGACGAGGAGTGGGGCGTGCCGTCGCGGGACGACCAGCATCTGTTCGAAATGATCGTGCTCGAAGGCGCGCAGGCAGGGCTCTCGTGGTCCACGATACTCAACAAGCGCGAAGGCTATCGCCGCGCCTTCGCCGACTTCGACATCGAGAAGGTTGCGCGCTTTACGCCCAAACACGTCGAAACGCTCATGCAGGACGCCTCGATCGTGCGCAACCGGGCCAAGATCGAGGCCGCCATCGCCAACGCCCGCGCCGTGCAGCAAATCCAGACGGAGCACGGCTCGCTCGCGAAGTTTGTCTGGTCGTTCGTGAACGACACGCCCATCCAGAACGACCTTGCCTCGTATCGCGACGCACCAGCGTCTACCGAAGTCTCGGACGCCCTTAGCAAGGCGCTCAAAAAATACGGCTGCAAATTCGTTGGTACGACGATCTGCTACGCGTTCATGCAGGCTGTCGGCATGGTCAACGACCATGAGCGCGACTGCATGTGCCGCAAGGCCTGCGCTGCGCTTGGCAAAAAGAAGCGCCGCGCCTGAGCGCAGTGACACTTGCGCGACTCGGGTAACTCCCGAGCGAGGCAGGACGCGCCTTGCAAGCCCTCGTCCCGCATGGCTTTGTGGCACGCCGGTGCAATTGCGCCCGGCACTGGCCAACCCAATTTTTGATCGCTACGGTGCGCCACCCCACGGTTTTCCGCTGGCGTGCCGTTATAACGGGAAGTGAATGCAGACGCGTCAGGGGAACAGTGAGTGATGTCGGCTGGAAGGCCGGCGGCGCCGCATTAGAAGGGAATTAACCTGTGCCCGGCAGCTGGGCAACAGGGGGTTGAAATGAAAAACGTCCACTTCCTGAGTCATCAGGAAATCTTCGACCGCGCGGTGGCCCATCTCTTTGGCCAGGGGCGCGCGGCACTTCTCCCACGCGGAGGCGGCGCCTACCGGGGCGGTGGCTGTGGCGGCGGCTCCGGCAGCGCGCACAGCTATGGCGGTTGCCCGGTCGGCAGCTTCATCCGGCCACGCGACTATATGAGCGCCATGGAAGGCATACCCGTGCGCTACCTCGGCCGTGAGACGAACGACGTGCCGCTCTATATGGATGTGGGCGTCGCCGCGCTGAAGAAGGCGCTGCTGCGCGCCCATATCAACATATACGACCCCGCCACGATCACTCTGCTGAGTTGCCTGCAGAACGTGCACGACGTGTTTGGCGTGTGGGAATGGCGCGAACGCCTTTGTTCGATTGCCGCGCAGTTCGGCTTGTCGCCCGCGCAGCTGAAGAACGCTGCCTGAAATCGGCCGGCACGCGCAACACGCGCTGCGCATCGGCGCGGAGTTTCTAAGCGCAAATACGCACAAACGCAAACGGCGGCGCAGCTTCTTGCGAAGCATGCGCCGCCGTCTGGCGGAACACCGAAAAGCGAAAAAGCTTAGTGGAGCTTCTTCGGCAGCATCTGGCTGCGCAGGCGCTTGTGCAGGCGCTTAACAGCAGCTGCCTTCTTGCGCTTGCGAACTGCCGTCGGCTTTTCGTAAGCTTGACGCTCACGCAGCTCGGCGATCAGGCCGTTCTTTTCGATTGCACGGCGGAAGCGGCGAATCGCCACTTCGAACGGCTCGTTTTCCTTCAGAAGAATCGTCGTCATGTATTTCCTAACTCAAATCGCTTAATACGGTTCAAAGGCGCGAGCGTCAAAGCCGCTCACGCGCCGGCCCTCCGGTCGTTCGCCACGCTGGGGCCGAACGAGAGGCAAGGCGGCCACGGAGGCCGGAAAAGAGAAGTAGGGGGTTCACAGCGGAACGCGATCAGGTCGACCTTGCTGCAACACACCTGACCGCCGGTTTGCGGCCGCCAACAGTAACGAACACGGCAACAAAACAGGCAAAGATCTCAATTCACTCCCAATGATATCAGGAAAAGATCCGCCTGACCAGGGTTTCTTGAGTCTACTCAGGGACTTGCGCGGCTTGCCGCGGCCGCCGCGCCCCCCCCCTGTCGATTAGGACACCTGGGTTAATGCCTTTGCCGTCAGGCGCTCGCGTCGTTGAGCGCCTGGATGTCGGCCGGATCGAGCTTCAGCCGTACCGCTGCTGCAAGGCTCTCCAGCTGATCCAGCGAGGTCGCGCTCGCGATCGGCGCGGTAATGCTCGGGCGCGCGATCAGCCACGCCAGCGCAACTGCCGCGAGCGTGCTGCCGTGACGCTCGGCCACATAGTCGAGCGCCGCGAGGATCCGGATGCCGCGGTGGCCGAGGTACTTTTCGACGCGCGAGCCGCGCGTGCTCTTCGCGAGATCCTCGCGCGAACGGTACTTGCCCGAGAGAAAGCCGCTCGCGAGGCTGTAATAGGGCACGACCGCGAGCTTCTGCGCCATGGCCACCGGTTCGAGATCGGCCTCGTAATGGGCGCGGTCGTACAGGTTGTATTCGGGCTGAATGATCTGGTACGCGGGCAGGCCGGATTTCGTCGCAACCGCGAGCGCCTCCTCGACGCGCGCGCCCGTGTAGTTCGACGCGCCGATCACCCGCACCTTGCCGGCCTCGATCAGCCGTTGGTACGCACCGAGCGTTTCCTCGAGCGGGACTTTCTGGTCGTCCTCGTGCGAGAAGTACACGTCGATGTAGTCAGTCTGCAGACGACGCAGCGAATCCTCCACGGCAGCCGCGATGTTGGCGGCGGAAAGTCCCGGGCGGCGTGCATCTTTTGCGACTTTCGTTGCGATCACCACCTTGTCGCGCTTGCCGCTTTTGGCGATCCACTTGCCGATGATCGTCTCCGACTCGCCGCCCTGGTTGCCGGGCACCCACGCGGAATACACATCGGCGGTGTCGATGAAGTTGAGGCCGGCGTCGGTGAAGGCGTCGAGGATCGAGAACGAGGTGGCTTCGTCTGCGGTCCACCCGAAGACGTTGCCGCCGAACATGAGCGGGGCGACCTGCAACGAGGAAGTGCCGATCCTGCGTAGTTCCATGGGGCCTCCAGAAGAAAGGGCGGACGGGAATCGCTGAGGATACGCCGCCTCGCGGCGCGCTGCAGCGGGCAAGGGCGCGCAGCCGCGGAAGTGCACCGGCGCCCTGCACTAAACCACACGCGATACCTGCCGTAAACACGCTTGCAAACTGCAAGACGCAGAAATGCGTGAGGGAAGCACGGAGCGCGGCGTAACCGGATTTTTTATGCAGCGCGCAAACGAGGTCTCGATTGTCGGTGCTTCCCCTCAAGTTTTTTTTACCCACGCCGACAACCTTCACTGAGGCGGCCAGCAATGAAAGATTGCACCCGCCGCGGCCATAGGGGCTTGTAACGGGCTTTCAGCCCGCTTAGGAGAATTTCCATGCTCGGAATTAACAGCAACATCAACTCGCTCGTCGCGCAACAGAACCTGACGGGCTCGGGCAGCGCGCTGTCGCAAGCGATCACGCGCCTGTCGTCGGGTAAGCGCATCAACAGCGCAGCTGACGATGCAGCAGGCCTCGCGATCTCGAACATCATGCAGACCCAGATCAACGGTCTGAATCAGGGTGTGTCGAACTCGAACGACGGCGTTTCGCTGGTTCAAACGGCATCGAGCGGTCTGTCGTCGCTGACGAGCAGCCTGCAACGTATCCGCCAGCTGGCTACGCAAGCGGCCAACGGCTCGATGACCTCCGACGACCGCGCAGCACTGCAGAAGGAAGTCAACCAGCAAGTTTCGGAAATCAACCGTATCGCGTCGCAAACGACGTACAACGGCATGAACGTGCTGAACGGTTCGCTCGGTAACGTGTCGTTCCAGGTTGGCGCGAACGTCGGCCAGACGATCAGCCTGAGCCTGACGCAAAACATGTCGGCGGCTTCGATCGGCAGCGGCGTGCCGCAAGCTGGGCAAACGCTCGGCACGTTCAGCGGCCTGAGCCTGAGCTCGGCTGGCGCCACGGTCGCAGCCTCGGCAGCAACGATCACCTCCGTCAATGTGGTCTCCGACGGCAGCGGCGGCTTCACGTTCACGGACCAGAACAACCAGGCACTGAGCCAGACGGCGGTCGGCGCTCTGTTCACGGCCTCCAACGAAGCCAGCAGCACCGGCGGCGGCTTCCAGGGCTCGGGTACGGCGGTCACGCTCACCGACGGCGGCATGTCGGCGGCTATGGCTGCAGCAGCCGGCTCGGCGGGTTCCGCAGCGGCCGCCGCCGCTGGTGTCGCCATGGAAACGCAGATCGGCGCGTACAACGCACCGACGGACGTTGCTAACGTCAACATCAGCACGGCAAGCGGCGCAAGCATGGCCATGGAGTCGATCGACAACGCGCTGAACACGCTGAACAACCTGCAAGCAACGCTCGGCGCAGCGCAAAACCGCTTCACGGCAATCGGCACGACGCAGCAAGCTCAGTCGACCGACCTGTCGACCGCCCAGTCGTCGATCCAGGACGCCAACTTCGCGGAAGAAACGGCGAACCTGAGCAAGGCGCAAGTGCTGCAGCAAGCTGGTATCTCGGTGCTGGCACAAGCGAACTCGCAGCCGCAGCAGATCCTGAAGCTCCTCCAGTAATACGAGCTTCTGTAGCCCAAGCGTTGCGCGCCCGGCCGCCATACCCGTGAGCGCAACGCAAGCCAATCGGGAGGATCACCTCCCGATTGGCATTTTCCAGACCTGAACCGATTCACACTGCAACGCCGACGCACGGAGCCCCTTCATGTCCACCGTAACCAGCTCGACAGCCAGCACGATCGCAAGTAGCGTCGCCGCCACGACCGCAGCGAGCAACGCCGCTCTGCAGCAAGCAGCCCAGTCGATCGTCAGCGGCTCGACCGGCAACTCGTCGATGGACGTGAATTCGCTCGTTACGGCGCTCGTCAACTCCAAGATCGCCGGCCAGGCCGCCACGATCAGCGCCGAGCAGACGCAGGACAACACCGAAATCTCCGCGTACGGCGCGCTTTCCGCCGCGCTTTCCGCACTTCAGGCAGGCCTCTCGCCGCTCTCGGATGGCACGACCCTCAGCGCATTCAGCACGACGCTCAGCGGCACCGGCATCACCGCCACAGCAGGCAGCGGCGCGGCAGCAGGGTCATACTCGCTCGATGTCAAGCAGGTGGCACAAGCCCAGGTGCTCACCTCGACCGGCTACGGTGCAACAACGGCGCTCGCGTCGGGCTCGTCCACGATGACGCTGACGGTTAACGGCGCCAGCACCACGATCTCGCTCGACAGCACCAACAGCACCGTTGCGGGTATTGCATCGGCGATCAACTCGGCCACCAACAATCCGGGCGTGACGGCAACGGTCGTCAACGGCGCCGACGGCGCGCACCTTGTGCTGCATTCGACGTCGACCGGTTCGCAGAACGGCATCAGCATCGCGATCAGCGATTCGAATTCCAGCGACGCACTGAACAACCTCGCCGTGACGACCACGGCAGGTACGGCGATCACGAGCTCGAGCGCGACTTCCGCCAACCTCACCGCTAACCAGTCGACGATCTCCAACACGACCAACTGGACACAGTCCACGGCCGCACAGGACGCCTATTTCACGATCGACGGCACGGGCGCGACCAGCACGACGAACACCGTAAAGACCGCGCTGTCTGGCGTGACGCTGACCCTCACCGCAGCGGCGGTCGACACGTCGAGCACGGGCAGCGGCGCACAAACGCTTACGGTTGCGCAGAACACGAGCGCGGAATCTAGCGCGATCAACAATTTCGTCACGCTGTACAACACGCTCGTGACGACGATGTCGACGCTCACGTCATTCAGTTCGACCTCGACGTCGCAGGGCGTGCTGCTTGGCGACTCGACGCTGAACATGATCCAGAACCAGCTCGCAACGATCGTGGCGACGGGCGTGAAGAGCGGCAATACGACGACCAGCCTGGCATCGATTGGCGTCACCCTGAATTCGGACGGCTCGCTCTCGGTCGACAGCGACACGCTGAATACGGCACTGCAAAACAATCAGTCGACCGTGGCGGCGCTGTTCAATTCGACCAACGGCGTCGCCGCCCAGTTGAATAACAACATCACGAGCTATCAGTCGAGCACGGGCGTCATCACGACGCGTACCAACTCGATCCAGACTGACCTGACGAACCTTTCGACGCAGCAGTCCAATCTCGCGGAATACCAGTCGCAGCTCACCAGCATGTACACTGCGCAATTCACCGCGCTCAACACGCTGATGGCGACGATGAACAACAACCAGCAATACCTCACGCAGCTCTTCGGCGGCACCAACAGCGCAGGCGCGCTGGCCACCAACAAGAGCTGAGCGCATCCAGCAGGAGAGACGACATGGAATTCGGGGCGCCCATCGATCGCATCTGGCAGATCACGAAAGACATCGAGCAGGCGGCAGCCGTCGGCGAATGGGAAAAGGCGGCCGAGCTTGCGAACGAGCGCTCACCCCTTCTCATGTCGCTCTCCGCGAAGCAAACGGGCGCCGCGCTCGAGGTGCTCAAGCAGGTTCACGCGGTCGATACACTTGTCGCCGCGGCGGCGGAGTCGGCACAAAGTACGCTTAGCGCCGAGTATCGTTGCGCCATGCAGGCAACGCGGAACGTGAATCTGTATCAGCGCGTTGCGCAGTTCTGAAGTCCGGACCTCGCACAGCGTCCAGAAATAACAACCAACCATTGCGCCTTTCGGGGCGCATTTGCGTACCTCGGCCCGCCTCGTGCGGGCTTTTCTTTTACGCGCCCTCATTACACACGGCTCGGGCCGCCACGGCCGACTACCCAGCTTCATTTCCGCCCGTTGCTCGCGCCAACCGAATTGGCGGGCGTTTTGACGTCAACTCGGCAATTCGTTCCGACGGGGCGCCCTGGATAATTGCCCTACTTCTGCTACCTGCGGCGCAAGCACGCCTTCGTCATGACCGCTTTCCATACTCCGACCGACCTCACCGCGCTCGTCCCCCAATCGCAAATGGGGAGCGACATTCAGCTCGTCATGGAAGCCGGGATCGAGCACCATCGCAAGCAGGAATACGACGAAGCTGAAGCGCTCTACGCCATTGTGCTGGAAGCGGATAGCGATCATGTCGACGCCAACTACCACATGGGCGTGCTGTATATGCAAACGGACCGGCCAGCCGAGGCCGTGCCGCACTTCGAAGCAGTGCTCGGCCACACGCCGAACTTCGCGCAACTGTGGGTCTACTACTTCAACGCCCTGACCGCCAGCAACCAGTTCGAAGCCGCGCGGATGGCGCTCGACGTGGCGCAGAAATGCGGCGTTCCTGCGGACGCCATCGATGCGTTGAAGGCTCGCCTGCCCCAGCTTGACGCCGCGTCGGCGCCCGCGCGTGAACCTTCGCACACGGCCGAAGCGATCGAAGCTATGCCGAAACAGCAGACGGCGGACACGCCCGCAGCGAAAATCGATCCACGCCGCGCAAGCGCGACGGAGTTGCGCAAGTTTGCAGATCTCTTCAACAGCAAAGAGACCGAGGCTGCGCTGACGCTTGCCCGTCGCTTGACGAAACAAAACCCCTCGCATGGCGAATGCTGGATTATGCTCACGCACGCCCTGCAGCGCGCAGGCCAGTATGCGGAATCCGTGACGTCGGCCGAGCGTGCCACCAGCCTGCTGCCCAATAGTCTCCCCGCTCAGATCATGCTGGCCGACGCGCTGCATATCACGCGGCAGTCCCAGCGAGCCGTATCGCACTGCCGCAAAGCGCTTGAAAAGCATCCCGAGAGTCCACAGCTGCATCGCACACTGGGCGCCGCCCTGCAGGCAACGGGCCGAACAGGCGAGGGCATCGCCCAGATGCGCCACGCCGTGGAACTGGCACCTCGTGACGCTATCGAACTCGACGCGCTGGCTAACGCGCTGAACGAGGATGGCCAGTACGATGAAGCGGAAAGCGCCTTCCGCAAGGCACTCGAACTCGCGCCGATGCAGGCTGCAACGCACAGCAACCTGCTGTTCTGCCTGATGCACAAGACCGATCTCGATGCAAAAAGCGCATTCGCGGAATTCAGCGAATTCGGGAAGCGCCAGGAAGCCCCCCTGCGTGCGCAGCGTTCGGAGCACACCAATGTTCGTGACCCCGCGCGGCGACTGCGAATCGGCTTCGTTTCGGGCGACCTGATCAATCACCCGGTCGCCTATTTTTTCCAGTCGATCGTAGAGCATCTGGCCCGCGATACAAGCCTGTCACTGCACGTCTATTCGAATTACGTGATCACCGACGCGTTCACGAATACGATCCGGGAGCACGCGCAAGAGTGGCATGAAGTCTTCGGCATGACCGACGCCGCGGTCGCGGAAAAGATTCGCGAAGACGGTATCGACATCCTGATCGATCTGTCCGGCCATACAGGTCGCAACCGCCTCGTGGCCTTCGCGCATAAGCCCGCGCCCATTCAGGTGAGCTGGATCGGCAATCCGGCCACGACCGGCCTGACGTCCATCGACTATTACATGTCGGACCGGTTCGTCACGCCGCTCGAACAGTTCGCCAGCTGCTTCACGGAAAAGCTCGTGTTTCTGCCTGCTCTCGCGCCATTCAAGCCGTACAAACAAGCGCCGGACGTGAACGAGTTGCCCGCCTTGAAAAATGGCTTCGTGACGTTCGGCAGCTTCAGCCGTCTGGTCAAGATCGGGCCGGAAGTCGTGGCGCTCTGGGCGCGCGTGCTGCGCGAGATACCGACTTCGCGCATGCTCATTGGCGCGATCACGTCGGTCGAACAAATGAACAAACTGGCCAAGCTGTTCGCAAGCGAAGGCATCGACGTGAGCCGCATCAGCTTTATGCAGCGCAAGAATACCGAGGTCTACCTGCAACAGCACCAGCAGGTCGATGTCTGTCTCGACGCGTTCCCGTTCGCCGGCTCGACCACGACCATGCACGCCCTGTGGATGGGCGTTCCCACTGTGACGCTGCCCGGCGTTTCGATGGCGAGCCGTGGCAGCACGGGATGGCTCTCGCACCTCGGGCTCAACGAGGCGTTCGTCGCGCGCGACAAGGACGACTTTGTGAGCAAGTGCGTCGCGCTGGCTGACGATCTCGACGCGCTCGCAACGGTACGCCGCGAGTTGCGCCAGCACTGCATGCAGTCGCCCATCATCAGCGCGAGCACGATCGCCAACGCCGTATCGCGTGCACTGCGCACCATGTGGCGGCGCTGGTGCGACGGGCTTGCACCCGAGCATTTCGAGGTCCTGGCGCAGCCGCAAGATGCATCGGCGGAGCCAGTTGTGGAACCGGCGCGCGAGCAGCAGCAACCGGACATTGCGCCGACAGCTGGATCGATCACGTCGATCGACGCGGTGACCGACATCCCCGCAGCGATGAAACCCATCCGTATCGTCTGCGGCACCCGTCGCACCCGTGAGCAGTTCTCGAATGAAACGGCGCTTGGCCGCTCGCTAAAGCTCTATGCGCACCTGCCAAACGTCGAACTCCAACTGTTCGACAACAACACGCGCGGACTGTCCAGCATCTACAACACGGCGATCGAAGAGGCTAAGCAGCGCCCGGCCATCCTCGTCTTCATTCACGACGACGTCTGGCTCAACGACTTCTTCTGGACCGAGCGCATCCGCGAATCCCTCGCCCGTTTCGAGGTGGTGGGGCTCGCCGGCAACCTGCGCCGCGTGCCGCGCCAGCCTGCATGGGCCTTCGCCACGCCCGATCTGCAGTGGGACGAGCGCAAATATCTGAGCGGAACCGTGGGTCACGGCACGGGTTTTCCGTGCAACATCGCGTCGACGTTCGGGCCTTCCGGACAGGAATGCAAGCTCCTCGACGGCCTGTTGCTGATCGCGGATAGCGATACGCTGGTAAAGAGCGGCCTGCGCTTCGACGAGCAGTTCAAGTTCCACTTTTACGATATGGACTTCTGCCGCCAGGCTGAACTAAAGGGGCTCCGCATGGGAACCTGGCCACTGAGCGTGGTTCACGAGAGTGGCGGAGCCTTTGGGACACCCACCTGGCGGGAAGGGTACGCGTCTTATTTGGACAAATATGGAGAGTGAGGCGCGCGGCGGGCGGTAGTCGTAATTGTCGAGATACCGCCCTCGTCGAAACGCCTTCACTGCCTCTCACAGCGATATCCACCGGAGCCTATATTGGATCAAACTCCTGTCCATCAGCATCACAATCCGGACTTACTTAACCTCATGCCGCAAGGCGCACGCCGCGTGCTGGAAGTCGGCTGCAGTTCCGGAGCGCTGGCGCGCGAATACAAAAAAACAAATCCGGGTGTGCACTATACCGGGATCGAGATTGTCCCGGCTTATGCCGAGATGGCACGCGAACACTGCGACCGCGTAATCGATGTAGACGTCGAGCGGGTAACTGTCGAGCAAATTCGTTCGGACCTCAATGCCGATTGCTGGGTCTTCGGGGACGTGCTCGAACACCTTCACGATCCCTGGGCACTACTGAGGAAAATTCGCGGGACGATGGATCGCGGCGGGTGCGTTGTTGCGTGCATTCCCAATGCGCAGCACTGGAGCGTGCAGGCTCGTCTGAGCTTTGGCGATTTCCGGTATCAGGACTCCGGCTTGTTCGACCGCACACATATCCGCTGGTTCACGCGCGTCACGATGCTGGAGATGTTTCGCGACGCGGGGTTTGTCGTCGATGCTGGCAAGGCGCGGATCTTCCACGAGCCGCAACGCGAGGCCTTTTTGCCCGTCATTCGTGCTATGGCGAGCGCAGCGGGTGCCGATGCAAACGCAGCGGTCGAGGACGCGAAGGCGTTCCAGTTCGTGTTTCGGGCGATCGTACCTCCTCAGCTTTAAATATTCCCATTCGTTGCACCGACCAAGGCATGGAAATGACGGACGGCTTTCTGCACAAGTATTTTCTTAATAACCCGGACAAGCGACTGCATAAGTGGATTCATTACTTTGACATTTATGAGCGTCACTTCACGCGCTTCAGAAATAAAGCGCCCGTGATGATCGAAATCGGCGTATTTGGCGGTGGATCACTGGCAATGTGGAAGGAGTTCTTCGGAGCCGGATCCAGAATCATAGGGGTCGATATCAATCCTCAGTGCAAGGCCCATGAAGCAGAGGGTATCGAGATTTTCATCGGCAGCCAGGACGACCCTGCCCTGATCGATCAGATATTCCGCAAATATCCGGAAGTCGACATCGTTCTCGATGACGGAAGCCATGTCATGAATCACATGATCTCTTCCTTCGAGCTGATGTATGACCGGCTTCACAAGAACGGAATTTATATGGTGGAGGACACTCACACCTGCTACTGGCCTGAATATCAGGGCGGCGTGGGGAGGCCTGGGAGTTTTATCGAATTTGCCAAGAACAAGATCGACGAACTGAATGCGGTTCATTCGAGAGGCAAAATCCCAATTTCAACCTTCACGAAGAGTACCGATTACATCGCCTGCTACGACAGCATCGTTGCGTTCGAACGTCGTCCGCAAGGACAGCGGCAAGCACCGATTACTTGCGCCATGGTTGAAAACCCGGCGACTATGTAATTTCGACATCCCTTGCTATGGCGCTCAACGCGACTGTTTGCGGGTCGCCAAGCGCCATCCGCTGTACCTTTGGCGTTGGGCTCGGTTCTATTGCCTGGTGCCCGCGCGCAGTTGATCGGCGGGCTCGGTCGCAGCACGTCGCCGGTGAGAGTCGGCGAACTGCCGGGGGCTTTACGCAACGTCGCGCAAGGTCGCTACCGACCCGAAGCCGGACGGAAAAATTCGCTGGAGAACTCCCGCACGGCGTATGCGCGCGGCGTAGAAAATCGCTGAAATCTTCGACAGACTTTGGCGCGCCCGGCTGGGATCGAACCAGCAACCCCTGCCTTCGGAGGGCAGTACTCTATCCATTGAGCTACGGGCGCGTTGACTTGCTGGCGCCGCCGATTGACCGAAGAATACGGGAAAGGCAGCGCCGAAGAGAGACCGAGAGAATAACCGGTTTCGGTTAAACCGTCCACCGCGCGGATTATTAAGGGTCACATCCCCATCAGGCACAATTCGGGCACAACTCAGACGCAACAACGCGCCCCTCCGCCGGTCCGCTCCGGGTAAACGCCCGCTGAACTCCCTCCGCGCCCAGCCACCAGCCGGAAAACCTTCCGTCTATAATCGTCGGTGTTTGATCTGCCGCATGGCCATTGCCGTCCTGCTGTACCGCTCACCATAAAACCAACGGGAGTCGAGACAAGCATGAGCGAAGCACCCCACGGAGCCCCGATCAAAACGCCCGGCCAGCTGATCGCCGCTGTCATCGCCGGGTTTGCCGTCCCCATCGTCATCATCATTTTGCTCGTCTATTACGTCGACAACACGACGCGCACCGGCGCGGGCACCGACGAGCTCTCTACCCAGCAGGTCGCCGCGCGCATCGCGCCCGTCGCGCAGGTCAACGTGCGCGACGCCAACGCGCCGCACGTCTACAAGACCGGCGAGCAGGTCTTCCAGGCTGTCTGCTCGGCGTGTCACGCCTCGGGCGCCGCCGGCGCGCCGAAGTTCGGCAACTCGGGCGACTGGGCGCCGCGCATCGCGCAGGGCTTCGACACGCTCTGGAAAACGGCGCTCTCCGGCAAGGGCGCGATGCCCCCGCGCGGCGGCACGAGCCCCGACGACTACAGCGACTACGAAATCGGCCTCGCCGTCGCCTATATGGCGAATCACGCGGGCGCGAACTTCCAGGATCCGCCCAAGCCCGCGCCAGGCGCTGCCAATGCAGCCAATGCGGCTTCGGGCGCGGCGGGCGCTGCACCGGCCTCCGGCGCATCGGGTGCCGATGCGAACGCCGCCCAGGCGCAAGCCGCCGCAGCGGCGATCGCGGCCATCCCGCAGGCTTCGTCCGCTCCCGCAGCAGGTGGCGGTTCGCAAAGCGCCGACGCCTCGCAGGCGGGCAAGGCACTCTATCAGCAGGTTTGCCAGGCGTGTCACGCCGCGGGCGTACTGGGCGCGCCGAAATTCGGCAACAAGGCCGACTGGGCGCCGCGCCTGAAGGACCCGATGGACACCGTCTACAACTACGCGCTGCACGGCAAGGGCCAGATGCCTCCCAAGGGTGGCTCGACGGCCTCCGACGCCGACGTGAAGGCCGCCGTCGATTACATGGTCAGCGCGGCGAAGTGAGCCGTCACGCGCGCGCCAAAGCGCAAAACGATCCCCGCCCGCAGCGATACGGGGCGGGGATTTTTATCTGCGTCGATGAAACAGCGGTCGCGCGTCAGCGCACGGGACGCGCGAATTCGCGGGCAAAAGCGAACGCACCCGAAGCGTCCCCGGCGAGCGCGCCGTAACGCGCAGCCAGTTCGGCGGGAGCGAGCCACGGATAGCTCAAGCCCTGTTGCAGGCGCTCGAGCCGCGCACCGTCCGGGTCGTCGATCACGTCCATCCGGGCAATGTGAATGTGGAATGCCGATACGCGCGGCGCGATGTCGTTCGAATCGAAAGTCCAGCGATACGTGCCGTGACCGATGCGCAGCGCGCCCGCCGCGTCCTCGCGCATCACGACGAGCCAGGGCAGCGCTTCGATCGTGCGCTCGCGCGCAACGAGCGCAGTGGCCTCGCAAAGGTAGTAGGTGCGGCAGCGCGAATAGCGCTCACCAAAATCGCTGACCAGCGTCTTCGCGATCGATTCGGCGCCGACGCTGCGCGCCGGAAACGCGATGTTCGGTGTGGCCAGCGAGAACGTCAGTTCCGCATCCTGCGCGAATGCTTCGTGAATCCGTGCGGGCTTCGTGTTGTCCTTCGCGTCGATATACGTTTCAAGCGCGTGACGGTAATGCTGGAGTAATGGATCTTCCATCTGCGGCAGCGAGCGGGTCAGAGGCGTTCACTCTACAGCCGCCCGCGTCCCAAAAAAGCAAACACCCGCTGCATGCCAGGGTCATCACCCCTTCTGCAACAACGCCTTCAAACTCGCCAGCCGGTCCTTCGGCGTCATCGGCGCTTCTTCGGCGGTCGGCGGCGGCGCGTCGTCGAGGCCCATTTCCGGAATGAAGCGCGATGCCTCGCACACCACCGTCTCGCGCGCCCGCTTGCGCTTCTTGCACCAGTTCAGATGCAGGCTGCGCTGCGCCCGCGTGATCGCCACGTACATGAGGCGCCGCTCTTCCTCGATGCGTCCTTCGTCGATCACATCGTCTTCCGAGCCGCCGCGGTGCGGCATGATCCCCTCTTCCACGCCCACCAGGAACACGTGCGGATACTCCAGTCCCTTCGACGCATGCACGGTCGAAAGCCTCACGGCGTCCGGGTCCTCTTCCTTGCCTTCGAGCATCGACATCAGCGCGACGGTTTGAATGAGGCCCATGAGATTCTTGCCGGTGTCGGCGAGACCGTCGGCATTGTCATATCCGGTGGCTTCGCTGTCTTCGCCGATCTCCTGCTCGGGCTTGGTGCCCTTGCGCTTGAGCCACTCGAGGAATTCGAGCACGTTCTGCCACTTCGACTGCGCCTGGCGCTCGTCGAAGGCGTCGTAGAGATACGCCTCGTAGTGAATCGCATCCATGAGGTCGTCGAGCACGACCGTCGCCGGGTCCTTCTGCGCGCGCTCGGCGAGGCGCTGCATGAAATCGCAGAACACGCGCATCGGCTCGACCTGGCGCGCCGAAAGCCGCGCCTCGATACCGCCCATGTAGACGGCCTCGAAAAGCGACACCTTCGCCTGCCCCGCGAACGAACCAAGCGCTTCGAGCGTGGTGTTGCCCACGCCGCGGCGCGGCGTGGTGATCGCGCGGATGAACGCGGGATCGTCGTCGTGATTGGCGATCAGGCGCAGGTAAGCGCAGATGTCCTTGATCTCGGCCTTGTCGAAGAATGACTGGCCGCCCGAGAGCACATAGGGAATGCGCTCGCGGCGCAGCACCTGTTCGAAGATGCGCGCCTGGAAATTGCCGCGATACAGAATCGCGTAATCGCGAAACTGTGCACGGCGCTCGAACTTGTGCGCCGAAAGCCGGAACACGACCGACTCGGCTTCGTGCTCTTCGTCGTTGCAGGGCGTGACGGTGATGGTGTCGCCCATGCCGTGCTCGGACCACAGCTTCTTCTCGAACAGCTTCGGATTGTTCGCGATGACGTTGTTCGCGGCCGTGAGAATGCGTACCGTCGAGCGGTAGTTCTGCTCGAGCTTGATGACGTGCAGCTTCGGAAAGTCCTTGCCAAGTTGCGCGAGATTTTCGAGCGTGGCGCCGCGCCAGCCGTAGATGGCCTGGTCGTCGTCGCCCACGGCCGTAAACGCCGCGCGCGGGCCCGCCAGCAGTTTCAGCAGTTCGTACTGGCAGGCGTTGGTGTCCTGGTATTCGTCGACCAGCAGGTAGCGCAGCTTGTTCTGCCAGCGGTCGCGCACCTGCTCGTTCTTCGCGAACAGCTCGGCAGGCAGGCGGATCAGGTCGTCGAAGTCCACCGCCTGATACGCGTGCAACGTCGCCATGTAGTTGCGATAGACGATGGCCGCCTGGTGCTCGTCCTCGTTCGAGGCCGTGGCCAGCGCCTGCTCGGGCATCACGAGTCCGTTCTTCCAGAGCGAGACGATCGACTGGATCTTGCGGATGAAGCCCTTGTCCGTCGAGCCCACCTGCTCCTGGATCATGGCGAAGCAGTCGTCGGCATCCATGATCGAGAACTGGGGCTTCAGGCCCAGGTGTTCCGCCTCCTGGCGCAGAATCTGCACGCCGAGCGAGTGGAACGTGCAGACCGTCAGCTGGTTGGTCGGCACCTTGCGGCCTTCCTTGCCGGGCGTGGTGAGCGTCTTGCCTTCGAGCAGCTTGCCCACGCGCTCGCGCATTTCGGCGGCGGCCTTGTTGGTAAAGGTGACGGCGGCGATATGGCGCGGCTCGAAGCCTTTCGCTTCGATGAGGTGCGCGATCTTCTGCGTGATGACACGCGTCTTGCCGCTGCCCGCGCCGGCGAGCACAAGACAGGGACCGTCGAGATAGCGCACCGCTTCGTTTTGGGCGGAATTGAGGCCTGCGGACATCGTTGCTGGATTGGAAAAACGGGTGGTACGGCTGGGAGGCGTGCGAACGGGGCGCGTAGCCTTTCGTGACGCCGCACGGCGCGAGGCGTGCGTACGTCGCAGCGGCCTCTCACGCGGGAGGTGCGATGTTAACACGGTACAGCGATACGCCGATGGCGCCCCCGATGTTCCTCTTTCCACAGCTCACCCGTCCCTCGCCTCGCTCCGCACGCTCTACGCGCCGTGCCACAATAACGGGCTCCCGCCACCCGCACTCGCTGGAAAGAGGAGCGCCAAATGACTGCACCGCAACCACTGCAAATCGGCCTGATGGGCTACGGCTTCGCCGGCCAGACTTTCCACGCCCCCGTGATCGCGCATAGCGGCGCCGCGCAGCTCGCCGCCATCGCCACGAGCCAGGCCGAACGCGCCCAGGCCGACTATCCCGACGCCGCGATCGTGCCCGACCTGGACGCGCTGCTCTCGATCGATGCCATCGAATGCGTCGTGATCGCCACGCCCAACGACACGCACTACGACCTCGCGCGCCGCACGCTCGAGCGCGGCAAACACGTGCTGGTCGACAAGCCGGTCACGCTCACTTCCGAGGAAGCGCGCACGCTCGCGGCCATCGCGAAGCAGCGCGGCCTCGTGTTCGCACCGTTCCACAACCGCCGCTGGGACGGCGATTTCCTCACCGTGCGCGAGCTGATCGAGCGCGGCGAACTCGGGCGCATCACGCACTACGAATCGCACTTTGACCGCTTCCGCCCGCAAGTGAAGCAGCGCTGGCGCGAAGACGCCACGCGCGGCGGCGGCCTGCTCTACGATCTCGGCCCGCATCTGATCGACCAGACGCTCGCGCTCTTCGGCGCACCCGAGTCGATCACCGCATTCGTTCACACGCGCCGCGAAAACGCGAGCGCGCCGGATTACGCGCACCTCGTGCTGCGCTACCCGCACCACGACGCGGTGCTGCACGCCAGCGCGCTCGCCGCGTACGCGCCGCGCTTCGCGATTCATGGCACGCGCGGCAGCTATCTGAAGAACGGGCTCGACACTCAGGAAGATCAGCTCAAGGACGGCCTGCGCCCGGGCCAGCCCGGTTTCGGCGCGGGCAACGATACGGGCCGCCTCCACGTGCTGCGCGACGACGGCCAGGAAGCCGATCTCGAAGTGCCCAACGCTGCGGGCAATTACGCCGATCTGTATCGCGCGCTTGCGGCGGCGATCCGCGAAGGCAAGCCGTTCCCGGTAAGCCCGCAGGACGCCATCGACGTCATGACGCTCATCGAACTCGCCATGCAAAGCGCGCAGGACGGCCGCACGCTGGGGTTCGTGCGCCAGTCCTGAGCACACCGGCGCGCGCTTTCGGCTGCGGCGTCGACCTTGCATTGCGCCGACGCCGCTGAAAGGACCATACAAATGGTTACATCTGGTTGCCGCGGTGGGGTCATCACGCTGCAATCGCCAGACGTTTGTGGACATGCAAGCCCAAAAAAGCAACGACAAGACCAAGGAGAGTCTGAATGACCCGCTACATCCCCGCTCTACGCCTGATCGCCGCCGGCGCGCTCGTTTCGACCCTCGCCGCGTGCGTGGTCAACCAGCCGGCGCACCACCCCGCTGCGCCGCCGCCGCCCGGCCCGAATCCCCACGAAGTCGCCGTCGATCGCCTGCATCAGGTCGACAGCCGCATCGACAACCTGGGCCATCGCATCGATATGCGCGTGAGCCAGGGCTACTACCCGCCGCCCCAAGGCGGCGCGCTCCATCACCGCCTCGACACGATCCGCGGCGAAGCTCACGACATGGCCGCGCAGCACGGCGGCGGCATCTCGCCCGACGAGCAACACGTTCTGAACGAGGAACTCGACACGGCCGCTCGCGCCATCGGCGAGTAAGCGCCACACGCATTGGCCTGTCGGCACGGACCGCGCGCTCGCGGCTCGTGCCGACCCATCTGCCCACCCGAACCGCCCCCGTTTTTCTCCGGCGCGATGCATGGCGCGTTATTCATCTGCGCAAGCCAATGCCAGCAAGGCTCACGCCCCTTTGCTGGCGCCGCGCGCAGAATTTTTCCGCATTGACATAGCCCCGAGGCGTCGCGCACAATCGCTGCGCGCGCCGGGAGAGCGCGCCGTTTGCCTTAGCTTGCTTTCGCAAGTGCAACCGGCGCCGCCGAAGGGGCAACCCACAAACTCTCAGGCAAAAGGACCGTGCGCGCCGGACCGCTGATTCGCTGCCTTTGCGCTTTTTGCGCGAGATGACGCGAAGCGGCACACAGTCCGCAACTCTGGAGAGCGGCAGTAGAACGGGCGGCGGCGGATCGTAACCCCCACGCGTTCAGGCTGCCCACCGAAGGGGCGCGCGCCAGCGGCAACGGCGCAATCTCTCAGGTACCGAGGACAGAGGGGCCATGCAAGAACCGACCACGGGCATCGTGCCTGCGGCGCTTCCTGCATGGCCTTTTTCGTTTTCGCGCGAATTTTCGCGACCGCCTGAGGCCCCATGACCGAACTCAAACGCACCCCGCTGAACGACACGCACCGCGCGCTGAATGCCCGCATGGTCGACTTCGGCGGCTGGGACATGCCCGTCAACTACGGCTCGCAGATCGACGAACATCGCGCCGTGCGCACCGACGCCGGCATGTTCGACGTCTCGCACATGTGCGTCGTCGACTTTTTGGGCCCGAAGGCGCGCGAGTTCTTCTCCCGCGCGCTCGCCAACAACGTCGCCAAGCTCACCACGCCGGGCAAGGCGCTCTATTCGTGCATGCTGAACCCCGAAGGCGGCGTGATCGACGACTTGATCGTCTACTTCTTCGCCGACGACCAGTTCCGCACCGTCGTCAACGCCGGCACAGCCGAAAAAGACATCGCCTGGTTCGAGAAGCTCAACGCCGAAGGCGGCTTCGGCCTCACCATCACGCCGCGCCGCGATCTCGCGATCGTCGCCGTGCAGGGCCCGAACGCGCGCGAAAAGGTCTGGCAGGTCGCGCCCTCGTCGCGCAGCGCCACCGAAGTTCTCAAACCCTTCAACGCCGCGAAGATCGAAGCCACGCCGTTCGGCGAGCTGATGATCGCGCGCACGGGCTACACCGGCGAAGACGGCTTCGAAATCGTGGTGCCCGCCGCCGCCGTTTGCGAACTTTGGGACGCCCTGCAGCGCCAGGGCGTGAAGCCCTGCGGCCTCGGCGCGCGTGACACGCTGCGCCTCGAAGCGGGCATGAACCTCTACGGCCAGGACATGGACGACGGCGTCTCGCCGCTCGACGCCGGCCTCGCCTGGACCGTCGACATGAAGGAGCCGCGCGACTTCGTCGGCCGCGGCGCGCTGGAGGCGAACGGTTCGCGTTCGGCCTTCGTCGGCCTGATCCTGCAGAAGGAAAACGGCAAGGCCGGCGGCGTGCTGCGCGCGCACCAGAAAGTGCTCACGCCGCACGGCGCGGGCGAGATCACGAGCGGCACGTTCTCGCCGAGCATGCAGGAATCGATCGCCTTCGCGCGCGTGCCGCAGGGCGTGCAGCCGGGCGATGTCGTGCAGGTGCAGATCCGTGACAAAGCCCTTCCCGCAAGCGTGGTAAAACTGCCGTTCGTGCACAACGGCAAGGTGCTCGCCGCCTGATCCGCGAGGATCCTGCCAGCGCGCACGCCCTCCCCTTTTCGAGCAACAAAAACCGCACCACGCACTGGAGCAACCATGAGCATCCCGGCCGATCTGAAATACACCGAATCGCACGAGTGGATCCGCACCGAAGCCGACGGCACGCTGACCATCGGCATCACCGACCACGCGCAGGAAGCGCTCGGCGACATCGTCTTCCTCGAACTGCCCGAAGCGGGCCGCGCCGTCACCGCCGGCGACGCCGTTGCCGTGATCGAGTCGGTCAAGGCCGCCTCGGACATCTACGCGCCGGTCGCAGGCGAAATCATCGAAGCGAACACGTCGCTCGTCGACACGCCCGACCAGGTGAACGGCGCGCCGTACGAGTCGTGGCTCTTCAAGATCAAGCCCGCCGCCGACGCCAAGCTCGACTCGCTGATCGACGCCGCCGCCTACGAAAAGGCGATCGGCGCGTAAATCGCAACCTTGCCTTAACCGCCATGGCGCGGCGGCGCGCTCAGAACGCCGCCCGCGCCCGCAGGAATCCCTATGAAGCTCGAACACCCGGATCGTCTGATGAACTCCCCGCTCTCGCTTGCTGCACTTGAAGCGCACGACGCTTTCGCCGCCCGCCACATCGGCCCCGACACGGCCGACCAGCAGGCGATGCTCGACGCGCTCGGCTTCGCCTCGCGCGCCGCGCTGATCGATGCGGTGATTCCGGCCAAGATCCGCCGCAACGAGACGCTGCCGCTCGGGCCGTTCTCGCAGCCGCGCTCGGAAGCCGAGGCGCTCGCCGCCCTGCGCGCGCTCGCGGACAAGAACCAGGTGTTCCGCTCCTATATCGGGCAGGGCTACTACGACACGCACACGCCGGCCGTCATCCTGCGCAACGTGCTCGAAAACCCGGCGTGGTACACCGCGTACACGCCGTACCAGCCGGAAATCTCGCAGGGCCGCCTCGAAGCCCTCTTGAACTTCCAGCAGATGATCACCGACCTGACCGGCCTCGCGATCTCGAACGCGTCGCTGCTCGACGAAGCCACCGCCGCCGCCGAAGCCATGACGCTCGTGCAGCGCGTGGGCAAGTCGAAGTCGAACGTGTTCTTCGTCGCCGACGACGTGCTGGCGCAGACCATCGAAGTCGTGAAGACGCGCGCCAAGCCGATCGGCATCGAGGTAAAGGTCGGTCCGGCCGCTGAAGCAGTCAATGCAGGTGCCTTCGGCGTGCTGCTGCAATATCCGGGCGTCAACGGCGACGTGCGCGACTACCGCGCGCTTGCGCAAGCCGTGCACGCAGCCGGCGGCGCGGTGATCGCCGCCGCCGATCTGCTTGCACTCACCGTCCTCACGCCGCCGGGCGAATGGGGCGCGGACGTGGCCGTGGGCAACTCGCAGCGCTTTGGCGTGCCGATGGGCTTCGGCGGCCCGCACGCCGCCTACCTCGCGGTGAAGGACGAATTCAAGCGCCAGATGCCGGGCCGTCTCGTCGGCGTGACCATCGACGCGCAAGGCAACCCGGCGCTGCGCCTCGCGCTGCAAACGCGCGAACAGCACATCCGCCGCGAAAAAGCGACGTCGAACGTCTGCACGGCACAGGCGCTGCTCGCGATCATGGCGAGCATGTACGCCGTCTACCATGGCCCGCAAGGCTTGAAGCGCATTGCGCAGCGCGTGAATCGCGTCGCCGCGATCCTCGCCGCGGGCGCGAAGCAACTGGGCTACACGCTCGTGAACGAAGCGTTCTTCGACACGCTCACGTTCGAAGCCGGCCCGCGCACCCAGGCGCTCCACGACGCGGCCCTCGCGCGCGGCATGAACCTGCGCCACGTGAGTGAGACGCGTGTGGGCGTGTCCGTCGACGAAACGACTTCGCGCGCCGATCTGGCCGACCTGCTCGCCGTGTTCGCGCAAGCCGCGTTCGCCGGCGAAGCGCCGTCGGTCGACAAGCTCGACGCCGAACTCACGCAAGCCGCCGCGTTGACGTTCCCGGCCGCGCTGGTGCGCGAAAGCGCGTACCTCACGCATCCGGTGTTCAACCGTCACCATTCGGAAACGGAAATGCTGCGCTACCTGCGCAGCCTCTCCGACAAGGACCTCGCGCTCGACCGCTCGATGATCCCGCTCGGCTCGTGCACGATGAAGCTCAACGCGACCTCGGAAATGCTGCCGGTGACGTGGCCCGAGTTCGGCCGCATCCACCCGTTCGCGCCTGCGGAGCAAACGGTTGGCTATCGCGAGATGGTCGATCAGCTCGAACAGATGCTCGTGGCCGCAACGGGCTACGCCGCCGTCTCGCTGCAGCCGAACGCGGGCTCGCAGGGCGAATACGCGGGTCTGCTCATCATCCAGGCGTACCACGCCTCGCGCGGCGAAGCGCATCGCAACGTCTGCCTGATTCCCGCTTCGGCGCACGGCACGAACCCCGCATCGGCGCAGATGGCCGGCATGCAGGTGGTCGTGGTCGCGTGCGACGCGCAAGGCAACATCGATCTCGCCGACCTCAAGGCCAAGGCCGCGCAGCACGCGGCGAAGCTCGCCGCGATCATGATCACGTACCCATCCACGCACGGCGTGTTCGAAGAGAACGTGCGCGAAGTCTGCGAGATCGTGCACGCGGCGGGCGGCCAGGTGTACGTGGACGGCGCGAACATGAACGCCATGGTGGGTCTGGCGGCGCCGGGCCAGTTCGGCGGCGACGTCTCGCACCTGAACCTGCACAAGACCTTCTGCATTCCGCACGGCGGCGGCGGCCCGGGCGTCGGTCCGGTCGCAGTAGGCGCGCACCTCGCGCAGTTCCTGCCGAACCAGCTTTCGTCGGGCTACAAGCGCTCGACCGATAAGGGTCACGGCATCGGCGCGGTGAGCGCGGCGCCTTACGGCTCGGCCTCGATCCTGCCGATCTCGTGGATGTACATCGCCATGATGGGCGCGGCCAACCTGACCGCTGCGACCGAAAACGCGATCCTCAACGCCAACTACGTGGCGAACAAGCTCGCGCCGCACTTCCCGGTGCTCTACAGCGGCCCGGGCGGGCTCGTCGCGCACGAGTGCATTCTCGACCTGCGCCCCATCAAGGATGCAAGCGGCATCACCGTGGACGACGTGGCCAAGCGCCTGATGGACTACGGCTTCCACGCCCCGACCATGAGCTTCCCGGTGCCGGGCACGCTGATGGTCGAGCCGACCGAGTCGGAGTCGAAGGAGGAGCTCGACCGCTTCATCGACGCGATGGTTGCCATCCGCGAGGAAATCCGCGCCGTGGAAGACGGCCGCGCGGACAAGGAAGACAACCCGCTGCGTCACGCGCCGCACACGGCCGCCGTGGTGGTCGCCGACGACTGGAAGCACGCCTACTCGCGCGAGCAGGCCGCCTACCCGGTCGCATCGCTCGTCGCACGCAAGTACTGGCCGCCGGTTGGCCGCGCCGACAACGCTTACGGCGACCGCAACCTGTTCTGCTCGTGCGTGCCGCTTAGCGAATATGCGGGCGAACATGCAGACGAAACCGCCGGCGAATAAGCCCTTGTGAAGCCGCCGCGTGACCTTCGGCTCACGCGGCGGCGGTCATCCCTCTCACATTTGCCGCCGCAAACCGCTAACATCACACACCTGTCAGCCTTGAATCAGGGAGTCGCGCATGGCGCGGAAGGTGCGAATGGTTCCATTGCGGAACTCGGTGCGGGACTTGCCGCATGCCGCAACGCGGAATTCGGTCCGGCAAGCCCGGCACGCGCGCGGTGCGCTGTTACGCCGCCCGCAGCGCCTTACCGCCGCGCTGGCGCTGGCCTGCGCCACCTTCACCGGCACCTTCGCCGGCGCGGCGCACGCGGCCATGAACTTCTGCGCGGCCCCCGCGCTGCAATCGAGCGAGCGCACCAACTCCGATCCGGGCGTGAAGGCGCTCGTGGCCGAGGTGCTGACGCACGTGAACGACACGCCGCGTCCGCTGCCGCGCCTGCACACCGAGGGCACGCTGCCGCACGAGGGCATCTACGACCAGAGCGTCGAGGCGGCGAAGGAACTCGACCTCATGCGCAACGCCGCGCTCGCGTGGCGCGCGACGAGCGACGAGCGCTTCCTGAAGCTCGTGGACCGCTTTCTGCTCGCCTGGGTCACCACGTACAAGCCGAGCTTCAATCCCATCGACGAAACGCGTTTCGAGGGGCTGATACTCGCCTACGACATGACCGCGAGCGCGCTGCCCGTGAAAACGCGCAACGCGACCATGCAGTTCCTGAACAGCTTCGCGACCGGCTATATCGCGCAGATCGACGCGCAGCCGCGCCCGCTCAAGGGAAATTTTGCGAACAACTGGCAGAGCCATCGGGTCAAACTGATAGCGATGATCGCGTTCACGCTCGACAACCGCAAGATGATCGCGACGGCGCAGCGGCTCTTCGTCGAGCATCTCGGCGACAACGTCGCGCCCGACGGCTCGACGCTCGACTTCTCCGAGCGCGATGCACTGCACTACGTGACCTACGATTTGCAGCCGCTCGTGACCGCCGCGCTCGCCGCGCGCCGCCACAACCGCAACTGGCTGACCGAACGCGCGGCCAACGGCGCGACGCTCGCGGGCGCGCTCGACTGGCTCACGCCGTATGCGCTCGGCCAGAAGACGCACGACGAATTCGTGCATTCGAACGTACCGTTCGACGCGAAGCGGCGCGAAGCGGGCCTGCCGGGCTACACCGGCCAGTGGGACCCCAAAAACGCCGCCGAACTGTTTCACCTCGCGGCGCGACTCGACGGCCGCTTTGCACCAGTCGCGCTGAAACTCGCGCCCACGCCGCCCGCGTGGCTCGCCGTCTGTCTGCCGTTGCCGGCGCGGTAAAACGCGCGCGGGATGCGGCGGCGGCACGGGAAATAACGATGCCGCCGAACGCGCCGCATCCCTACAAACCAACGTCAGACAAGCAGGAGCAGTACCCATGGCAGTAAGCGTTTTCGATCTCTTCAAAGTCGGCATCGGGCCCTCCAGCTCGCACACGGTCGGGCCGATGCGCGCAGCGCTGATGTTCGCCGAAGGACTCGAGCGCGACAGTCTGCTTGCGAGCACGGCCGCCGTGAAGGTCGAGCTGTACGGCTCGCTCGGCGCCACCGGCAAGGGCCACGGCACTGACCGCGGCGTCATGCTGGGCCTCATGGGCGACGCGCCCGACACCGTCGATCCCGACACCATCAGCGAGCGCCTCGAAGCCGTGCGCACCTCGCGCCAGCTCGCGCTGCTCGGCCGCCATCCCATCGCGTTCGTTCCCAAGGAGCACGTGGCGTTCTATCGCCAGGCGCTGCCCGAACACCCGAACGGCATGAAGCTGCGCGCGCTCGATGCGAACGGCGACACGCTGCGCGAAAGCACGTATCTGTCGGTAGGCGGCGGCTTCGTCGTCACGGCCGGCGCGCCGAACACGAAGGTGCTCGCGGCGGCCCAGCAATTGCCGAATCCGTTCACCACGGGCGCGGAGATGCTCGCGCTGTGCGCCTCGACGGGCAAGAGCATCGCGCAGTTGATGCTCGAAAACGAGCGCGTCTGGCACAGCGACGAGCAGATCCGCTCAGGTCTCCTGCACATCTGGAACGTGATGCAGTCGTGCGTATCGCGCGGTTGCGGCATCAACAATCCCGACGCCGACGGCACGCTGCCCGGCCCCTTCGCCGTGAAGCGCCGTGCGCCGCAGCTTCATCGCGCGCTGACCAGCAACCCCGAGCGCGCGCTGCAAGATCCGCTCTCGATGATCGACTGGATCAACCTGTACGCCATCGCCGTGAACGAGGAAAACGCCGCGGGCGGGCGCGTCGTGACTGCGCCGACCAACGGCGCAGCGGGCATCATCCCCGCCGTGCTGCACTACTACGTGCGCTTCACGCCGGGCGCGAACGAACAGGGCGTGATCGACTTCCTGCTCACCGCGGCCGCCATCGGCATTCTCTACAAGCTCAACGCGTCGATTTCGGGCGCCGAAGTGGGCTGCCAGGGCGAAGTGGGCGTGGCCTGCTCGATGGCCGCCGGCGCGCTCGCCGCCGTGCTGGGCGGTACGCCGCTGCAGGTCGAAAACGCCGCCGAAATCGGCATGGAGCACAACCTCGGCCTCACCTGCGACCCCGTGGGCGGCATGGTGCAGATTCCCTGCATCGAACGCAACGCCATGGCCTCGGTGAAAGCCGTGAACGCCGCGCGCATGGCGCTGCGCGGCGACGGCGCGCATTACGTCTCGCTCGACTCGGTGATCAAGACGATGCGCGAGACCGGCGCCGACATGAAGACGAAGTACAAGGAGACCTCGCGCGGCGGCCTCGCGGTGAACATCGTCGAGTGCTGATTCGCTGAAACGCTGTCGCCTTGCCTGAAGCATCCGAACGTAATCACGTAACGATTGAAGGAGACTTGACCGCCATGCAGCAGCCGAACGCATCCGCCACCACCGAAGCCACTACCACCGGAGCTCGCCTCGTCGTCGATGCGCTCGTCGCCAATGGCGTCGAGCGCGTGTTTTGCGTACCGGGCGAGAGCTATCTTGCGGTGCTCGATTCGTTGTCCGACGAAACCGCAAAGATCGAAACCGTGGTGTGCCGTCACGAGGCAGCGGCGGCGAACATGGCGGAAGCGATCGGCAAGCTCACGGGCAGGCCCGGCATCGCGCTCGTCACGCGCGGGCCGGGCGCCACGCACGCCTCGATTGGCGTGCACACGGCGTTTCAGGACTCCACGCCGATGATCCTCCTGATCGGCCAGGTCGCCCGCGAGCAGATGGACCGCGAGGCGTTCCAGGAAATCGACTATCGACGCATGTTCGGCCAGATGGCGAAGTGGGTCGCGCAGATCGACGACGCGCGCCGCGTGCCCGAATACCTGAGCCACGCGTTCCATGTGGCGATGTCGGGACGGCCGGGTCCGGTCGTGCTCGCGCTGCCCGAAGACATGCTGAGCGGCGCGATTCCCGCGTCCGAAGCGCAGCCCATCGCGCCGAGCGCGCAGCGCGTGCAGGCGTCGCCTTCCGCCGCGCAGATGGAGCGCGTGCGCGAACTGCTCGCGGGCGCGAAAAAGCCGTTCGTGATCGCGGGCGGCCATGGCTGGAACCCGCAGGCTTGTGCGGACTTCCAGCGCTTCGTCGAGAACTGGCAATTGCCGGTCGGCCTCGCGTTCCGCTTTCAGGACACGCTCAACAACGATCACCCGAACTACGCGGGCGACGTGGGTCTCGGCATCAATCCGGCGCTCGCGAAGCGCATCCGCGAAGCCGACGTGCTGCTCGCACTCGGTCCGCGTCTGGGCGAATCGACGACAGGCGGCTATACGCTCTTCGACATTCCCAAAACGAAGCAAACGCTCATTCACGTGCATCAGGGCGCGGAGGAACTCGGCCGCGTCTATGCAGCCGATCTGCCAATCGTTTCGGGCCTCGCGGAATTCGCGGCGCTGCTCGCAGCCCTCCCGGCGCCCGCGCAACCCGCGTGGGCCGGCAGCGCCGCAGAAGCACACGAGGCGTGGCACGCATGGCGCAAGCCGCTGCCGATGCCCGGCGACGTGCAGCTCGGCGAAATCATGCAGCAACTGCGCGCGCGCCTGCCCGACGATGCGATCGTCACGAACGGCGCGGGCAATTACGCAACGTGGCTGCATCGCCATTTCGCGTATCGCCACTTCCGCTCGCAACTCGCACCCACGAGCGGCGCGATGGGCTACGGCGTGCCCGCCGCAATCGCCGCGAAGTCGCAATACCCCTCGCGCACCGTGGTCGCGCTCGCGGGCGACGGCTGCTTCATGATGGCGTCGTCGGAACTCGCCACGGCAATGCAGTACGGCCTGAATGTCGTGTTCATCGTCGTGAACAACGCGCACTACGGCACGATCCGCATGCATCAGGAGCGCCACTATCCGAACCGCGTGCACGGCACGCAACTCACGAACCCCGACTTCGCGGCGTTTGCGCAGTCGTTCGGCGCGCACGGCGAAGTCGTCACGACCACGGCGCAATTCGCCCCCGCGCTCGAGCGTGCCCTCACGGCAGGCAAGCCCGCGCTGATCGAGATACGTGTGACGAAGGAAGCGAGCACGCCTGCGGCCACGCTCGAACAGATTCGCGAAGCGGGCAGGAAAATACGCGGAGAATGACTGAAAAGGAATCCTGAACAAGCTCACCTGTCGCACTGAGTGAGCAGTTGTGAGCGCACAAACAAAAGCCCCGCAGATCTTTCGATTCTGCGGGGCTTTTGACTTCAGCTAAAGCTCAGGCGCTTACTTGCCGCCCACGCTTTGCAGCGTCGTCCACTTGCCGTCGACGACCTTGTACAGCGTGATGCCGCCGTTCTTCAGGTCGCCGCGCGTGTCGTACGCGAGGTCCGACGTCGTGACTGCCGGCATGCTGGTCTTCGCGAGGAACGGCAGGTACTTCGCCGGATCCGTCGAGTTGGCCTTCTTCATCGCGTCGAACATCGCCATGGCGCCGTCGTAGGCGTACGGCGAGTACGTCTGCACGTCTTCGCCGAAGCGCTTCTTGTACTTCGTGACGTAGTCCTTGCCACCCGGCATCTGGTCGAGCGGCAGGCCGGCGAGCGACGCCACCGTGCCGTTCGCCGCGTCACCCGCGATCTGCAGGAAGGTCGGCGTGTGCACCATTTCGCCGCCCATCAGCGGGGCCTTGATGCCCAGCGACTTCATCTGCTTGACCATCGGTGCCGCTTGCGAATCCGCGCCGCCGAAGTAGACCAGGTCGGGGTTCATCGCCTTCGCCTTCGTCAGGACCGACTTGAAGTCGACGGCCTTGTCGTTGGTGTATTCACGGTCGATGATGTTGCCGCCGGCAGCCTTTGCAGCCTTCGAGAATTCGTCGGCGAGACCCTGGCCGTAGGCCGTGCGGTCGTCGATCACGACGATCTTCTTCAAGCCGAGGTTCTTCACGGCGAACGTGCCGGCGACCGAACCCTGCTGCGTGTCCGAGGTCATCATGCGGAACGTCGTCTTGAAGCCTTGCTGCGTGTACTCAGGCGCCGTCGCCATGGCGATCTGCGGGATGCCTGCGTTCGCGTAGATGCGCGAAGCCGGGATCGTCGTGCCCGAGTTGAAGTGACCGAGCATGCCCTTGATGCCGTCGTCGACGAGCTTCTGCGCGACCGTCGTGCCCGTGCGCGGGTCGGCCTGATCGTCGGCCGAGTCGAGCACGAAGTGAACCGGCTTGCCGCCGATCACGGGCTTCGTCGCGTTCATGTCTTCGACTGCGAGCGTGATGCCGTTCTGGAAGTCCTTGCCATAGTGCGCCTGCGCGCCCGTCATCGGACCGGCGAAACCGATCTTCACGTCTTCGGCTTGTTGTGCCTGCGCAGTCCCCGCCAGCGACAGGGCGGCAACAAGCGTTGCGCCTGCCAGCTGCTTCATCGTGTGTTGCATTGCTTCTCCTTGGTACCAGGTATCGAACGAGCGGCTTCGGATTTCAATGGACCTTGCCGCTTCCTTGTCTTGAGACGACCGACAGTATGGCTGGTGCTTAACCGATCGTCATCAAGTTTGCATTACCGCCCGCTGCTGCCGTATTCACGCTGACCGAACGTTCCGCGAGCAGTCGTTCGAGAGCGTAATCTTCATCGCCGTTGGCGAGCGCGTGCGCTGCCACGCCCTGCACCGAGACGATCGGGCCAGGACGTTTGGCCACTTCCTTCACGAGTGCGAGCAGCTCGTCGCTGTCGCCTTCGAAGAGGACCGCATCGAAGTCGGCATCCGCCGTCTTCTTGATCGCTACGTGCGCCTTCAGTGCCGCCGGCAACGCGCTCACCAGCGCTTCGCCTGCCGCGCCCTGGAACAGCGCGCGGTTGCCCGTTGCGAGCGCAACGGCGAGTTGTGCGCGGGCGCCCGTGGCCGTCGACGGCACGCACAGCACCGTGCCGCGCGCCGAAAGCGTGTAGGTGTTGCGCTCGCCCGTCGGGCCCGGCAGAACCGCCGTGGCGCCCGCGAGCACGTATTCGAGGTAGCCGTCGCAGCGTGCCGCGAGCGCGGGCTCGCGCTCGGCGATGAGCCAGTCGCGCAGCGTCGTGAGCGCAGCCTGTGCCGATTGCGGCGCGCCGTTGCCGTCAGCCGCTTGCGGCGCGTCGACGACGAGCACATCGGCGAGCGACTTCGGCAAACCGGCCGGACGCTTCGCGAGCAGACGCGACAGATACAGTGCGCCACCCGCCTTCGGACCCGTGCCCGAGAGACCTTCGCCGCCGAACGGCTGCACCCCCACCACCGCGCCGATCACGTTGCGGTTCACGTAGATGTTGCCCACGTGCGCGCGGCCGATCACGTGCGCGATCGTTTCGTCGATACGCGTGTGAATGCCGAGCGTGAGGCCGTAGCCCGTCGCGCGGATCTGCTCGAGCAGCTTGTCGAGCTGGCTGCGGCGATAGCGCACCACGTGCAGCACCGGGCCGAACACTTCGCGCTTGAGTTCGTCGAGGCTGTCGAGCTCGATGAGCGTAGGCGGCACGAATGTGCCTTGCGCGCAGGAGTCTGGCGTCGGCATCTGCTGGACCTTGCGGCCCTTTTCGCGCATGCCGGCGACGTGCGTATCGATACCGCGCTTCGCGTCGATGTCGATCACGGGGCCGACGTCGGTCGAGAGGCGGTCGGGATTGCCCACCGCGAGTTCCTTCATCGCGCCCGTGAGCATTTCGAGCGTGCGGTCGGCCACGTCGTCCTGCAGGCACAGCACGCGCAGCGCGGAACAACGCTGGCCGGCCGAGTCGAAGGCGCTTTGCAGCACGTCGGCCACGACCTGCTCCGCGAGTGCCGACGAATCGACGATCATCGCGTTCTGGCCGCCGGTTTCGGCGATCAGCGGAATCGGGCGGCCTTCGGAATCGAGGCGCTCGGACAGCGTCTTGTTGATGAGGCGCGCGACTTCGGTCGAGCCCGTGAACATCACGGCACGCGTGCGGTGATCGGCGACGAGCGCCGCGCCCACGGTCTCGCCGTTGCCCGGCAGCAGTTGCACCGCGCCCGCCGGCACGCCGGCTTCGCGCAGGATGCGCACGGCTTGCGCGGCGATCAGCGGCGTTTGTTCCGCGGGCTTCGCGAGCACGGTGTTGCCGGCTGCGAGCGCGGCGGCCACCTGGCCCATGAAGATCGCGAGCGGGAAGTTCCACGGGCTGATACACACCACCGGCCCGAGCGGGCGATGCGTGTCGTTCGAGAACTCTTCGCGGATCTGCGTGGAGTAGTAGCGCAGGAAGTCGATGGCTTCGCGAATTTCCGACACGGCGTTCGGCAGCGACTTGCCCGCTTCACGCACGATCAGGCCCATCAGCGTATGCATTTGGGCTTCGAGCAGATCGGCGGCGCGTGCGAGGCAATCCGCGCGCGCTTCGACGGGCGTGGCCTGCCAGATCGGCGCGGCGGCCACGGCGTGCGAGAGCGCGGCGCTCACGTGCTCGCTCGTCGCTTCCGCTACGGTGCCGACGAGATCGCGATGATCGGCGGGATTGCGCACGTCGCGTGCGGCGCTGTCTGCGATCTCGCTGTCGGCGAGCATCGGCGCGGCGCGCCACGGATGATGCGCGCTCGCCAGCAGCGCCGACGAGAGCGACGCGAGACGATGCTCGTTCGACAGATCGAGGCCCATCGAATTGAAACGCTCGTTGCCATACAGCTCGCGCGGCAGCGGAATCTTCGCGTGCGGCGCGCCGAGCGGCACGACCTTGGCGGCGTCGTCGATGGGGTTCGTGACCAGTTCGGCGACCGGCACGGAAGCATCGGCGATGCGGTTCACGAACGACGTGTTCGCGCCGTTTTCGAGCAGACGGCGCACGAGATACGCGAGCAGCGTTTCATGCGTTCCGACCGGCGCGTAGACGCGGCACGGACGGTTGAGCTTGCCCTGCGAGAGCGGGCCCGTGACTTCTTCGTACAGCGGCTCGCCCATGCCGTGCAGGCACTGGAATTCGTACTGGCCGGGATAGTAGTTCTGGCCCGCGAGGTGATAGATCGCCGAGAGCGTGTACGCGTTGTGCGTGGCGAACTGCGGATACACGGCATCCGGCGCGCCGAGCAGCTTCTTCGCGCAGGCGAGGTAGGAGACATCCGTGTAGATCTTGCGCGTGTACACGGGATAGCCTTCGAGGCCGTCCACCTGGGCGCGCTTGATTTCCGTATCCCAGTACGCGCCCTTCACGAGGCGCACCATGATGCGGTGACGGCTGCGCCGCGCGAGATCGACGATGTAGTCGATCACGAACGGGCAGCGCTTCTGGTAAGCCTGGACCACGAAGCCGATGCCGTTCCAGCCCGCGAGTTCCGGATCGAAGCACAGCGCTTCGAGCAGGTCGAGCGAGAGTTCGAGGCGGTCGGCTTCTTCGGCGTCGATATTGAGGCCGATGTCATAGCGGCGAGCGAGCACGGCGAGTGCGCGCACGCGCGGCAGCAGCTCGCCCATCGTGCGTTCCTGCTGCGCGCGCGAGTAGCGCGGGTGCAGCGCGGAGAGCTTGATCGAGATGCCGGGGCCCTCGTAGATGCCGCGGCCGCCCGCGGCCTTGCCGATCGCGTGGATCGCCTGCTCGTACGATGCGTAGTAGCGCTGGGCATCAGCTTCCGTCGTGGCGGCCTCGCCGAGCATGTCGTACGAGTAGCGGAAACCGCGCGCTTCGAACTTGCGGCTGTTGGCCAGCGCCTCGGAGATGTTCTCGCCCGTGACGAACTGCTCGCCCATCAGGCGCATGGCCATATCCACGCCCTTGCGGATCAGCGGCTCGCCGCCCTTGCCGATCATGCGCGTGAGCGCCGACGACAGACCCGTCTCGCTGTTCGTCGTGACGAGCTTGCCGGTGATCATGAGGCCCCAGGTGGCGGCGTTCACGAACAGCGACGGCGCGTGGCCCACGTGCGATTTCCAGTCGCCCTTGCTGATCTTGTCGCGAATGAGCGCGTCGCGCGTCGCGCGATCGGGAATGCGCAGCAGCGCTTCGGCGAGGCACATCAGCGCCACGCCTTCCTGGCTCGACAGCGAAAACTCGTGGATCAGGCCTTCCACGCCGCCGCCGGTACCCTTCGCACGCAGCGTTTCGACGAGCTTCGTGGCGAGCTTCGTCACGTCGCCCGTGAGGTTGGCCGGCAGGCGCGCTTCACCGATCAGGAATGGCACGCACTCCGGCTCAGGGCGGCGGTACGCGGCCGTGATGGCCGCGCGCAGCACCGACTGCGGTTGCACGTTTTGCGCGAATTCAAGGAACGGGTGCGACGCCGCTTCGTCGTCGTCAGCGGTAGCACCTTCCGCGAGATCGGTCGCACCGACATGACCATTGAGTTCGGGAGGCAACTGGCCGTGCTCGATCTTCTCGAGGTAGGCAAAGATGGCTTGCTTGATGAGCCAGTGCGGCGTGCGCTCGAGCCGCGTGGCGGCGTCCTTGAGGCGCGAGCGGAGGAGATCGTCGACTTTGACGCCAAGTGTGGTGCTAGCCATGTTTCCTTCATATGCCGGCAGACCCGCACCGGCGGTGACCAAAAAGTTGGCGAATCGTAACCCTACCAATAAAAAGGTGCAACCACTCTCGCAAAATGGTTGCACCACGGTTGAGGCCTTGTGCAGCCTGGGTTTGCGGCCGATGACCGCCCACCGGGCCGCGCGGGTCGCGCTCGGTATTTTCCCTGGCCCAGCAACACGCTGGACAACCCTAATCGATTCCGCGGCCGTGCCGTTATACAAACAGAGCGGGGTTGTTGATCACAAGAAAATGCGTAGGGACCAAAAAATGGAAAAGCTGCTGGTAATTGCAGGGATCTGGACGTTGTGCGCCACGTGCGCCGTGCTGTTCATGCGCGGCGCGACGGCGCCGGATGAACGCCGCATGAGTTTGAAGCGCGCGGCGCGCACGGATGCGGCCGATACGGTCGGCCAGTAAGGAAGAAACGGGAAGTTGATACCGGGTGGCCCCGCTGTTGCGGCAACGGGGCCATGGCGGCGGCTGTCCGCGGCTAGATATCGAGCGGATCGACTTCGAGATTCCAGCGCAACACGCCGCGCAACGCGCGCAGCGCGGGCTGCCATGCGCGCAGCGTTGCCTGCAGCGCGGCACGCGACTGGCTTTCCACGAGCAGTTGCGCGCGATGCACGTTCATCACCTTCACGATGGTGAGCGGCACCGCGTCGTAGGCCATGACACGCTCGGCGCCCGGAATCGCGGTGAGCGCCTCCGCGGCCTGGGCGAGAAACGCCAGCGCCGCGTCCAGCGTGCGCCCTTCGGCGCGCAATAACGCCTGATAGACGAACGGCGGCAGGTGCGCGTCGCGCCGCTCCGCGACCTGCGTATTCGCAAACCCCACGTAGTCCTGGCGCGCCAGCGCGTGATAGAGCGCGTGGCGCGGATAGCGCGTCTGCACGAGCACCTCGCCGGCCAGGCCGGCGCGCCCCGCCCGTCCGCTCACCTGCATCAACTGCGCGAACAGGCGCTCGCTCGCCCGGAAATCGTGCGAAAAGAGCGCATTGTCGGCGTTCAGCACGCCGACGAGCGACACGCGCTGGAAGTCGTGCCCCTTCGCGATCATTTGCGTGCCCACCAGGATGTCGACCTCGCCCGCGTGCACGTCGGAAAAGAGCGCCTGCGCGCTGCCCTTGCGGCGCGTGCTGTCGGCGTCGATGCGCAGCACCCGCGCGCCCGGCACCGCGCTCGCGAGCGCCTCCTCGATGCGCTGTGTGCCGCGCCCCATCGGCGCGATGTCGACGTTGCCGCACTCCGGGCACGAATGCGGAATGCGCGATTCCCAGCCGCAGTGATGGCAGCGCAGCGCGCGCTCGGGCTTGTGCAGCACGACGTACGCGCTGCAGCGCGGGCAGCCCGCCACCCAGCCGCAGGCGTCGCAAGCGAGCGTAGGCGCATAACCGCGACGGTTCAGGAACACGAGGCTCTGCTCGCCGCGCTCGAGGCGCGCCTTCATCGCCGCGACCAGGGGCCCGGAGAGCCCTTCGAAGGAAGCGCGGCCCCGCCGGCGCTCCTCTTCGAGATCGATCAGCTTGACGGTGGGCAGCACCGCGTCGGCAATTGCGCGGCGCGAGAGCGTGAGGCGCGTGTAGCGGCCCTGCTCGGCCTGCCACCAGCTTTCGAGCGACGGCGTGGCCGAGCCGAGCACGACCGGCACGCCCAGCTGCTTCGCACGCCATACCGCGAGGTCGCGCGCCGAGTAGCGCAGCCCTTCCTGCTGCTTGTAGGCGGGGTCGTGCTCCTCGTCGATCACGAGCATCGAGAGACGCGGCAGCGAGGCCAGCACCGCGAGCCGCGTGCCGAGCACGATGCGCGCTCGGCCCGTGTGTGCCGCGAGCCAGTTGCGGGCGCGCTCGCCTTCCGCGAGGCCGCTGTGAAGCGTGACGATGGCCTCGTCGGCGAGCGTGGCCGCGAAGCGCGTGCGAAACGCCGCCTCGAACTGCGGCGTGAGATTGATTTCCGGGACCAGCACGAGCGCCTGCGCGCCGGGGTCGCGCTCGAGCAGCGCCGCGAGCGCGCGCAGATAGACCTCGGTCTTGCCGCTGCCCGTCACGCCGTGCAACAGGAAGGGCGCGAACCCGCTCGCCTCGCCGATGGCTTCCACGGCTTCGGCCTGTTCGTCGCTCAGGCGCGGGACGTCCACCATGGCGGCAGTCTGCGCGGCGCTGTGGGCTGCACTGGCGGCCGCGCCGACCGCAATGGACTCATGCTCGACCCAGCCCGCTTCGCACCAGGCTTCGAGCGTCGCAATCGCCTTCGGATGCAGCGCGCGGGCCGCGGCGACGTCGAGTTCGCCGGCATCAACGAGCGCCTGCGCGAGACGGCGCAGCGCCTGGGCGCGCGCCGGCAACGCGTCGGGCAACTCGGCGCGCCCTTGCGGCGACAGACGGTAGCGCTCCTCGGGGGCGAGCATGCGCGCCCAGCGCGACGGATCGCGCAGCGCCTGTGGCAGCGCCGGCAACGCGACCTCGCCCAGGCCCCGCTGATAGTAGTCGGCGGCAAAGCCAGCCAGCGCGAGCCATTGCGCCGAAAGCGGCGGACAGGCGGCGCACACCGCGCTCACGTCGCGGAGCTTGTTCGCGGGCACGTCGCTGTGAGTGGTCACTTCGCAGATCAGGCCGACGACGTCGCGACGTCCGAACGGCACGCGCACGAGCATGCCGGGCTCCGGCGCGCTGTCGAGGCCATAGCGATAGTCGTAGAGCGCATCCAGTGGATGGTCCAGCGCCACGCGCACGTACTGCCCTGTCATGCCTCACTCCCAGGGAAGTTCCGTACGCCACCGCACAGACATGCAAACCTCAAGTAATACTTGAGATTTCGCGCTAAGTTTTGGATTCCGCAGAACAATCGCGCCCCCGAATCTGCGCCTGTGGATAACTTTGTTGAGAACTTCCCGGGCGCCGCCGCAGCGCGCCCGCGTGTCGTCGTTATGTGGGATACCGCACACAGCGCCGTGGAGCGCCGAAAGCCTTGTCTGTCAAGGGTCTGATTGATTCTGCGCAGACCTGAACGGGCGCCTGCGACAACCTTTCCCTCTTGCGCGCCGCAACGAGGCAAGTGTGTATAAGTCAAGTCTTGACAGGACCGCGATGGCGTCTGGATGGCCTCTTGAGCCCGGTCATACCCTGACGCCCGGAGCCCAGCTTGGTGCGGCGCATCAAAAACGTCACGCACCGGTCGCGCGGATCGCGCGGCTGTGGCGATGCACTTCGTCCACGAGTTCGGCCACGCTTTCGGGAGGCGTGAACTGCGAAATGCCGTGGCCGAGGTTGAACACGTGGCCCGGGTGCGCGCCAAAGCTGTCCAGTACCGCGCGCGCCTGCTCGCGAATCGCGGCCGGCGAAGCGAACAGCACCGTGGGGTCGAGGTTGCCCTGCAGCGCCACGCGCTCGCCCACGCGCTCGCGCGCGCGCCCGAGGTTGACGGTCCAGTCGAGGCCAACGGCGTCCACGCCCGTATTGGCGATTTCGTCGAGCCAGAGGCCGCCGCCCTTCGTGAAGGTGATCACGGGCACGCGCTCGCCGGCGTGCTCGCGCTTGAGCTGCGCCACGACCTGCGCGATGTACGCCAGCGAGAAGCGCTGGTACGCGCCGTCCGCGAGCGCGCCGCCCCAGGTGTCGAAGATCATCACGGCCTGCGCGCCGGCTTCGATCTGCGCGTTCAGATAGGCCGCCACCGCCTGCGCGTTCACTTCGAGAATGCGTTGCATGAGGTCGGGGCGCGCGTACAGCATCGACTTCACCGTGCGGAAGTCGTCCGAGCCGCCACCTTCGACCATGTAGCAGGCGAGCGTCCAAGGGCTGCCCGAGAAGCCGATCAGCGGCACACGCTGGTGCCCTTCTGCATTGGTGAGCGCGCGGCGAATTTCGCGTACGGCGTCGGTCACGTAGCCGAGCGTCGCGCCGATATCCGGCACGGCGAGCCGCGCCACGTCTTCTTCGGTACGCACGGGGTGCGCGAACTTCGGCCCTTCACCCGCCTGGAACGAGAGGCCAAGGCCCATCGCGTCCGGAATCGTGAGAATGTCGGAGAACAGGATCGCGGCGTCGAGCGGATAGCGCTCGAGCGGCTGGAGCGTGACCTCCGTCGCGTAATCGGGATTCTTCGCGAGGCCGAGGAAGCTGCCCGCGCGGCTGCGCGTGGCGTTGTACTCCGGCAGATAGCGGCCTGCCTGGCGCATCAGCCAGATCGGCGTGTACTCGGTCGGCTGGCGCAGCAGCGCGCGCAGGAAGGTGTCGTTCAGGAGAGTGTGGGCCACGTGCTGGATGCGCGAAGTCGCGCCAAGGTTCGGAAGCAAGCGGCCATTTTACCGGAGCGGCCGTCGCGTCATGCCCCTGATGGGCGGGATCAGAAAGCGCAATGCCACTGAAGTATAGGCCTGCCTACCCAGGTAAGTCCGCGCTTAACGGCCGCGTACGCGAGGACTATCATCAGACGGCTTTCCAAAACATTACATCAACCAAAACCAGATCTGGAGACACGATGAATAAAGCCGCCCTCGGCCTGACGATCGTTAGCGCCGCTTTGCTGAGCGCGTGCGCCACGAGCCAGTCCGCCGGTACCCCCGCCAACGGTGCGCAGAGCGCCACGGCCCCGTCGCGCCTCGACGAAATCATCGCGCGCGGCACGCTGCGCGCCTGCACGACCGGCGACTACAAGCCCTACTCGTTCTACAGGCAGGACGGCACGTTCGAAGGCATCGACATCGACATGACCCAGTCGCTTGCGAAGTCGCTGGGCGTGAAGGCCGAGTTCGTGAAGACGTCGTGGTCGAACCTCATGAACGACTTCCTCGCGAAGTGCGACGTTGCAGTGGGCGGCGTCTCCACGACGCTCGAGCGCCAGAAGCGCGCGTTCTTCACCGAGGCTTATCAGGTCGACGGCAAGACGCCGATCGTGCGATGCGCGGACGTCAAGAAGTATCAGACCGTTGAGCAGATCAACCAGCCTTCGGTGCGCGTGATCGTGAATCCGGGCGGCACGAACGAGCGCTTCGCGAAGCAGTTCCTGCCGAATGCGAATCTCATCATGTACCCGGACAACGTGACGATCTTCAAACAGATTCTCGCGGGCAAGGCCGACGTAATGGTGACCGACGCCTCCGAGACCATGTTGCAGCAGAAGCTCAACCCGGGGCTGTGTTCGGTGCATCCCGACAAGCCGTTTCAGTACGGCGAAAAAGCGTGGATGGTGCCGCGCGGCGACGTGGTGTTCCAGCAGTATGTCGATCAGTGGCTGCACCTTGCGCGCGCGAGCGGCGAATATCAGGCAATCTCCGACAAGTGGCTGAAGTGAAGTGTTGAATCGCGCCGCATTGTTATGGCCCTTCGAATTGCTACGATGAGTTGCAGAACATGGGGTCACACGAGGCACGCAAAGTTTGCATTCCACGCGCGAGCGCAATGCCGACGCATTGCGCATGTGCGCACCCGGTAAATCTGTACCGTACGCGTCATGCGTAAAAAGGCCCATGCGGTGGGCCTTCCTTCATGCGATTCGAATCCTCGCGCGCGAGTTGCGATTAAGGCTGTCAGGCAGCCTCGAAAAATAGCGGTAAAAATGACTTCCGCGAAACGCTCAGGATGGCAAAAAGCGCCGCAGAGCCTTATCTGACGGGCGTTACAACCTGAAACACTTTGTTACCGCGAACCTATCTTAATTCGCCCACAATGCCTTCAACGGTTTCAACACGGATGTGGCGCGGTGCCAGTGTGAGCGGACACAAAACACCAGCCGGTCGGCCCTACGCCGAAGCCCTCTCGAGGGGCATCCTTGTTGGAGCCGTGACCGGCGTCGAAGACGTTTCATGACCCGGCTCCTCCTTTGGTCTCCTCGCGCTAACCCCGTAGCGTGTGGTTTTTAGCGGGCTCCAGGCCCGCTTTTTTTTCGCCTGTACGTTTCGTTATTCAACAGGCATCGCTCCGCACCCACTCCCTCCAGCGTAAATAATCGTTCGGTTTCCCGACTATTTTGCGCGTTCTGCAATGCCGCAGCGACGCCTTGAGTCGTCCGCCGCGGCATTGCATCGAACCTCGTATCAAGCCGTCTTCTGCTCGTTGATCTTGAGTTCGTCGATCATGCGCGCGCGCATCACGAACTTCTGCACCTTGCCTGTCACGGTCATCGGCAGTTCGTCGACGAAGCGGATGTACTTCGGGATCTTGTAATGGGCAATCTGCCCCTGGCAGAACGCCTGAATCTCCTCGGCCGTTGCCGCTTCGCCCGGGCGGAGCACGATCCACGCGCACACTTCCTCGCCGTACTTCGCATCGGGCACGCCGAACACCTGCGCGGACTGCACCTTCGGGTGGCGGAACAGAAACTCTTCGATCTCTCGCGGATAGATGTTCTCGCCGCCGCGGATCAGCATGTCCTTGAGGCGACCGACGATGTTGCAGTAGCCTTCGGCATCGATCGTCGCGAGATCGCCCGTATGCATCCAGCCATCGACGATCGACTCGGCCGTCTTCTCCGCGTCGCCCCAGTAGCCCTGCATCACCGAATAGCCCTTCGTGCACAGCTCGCCCGTTTCGCCCACCGGCACGATTTTGCCGAGCGCGTCGACGATCTTCACTTCGAGATGCGGCTGAATGCGGCCCACGGTGGTCGTGCGCTTGTCGAGCGGGTCGGTGGTCGAGCTCTGGAACGACACCGGGCTCGTTTCCGTCATGCCGTAGGCGATCGTGATTTCGGCGAGATGCATCCTGGAGACCACGCGCTTCATCGTCTCGATCGGGCACGGCGAGCCGGCCATGATGCCCGTGCGCAGCTTCGAAAGATCGAAGCGTGCGAACTCCGGATGATCGAGCTCCGCGATGAACATCGTGGGCACGCCGTGCAAGGCCGTGCAGCCCTCTTCCGAGACGGCTTCGAGCGTCGCGCGCGGATCGAACGCCTCGCCGGGGAACACCATGTTCGCGCCAACGGATACGCACGCGAGCACCGCGAGCACCATGCCAAAGCAGTGATAGAGCGGCACCGGAATGCAAAGCGAATCTTCTTCGGTGAGGCGCATCGCCTGGGCGATGAAACGTCCGTTGTTGAGCACGTTACGGTGCGTGAGCGTCGCGCCCTTCGGATTACCGGTCGTGCCGCTCGTGAACTGGATGTTGATGGCCTCGTCGGGCGATAGCGTCGCGTTGATCGCGTCGAGCCACGCCGTGCCGTCGCGCGCGATGCGCTCGCGGCCCATCTCCACGAGTTCGCTGAAGCAGAGCATGCCGGGCGTGGCCGTGTCGCACATGCGCACGACCGCGCGCAGTTCGGGCAGGCGCGCGGCCTGCAGCTGGCCGGGCGTGGCGCTCGCAAGCTCGGGCGCGAGCGTCTGCAGCATTTCCAGATACTTCGAGGTCTTGAAGCTCTCCGCCGAGACGATCGCCTTGCAGCCGACCTTGTTCAGCGCGTATTCGAGTTCGGCAAGACGATAGGCGGGATTGATGTTGACGAGCACCGCACCGATGCGCGCGGTCGCAAACTGGGTGAGCAGCCATTCGACGCGATTGGGCGACCAGATGCCGACGCGATCTCCCTTGACGATGCCTAGCTCGGCAAAACCGGCCGCGAGCACGTCCACTTCTGCGGCGAACTCGCGCCAGTTCCAGCGGATGCCCTGCTCGCGGAACACCACGGCAGGCCGCTCGGGGAAGCGGTTGGCGGTCTCCTGCAGGAATGTGCCGAGGGTCGCGTCGCTGAGCGGCACGTCGGACGTGCCTCGCACGTAGGAAAGCCCGTCTTTCGGCGCGATGAGCGGCTCATGTACACCGGGCGCGGCGCGCGCGCCTGCTGCGTCGATTGCCATGATGGCTGTCTCCTGGGGAGCGTTACTCCCGCGTTTGAAATGAATTTGAAAACCATTGTGCCACCGGCTTGACTGGGGGCGGCATCAAGTCTTACCCGCAGGGTCTGGGCCGGCTGCGAACGAATGATTTGGCATTACCTTTCCGTAAACGTCAAGTATGCCGGAGCGTTTTGGTCGACCTCCGTGGCTCACGGCATTTATGCCGCGTTTTTCATCGCGGTGCCATTGGGCCGTGCCCGCCCACCGGCGCGCACATGCAAAAAGGGCTCCCCAACCGGGGAGCCCTTTTTTGCTTCGAACGCGGCCCCACGAGGGGGCGCGTACGAGAACCCATTAGTGCTGGTTCATCTTGCGCAGGCGCTGGATCGCCGCGAGCTGAGCGACCGCGTAGGCCAGTTCGGCCTGGGCGGTGGCGTACTCGAGGTTCGAGCCGGCGTTCTGCAGCGTCTCTTCAGCGCGCTTGCGCGCTTCCGTAGCCTTTGCCTCGTCGAGATCCTTGCCGCGGATCGCGGTGTCGGCGAGCACCGTGACGGCGCCCGGCTGCACTTCGAGAATGCCGCCGGCGACGAACACGAACTCTTCACCGCCGTCTTCCGCCACGATGCGCACTGCGCCCGGACGAATACGCGTGATGAGCGGCGTGTGCCCCGGCAGAATGCCCAGCTCGCCCGCCTCGCCCGGAAGCGCGACGAACTTCGCCTGGCCGTCGAAGATGCTCTCTTCGGCGCTGACGACGTCTACCTTGATGGTTGCTGCCATATGTGTCGACTCCTTGGGGATTAATTGGCTGCTGTGGCGGATAAGTCGCGCGACTTATCCGCACTTCGGCAACTAACCCTTACTGGATCTTCTTGGCCTTTTCGAAGGCTTCGTCGATCGTGCCGACCATGTAGAACGCCTGCTCCGGCAGGTGATCGCATTCGCCGTCAACGATCATCTTGAAGCCGCGGATCGTTTCCTTCAGCGGCACGTACTTGCCCGGCGAGCCCGTGAAGACTTCCGCGACGTGGAACGGCTGCGACAGGAAACGCTGGATCTTGCGAGCGCGGGCCACCGTCAGCTTGTCTTCCGGCGACAGTTCGTCCATGCCCAGAATCGCGATGATGTCGCGCAGTTCCTTGTAGCGCTGCAGCGTTTGCTGCACGCCGCGCGTGATCGAGTAGTGCTCTTCGCCGATCACGTTCGGGTCGATCTGGCGCGAGGTCGAGTCGAGCGGGTCGACTGCCGGGTAGATACCCAGCGAGGCGATGTCACGCGACAGCACGACGGTTGCGTCCAGGTGGCCGAAGGTCGTAGCCGGCGACGGGTCGGTCAAGTCGTCCGCAGGGACGTACACGGCCTGAACCGACGTAATCGAGCCCTTCTTGGTCGACGTGATGCGCTCTTGCAGCTTGCCCATTTCTTCAGCCAGCGTCGGCTGATAGCCCACTGCCGACGGCATACGGCCGAGCAGTGCCGACACTTCGGTGCCAGCCAGCGTGAAACGGTAGATGTTGTCGACGAAGAACAGCACGTCGAGGCCTTCGTCGCGGAAGTGCTCGGCCATCGTCAGACCGGTCAGCGCGACGCGCAGACGGTTGCCCGGCGGCTCGTTCATCTGGCCGTACACCAGCGCGACCTTGTCGAGAACGTTCGAGTCCTTCATTTCGTGGTAGAAGTCGTTGCCCTCACGGGTACGCTCGCCCACGCCCGCAAACACGGAGAAACCACCGTGTTCCTTGGCGATGTTGTTGATGAGCTCCATCATGTTGACGGTCTTGCCCACGCCAGCACCACCGAACAGACCGACCTTGCCGCCCTTTGCGAACGGGCAGATCAGGTCGATAACCTTGATGCCGGTTTCGAGCAGTTCCGCCGACGGCGACAGCTCGTCGAACGCCGGAGCCTTCTGGTGGATCGAGCGCGTCGTTTCGCTCACGATCGGGCCAGCTTCGTCGATCGGACGGCCGAGCACGTCCATGATGCGGCCGAGGGTCGGCTTGCCGACCGGCACGCGGATGGGGTTGCCCGTGTTCTTGACCACGGTGCCGCGGCGCAGGCCGTCAGCCGAACCCAGACAGATGGTGCGGACGACGCCGTCGCCCAGCTGCTGCTGCACTTCCAGGGTCAGTTCCGACCCTTCGAGAATCAGCGCGTCGTAGATCTTCGGCATGCTCTCGCGCGGGAATTCCACGTCGATCACCGCGCCGATGCACTGTACGATCTTGCCTTCTACCAAAGCAGTTGTACTCATCGATTTTCCTTTAGATACCTGAATTCTTCACTCGCTCACCGGCATACACCGGCGCGGTTTCGCAATCGGTTCGCGCTCGTCGCTTGATCAAACGGCTGCTGCGCCGCCGACGATTTCCGAAAGTTCCTTCGTAATCGCGGCCTGGCGGCTCTTGTTGTACGAGAGCTGCAGTTCGTTGATGACCGTCTTCGCGTTGTCCGACGCCGCCTTCATCGCCACCATACGGGCCGACTGCTCCGAAGCCATGTTTTCCGCCACGGCCTGATAGACCAGAGCTTCGACATAGCGCACCAGCAGTTCGTCCACGACGGTTTGCGCGTCCGGCTCGTAGATGTAGTCCCACGCCGACTTCGGCGTCGTGCCGTCGTCATCCGCTTCCAGACGCTCGGCCGACAGCGGCAGCAGTTGCTCGATTACAGGCTCCTGCTTCATCGTGTTGACGAAGCGCGTGTACGCGAGGTACACGGCGGAAAGCTTGCCTTCCGAGTACTGGTCGAGCTGCACCTTGATCGCGCCGATCAGCTTTTCGAGGTGCGGCGTGTCGCCGAGTTGCACAACGTTCGAGACGACCTTCGCGCGCAGACGATTCAGGAAACCGAGGCCCTTGCTGCCGATCGCAGTTGCTTCGATCGTCGTGCCGGATGCTTCCAGCTCCTTGAACTTCTGCAGCGTCGCGCGCAGCACGTTGGTGTTCATCCCGCCGCACAGACCCTTGTCGGTCGTGACGAGAATCACGCCTGCGACCTTCGCACCGGTGTTTTCCACCATGAACGGGTGGCGGTACTCGGGGTTCGCACGGCTCATGTGCGCAGCGATGTCGCGGACCTTGTCGGCATACGGGCGGGCGGCGCGCATGCGCTCCTGGGCACGGCGCATTTTCGACGCCGCGACCATTTCCATCGCCTTGGTGATCTTGCGCGTGTTTTGCACGCTCTTGATCTTGCCGCGAATTTCCTTCATTCCAGCCATTGCTTTGCTCCTTTGTCGACCCGGGTCAGCGCTTCATTCAGCGCTTACCCGGGTCCCAGTCCGTTTATCGTGTTTGATTCCCGGACGGATCAATATGCGCCGGACTTCTTGAAGTCCTTGAGAGCCGCGTGGAGCGCGTTCTCGTCGTCCTTCGACAGGTCCTTCTTGTCCTCGATGCGCGCGACGAGGTCAGCATGCTTCGACTTCAGGTATTCGCGCAGGCCCTTTTCGAACGGCAGGACGTCCTTGACGTCGATGTCGTCGAGGTAGCCGTTGTTCGCCGAGAACAGCGCAACAGCCAGTTCCCACACTTGCAGCGGCTGATACTGCGGCTGCTTGAGCAGTTCCGTCACGCGGCGGCCGCGCTCGAGCTGCTTGCGGGTCGCTTCGTCGAGGTCCGATGCGAACTGGGCGAATGCAGCCAGTTCACGGTACTGCGCGAGGTCGGTACGGATACCGCCCGACAGCTTCTTCACGACCTTCGTTTGAGCCGCACCACCCACACGCGACACCGACACGCCGGCGTTGATTGCCGGGCGGATGCCTGCGTTGAAGAGGTCGGTTTCCAGGAAGATCTGGCCGTCGGTAATCGAGATCACGTTCGTCGGAACGAATGCGGTCACGTCGCCGGCTTGCGTTTCGATGATCGGCAGTGCGGTGAGCGAACCCGTCTTGCCCTTCACTTCGCCGTTCGTGAACTTCTCGACGTAGTCGGCCGACACGCGAGCCGCGCGCTCGAGCAGACGCGAGTGGAGATAGAACACGTCGCCGGGGTAAGCTTCACGGCCCGGCGGGCGGCGCAGCAGCAGCGAGATCTGACGGTATGCCCAGGCTTGCTTGGTCAAGTCGTCATAGATGATCAGGGCGTCTTGACCGCGGTCGCGGAAGTATTCGCCCATCGTGCAGCCGGCATACGGTGCGAGGTACTGCAGTGCGGCCGATTCCGAAGCCGAAGCGGCAACGACGATCGTGTATTCGATCGCGCCCGTTTCTTCGAGCTTGCGCAGCACGTTCTGGATCGACGAAGCCTTCTGACCGATGGCGACGTAGATACAGATGAGGTCCTTGCCCTTCTGGTTGATGATCGTGTCGACGGCCACTGCGGTCTTGCCGCACTGACGGTCGCCGATGATCAGCTCACGCTGGCCACGGCCGATCGGCACCATCGAGTCGATCGACTTCAGACCCGTTTGCACCGGCTGCGACACGCCTTCACGCCAGATCACGCCCGGAGCGATCTTTTCGATCGCGTCGGTCATCTTGGCGTTGACCGGGCCCTTGCCGTCGATCGGGTTGCCGAGCGGGTCGACCACGCGGCCGATCAGTTCGGGGCCAACCGGCACTTCGAGAATGCGGCCCGTCGTCTTGACGATGTCGCCTTCCGAGATGTGCTCGTACTCACCCAGAATCACGGCGCCGACCGAGTCGCGCTCGAGGTTCAGCGCGAGGCCGAAGGTATTGCCCGGGAATTCGAGCATTTCGCCCTGCATCACGTCCGACAGGCCGTGGATACGCACGATACCGTCGGTCACGGAGATCACGGTGCCCTGATTGCGAACGTCTGCGCTCGCTTCAAGGCCCTGGATCCGGCTCTTGATCAGCTCGCTGATCTCAGAGGGATTAAGTTGCATTATTCGCTCCTGATGTTCAATTCTGTTGCGTGCCAGCCGCCGCGCCCGATTACTGGAATCGAGGCGCTCAGGCGGTCAACGCCGCCTGCATGCTGGCGAGCCGCGCGCGGACCGAGGTATCGAGCACTTCGTCGCCGACCGTGACGCGCACGCCGCCGATGAGCGAGTTGTCGATCTCGACGGTCGGCTTCAGCTTGCATTTGAACTTGCGTTCGAGGCTGGCGACGAGGTCGTTCAACTGGACGCCTTCGAGCGGGAACGCGCTGACGATCACTGCGTCAGCAGCACCTGCCTTGGCGTTCTTGAGCGCTTCGAACTGCGTCTGGATTTCCGGCAGCAGTGCCAGGCGATGATTCTCGATCAGCATCTGCACGAGGTTCTTCACCTCGGCCGATTCCTTGACCGGCGACTTCACCGCCGCGAGCAGCAGCTCGGCGACCTGGGCATGGCTCACCTTCGGGCTCGTCGCGACCGACTGCACCTCGGGCAAGGCCGCAACCTGTGCCAGCTCCGAAACGAGCGTGGACCAGGCGGCGGTGTCACCAGCTTCGGCCACGCCAAACAATGCTTCTGCGTACGGGCGGGCGATGGTTGCAAGTTCGGCCATGATCAGAGCTCGGCTTTCAGTTGATTCAGCAGTTCGGCGTGGGCCGACTGATCGACTTCGCGCTTCAGGATCTGCTCGGCGCCTTGCACGGCGAGGGCGGCGACTTCGGCGCGCAGGGCTTCGCGTGCCTTGACCACCTGCTGGTCGGCGTCGGCCTTCGCCTGAGCGATGATGCGTGCCGCTTCGGCGTGTGCCTGGGCCTTGATTTCTTCTGCGACCGCCAGTGCGCGCTTTTCAGCGTCGGCGATACGGCTTTGACCCTCGTTACGGGCCGTAGCGAGCTCTTCGCCGACGCGCTTGTGCGCCGCTTCGAGTTCCGCCTTGCCCTTTTCCGCAGCGGCGAGGCCGTCTGCGATCTTCTTCGAGCGCTCGTCGAGGGCGTTGATCAACGGCGGCCACACGAACTTCATCGTGAACCACGCGAGGATCAGGAACACGACCATTTGCGCAAACAGGGTTGCGTTGAGATTCACGGTGTTTCCTTAATCGTTGCTATTCCGGGGAATTGAAACGGCAAGGCGCTCATCGGTTGTGAAACTCGATCAGCGCCTCGTCTCCCGTTCCGCCATGCGCCCACTACCCGTTATAGGTCAGGCGCAACCTTCCAGGGAACTTAGCCCGCGAGCTTCGAGAGCAGCGGGTTAGCGAACGCGAACAGCATTGCAACACCAACGCCAATCAGGAACGCTGCATCGATCAGACCAGCCAGCAGGAACATCTTCGTCTGCAGCGGGTTCATCAGTTCAGGCTGACGTGCGCAGGCTTCGATGTACTTGCCGCCCATCAGGCCGATACCGATACAGGCGCCGATTGCACCCAGGCCGATGATGATGCCGATACCGATGGCCGTGAAACCCTGGATGTTGGCGATGAAAGCTTGCATGATCACTCCTTATTGAGATTTTCTGGAACTGGGGATTTAAAACTGCAAATCTGGTTTGACGAGCACTTAGTGCTTGTCGTGTGCCTGGCCGATGTACACCAGCGTCAGCATCATGAAAATGAACGCCTGCAGCAGAACGATCAGGATGTGGAAGATCGCCCAGACGCTGCCCGCAATCACGTGGCCGATGAAGCCAAGCACCGTCGTGTCCGCGCCGAAGCTCCACAGACCGCCCAGCAGCGCGATCAGCAGGAACAGCAGCTCGCCTGCATACATGTTGCCGAACAACCGCAGGGCGAGCGAAACCGTCTTGGCGACGAACTCGATGATGTTCAGTGCAAGGTTCGGGATCCACAGCAGCGGATGCGCGCCGAACGGGGCCGAGAGCAGTTCGTGTGCGAAGCCGCCAGGACCCTTGATCTTGAGGTTGTAGTAAATCATCAGCACGAACACGCCGAGCGCGATGCCGAACGTGCCGTTGAGGTCGGCAGTCGGGACGATGCGCTGGTGCGGCAGCGCTTCGGACAGGCCGAGCCAGCCGATCACGCGCGTGGGCAGGTCGACGGGAATGAAGTCGAGCGAGTTCATGAGCGCGACCCAGATGAACACGGTCAGCGCGAGCGGTGCGATGAATGCGCGGTTGCCATGGACGATGGACTTGGACTGGTCCTCGACCATCTCGACCAGCATTTCGATGGCGCACTGGAAGCGGCCCGGTACGCCCGGGGTCGCTTTGCGCGCAGCGAGGCGCAGGATGAGGATCGTCACGACGCCGCACAGAATCGACCAGAACAGCGTGTCGATGTTCCAGACGCTGAAGTCGACGATCGACGTCTGGTGCGAGGTCGCAAAGTTCTGCAAGTGGTGAGCAATGTACTCGGACGGACCCGGTCCGCTCGTTCCTTCGCTAGCTGCCATATCGTTAGAGCCACCCAAATTGTCGAAAATCGTTTTCGGCCGTTCCCGCCGCAATACTGTATTGCGGGAACACGCCGCCGTGGATCGTGTCTTATCTGCTTCGCATCGGCCAGCTAACTTCCACCGTCATCGCTTCGACGCCCTGACTTGAGGCGGCGCGATGTTGGCGGGTCAGCGCCACGCGAGCGCGATCCAGTATGTCTTTAGTGCGATCAGGTACGTGACGAGCAGCGGAATCCACAGCACGTCGTGATACCAGAACGCGATGGCGACGAACATCGCAATCGTCGCCCCCATCTTGAAGGCTTCACCGAGCATCCAGTTAAATACGGTGCCCGCCCTGCTCAACTGCTTCAGGCGCGCCGCGAACAGCGCACCGGGTAACCAGCAGATCGCTCCGCCCAGGAAGGCCGACAACGCAGCACTGCCCGGCGGCTTATAAAACAGCCACCACGCCAACGTTGCAACCAGGGACAAAACCACTTGCGCCGCGACGACACGAAACGGCGTGACGCGCGATGGGCGACTCACCTGTGCGCCGAAGATTTGCTCGGCTTCGGCCCGGGTGAGCGGAACGATGTCGTTGTTATCTTGCTGGCTGGCGTCCAGTTCATCCCAGCGCGCGTTGTGATCCGCTTTGGAAACAACGCGTCCGGAAGTTCTTGCCGCTGCATCCTGCCCCCGGCTGGATGCTCCGGCTGCGCCCGGCGGTACATCGGGCCCTTCATGCGCCTGTGGCGCTTCGTCTGGCCTCTGACCCACCATCGCTTTATTCCGGAAATTCGCCTTGCACGCGTTTTATTACAGCGTACTTACGGCATCGCCAACCAAATAAATCCGGGCGATTGTAAGCGATAGTTGCAGGCAATTCAAGACTTTAGGCCCTTCAATAACACCCGTGAAATGCGACTTCATGATGCGGAAAACCCAGCGCCGCGAGGGTGTGACCGGTAACTGTAAGGGACGTAGCAGGCAACGCGCAATCATCAGGATGACCAGGTAATTTCGAGCCCATCTGGCGCGCAATCCGGGCTATGCGCCAGGATGTGGGACGGGGCGCCGTCAGAACAGATGCAGCAGCAGCGCGCCGCCTAAAAAGGCCGCGATCCAGAACGGCACGGCGACCAGGTGAAACAGCAACCACACGCCGCGCTGGCCGGACAGACGCACGGCGATGAGGTTCGCCAGCGAGCCGATGGCCACCCCGAAGCCCCCCACGCTCACGCCGAACGCGAGCGCGCGCCAGTCATGCGTGAAACCCGCGAGCACAATGGCGGCCGGAACATTGCTAATCACTTGCGACAGCACCGCCCCTGCGGCAAAAGCGCGCATCGGCGTTTGCAGTGACAGTGACGTCAGCGCGTGATGGATGGCGGGCAGCGCGGCCACGCTGCGTAGGACGATGAACATCAGCACGAAGATCAGCAGCAGCAGCCAGTCGATCTTGAGCACGATGCGAATGCGCCAGATCACAAAGCCCGCGGCGACGGCGGCAAGTGCAACGCCTGCGTGGTGCGCATCGGCGAGCAGCACGAACGCGACGAAGAGCACAGCCGCCACGCTCGCAAGCGCCCGGTCGACGCGCTGCGGCGCGGCGTCTTTCGAGAGATCGAGCGGTACGGTCTTGAAGAGAAACGCCGTGAGCAGGATGAGCATCGCCATGAGCAACGCGCAAAGCGGTGCGAGCCCCACGACGAAGCGTCCGAACGATACCCCGCTCACCTGCCAGAGAAACAGGTTCTGCGGGTTGCCGAGCGGCGTGAGCACCGAGCCCGCGTTCACGGCAAGCGCGATGACGATCACGAGGCGCTTGAGCGGCAGCGGCGTGAGCTTGTGCAGCGACAGCACGAGCGGCACCACGACGAAAAGCGCCACATCGTTGGTCACGATCATCGCCAGCACCGCGGCCAGCGCGACGAGCAGCAACGCGAGCCCGCGCTCCGAGTGAATGTAGTGGACGAGCTTGTGCGCGAGCCAGGTCAGCAGTCCTGAATATTCGATACCCTTCGTCAGAATGAGCAGACCCGCGAGGGTCATCACCGTTTGCCAATCGACAAGTGCGGGCAGCGAGGCGATGGGACGAGGTGCGTAAATCTGCAACGCCACGAACGCCACGATGAGGATCGCGAGCACCGGCTCCGAAACGGCGAATGCGCCGATGCGGCGCAACAGGCTCAAGGGCTCAGGCGCGCCCTGCTCCGATTCGCGCACCGGCTTTATGCGCCGGCGCGCGCGTTAGCCGCGGCGGCGCGCATCGTGCCCATCACGCTGCCGTCTCGCCGCGCAGGCGCAGCAGGATGCCGTCAAGCGCGTCGAGGTCGCCGAAGTCGACCGTGAGCTGCCCTCGCCCGCGTCGGCCGAGCTTGATCTTCACCGATGCGGCGAGCAGGTCCGACAATTCCTCTTCGAGGCGGCGCGTGTCGCGCCCGCCATCGTGCGCGGCCTTCGCCTTGACTGCCGGTGCGGCCTTCGTGGTGGCCGAAACGAGCTTCTCCGTTTCACGCACCGACATCCGCTTGTTGACCACCTGGTTCGCCAGCGTGATCTGCGTGGCCGCGTCCACGGCGAGCAGCGCACGGGCGTGGCCCATGTCGAGGTCGCCGGCCAGCAGCATGGTCTGCACGGGCGCCGCGAGATTGAGCAAACGCAGCAGATTCGACACCGCGCTGCGTGAGCGTCCGACCGACTCGGCCGCCTGCTCGTGCGTGAAGCTGAACTCGTCGAGCAGGCGCTGGATGCCCTGCGCCTCTTCCAGCGGATTCAGGTCCTCGCGCTGGATGTTCTCGATCAGTGCCATGGCGGCGGCGGCCTGGTCGGGCACATCCTTCACGAGCACCGGCACTTCGGTGAGGCCAGCGATGTGCGCAGCACGGAAGCGCCGCTCGCCCGCGATGATTTCGTAGCGCCCCGTCGCAACCGGGCGCACGAGAATCGGCTGCATCAGACCCTGCGCGCGAATGCTCGCGGCCAGCTCCTGGAGCGCGCCCTCGTCCATGCGCGTGCGCGGCTGATACTTGCCGGCCTGCATCTGCGTGAGCGGCAGCGTGTTAGGCGCGCCGTCGATCTTCACCGCCTCGGTGATGTCCGCGCTGCCGCCGAGCAATGCTTCCAGCCCCCGGCCCAGCCCCTTCTTCCGTGCTACTGCATTCATCGTGCTTCCCCAGTCTCGTCAGAGTGCGCGCACGCGCTCGATCATTTCCGCGCCGAACTGCACATAGGCCTGTGCGCCGCGCGAGGCGCGATCGAACACCACGCCCGGCAAGCCGTAGCTCGGAGCTTCAGCGAGGCGGACGTTGCGCGGGATCACGGCGTCGAAGACCTTGTCGCCGAAGTGCTCTTTCAACTGCTCGGAAACCTGCTGCTGCAACGTAATGCGCGGATCGAACATCACGCGCAGAAGGCCGATCACCTTCAGGTCGCGATTCATGTTCGCGTGGACCTGCTTGATCGTATTGATGAGATCCGAAAGACCTTCGAGCGCGAAGTATTCGCACTGCATCGGGATCACCACGCCATGGGCGGCGCACAGGCCGTTGAGCGTGAGCAGCGAAAGCGCCGGCGGGCAATCGATGAGGACGAAGTCGTAATCGGCGTCGACTTCGGCGAGCGCGGCCTTCAGGCGCCGCTCGCGCTGCTCGACCGTCACGAGTTCCACCTCGGCGCCGGCCAGCTCGCGGTTGGCCGGCAGGACGTCGTAACCGACCTGTTCCGGTCGCGTGCGCGCAGCGTTCACCGTGACACCGTCGACGAGCACCTCGTAGACCGTGTTCTCGCACGCGGCCTTGTCGATGCCGCTGCCCATCGTGGCGTTGCCCTGCGGGTCGAGGTCGATGAGAAGGACACGTTGTCCCTGCGATGCGAGGCTCGCGGCGAGATTGACCGTTGTCGTCGTCTTGCCGACGCCGCCCTTCTGGTTCGCAACGCAGAAGATTTTTGCCATCTTTCGTGTGTCCCTTTTACTGCCTTAAGTAGTTTGCTTACGTTATGACGCAACTGCTTCGCGCACCTTTCGGCCGATTGGCCATCGCCGGATCGGCTCAGGCCGCGGCGACCGACTCAACCGACACTTCGATCAAGTGGCGCTCCGCATCGAGCATCGGCACGCTCAGGCGGATCGTGTTCAGCGCCCGGGTTCCGGCCGGCAGACGCTCGATCTCGCCTTCGGGGTGCACACCCTTCATGGCCCAGATCGCGCCACCCTCGGCAACGAGATGACGGGCCAGTGTAACGAAATCGGCGAGATCCGCGAATGCCCGAGACACGATCAAATCGAATTTTTTCGATACTTCGATGCCGGGACGCAGCGATTCGACCCGGCCGGTCACCACCGAGAGGTTCGCGAGTCCGAGTTCAGCCTTCGCCTGCGACTGGAACGCCGACTTCTTCTGCACGATATCGTTGAGCGTGACCTGCCAGTCCGGACGCACGATCGCGAGCACGATGCCGGGCAGTCCGCCGCCGGAGCCGACATCGAGCACCGTTGCGTCGGCGCGCGCCGGCAGGTGCGGCACGATCGAGAGCGAATCGAGAATGTGCTGGATCAGCATCTGGCGCGGATCGCGAATCGCCGTGAGGTTGTACACGGCGTTCCACTTCGCGAGCAGCGCAACGTAGTCGAGCAACTGCTCGTGCTGCCGCTCGGTGAGCTCGACGCCAAGCGCCTGAGCGCCCTCTTTCAGCAGACGAGCGAGCGCGTCGCGGTCCGCAATGCCGGGTTGCCTCGAGCGCCCCGTCATTGCGCCACCGGCGTCGAGTCGATGCCGCTTTCGTCTGCAGCACCCGGATTCTGGCGACGGCGGCCAAGGCCACGCTTGAGGTGAACCATCAGCAACGAAATCGCGGCGGGCGTAATGCCCGAAATGCGCGACGCCTGGCCGATCGTTTCAGGGCGGAACTGGCTCAGCTTCTGGCGCGCCTCGAACGACAGGCCACGCACTTCCGCGTAATCGATGCCTTCAGGCAGGCGGGTATTTTCCTGCGCGCCGTTGCGTTCGATCTCGTCGGCTTGACGATCGATATAGCCCTGATATTTGATGCCGATTTCGATCTGTTCCTTGATCTGGGCTAGCAAAACTTCATCCTCGGCGAGCGGGGTTTCCGGCGCACAAGCGCCTTCGCGCAGACCGCAAACGCCGTCATAGCTCACACCTGGGCGGCGCAGCAGGTCCGCGAGGTTGTATTCGCGGTCAATCGACTTGCCGAGCAATGCCGTCGCTTCTTCCGCCGAAAGCGTCTTGGGGTTCACCCACGTCGACTTCAGACGCTCTGTTTCACGTGAAACAGCATCACGCTTACGGGAGAAGGCGTCCCAACGGACGTCGTCAATCACGCCCAGTTCGCGGCCAATCTCCGTCAGGCGCATATCCGCGTTGTCTTCACGCAGGCTCAAGCGGTATTCGGCTCGGCTCGTGAACATGCGATACGGCTCGGAAACGCCACGCGTCACCAGATCGTCGACCAGCACGCCGAGGTACGCCTGATCGCGGCGCGGGCACCATGCGTCCTTGCCCTGCACCTGGAGGCCTGCGTTCATGCCGGCGAGCAAGCCTTGTGCTGCCGCTTCTTCATAGCCCGTCGTGCCGTTGATCTGGCCCGCAAAAAACAGGCCGTTGATCACCTTGGTTTCGAGCGAAGCCTTGAGGCCGCGCGGGTCGAAATAGTCGTATTCGATCGCGTAGCCCGGACGCAGGATGTGCGCGTGCTCGAGGCCGCGCATCGAGTGCACGAGCTCGAGCTGCACATCGAACGGCAGGCTCGTGGAGATGCCGTTGGGGTAGAACTCGTTCGTCGTCAGGCCTTCCGGTTCGAGGAAGATCTGGTGCGATTCCTTGGACGCGAAGCGATGAATCTTGTCCTCGATGGACGGGCAATAGCGTGGCCCTACCCCTTCGATCACGCCCGTGTACATCGGCGAGCGGTCGAGACCGCCGCGAATGATGTCGTGGGTGCGCTCATTCGTATGCGTGACCCAGCACGGAATCTGGCGCGGATGCTGCTCCGCGCGGCCGAGAAACGAGAACACCGGCACCGGATCGAGGTCGCCGGGCTGCTCTTCGAGCACCGAAAAGTCGATCGTGCGGCCATCGATACGCGGCGGCGTGCCCGTCTTGAGACGGCCCTGCGGCAGCTTCAGCTCCTTCAGGCGCGACGAGAGCGTCACGGCAGCGGGATCGCCAGCGCGGCCGCCCGTGTAGTTGTTCAGGCCCACGTGGATCTTGCCGTCGAGGAAAGTCCCCGCCGTCAGCACGACTGCACGACTGCGGAAGCGGATGCCCACCTGCGTGACGGCGCCTACGACGCGGTCGCCTTCGACCATCAGGTCTTCCACGGCCTGCTGGAACAGCCACAGATTCGGCTGATTCTCGAGACGTCGCCGGATCGCCGCCTTATAAAGAATGCGGTCGGCCTGCGCGCGCGTCGCCCGAACCGCCGGGCCCTTGGACGAATTGAGAATGCGGAACTGGATCCCGCCCTCGTCCGTCGCAGCGGCCATGGCGCCGCCGAGTGCATCGACTTCCTTGACCAGATGGCCCTTGCCAATGCCGCCAATCGACGGATTGCAGCTCATCTGGCCCAGCGTTTCGATGTTGTGCGTGAGCAGGAGCGTCTTGACGCCCATGCGGGCGGCGGCAAGCGCAGCCTCGGTTCCGGCGTGACCGCCGCCGACGACGATTACGTCAAACTCTGTGGGATAAAGCATGGCGGGACCTCACGCAAGGACGAAACGACCGCGTGAGCCTTCTCGGAAAAAGTGGTATGCGCGAATTATAACGGTTTCGGGTTTTCGGCCGTTCACACCCGAATTTTGTTCCCCAGACGCGCCGGCGTTGAACAAAAAAAAGCGGCGTGTTTCACGTGAAACACGCCGCTCATTTCTACAGCGATAGACGAAGTCAGACCGGTTTCTTCGCCAACCCGAGATACGTTTCGATCACGCGCGGGTTCTGCGCCAACTCCCCCGCCGGTCCTTCTAGCGCCAGGTCGCCAGTTTCCAGCACGTAGCCGTAGTCGGAAATCTGCAGTGCAGCGCGCGCGTTCTGCTCGATGAGCAGCGTCGCGACGCCCGTTTGCCGCAGCGCGCTGATGATGTGGAAGATTTCCTTCACGATCAGCGGTGCGAGACCGAGGCTCGGCTCGTCGAGCATCAGAAGATCGGGCTTGCCCATCAATGCGCGGCCGACTGCGAGCATCTGGCGCTCGCCGCCCGAGAGCGTGCCTGCCGCCTGTGCGCGGCGTTCTTTCAAGCGCGGAAACAGCGTGAAAACGGGTTCGAGCTGGTCGAGGAAATTACGCTCACCGGCGCGCTTGCGGCGATACGCGCCGAGCACGAGGTTGTCCTCCACCGTCATCGAGGCGAACAACTCGCGCTTTTCCGGCACGAGACACATGCCGCGCGCCACGCGCCGCTCGATCGGCAGCGCGCCGATCTCCTCGCCCATATAAGCTATGCGGCCGCTCGCATGTCCCGTCACGGGCAGCGCGCCCATGATGGCGTTGAGCAGCGTGGACTTGCCCGCGCCGTTGGGACCGATCACGGAGACGATCTGCCCCGCGCCCACCCTGATCGCCGCCTTGTGCAGCGCCTCGATCTTGCCGTAGCGAACGGCGAGTCCGGAAACTTCCAGTACGGGTGCCGTCATCATTCCACCCCGCCCAGATACGCTTCCAGAACGGCCGGATCCTTCTGCACCTCTTGCGGCAAACCTTCCGCGATACGCGTGCCGAACTCCATCACCACGAGGCGGTCGGTGAGATTCATCACGAAATCCATGTCGTGTTCGACCAGCAGCACGCTCATCCCCTCTTCTCTCAGCTTGCGCAGCAATGCCGCCAACTGTTGCTTTTCCTTGTAACGCAGGCCAGCCGCAGGCTCGTCGAGCAGCAGCAAGGTCGGATCGCAGCACAGCGCGCGGGCGATCTCGAGGATGCGTTGCTGACCGAGCGCGAGGCTGCCCGCTTCGTCATACATATGCTGTTCGAGGCCCACGCGACGGATCTGCTTTGCGGCCTCGCTCATGAGCCTGCCCTCTTCCGTGGCATTGAGTTTGGCCACGCTGCGCAGCACGCCCGCGCGACCCCGCAGATGCGCACCGATGGCGACGTTCTCGAGCACCGTCATCGTCGGCAGCAACTTGACGTGCTGGAACGTGCGGCCAATACCGCGCGCGACGATTTCACGTGAAGTGAGGCGGTCGATGCGCTCGCCGCGGAACGTAATCTCACCGCTGGTCGGCTGAAGCACGCCGGTCACGAGATTGAAGGTCGTCGACTTGCCCGCACCGTTGGGACCGATCAGGCCGATGATCTGCCCCGCCTTCACTTCGAAGCTCACGTCGTTCACCGCCACGAGACCGCCGAACTGCTTGCGCGCCTTGTTCACCGTCAGCAGCATTTCGCCGGTGGCCGGCTTGCTGCGCTGCGGCAAAGCCTCGGCATGCTCGGGCACATGTGCCTGCGGACCACGCGGGAAGAAGCGCGCCACGAACGGCCAGACGCCGCGCCGCGCGTATTGCAGCAGCAGCACCATCAGAATGCCGAACACGATGATCTCGAAGTTGCCGTTCTCGCCAAGCAGCTTCGGCAGCAGGGTTTGCAGCCAGTCCTGCAGCACGGTGAGAATCGCCGCGCCCAGCACTGCGCCCCAGACGTGCGCCACGCCGCCCACCACGGCCATGAAGAGATATTCGATGCCGTGATTCAGACCGAACGGCGTCGGGTTCACCGCGCGCTGCAAGTGCGCGTACAGGAAGCCCGAAACGGCTGCGAGCACGGCCGCATAGACGAAGATCACCACACGCATCCAGCCGGTGTTCACGCCCATGGCCTCGGCCATCATGCCGCCGCCGCGCAGCGCGCGAATCGCGCGCCCCATGCGGCTATTAAGCAGATTCTGAACGGACACCACGGACGCAAGCACCACGACCCAGATCAGGTAGTAGATATGGCGGCCCGATTCGAGGTCGATGCCCAGCACGTTCAGCACGGGAATGCCGTTGATGCCGTCGTACTTGCCGAGCATGTCGAGGTTGCCGAACAGGAAGAACAGCGCGAGGCCCCAGGCGATCGTGCCGAGCGGCAGGAAGTGGCCCGACAGACGCATCGTGACGAGCCCCAGAACGAGCGCCACGAGCGCCGTGATCACCACGCCGACGATGAGTGCCAACCAGGGCGAAACGCCGTACTGCGTCGTCAGATAAGCAGTCGCGTAAGCCCCGAGCCCGACGAAAGCCGCCTGCCCGAAGCTCGTCATCCCGCCGATGCCGGTGAGCAGCACGAGCCCGATCGCGACGATCGAATACAGGCCGATGTAGTTGAGCAGCGTGATCCAGTACTCGGGCACGTGCACCGGATGCGGCAGCACCGGCAACGCGAACATCACCAGGAGGAACAGCCAGAAGAAGCGGTTGTGCATGACGAATCGTTTCATCGCGTCACTCCTCTTCCTCTTCGGCGTGCGGCGTCGAGAGCGAGCGCCACAGCAGCACCGGGATGATCAGCGTGAACACGATCACTTCCTTGTAAGAGCTCGCCCAGAACGACGAGTAAGACTCCAGCAGGCCCACGAGCACGGACCCTGCCGCAGCCAGCGGATAGCTCACCAGGCCGCCGATAATGGCGCCTACGAAGCCCTTGAGGCCGATCAGAAAGCCCGAGTCGTAGTAGATGGTGGTGAGCGGCGAGACGAGGATGCCGCACAGCGCGCCGAGGCCCGCGGCGAGCGTGAATGCGAGCCGCCCGGCCTGCGTGGTGCCGATGCCGACGAGCCGCGCGCCGAGCCGGTTCACCGAGGTCGCGCGCAGCGCCTTGCCCGAAATCGTGCGATCGAAATAGAGATACAGCGCGACGATCAACACGGCGGCCGTGCCGATCACCCAGAGGCTTTGGCCCGAGATCGACAGGCTGCCGATGTTGAACGTGGCGTCGGAGAACGCGTTCGTGCGCGAGCCTTCCGCGCCGAACATCACGAGCCCGAGGCCCACCATCGCGAAGTGCACGGCCACCGCTACGATCAGCAGCAGCAGCGTGGTCGCCTCGGCGATGGGCTCATAGGCGAGGCGATAGATGAACGGCCCCATCGGCACCACGATCGCAAGCGTGAGCGCGATCTGTACGAGCATCGGCAACTGCTGGCTCGCTACGCCGCGCGTGACCGCATAGAGCGCGATGGGAAAGAGCAGATACTTGCCGGCAAGCGTCACGAGCGTGCGCGCCGCGTGGCGCCGCCGTTCGGCGTGACGCACGAGCCCGGCGGTCTCGACCAGGAAGCACGCCGCACCGAGCGCGACGAGCAGCCAGCAGGTGGCCGGAAACTTCTGCGATTGCAGCGCGGCGAGCGTGAGCGCGCCATATGAAACGAATTCGCCCTGCGGAATGAAGATCACCCGCGTCACGGAAAACACCAGCACCAGGGCGAGCGCTAGCAGCGCATAGATCGCACCGGTGGTGATGCCGTCCTGCGCGAGGATCGCGGCGATCGATAAATCCATACTCCCCTCTTCCTGAAACCTTCTGGAACCTGGAAAAACAGCGGCGTCGAAAAACGGCAATGCGGGAAAGAACCGCCGAAGGCGCGGTTCGGCCTTCGGCTGTGAAAAGCCGGTGCGCAGCAACGGAGCTGCGCACCGGTCATGCTCGTACGTGATTCTCAGTGGCCAGAATGACGCTGTAACGCGCGCGTGCTCCACGGGAAAACGCACTGCGCTTTCCCGTGCGCCGCACGTTATTCGCTCTGCAGCTTCCACTTGTTGTTGACGATCTCGACGATCACGCGTGCGCGCTGGTCGAGGCCCGCATGATCCGTCGAGCTCATGTTGAAGATGCCGTGCGCGCCCGCCGCGTCCTGCGAGTTTTCGAGCGCGGCGCGCAGCGCCACGCGGAACGCCTCGGTGCCCGGCTGGCCCGCCTTCAGCGCGACCGGAATCGCGCGCTGGAGCAACTGGCCGGCGTCCCATGCATGACCGCCGAAGGTCGCCACCGTGCCAACGCCATAGGCCTTCTCATAGGCCGTCTTGTAGGTCAGTGCCGACTTCTTCACGGGGTTCGAATCGGGCAACTGGTCGGCCACGAGAATCGGGCCTGCGGGCAGCAGCTCGCCTTCGCAATCCTTGCCGCAGACGCGCAGGAAGTCGTTATTCGCCACGCCGTGCGTCTGATAGATCTTGCCCTTGTAGCCGCGATCCTTGAGCGTGGTCGCGGGCAGCGCCGCGGGCGTGCCGGAACCGGCGATCAGGATCGCATCGGGGTTCGCCGACATCAGCTTGAGGGCCTGGCCCGTCACCGACGAGTCGGTGCGGTTATAGCGCTCGTTCGCCACGATCTTGAGGTTGTGCTTGCCGGCCGCGCTGGTGAACTCCTTGAGCCAGCTGTCGCCGTAGGCGTCGGTGAAGCCGATGAAGCCCACCGTCTTCACGCCCTGCTTCTCCATGTAGCTCGCGAGCGCGTCGGCCATCAGGCTGTCGTTCTGCGGCGTCTTGAAGGCCCACTGACGCTTCGCGTCGATCGGCTCGACGATCGCGGCGGATGCGGCGAGCGAAATCATCGGCGTCTTGCCCTGCGCGACGACGTCGAGCATGGCGAGCGAGTTCGGCGTGACCGACGAGCCGATGATGGCGTCCACGTGGTCTTCGTCGATCAGCTTGTGCGTGTTCTGCACGGCCTTGCTCGTGTCCGAGGCGTCGTCGAGCACGATGTACTGCACGCTCTTGCCCGCGATCTCCTTGGGCAGCAGCGCGATGGTGTTCTTCTCGGGAATGCCGAGCGACGCGGCCGGCCCCGTTGCCGAGAGCGTCACGCCAATCTTCACCTGCGCGGCGGCGATGCCCGCCGTGCCCATCAGCGCCGCTGCGAGTCCGGCACTAATCGAGCTCAATACCCACTTCTTCGTTTTCATTGCGCGTCTCCAAACGCTTGGTCTGCGTGTTGTCGATTGATCCTGCGCCGATTACTAGTATGTTCGTGAATCGGCGCCGGCCTTTGAGTGTAGTAATCGGGATCGCGCGTGTAATGCATGGTTTTCCCTGCCTGCGGCGCCGCACAAGCCGCCGCCCGCCAGGGGGCGCTCTCCGCTTTGTCGACTGCTCCCCTACTGCTGCAAAGCCGTTGTCACGGCAACAAAAAAGGCACCTCGATCGAGCGTGCCTTTTTCGTGTTTCGTGCGTCATTCAACCGGCGCTCAATCGCCGGCGAGTTTCCACTTGCCGCCGACGATCTCCACCATCACGCGGGCACGCTGGTCGAGACCCGCGTGGTCCGTCGCGCTCATGGTGAAGATGCCGTGCGCGCCTGCCACGTCGTGCGAGTTTTCAAGCGCGGCGCGCAGCGCTTCGCGGAAGGCCTTCGAGCCCGGCTGACCCGCTTTCAGCGCGACCGGAATCGCGTGCTGGAGCAGGAGGCCCGCGTCCCACGCGTGACCGCCGAACGTCGAAATCGAGCCTGCGCCATAGGCCTTTTCATACGCGGCCTTGTACGCAAGCGCCGATTGCTTCACGGGATTCGAGTCAGGCAATTGATCGGCGACGAGCAGCGGCCCTGCCGGTAGGTATGTGCCGTCGCAGTCCTTGCCGCACACGCGCAGGAAGTCGTTGTTGGCCACGCCGTGGGTCTGGTAGTACTTGCCCGCGTAGCCGCGCTCCTTGAGCGTTTTCTGCGGCAGCGCGGCCGGCGTGCCCGCACCCGCGATGAGCACCGCGTCGGGGTGCTGCGAGATCATCTTGAGCACCTGGCCCGTGACCGAGGCATCGTTACGCGCGAAGCGTTCGTTCGCGACAACCTTGATGTTCTGTTTCGAAGCGGCCGCGCTGAATTCCTTGTACCAGCTCTCGCCATAGGCGTCTGCGAAGCCGATGAAGGCCACCGTCTTCACGCCGTGCGCGGCCATGTGCTGCGCGATGGCGCCGGCCATCAGCGCGTCGTTCTGCGGCGTCTTGAAGACCCACGAGCGCTTGGCCTCCATCGGTTCGACGATGGAGGCCGCTGCGGCCATCGAGATCATCGGCGTGGACGTTTCCGCGGCCACGTCGATCATGGCGAGCGAGTTCGGCACGACAGTCGAGCCGATCAAGGCGTCGACGTGATCTTCGCTTGTGAGCTTGCGCGCGTTCTTCACCGCCTGCGTGGAATCGGTGGCGTCGTCGAGCACGATGTAATCGACTTTCTGGCCCGCGATTTCCTTCGGCAGCAGCGCAACCGTGTTCTTTTCCGGAATCCCGAGCGAGGCAGCCGGCCCCGTCGCCGACAGCGTCACTCCGATCTTCACCTCTGCATACGCCCCGCCGGCCGTCGCCGCGAGCACCCCGGTCGCGACGCAAGCCGCCCCCATCCAACGCAAAACCAACTGCATCTCCACTCCTTCTATATTCGTTTTCTTTATTGCTACGGATTTGTGGCGCACCGCGGCCGATCACCTCATAGTCCAACCGATAATCGTCTGCGGGAAATCAACGCAAAAATGCTGACCGCATGGTCGGTGATTGGCGAGTGTAGCGGTCTGCGTATTCGGATGGCAAGCGCTTTCCATCTGCTTACAGTGAGCAGGATTGCGCGCGCCTTTTGCGTAATGCGCAAACGCTTGTGCAGTGGGCAAAGTGCTGCCGCGCGGCCTGATTTGCGTAATACGGGAAGGGATAATCGGTGCGTGCGAAGGTGCGTAAGTCGCATGCCTCGCAGCGGAAAAAAGATAATCGGCTCGCCGTTGAAAACAGGCGTAGAAATATAAAAAGCGCTGTTGGACTCTCATCCAACAGCGCTTCCTTGTCCGGGCACTTGGTGCCTCAGTTGTCTCCTCGTTCTCCACCTGCAAATTCGGTGCATCAGAACTAAGCGCAACTTTAAACTTCACCCCCCTCTGCAGCAACTAGCATTTACCCTAGTGGTGCAGTGCGGCACCGAAATGGGGCGTGGCGCCGCAGGTTTGTCGCACAACGGGGCGCTGCGGGATGCCGCAGCGCGACGTCCTTGCGCGGGCTATGCCAGCTCGCGCCGACCGGCGATCATTCTATCGCAGTGCAGAGCAGTCCTGGCACGCCAGTTCGTCAAGCGCGCAAGGGCCGCACGCGCGCCACGACCTCGCCGACTATGCCGCGCCGGAACGCCAGCACGCAGGCAATGAAGATGATGCCCGTGACGATCGTTGTGGACTCACCGAGTGAGCGGAACCACTCCACGCCCGTCCCTCTCGCGAGCGCCGTGCCGATGTCGCCCAGCCGGTCCTCCAGCGCGACGATCAGCGTCGCGCCGAGCAGCGGCCCGAACAGCGTGCCCATGCCGCCCACGAGCGTCATGAGGATCACGAGGCCGGACATGGTCCAGTACGCGTCGCCGAGCGTCTCGAAGCCGAGTACGAGCACCTTGAGCGCGCCGGCCAGACCCGCGAGCCCCGCCGACAACACGAACGCGAGCAGCTTGAAGCGGTCGGTGTCGTAGCCGAGCGAGACGGCGCGCGGCTCGTTCTCCTTGATCGCCACGAGTACCTGCCCGAACGGCGAATGCACGATGCGCACGATCAGACCGAACGCGAGCACCATCACGACGAGCACGACGTAGTAGAGCGAGAGATCGGAACCGAGCGAAAGCACGCCGAACAGCTTGCCGCGCGGCACGCCTTGCAGACCGTCTTCGCCGTGCGTGAACGGCGCCTGCAGGAACACGAAGTAGACCATTTGCGCGAGCGCGAGCGTGACCATGGAGAAGTAGATGCCCTGCCGGCGAATCGCGAAAATGCCTACCACGAGCCCGAGGACGGTGGCCACCGCCGTGCCCGCGAGCACGCCCACCTCGGGCGTGAAGTTGAGCGACTGGATCGCGTAGCCTGCCGTGTAGCCCGCGCTCGCGAGAAACATCGCATGGCCGAACGAAAGCAGGCCCGTGTAGCCGATCAGCAGGTTGAACGCCGCGGCGAACAGGGCGAAGCAGAGCACCTTCATCACGAAGAGCGGATAGGCGCCGGCGAACGGCGCGACGATCAGCCCGATCAGCAACAAACCATAGAGCGCTTTTCTTTGCATCATCGTTCCTTGCCGAAGAGACCAGCGGGGCGAATCAGCAGCACGATCGCCATGATTACGAACACCACAGTCGCGGAGGCCTCGGGCCAGAACACCCGCGTGAAGCCTTCGATCACGCCGAGCATGAGGCCTGTGAGGATCGAGCCCATGATCGAGCCCATGCCGCCGATCACGACCACGGCGAACACAGTGATGATCATCGGCTGGCCCATGAGCGGCGAGACCTGGATCACGGGCGCGGCGAGCACGCCCGCAAACGCCGCGAGTGCGACGCCGAAGCCGTAAGTGAGCGTGATCATGAGCGGCACGTTGATGCCGAACGCCTCGACGAGCTTGGGGTTCTCTGTGCCCGCGCGCAGATACGCGCCAAGGCGTGTTTTTTCGATTACGAACCAGGTCGCGAAACACACGGCAAGCGAAGCCACCACCACCCAGGCGCGGTAGTTGGGCAAATACATGAAGCCGAGATTGGTCGCGCCGGCGAGCAGGCCGGGCACATCATAGGGCTGCCCCGACGAGCCGTAGATCGAGCGGAACACGCCCTCCACCACGAGCGTGAGGCCGAAAGTGAGCAGGAGTCCGTACAGATGATCGAGCTTATAAAGCCAGCGCAGCATGGAGCGCTCGATCACGACGCCGAACAGGCCGACCACGAGTGGAGCGACGACGAGCATCGCCCAGTACGGCAGATCGAAGTACGCGAGCCCCATCCACGTGAGCATCGCGCCCAGCATGAACAACGCGCCGTGGGCGAAGTTGATCACGTTGAGCATGCCGAAGATCACTGCGAGACCGAGGCTCAGGATCGCGTAGAACGAGCCGTTCACGAGCCCGAGCAGCAACTGGCTCAGCATTGCCGGAAGCGGAATGCCAAAAATCGTCATGAGAGCCGCCATGAATGCATTAACGGATTACGCAATCATGCCGCGCCCGGCGCACCCACCTCGGGGCGCCGGGCGCGGCATCCGACTGCAGCATTTACGCGCGCGCGCTCACTTCCACAGCGCGCACTTGCTCTCTTGCTTCGTCGTATAGGCCTGCTCGCCCGGGATCGTCTGCAGCACCTTGTAGTAGTCCCACGGCTTCTTCGACTCGGACGGCTTCTTCACCTCGACGAGATACATGTCGTGGATCAGCACGCCGTCCTGGCGGATGTAGCCGCCCTTGGTATAGAAGTCGTTGACCTTGGTCTTCTTGAGCTGCTCCATGACCTTGTCGGAGTCCGTCGTGCCGGCCGCCTGCACCGCTTTCAGATAGTTCGTCACCGCCGAATAGTCAGCCGCCTGCAGTTCGGACGGCATCTTCTTCGTCTGGTCGAAGTAGCGCTGCGCCCACTTGCGCGTGTCGTCGTTCTGGTCCCAGTACCAGCCGGTCGTCAGCACGAGGCCCTGCGTGGTGTCGAGCCCAAGGCTGTGCACGTCGGGCAGGAACATCAGCAGCGCCGCGGTCTTCATCGTCTTGTTGATGCCGAATTCCTTCGCGGCCTTGATCGCGTTGACCGTGTCGCCACCCGCGTTCGCGAGGCCGAGGATCTGCGCCTTCGAGGCTTGCGCCTGCAGCAGGAACGACGAGAAGTCCGACGCCGAGAGCGGATGGCGTACTTCGCCGAGCACCTGACCGCCGTTCGCCTTCACGACGTCCGCGGTGTTCTTCTCGAGCGACTTGCCGAACGCGTAGTCTGCGGTCAGGAAGAACCAGCTCTTGCCGCCCTGCTTGAGCACCGCGAGGCCCGTGCCCTTCGCGAGCGCGACCGTGTCATAGCCGTAGTGGACCGTGTACGGCGTGCACTGCTCGTTCGTCAGGGCGTCCGTGCCCGCGCCCGTGTTGAAGTACACCTTCTTCTTCTCTTGCGCGACCTGGTTCATCGCCAGCGCCGTCGCCGAGTTCGTGCCGCCGAGCAGCATGGTGAGCCCGTCACGGTCGAACCATTCGCGCGCCTTCGAAGCGGCGATATCGGCCTTGTTCTGGTGATCGGCGTACTCGATCTGGATCGGCTTGCCGAGCACCTTGCCGCCGAAGTCCGCGACCGCCATCTTGATCGCCGTGAGGCCGCCCTGGCCGTCGTCGTCGGCGTAAAGGCCGGACATGTCCGTGATGAAGCCGATCTTCACCGCGTCGTCGGCGGCCTGCGCGCTCCCCGCGCTGAACGCCATCGCAGCTGCCGAGGCGGCAAAAAGGCCCGCGAGCCGCGCGAACGTGGTTTTCTTCATTGCAGTCTCCTTCCTTGGTTGCGTAATTATCAGGAATACTCCATGAACATCGGAGGCAAAGCGATTCGCGCGGCGCTCATCTCACGCTCACGTCGCGCGCAAAACCAGATCAAAAAAATTAAACGCCCAGCAGGTCGTGCAGCACCGGCATCTTTCCCTCGAGTTCGGCAGTGCCGAAGTGCTCGACGATACGCCCGTGCTCCATCACGTAAAAGCGGTCCGCGAGCGGCGCCGCAAAGCGGAAGTTCTGCTCGACCATCACGATCGTGTAGCCGCGCGACTTCAGCGTGAGGATCATGCGCGCGAGCGTTTGAACGATCACCGGCGCCAGCCCTTCGGATATCTCGTCGAGCAGCAGCAGGTTCGCGCCCGTGCGCAGGATGCGCGCCACGGCGAGCATCTGCTGCTCGCCACCGGAAAGCCGTGTGCCCTGGCTGTTGCGCCGTTCGGCGAGATTGGGAAACATCGCGTAGATCTCGTCGAGCGACATGCCCTGCGCCAACTTCGCCCCTTTCGTGCCGATGTGCGGCGGCAGGAGCAGATTCTCTTCGCACGAGAGGCTCGCGAAAATGCCGCGTTCCTCGGGGCAATACCCCACGCCGCAGTGCGCGATGCGATAGGTGGGCATCTGGATGGTCTCGCGCCCGCCAATCCGGATCGAGCCCGTGCGCCGGCCGGTGAGCCCCATGATGGCGCGCAGCGTCGTCGTGCGCCCCGCGCCGTTGCGCCCGAGCAGTGTCACGACCTCGCCGCGCCCGACGGACAGATCCACGCCGTGCAGGATGTGCGACTCGCCATACCACGCCTGCAGCCCCGCAATCTCCAGCGCCTTCGCGCTCTCGGTCGCGCCGGCGGCCGCAGTCGTCTCGCGTTCGGTGACCGTATTCATGCGTGCGCCCCCGTAAGGGCTGCGTCCGCACTGCCCATATAGGCCTCGGCGACGAGCGGGTTCTTCGAGACTTCGGCGTAGCTGCCTTCGGCGAGCACCTCGCCGCGCTGAAGCACCGTGATGGTGTCGGAAATGCCGGCAATCACGTTCATGTTGTGCTCGACCATGAGGATCGTGCGCCCGCTCGATACTTTCTTGATGAGCGCCGTCACGCGGTCCACGTCTTCGTGGCCCATGCCCTGGGTCGGTTCGTCGAGCAGCATCAGCTCGGGCTCCATCGCGAGCGTCGTGGCGATTTCCAGCGCGCGCTTGCGGCCATAGGCGAGCTCGACCGTGGGCACATCGGCGAAATCGGTGAGGCCCACCTGCGTGAGCAGATCCATCGCACGATCGTTGAGCTCAGCGAGCGTGCGTTCGCTCTTCCAGAAGTGGTAGGCGGTGCCGAGCGAGCGCTGCAGCCCCACGCGCACGTTCTGGAGCGCCGTGAGGTGCGGAAACACAGCCGAAATCTGGAACGAGCGGATGATGCCGCGCCGCGCGATCTGCGCGGGCCGCTCATGCGTAATGTCGATGCCGTTGAAAACGATGCGCCCCGCGCTGGGCACGAGGAATTTGGTGAGGAGATTGAAGCAGGTGGTCTTGCCTGCGCCGTTCGGTCCGATCAGTGCATGGATCGAGCCGCGGCACACGCGCAGGTTCACGCCGTTCACGGCCGTAAAGCCCTTGAACTGTTTCGTGAGGTCGCGCGTCTCCAGAATCGTGTCGCCGAGAATCATGTCCCCTTCCGAGCGTGGTAAGGCGTAACACTGCAGACCGTCCGTGACTCGTGGTGCACGGTGAGGTCCGGCGCGGACGTGGCGGCGCGCCTCCCGATGCGCGCAACGCGCGCCTGCCGACTTTCGCGTCATTGTCTCGCCAATGATGCAGCGCAATCATTGGGATTTGCACTTAAGGGAGCGCCACAAGGACAGCGAACATTACGACCGGAAGTTGACGACAGTACGATGAAAGATGCCTACACGTTAGGCGCACGATCACCGCAAACCCGAAACTCACAGCCGTACAAAAGCACGCGAGCGGAAGCGCTTGCGCTCTCGTCCCACATAGTCTTCGAATCGACGCTATCTTGCGCGTCGCTCCATGCCCTCAGGCGGTCGTCAGCGTGACACCGGCGGCGGCCTCCGTTTGCGCACGCGCACCCTCGCGGCGGTCGGCGCGCAGCATCTCGGCGGCGCGCTCCGCGATCATCAGCGTCGGCGAATTCGTGTTTCCCGATGTAATGGTCGGCATGACCGAGGCGTCCACCACGCGCAGGCCCTCCACGCCGCGCACACGCAGGCGCGCGTCGACCACAGCGTCGGGGTCGTCGGCGCGGCCCATGCGGCAGGTGCCGACGGGATGAAAAATCGTCGTGCCGACGTTGGCCGCCGCCTCGCGCAGTTGCTCCTCAGTCTGGAACGCAAGCCCCGGCAGAATCTCATGCGGCTGGTAGCGCGCGAGCGCGCCCGAAGCCGCGATGCGCCGCGTGAGCCGTATCGCGTTGGCCGCCACGCGCAGGTCGCGATCGGTCGACAGATAATTGGGCGCGATCGCAGGCGGCTGCGACGGGTCCGCCGACACGGCGTGGATGCTGCCGCGCGACGTGGGCCGCAGGTTGCACACCGAGGCGGTGAACGCGTTGAAGCGATGCAGCGGCTCGCCGAAGCGGTCGAGCGAAAGCGGCTGCACGTGATACTGGAGGTCGGGCCGCGTGAGCGTGGGATCGCTCGGGTCCGATTTCGCGAATGCGCCGAGCTGCGAGGGCGCCATCGACATGGGCCCGCTCTGGAAGAACGCGTACTGCATGCCGATCATCAGCTTGCCCCACCAGTGCGCGGAGGCCGTGTTGAGCGTACGCACGCCGTTCACGCGAAACGCCATGCGCAATTGCAGATGGTCCTGAAGGTTCTCGCCCACACCGCGCAGATCCTGCACGACGCCAATGCCGAGCTGCGCGAGCCGGGCAGCGTCGCCAATGCCGGAAAGCTCGAGCAATTGCGGCGAATTCACGGCACCGGCGCTCAGGATCACTTCACAACGTGCCCGCGCGACGTAGTCGACGTCGCCGCGATACTCCACGCCCACGCAGCGCTTGCCTTCGAAGATCACCCGCTGCGTGAGCGCGCCGGTGACGACCGTGAGGTTGGGCCGCTTCATCGCCGCACGCAAGAACGCCTTCGACGCATTCCAGCGCACGCCGCGCTTCTGGTTCACTTCGAAATAGCCCACGCCGCTGTTGTCGCCGCGATTGAAGTCGTCGGTGGCGGCAATGCCCTGCTCCTGCGCGGCGTGCGCGAACGATTCGAGAATCTGCCAGCACAGACGCTGCTTCTCCACGCGCCATTGGCCACCCGCGCCGTGAAACTCGCTCGCGCCGCCGTGATGATCTTCGCTGCGGCGGAACACGGGCAGCACGCTGTCCCACGACCAGCCGGAATCGCCGGTCTCGCGCGCCCAGTTGTCGTAGTCTTCGCGCTGGCCGCGCATGTAGATCATGCCGTTGATCGACGACGAACCGCCCAGCACGCGCCCGCGCGGGTACGAAAGCGAGCGGCCGTTGAGGCCTTTTTCGGCGGCGGTCTTGTAGAGCCAGTCCGTGCGCGGATTGCCGATGCAATACAGGTAGCCCACGGGAATGTGGATCCAGTGATAGTCGTCCGCGCCGCCCGCCTCGATGAGCAGGACGGAAACGTCCGCGTCTTCGGTCAGGCGATTCGCGAGCACGCAGCCCGCGGTGCCCGCGCCAACGATCACGTAGTCGAATTCGCCTTCGAGGCGGCGCGCGGCCTGAGCTTCGCTCGGTGCAGGCATGATGTGTCTCCAGCGATGACTGCTCTCTTTATGTTGTATTTATGGACTGCGATTACTGCGCCGGACGGCATCGAACGCTTCGGATTCCTTTCGAACCGCCCGGCTCCCGGCCGCCTACTTCGCCACCGGCATGGTGAACTCCGCGCCCTTGGCGATGCTGTCAGGCCAGCGTTGCATGATGCTCTTGTAGCGTGTATAGAAGCGCACGCCTTCCTCGCCGTAGGCATGGTGGTCGCCGAACAGCGAGCGCTTCCAGCCGCCGAACGAGTGCCACGCCATCGGCACCGGAATCGGCACGTTGATGCCGACCATGCCCACCTTGATCTGGCGCGAGAAGGCGCGCGCGACGCCGCCGTCCGAGGTGTAGCACGACACGCCGTTGGCGAATTCGTGTGCGTTGATCAACTCGACGGCGCTCGCGAAATCGGGCACGCGCACGACCGACAGCACCGGACCGAAGATCTCTTCCTTGTAGATCGTCATGTCGGTCTTCACGTCGTCGAACAGCGTGCCGCCGAGGAAGAAGCCCTCCTCATGACCATCCACCTTGTGGCCGCGCCCGTCCACGACGAGCTTCGCGCCCGCCGCCACGCCGGCCTCGATATAGCCCTGCACTTTCGCGCGATGTACGCCCGTGACGAGCGGCCCCATTTCCGAGGCGCCGTCCATGCCGCTGCCGATCTGCAGCGCCTTCACGCGCGGCGAGAGCCGCTCGACGAGTTCGTCGGCGATATGGCCCACGGCCACCGCCACCGAAATCGCCATGCAGCGCTCGCCGGCCGAGCCATAGGCCGCACCGATCAGCGCGTCGACGGCCTGGTCGAGGTCCGCGTCGGGCATCACGACGAGGTGATTCTTCGCGCCGCCCAGCGCCTGCACACGCTTGCCGTGTCTCGTGCCTTCCGTGTAGATGTACTCCGCAATCGGCGTCGAGCCGACGAACGACAGCGCGGTGACGTCCGGATGCGCAAGCAGCGCGTCCACGGCCACCTTGTCGCCATGCACGACGTTGAACACGCCGTCGGGCAGCCCCGCTTCCTTGAGCAGTTCGGCAAGCCGCACCGAAGCGGAAGGATCGCGCTCCGAAGGCTTCAGCACGAACGTGTTGCCGCACGCGAGCGCGATCGGGAACATCCAGCACGGCACCATCATCGGGAAGTTGAACGGCGTGATGCCGGCGACGACGCCCAGCGGCTGGCGCAGATTCCAGTTGTCGATGCCCCCGCCGATCTGGTCGGTGAAATCGGTCTTCAGCAGATTGGGAATGCCGCACGCGAACTCGACCACCTCGATGCCGCGCATCACCTCGCCCTTGGCGTCGGAGAACACCTTGCCGTGTTCGCGCGTAATGAGTTCGGCGAGTTCGTCGTGATGCTGGTCGAGCAGATCCTTGAACTTGAAGAGAATGCGCGCGCGCTTGATGGGCGCCATTTCCGCCCACGCGGGAAAGGCTGCCTGCGCGGCGGCAACGGCGGCGTCGACCTCCGCCACGGTGGCGAGCGGCACGCGCGCGCTCACTTTGCCGAACGCCGGATTGAAAACGTCGCCATGACGCTCGCTCGTTCCCGCCAGCGGCTTGCCGTTGACGAAGTGGGTCAGCATGCGGACGCCGGCTTCGTTTCGATGTGTCTCGCCCATGGGTGTGCCTCTTTTGTCGTGAAGCCTCGATCCAACTAGCGTAATCGCGAGGCTGGGGCGCGATCCAATGATTAATGCTCATCAGCGATATAAGGCGGTTTAATATCAGGATATGGACCTGACCTTGCTCCGAGCGTTTGTCACGGTTGCGCGCGAGGGCAACCTCACGCGCGCGGCCACCCATTTGCATCTCACCCAACCGGCCGTGAGCCTGCAGATCAAGCATTTGCAGGAGGCGCTGGGCATCGCGCTCTTCACTCGCACCTCGCACGGGCTCGCGCTCACGCGCGACGGCCAGGCGCTGCTGCCGCACGCCGAACGCGCGCTCGCCGCCGCCGGCGACGTGCAGCGCGCCGCTGCTGCGCTGCGGCACGAAGTCCGCGGGCGCTTGCGCATCGGCACCATTCTCGATCCGGCGTTCCTGCGCCTCGGCGGCTTTCTGCGCCAGCTCGTCGAAACCTGGCCGCAGATCGAAACGGCGCTGCGCCACGGTATGTCGGGCTGGGTGCTCGACCAGGTGCGCTCGCGCGAACTCGACGTGGGCTACTACATCGGCCAGCCCGTGCCCGACCCCGACACCTTCCACGCCATCACGCTCACGCGCTTCCAGTACCGCGTGCTCGCGCCGGCAGGCTGGAAAGACCGCGTCAAGGATGCGCGCGACTGGCGCGCACTCGCCGCGCTGCCGTGGATCTGGACTCCGCCCGCCTCCGCGCACAATCGCCTGCTCACCACGCTGTTCGAGGCCGCGCACGCCAAACCGGTGAAGGTAGCCGAGGTGGACCAGGAACCGTCGATGCTCGACCTCGTCAAGTCGGGCGTGGGCCTCACGCTCGCACGCGATTCCACGGCCCTCGCCGAAGCCCACGCGCACGGGCTCACCATTGTCGAAGGCGTGACGGTGCCCACGGAACTCACCTTCATCACGCTCGCCGCGCGGCGCGACGAGCCCACCATCGCGGCGGCACTGAAGTCGATCGAAACGCAGTGGGCGATATGAGCCGCGCTCATGAAGACGCGCGCGCCCCGTTCATGTCTGACGTAAGCGCAGGCCTGGTCGCGTAACAGCGCTGTCGCCCAAGTTTTGATAGATTGGGAATCCGCTCCGCGTTTTCGGCACGCCCACGGGTGTGTTCACCCTGCGCGGCGTGTTTCCCCGCTTCTCCCATCGTTCCCCTTGTTCTCTTCGTTCGACAGGAGCCTTGCATGGCCCGCAACATCGAAATCAAAGCCCGCGCCCGTCAATTCGACGCCTTGCGCGACCGCGCTTCCCAGCTCGCCACCGAAGCGCCGCTGATCTTTCGCCAGCAGGACTTCTTCTATGACGTACCGCGCGGCCGCCTCAAGCTGCGCCAGTTCGACGACGGCACCCCGCCCGAGCTGATCTTCTATCAGCGCGACGACCGCGACGGCCCGAAGGCCTCGTACTACACGCGCAGCCCCGTCACCAATGCCGAGGCCATGCACTCGCTGCTCGCCACGGCGCTCACCACGCGCGGCATCGTCTCGAAGGAGCGCCACGTGTATCTGGCGGGCCGCACGCGCATCCATCTAGACCGCGTGGATGGTCTGGGCGACTTCGTCGAACTGGAGGTGGTGCTCGGCCCCGAGGACGACGAGCAAGGCGGCGAAGCCGAAGCGCACGCGGTGTTCGCGAAGCTCGGCGTGGACGAAAGCGATCTCGTCGCGGTGGCTTACGTGGATCTGCTCAATACGGCCAACGCGGCCTGACATCTGCAATTGGCATAGCGGGCCCTTGCGGCCTGCTACGCCTTCCCTCCCACGCCACTCATGCCGCCGGCGCGCCCGGCTCCAGATGCCCGAGCGGCAGCGGCCCGTTGCGCTTGAACGTGGTGAGCACGATGTTCGAGCGCACGCTGTCCACGCCGGGCACGCGCATGAGCTTCTTCATGACGAAGGTCGAGAGCGCGTTCAGATCGGGCGCGACGATGCGCAGCAAATAATCGGCGTCCCCCACCACGGCATGGCATTCGAGCACTTCGGGCAGCACGTCGATCTGCTGCTGGAACTGCTCGATGATCGAATCCCCATGATGCTTGAGCTTGAGGCTCGTGAACGCGGTCACGCCCAGCCCCAGTTTTTCGGGCCGCAGCACCACGCGATAGCCGTCGATCACCCCTGACGCCTCGAGGCGCTGCAGCCGCCTGCCGATCTGCGAGGGCGAGAGCGGCACCTGCTCGCCAAGCTGCTGATGCGTGGCGCGGCCAAAGCGCTGCAGCACGTCGAGCAGCGCCAGATCGAAATGGTCGAGTTCAAGCATGAATGGAGTCCGCATTAATTGACTGTATTGCGCTCGATTATTGCATACACCAGCCGTAACCCATGGAGTACGCGCACATCCCGCGCGCCATCCGCTCTAGACTTGCATGACAGCAAGCCTTTTTAGTGGAGCGTTACGAACATGGTCGCCGCGACCGCGAAACTGCAGGAGCAGTTCGACGCGGGTCTCACCACCCGCCCCGATTTCACGATCGACCAGCCGCGCGAGCGCTACGGCGCGGCCGATCACGCCGTCTGGGACCAGCTCTACCGGCGCCAGCGCGCCCTGCTCGAAGGCCGCGCCTGCGACGCCTTCATGGAAGGCGCGTTGCGCATCGGCCTGAACGTTGCCCACGTTCCGTCCTTCGCGCAGGTGAGCGAGCGCCTGATGGCTGCAACCGGATGGCGCATCGTGGCCGTGCCGGGTCTCGTGCCCGAGCGCATCTTCTTCGAGCATCTGGCGAACCGGCGCTTTCCGGTCACCTGGTGGATGCGCAGTCCCGACCAGCTCGACTATCTGGAGGAACCCGACTGCTTCCACGACCTGTTCGGCCATGTCCCTCTACTCACCGACCCCACTTTCGCCGATGCGATTCACGCCTATGGCCGCGCTGCGCTCGGCGTCGAGGAGCGCGCATTGCCGTTGCTCGCGCGGCTCTACTGGTACACGGTGGAGTTCGGTTTGATGCGCGATCCGAGTGCACCCTACGGCGTGAAGATCTACGGCGCCGGCATCGTCTCGAGCAAGGGCGAGACGCTATACAGCGTGGAGAGCGCGGCGCCCAACCGGCTCGCGTTCGACCTCGACCGCGTGCTGCGCACGCGCTATCGCATCGACACGTTCCAGAAGACCTACTTCGTAATCGACTCGTTCGCGCAGCTTTTCGACGCGCTGGGCGCGGGCATTGCTTCGCGTCTGGCTGATCCGGCGGCGCTCATCGCGGTGCAGCCGCACGCGGCCGGCGACGTGCTGCAAAGCGACACGATCATCACGCGCGGCACGCGCGAGGGCTGGCTCGACGACGGCGACGTCTGAACGACATGCGGGCTTTGCGCCGCAGCACGCGCGCGTTCCTTGATGCGAGCGCTCGCACGCGTGCCCCATACGTGAAAAAATGGCTGATCGGCTCACGGCGCACGCCGGGCCTCAAGCTCAATACAGGTGCAATGATGATCAACCGACTCACATCCGAAGAGCGCGCATCCGAACTCGCCGACCTGCGCGGCTGGCAGGCCGTCGCCGGCCGCGATGCGATCCAGCGCCATTTCCGCTTCGCCGACTTCAATGAAGCGTTCGGCTTCATGACGCGCGTCGCCATCAAGGCGCAGGAGATGAACCACCACCCCGAGTGGTTCAACGTCTACAACCGTGTGGAGATCACGCTTTCCACCCACGAAGCCGACGGCCTCACCTCGCGCGACATCGAACTCGCGCGCTTCATCGACTCGATCGCGCCGGGGCCGCTCAGCGCATAAGCAGCGGTACTAATCATGGGTACGCTGTGCGCACGGCGAGTGCACACAGCGAGCGCACAGCGCGCCGTGAAAGCATAATGCAGGGTGCGGGGCCTTCAAACCTTCAGCTTTGAAGGCTATTCTTGATGGATACGTAAGACTCCCAGGCAGCGCGGGCAATCGGGTCTAAACGTTCCGGTGATATGGTGTTCTGACGCTGTACAATCAGCAGCGCATAAGGCTTGGAGAGCGCACTTGCCTCCTGGCACAACGCGAGTTCATCGCCAATCGAAGGCGAGCGGTTGCGCCAGAAGTTGATCGCGGCTTCGAGTTCGGTGATTGAAATATCGGACATGTGGATCGTGATCGCGCAACCGTCGGGCTGTGCCTCGAGACCAGCAAGCGACGCTTCGCGAACTGCGTGCCTGAACGCTAAAACCCATTGTACTTGAGCGAATCCCATGCGACTCCTTCTGATCGAAGACGACCGCCCTATCGCACGCGGTATCCAGTCCAGCCTCGAACAAGCCGGCTTTACGGTCGACATGGTCCACGACGGCATCTTCGCCGAACAGGCCCTCACGCAGAATCGCCATGAGCTCGTGATCCTCGATCTGGGGCTGCCGGGCATCGACGGCATGACGCTGCTTTCGCGCTTTCGCCAGAGCAACCGGCATACGCCCGTGATCGTGCTCACCGCGCGCGACGAACTGAACGACCGCGTCCAGGGCCTGAATTCCGGCGCCGACGACTACATGCTCAAGCCGTTCGAACCGGCCGAACTCGAAGCGCGCATTCGCGCCGTGATGCGCCGCAGCGGGCCGCACGGCGACGTGCCGCGCCCCGAAGTGTCGCTCGGCGGCGTGCGCCTGTCGGGCGTCGATCGCCGCATCTTCAACGACGACAAGCCGCTCGAACTCTCGCCGCGTGAGTTCGCGGTGCTCGAAATGCTGCTGCTGCGTCACGGCCGCGTGGTGAGCAAGGCGCAACTGCAGGACCACCTCACGCACTTCGGCGGCGACCTCGGCGACACCGCGATCGAAGTCTACGTGCACCGGGTGCGCAAGAAGCTGGAAAACTGCCGTGTCGAGATCGTCACGGTGCGCGGCTTCGGCTATCTGCTGCAGGAAATCCGCCAGGCGGCCTGATCCGCCTCGTTTTTCTGGGCAGCCAGCGGCGGCGGAGCAATCCGCCGCCGTTTGCGCTTGTAAGCGCCGGCTTCTGGCGTCTCACTGGCGCATCAGCCGCCACGCCCGCGGCCCGCGTACAATGGATCGGTCCCGTGCCGCGCACGCCGCCGCACCTACGATTCATCATTCGCCCCGAAGCCATCATGCCCTCACCTGCCGCGACGAGCCTGCGGCGCACGCTGCTACGGCGCCTCGCCGCCCCGCTTTCGCTGCTCGCGCTGATGAGCGGCCTGATCGCCTATTGGCTCGCCTGGCAGTACACGCAGCACGTGGTCGACCGCTCACTCGCCGACCTCGCCACGGCCATCTCCCGGCAGATCCAGATCGCCGGCGACGATGCTGCCAATATCGTCCCACCGCTCGCCCAGGCGATGTTTTCCGACCCCGTCGAGGACCTCGTCTATCGCATCAGCAACGGCGAAACGGAAATCGCGGGCGACCATGACCTGCCGCTGCAGGGCACCAACGTGCGCCGCATGCACTACGCGTACGTGTTCGAAACGATTTATCAGGGCGTAACCGTGCGTGTCGCCCAGGTGCGCGTGCCGCAGGCGCATGGCAATCCGATCGTCGTGGAAGTCGGTCAGCCGGTGCACCATCGCTTTCGCATCGCGGCCGAGTTTCTGGTCGCGATCATGATGCCGTTGCTGCTCCTGCTGCTCGCCGGCTGGGTCATCGTGTGGCGCGTGGTCAACCAGCAGCTCAACCCGCTCACCGCGCTCGCCGACTCGCTCAACCGCCAGACGCACACGTCCCTCGAACCGGTGGACGAGACCTACGTGCCCGTCGAGATCCGTCCGCTCACGGGCGCGCTGAACGCGCTGCTCGGCCGCCTGAAGACCGCGCTCGACGCGCAGCGCAAGTTCATCGCCGACGCCGCCCATCAGCTGCGTACACCGCTCACGGCGGTGAAGCTGCACGCCGAGCAGGCCGTGAACGCGCGCGAGCCGCAGAAGGTCACCGACGCGGTGCGCGAGCTGCGTGCGGCCGCCGACCGCGCGGTGCGTCTGTCCAATCAACTGCTTTCGCTCGCGCGTGCGGAGCCGGGTGAACAGGCTGCGCGCTTCGTCGATATCGACATGGCCGCGCTCGCCTTCGAAACAGGCGCCGAGTGGGTGCCGCGGGCGCTGGCGAGCCACGTCGACCTCGGCTTCCAGCGCCTCGACGATCCCGAAAACGACACGCCGTTGATGGTGCGCGGCAACCCCGTGCTGCTGCACGAGGTCATCGCGAATCTGCTCGACAACGCGCTCAAGTATTTGCCGCCCGTGCGTCTCGAAGGCGCGCGCATCACCGTCACCGTTTCGCAGTCCTCCGCGGACGGCGTGCCGATGGCCGAGATCGTCGTGGAAGACAACGGCGGCGGCGTGCCCGCTTCGCAGCAGGCGGATCTCTTCAAGCGCTTCTTCCGCGGCGACGGTCAGAGCGAAAGTGGTGTCGATAGCGGCGCGGGCTTGGGCCTCGCGATCGTCCACGACATCATGACGCTGCACCGGGGAAGTGTGCATTACGAAGATGCGCCCGAAGGCGGCGCGCGTTTCATCGTGCGTGTGCCGCTCGCGCATCGCGGCATCCCTGGCGGCAAGGACGCCAAAGACCGCAGTGACAGCAAGGAGGCCGCCGCCTTCGAGGCCGCCCACCTGCATACGGTCGAGGCCGGCGAGGCGCCGCGCGAGAAGAAACCGAGCCACCAGGCGAGCATCGATCTCTGACGCTGCAGGTGCCGGGAAAACGACAAGGGCCGCTCATGCGGCCCTTATGCTTGATACGGTGCGACGCGCGCTGCGCCGTTTACTTCTTCTTTTTGCTCTTGCCTTTCGACGCTTTCGCGCCCTTCCCGGACTTGTCGTCGTCGGGCGGCGCGAGCATCGTGCCGCGACACTTGCGGGCGCCGCATCGGCATTCGTATTCGCGTTTGAGCTTCTTCGTCTGCTTCGCGTCGATCACGAGGCCGTAGTCGTAGAAAAGCTCCTCGCCTTCAGCGATATCGCGCAGCGCATGAATATAGACGTGTCCTTCGATTTCCTCGGCTTCGCAATTCGGCGCGCACGAATGATTGATCCAGCGCGCGCTGTTGCCCTTCACCTTGCCGTCGATCACGTCGCCGTCGTCCAGCGCGAAATAGAACGTGTGATTCGGTTCGTCAGGATTATGCGGATGACGCCGCAGCGCTTCCTTCCAGGAGATGCGCTCGCCCTTGTATTCGATCAGTCGTTCGCCGGTCGCAATGGGAACCGCCGCAAACACGCCCTTGCCGTGCACGCCCGACTGGCGCACGACGATCCTGCGTTCACTCATTGAATGAATCCTTGTGAAGTACTGGGGGAGACTGTCCCGGTCATGACAGGCGGCGTGGAACCTGTCCCTCCGCGCGCCGCCCGCGGCTCTCTCATGAAGCCGTGCCTGGCGGTCTGCCTGGCCTTGCATCGGCCCTTGCATCCCGGCTCGTCGCGCTCCGTACGCAAACGCGGCGCCGATTGGGCGCCGCGCTCGTGCGACGCCCGGCGCGCCACAGACGGCATCGTACACGCTCGCGCCTCTTTCGTTCAACCCATATGCGCCGTGAGAAACCGCCACGCGCAGCGTGTCTCAGCGCTGGCCGAGCGTCGTCTCGCCGAACAGCTTCTTCAACTCGCGCGGCTGCGAGCGCCAGTATTGCGGCGGCGCGCTCACGCTCGCGCCGAGTTGCGCCGCGGCGTGCCATGGCCAGCGCGGATCGTAGAGCATCGCGCGCGCCATCGCGATCAAGTCGGCCTCGCCGTCTTCGATGATCTGATTGGCCTGCAAGGCGTCGGTGATGAGGCCCACCGCAATCGTCGTCATGCCCGTTTCGGCCTTCACCTTGCGCGCGAACGGCACCTGATAGCCGGGCTCGAGCGCGATCTTCTGCAGCGGCGACACGCCGCCCGACGACACGTCGATCCAGTCCGCGCCGCGCGCCTTGAGCGCCTGCGCGAGGACGACGGTGTCCTCGGGAGTCCAGCCGCCATCGACCCAATCCGTTGCCGAAACGCGCACGCCGATCGGGCGATCGGCAGGAAATTCGGCGCGCACCGCGTCGAACACTTCGAGCGGAAAGCGCATGCGGTTTTCGCGCGAGCCGCCGTATTCGTCGCTGCGCTGGTTCGCGATCGGCGAGAGAAATTGGTGCAGCAAATAGCCGTGCGCCGCGTGGATTTCGAGGGCGTCGATGCCAAGACGCGCAGCGCGGCGCGCCGTGGCCACGAACGCATCGCGCACGCGATTCAGACCCGCGACGTCGAGTGCGAGCGGCGGCGCCTCGCCTTCCTTGTGCGCGAGCGCCGAAGGCGCGTGCGGCAGCCACCCGCCGTCGGCGACCGGAATCAGCTGGCCGCCCTCCCAGGGCACATGACTCGACGCCTTGCGACCCGCGTGCGAGATCTGCATGGCGATGCGGATCGGCGAGTGGCGGCGGATAGCGGCGATCACGGGCTCGAGTGCGGCTTCGGTCACGTCGTCCCACAGGCCGAGACAGCCCGGCGTGATGCGGCCGTCCGGTTCGACGGCCGTCGCTTCGATGCAGAGCATCGCGGCGCCCGAAAGCGCCAGGTGGCCGAGATGGATCATGTGCCAGTCGTTGGCTTCGCCGCGCTCGGCGGAGTACTGGCACATCGGCGAAACGACGATGCGATTGGGGAGCGTCACGCCACGCAGTTCGAGCGGACTGAAGAGCTTGCTCATGGGAGGTCCCCGGACGGTTGGCAGAAGCGTCCGAGAATAGCACGCGCTTTTTTCACGCGTTCGACAAGGCACACGACGCGTGCGCCGGCGCGAAGTGGATCAGGCTCGGTTCAGGCGCGCGTCAGGGTTGGCGCGCGGCCATCTGGGCGTCGACGGCATCGAGCCATTCGCCGAACATGCGGCTCGCCTGCGCTTCGAGGAGCGGCCCGTGGCGCGCCGTGTCGTCGCGCAGCGCGTTCACGTCCACGCCCGCGCCGGCGATTTCGGCGGCATGACCGATCAGCCAGGGCTCGAAGCGGTCGGCGCGCACTTCGGGGTGGCATTGCAGGCCGAGCACGTTATCGCTCCAGGCAAACGCCTGGTTCTCGCAGAGCGGCGTGGAAGCGAGCCGCGTGGCGCCCTGCGGCAGATCGAAGGTATCGCCATGCCAGTGCAGCATGGAGGTCGCCGCGCCGTCGAGGTGCTGCAGCGGCGAGGCGCGGCCGGCGTCGGTGAGCGTGAGCGGCGTCCAGCCGATCTCGGGCTGGGGTCCCGCATACACGCGCGCCCCGAGCACGCGCGCAATGAGCTGCGCGCCGAGGCAGATGCCGAGCGTAGGCAGACCCGCCGCGATGCGCTTTTCGATCATCGCGGCAAGGGAAACGAGGGTGGGATAGCGCGCGTCGTCGCACGCGTTGATCGGTCCACCGAGCACGACCATGAGCGACGCCGACAAGGGATTGAGCGCGCCGACGCGGGCGAAGCCGACATCGACGTAGCGCACGGGGCGGCCGCGGTCGCCGAGCACGCGCTCGAAGCTGCCGAGGTCCTCGAAATAGACATGGCGCACAGCCAATACTTCGCGATTCATCGGCACATTCCCGGGTCGGCTGTGGACGGCATGCACGTCACCGCTTTTTCACGGCGCCTGCGAACGTTTGCGCCAACGGTCGTGACAAAAACTTGTGACAAAAACTTGTGGCAAATACTTGTGGCAAATACTTGTGGCAAATACTTGCGAGAACTACGCAAATTGCCATGCACGCGTTTGATGCACGCAAAGTCCGCACGCCAACGACCGCGCGATGCTTTGCATTACCGTGCATTACATGCGTTGCGCGCGCCGCCCGCATGGGGGCGGCGGCGCAGCTTCGGCCTTAAACCGCGAAGATCTTCCAGTTTTTCTTCTGGGTCGTCACGTCGGCCTGTTCGTAGACCGAGCAATCGAGACGCAGATCCGTGTCAGCCATGTCGATATTCAGGAGCTGGCAGTGATGCGGCGTCTTCTTCGGGTTCTTGCTCGGCTCGAAATGCGAGCAGGTCAGGCACATGCGGTGCTGCGGGCTGGTTTCCTGCGATTCGAGCAGATAAACCGTCTTGAGCAGCGAGCGATACAGCGTGGACTGCTCGTCCGCCTTCAGCGTGCCGACCGCCTTCGACAGGAAGTCGGGCCACTGCGAGGCCTTTTTCGCCGCCGTGCGGCCGCGCGAGGTGAGACGCACCGCGAGCGCGCGGCCGTCGTCGAGCGCACGGCGCTTTTCGACGAGCCCCTTGGTTTCGAGCGTGCTCACCGCATCGCTGGTGGTCGCGGCCGTGAGGGCCGTTTCACGCGCGATCTCGCCGAGGCGCATCGGCCCCTTACGCTGCATCAGCAGCACGAGAATTTCGCCCTGGGTAGGCGTGAGGCCTGCCCCTTCGGCCCAGTCCCACGCCTGGCTCCGCATTGCCGTGCTAAGTCGCAGCAGGCTATGGGTCACCCGCCCGGCTGCCTGCTCTCCGTATACGCCTTCGCTCATAGTCTTTCGCTGGTTATTGGCAGCTTGCGCTGCATCGTCAGCCGCCGCTTTGACCGACGGCCTGTGGGAACGCTGGCGCCCGGTTCCCCGAGCGCCGCACCATCTCAAAAAATCCTGCTTCGCATACGTCATCGTATGCGTTGCACTGTCATGTTTCTTGCCGCAGGCCCCGAAAACATCCTTCAAGTCCCGACGCCAGTGCAGCAAACCGACATTCTATGCGAGAGCGGCAAATCGCACAGCTAACTTATCCAACGTGAATTGTGGATAACCCGTTGATAAGCACGCTATTGCCTTGTGTACAGGTTCCTCGCTGCTCGCCGTCGTCGCCCCGCGACCCATGCAGGTTATCGCGGATTTCTGTCTCGAACGCAACTGGAATCTGCCCGATCGGGCCTAACCAATCATTACGTAGTCCATTGAGTTTGCAGGGAAAACGAAGGTTACCCACAAAGGCCTGGGCTATTTGTCCTTGAATATGGACCATGTCGGGACCCAGGTCAAAAAAATAAGAACCCCCAGGTACCTCGAAGGCGGCAAAAAAATTTTCGTCCAGCTCGAAAAAATTGGCGTGCGGAACCAACGCAACCCTTTTTTGGCCCGCTTTTCACACCCTGCCTGCCGGTTTTCCGGTCCCCCAAAGCACGAAGGGCAGCCCGAAAGCTGCCCTTGCATCCTGTTTTGCCGGCGCGGGGCGTGCTTCCGACACCTCCTGCCCCCCGCAAAAATCGGTCAGTGGTCCTGTCTGTCCGCCGGCTCCCTCTTTTCGATTCCCATCAGGCGCGCCAGCGCAGGCACTGCTGGCGCACCGCTTCATGCAGCGATTTTTCCTCGGCCACCACGCTGCGCAGCCACGTGGCGTCGTTGTTCTGCGCGCGGGCGATCGTGCCGATTTCGGTGAGCGCGCGCGTCGAGCCGAGCACTTCGCCGTGCGGGGCGATCCGGTCCAGCGTTTCGAGGATGTCTTCGGAAATCGTGCGGCGCTCGCCCGTTTGCGGATTCACGCAGGTGCCGGCGAGGCCGAAGCGGCACGCCTGGAATCGGTTGAACGTGTACACGAGGTAGTCGTCCTCGAGCGGCGCGATCGGTCGATCGGTGAGCAGATGGCGCGCGAGCGTCTGGATGTAGCAGGCGATCGCGGCGGCGCGCTCCACCGAAAGCGGCGTATCCATCACGCGCACCTCGATCGTACCGAAACCGGGTTTCGGGCGGATGTCCCAGTAGAAGTCTTTCATGCTGTTGACAACGCCCGTGTGCACCATCTTCGAGAAGTACTCCTTGAACTCCTCCCAGCTCAGCACGAACGGCGCGCGGCCCGACAGCGGAAACGCGAACACGGAATTCAGTCGTGCCGAATGAAATCCGGTGTCCACCCCCTGGACATAGGGCGACGACGCCGAGAGCGCGATGAAATGCGGGATGAAGCGCGAAAGCGAGTGCAGCAGGAAGAGCGCGCTGTCCGCATCCGGGCAGCCGATATGCACGTGCTGGCCGAACACCGTGAACTGCTTCGCCAGGTAGCCGTACAGTTCGGACAGATACTGAAAGCGCGGCGTATCGACGATGCGCCGGTCGCTCCATTGCTGGAACGCGTGGGTACCGCCGCCGCACAGGCCGACGTTGAGACGATCGGCCGCGGCGACGAGCGTGTCGCGAATCTTGCGCAGATCGGCCACAGCCTGCTCGTGATTCGTGCAGATGCCGGTGGAGAGTTCGATCATGCTTTCGGTGATTTCGGGCGTGATGTTGCCCGGAATCTCCTGATCTTTGACGAGGCGCATGAGGTCGCTCCCCGCCTTGGTCAGATCGTAGTCGTGCGTGTTGACGATCTGCATTTCGAGTTCGACGCCGAACGTAAACGGCTTCGAATCGACAAACGTTTCAAGTGACATGGCGTTTCCTGTCGGGGCGTCGCGCGCAAGCCGCCGGCCGCGCGCGCCGCGAGATTCATTTTTCGCCGCGTTCGCCGACGAGCGCGAGCGCGCGATAGACCACCCAGGGGCCGAAGAGCTGCAGCACGACGATCGAGCAAAGAATGATCGCGCGCAGGCGCGGATCGAACGTCGGATAGAGCTCGTAGGTGTCCTCGACGAGCAGCAGCGCGAGTGCCGACATCGGCGTCAAGGCAAGGCCGAGCGCCACACCCTGCTTCCAGTGCAGCCCGCTCGGCTTCGCGAACATCAGCACGCCGACGAGCTTGGCCGCGACACGGGCGACGATCAGCCCCGCCGCCGCCGCGCCGCCCACGAGAATGTCGTGCCACTCGAAGGCGGTGAGCGTGAGCACGAACAGAATCACCGTGAGCAGCCATCCGGCCGTGCCGAAATGCTGCGGCCACAGCTGCGGACGCGGCTCCAGATTCTTCACGATGATGCCCGCGGCAAGCAGGCTCAGGATCGTCGAGAGCTTGAGCAGGTGCGCAATGGCGATCGCCAGCAGCACGAGGCCGAAGAGCGCGACGAACGAGTGCTCGTCCTGCGGGCTCAGCCGGCGGTAAAACAGCGTGCAAGCACGGGCGAGCACGAACGCGAGAATCAGCGAGCCGATCAGCAGATAAAGCGGCTGCAGGATCGTCGCGAACACGTTGCCGTACATCTCCTGATGCAGCCAGGTCGAGGCGAGCTTTTCCACGATCACCGCATACATGCTGTTGAGCGCCGTGAGCGTGAGCAGGCGCTGCGTGACCTGGCCTTCTGCGCGCAGCTCAGTCTTGAGCTGGATCACCATGGCAGGCGACGTCGCCATGGCGATCGCCGACACGACGAGCGCGATCATCGTCGGCACGGAAAGGAACAGCAGCACCGCGAGCACGAGCACGAAGGTGAGCGAGGACTCGGCAAGGCTCGACAGGATGAGCCAGGGATTGCGGCGGATCCAGCGCAGGTCGAGACGGCTGCCCAGTTCGAACAGCAGCAGGCCGAGCGCGACGTCGAGCAGCGGCCGCGCGGCCGTGCCGACATCGGCGTCGATCACGCCGAACCCGGCCGATCCGGCAATGAGCCCGATCACCCCATAGCCCGAGATCCGCGGCAAGCGCCACGCCCGATAACAAAGCTCGCCGCACAAACCGGCGGCGAGCAGCGCGAGCCCGGCCCAGAAAATTCCGTCGAGCTGCAACGGCCAGGCGGGAAAAAACGAAAACGCCGACTTCATCGTGGTGGCTTCTCCTTGGCAACGACATCTTGCGTGGGATCGAATCCGGCTGTCCGACGTTGGATCGACATACGACCGGCTAACAGGCAAGCCGCGTGCCGCACGAGGCGAACGACACCTCTACTCCCCGTCCGTTGTCGGCTTGCTCTGCGCCTGGCGCTGCGCCAATCGATGCAGCCGGCTGGCCCGACGATATGACGATTGGGCGAGCTGGCGCGGATACGCGCTCCCTGCGGCGAGTGCGGACGAACCGTGCGGCAAAACGCTGCGACAAAGCAGCCGGCACATGGCGGTGCGGCGAACAGCCGGTACGGGCGCTTGCGTGTGGTGTGGCTGCGCCCGCGTTGGATGAACGAACGCTGCCGTCTACCCTGAGCACTCAGATTCAGGATGAGGGGCAACCGTTCCTTGGATGCGTCGACCGTCTGCTGCGGCATTTGACGCGGAAAGAACGGCGATTGTGCCATAGCTTTTTTGCAATTGCCCCACCGCATCGAAAGCATCGACAAAGACGGTAATAGCGTCCTCATTGTGCGCTTTTGGCGACGTATGCGGAAAAAATGACCGCCTGGGCGGGCGGCTTCGTCTGGTTTTTCAAGCCCCGGCTGGATGGTTTTTGCCGACAGCGATGGCGCTAGCTTGGGGTTTACTGTTTACCGTATGTATACGTAGTAGAAGTTAACAAGGGCCTGGATTTCCTGTGGATAACCGGGGTTTACTGAAAGGAATCCGGGAGTTGGCGTTCGCACAACCGCGCGCAAAGCATGTGCGGTCCATGCGCACTTCGAAGAGTAACTTTTGGGCCTGGAACGGGGCGTGCTGAGTTACCCCGTTTACGTCCACACCGCTTCCACACTCGATTCGCTGGCAACTCGCGCGGTTATCCACAGATTGGCGTGGATAACCTGGGCGGCGCTTTCCCGTGTGGGGCGATCAAAGACTGCGCTGGCGCAAGGCGCGCTGGAGGAAGCGCGCCGGATCCAGCTGGTCCGCAAGTTCCCGCTCCAGCGGCCAGGGCTCGCCTTCCAGCTGGGACGCGATCAGCTCCGCCCCGAGCCCCGCCCACACGAGCCCGCGCGAGCCAAACGCATACGCGCCGTAGAGGCCGCTTGCGCGCGGCAGGTCGAGCGGCCATGCGCCGGCCAGACGCGGGGCGTCGCGGCGGGCGGCGTCTTCGTCGGCGAGCGGGCCGAGCATCGGCATGCGGTCGCTGGTGACGCAGCGGAACGCCACGCGGCCCGCGAAATCGCGCTCGCCCTCGCGCTGGGCCGCGGCAAGCCCGGGAAGCATGTGCGCGACACGTTCGATGTTCTCGGTATGGCCGGCGGCGCGCAGCGCGTCGTCGGCGTCGTCGACTTCGTAGGTGGCGCCCGCGAGCGTAACGCCGCCGTCGAGCGGCACCGCATAGCCCTCGCCGATCACGGGTACGCGCAGGTTCGCGAGCGGGCTGGGATCGACGAGCGTGAGCTGGCCGCGCACGATGCGGGTGGACGCATGTGCGAGCGCGGCGGCGCGCGAGGCGTCCTGGGCGTTGGCGAAGATCACCGCGGCTGCCTGGGCGACGAGCCGTCCGGCATCGTCGAACACCTGCCATTCACCGGATTCCTGTTCGCCGGCGCGGGCAATGTGACCGATACGCACACCGAAACGTGTCTCGACCTGCGCGCCGGGCAGCGCGGCGGCGAAGGCGCATTGGGCGCGGCAGAGCGTTGCCGGGTCGATTGCGCCGCCCTGCGGATAGAACCACCCGCCCTGATTGAGCGCGACGCCGGCCAGCGCCTGGGCTTGCTCGCGCGTGACGGCGTGCACGAATTCTTCGGGATAGCCGAACGATTCCAGCGCGGCGGCGACGGCGCGCGATTCGTCGTCAGTGGCGAGATGGAGCAAGCCGGCGTGCGAGCGCCTGGGCACGTGGCCGGTGGCTTCGAGCGCGGCCCAGCGTTGCAGCGCGTAGAGAAACCCCGCGCGCGTGATGCGCGACGCGCTGCTGTCGTCACGCGAAATCAGCGGATGAAACACGCCGGCCGGATTGCCCGATGCCTCGAGCGCGGGCGCGGCGTTGCGTTCGATGAGCGTCACACGCCAGCCGCGCACGGCCAGCCGCTCGACGAGCGCGCAGCCGGCGAGTCCCGCTCCCACGACGACGGCGTGCCGCTCGCGCAGCGCAAGCGGCAGCGGCGGCTCGTAGCGGCGCACGCGCCAGCGCGGCGCGAAGCGTCCGACCAGCATCGCCCACTTGCCGTTGAAGCCTTCCACCTTGCGGTATTCGAAGCCGTTTTGCTCCAGCGCGCGCTTGACGTCGCCCGAACTGCTCCAGGTCGCGAAGGTGGCGTCCTCGCCGGCGATGCGCGCGAGCGCCTTGAAAACGACCGGCGACCAGAGTTCGGAATTCTTCGCCGGAGCGAAGCCGTCGAGGTAGATCGCATCGGCGCGCATCCACATTTTGGGAAATACCTCGAGTGCATCGCCGAAAGCGAGCGTGAGCGTGACGCGTCCGCCCTCGAATTCGAGGCGATGGGTGCCCGGCACGAGCATCGGCCAGGCGTTCACGAGTTCGTGCGCGAGCGGCGCTTCGCGTGCGTGTGCAACGACTGCGTCGAGCGCACTTTTCAGGTCGTTGCGCGCGAACGGATGCTTTTCCACCGAAACGAAATGCAGGCGTTCGCAGCGCGCCGGATCGTCGCGCCATGCCGACCACGTGGCGAGAAAGTTCACGCCCATGCCGAAGCCGGTTTCGACCACGGTGAAGATCCGCCTGTCTTGCCAGCGCTGCGGCAACGCGTTGCCTTTCAGAAAGACGGCTTGAGCCTGTGCGAATGCGCCGGCAGTGCTGTGATAAACGTCGCCATAGATGGGCGAAAACGGCGTGCCGTCTTCCCGGAAGGCGAGCGTGGCGGGTGTCAGGGTGGCGGTCATGAGGAACGCGAAGCCAGAGGTGAGGAGAAAACGGACAAGCAGCGCGGCTGGAAAAAGCGTGTGACGAAGGCGGATCGCGTTGCCGCAAACGCTTGCCGGGCCGGCGTTTGCGCGCATGCTGCGTTGGCGCGGCGCAACGCGTGCGGCGGGAAAAACGTCGCAGGCGGGGGGATTTGCGGTGGTGGACACCCCAAAAAGGTCTACAAGCTCCAAAAAACCCGCATTTCCCGCGCGAAATCTTCGAAACCCTTGTCGTTATTGGGTTTGCGCTGCGCTATCATAGCAAGCGCCGCCCAGGGAAGCGGCAGCACGGACGTTGCGGCATCAGACACACGCTAGTCGCCGCAACGCGAAAACGCCGGGGTGCTCCGGGTCCGTCGCTGCTCGACGGCGCGGCACGCGTCCGTATAATCGGCGCGTTCGCGCTGTTCGTGTCAACCTAAACACAGAAAGGAACTTCTCAATGAATAAACAGGAACTGATCGACGCCGTCGCAGCACAGACGGGCGCTAGCAAGGCACAAACCGGCGAGACGCTGGACACGCTCCTCGAAGTGGTCAAGAAGGCTGTGTCGAAAGGTGATGCGGTTCAGCTGATCGGCTTCGGCAGCTTCGGTTCGGGCAAGCGCGCAGCCCGTACGGGCCGTAACCCGAAGACCGGCGAAACCATCAAGATTCCCGCTGCCAAGACCGTCAAGTTCACGGCTGGCAAGGCGTTCAAGGACGCCGTCAACAAGCGCTAAGGCATTGCCGCTTTAAGTTGACACCCGCCCCTGGCGGGTTTTTTTTCGCCTGCGAGGTGCATGCATCGCTGGCGAAAAAGCAAACGGCGCCGCATTTTTGCGGCGCCGTTGTTCGTTGAGCGCGTCGTTCCGGTCAGGCGGGACGGTGGACGATCTCGTCGTGATCGCCGTGATCATGATCGTGATCGTGATCGTCGTCGTCGAGCTCCCACGACGGGAACGGGTCGGCGTAGCCCAGCCAGGCTTCGGGGCCTGCCGCGTATTCCGCATCAGTGAGAAGGCAGGCATCGAGCTTCGCGCGCCATGCGTCGCGCTCGAGATCCACGCCGATCATCACCAGCTCCTGACGGCGATCGCCGACGCTCGGGTCGTCGAGATCGCCTTGCCAGTCGGCGGCGATTTCCTTTTCGAGTTCGGCGTCCTGCGGCCATTCCTCGCGCGGCAGCGCCGCCCACCACGTGCCAGCGGGACCGTGACGACACACGCCGCCCGCCTGCGAGAGCGTGCCCGTCACGTCGTTGCGCGTGGCGAGCCAGAAGAAACCCTTCGAGCGCAGCACACCCTTCCATTCCTGGTTGAGCAGCGCCCAGAAGCGCTCGGGATGAAACGGGCGGCGTGCGCGATACACGAAGTTGCTGATGCCGTATTCATCGGCTTCGCTGCGCGACGTAGGCGTATGCGCCGGATCGTGGCAATGCGCCGGGTCATCGCAATGGTCATGGTCGTGCAGCGAGGCGAGCCAGCCCGGCGCGCTCGATGCCGCATCGAAATCGAAGCGGCCGGTGTTGATCACCTCCTCGAGCGGCACGTTGCCGAAGCGGCTCACCACCTGCACCGCGCGCGGATTGATGCGCGCGAGAATGTGCTGCAGGCGTGCGAGTTCGTCGTCGCTCACGAGGTCGGCCTTGTTGAGCACGAGCACATCGCAGAACTCCACCTGATCGACGAGCAGTTCGACGATCGCGCGGTCGTCTTCCTCGCTCGCTGCCACGCCGCGCTGCGCAAGCTGGTCGGCGCTCGCGTAGTCGCGCAGGAAGTTGAATGCGTCGACGACGGTGACCATCGTGTCGAGACGCGCGAATTCATCGAGCGCGATGCCGTCGTCGCCGGCGAACGTGAAGGTTTCCGCGATCGGCATGGGCTCGGCCACGCCGGTCGATTCGATCACGATGGCGTCGAAGCGCTGGCCGGCGCGAGCCGGATCGGCGAGGCGCTGGATCTCGGTGAGCAGGTCGTCGCGCAGCGTGCAGCAAATGCAGCCGTTCGACAATTCGACCACGCGCTCTTCCACGCGCGAGAGTGCCGAGGCGTCACGCACGAGCGCGGCGTCGATGTTCACCGAGGCGAGGTCGTTGACGATCACCGCCACGCGCAGGCCTGCGCGGTTCGACAGGATATGGTTGAGCAGCGTGGTCTTGCCCGCGCCCAGAAAACCCGAGAGCACGGTGACGGGCAGTGGCGGCTGGTTCATCGCAGTTTGGTGCAGAAAGTGAGTCGGGAGGCGCGCCGCGCGAAAGGATCGAAATCCTCGTAAGGGTGCGGCGTCAGCCAGCATTTTGCACCATGCGCGCGCGCCACGCAGGGCACGCGTGCCGCCGCATTCAGGGCGCGAGCATGCTGTGAGCGCTCAGCACGCGCTCAAGCGCGCTATTGCATGAGATGCCACTTGCGCAGAATGTCTGCGATCTGCTGCGCGTAGAGGTCGCGCAGCGTCGGCGTTTCGGAATGGTAAGCGCCGACGGCAGCCCACGTGTTGCCGTACTTGTTCATCTTCTGGCGCAGATGCCACGCGGCGATATAGACGTTCTTGCACGGCTCCATGAGCGTGCTTTGCGAAATGCCGTACTGCGAGAGCACGGGCAGATGCACCGAATTGATCTGCATGACGCCGTAGTCGATCGAACCGTTCGCATTCCTGTGTACTGCGTCGGGACGGTTGTGCGACTCCTGCCACGCAATGGCGCGCAGGATCAGCGGATTGACCTTCTGGTAGCGCGCGGCCTCGTCGAAACAATCCGCGTGCGCGAGCGTGCTGACGCTCGCGGTGACGAGCACCACGGCGGCGGCAAGCGTAGCGGACCAGACGTTAGGCATGGCGACTCGCGCGGAAACTGACAAAAGGGCAAGCAAAAGACAAGCAAAAGGACAAGCCCGGAGACGAACGGCACAGCCTGCAGAATGACGCAATCTCTCGCGAGCCGGTCTGATTTCTGGCGCGCAATGCGGGAATTCCCACATAAAGACAGGGGGAAACGCGCGTTGGCCATCCTTCGGGCCGCTCGTATGATACCGGTCACTGATGACGCGTCAAGCTGGCTGCTCAGACAAGGCGCAGCGCTTCGAGCCAATTGAAGTCCACGCGCTCTCGCTCGCGAGGCATGCATGCTTACAAACAGCTTGGGATTACCGGCTGGCGCGGCTCGGCGATTAGAAGAATTCCCCGGAGAGCCATTTTTTGTGACAAATTCGACACGAAAAACTGCTACTGTTTCATCTTTTGTTGACTGACGGACGTCCGGGCCGAGGAGAGCCGGCGTCGGCACTAGTCAGGAAAGCACAGGCGAATCGGCCCCACAGCCGTACGTCGAGGACGAATAGCCGCGCGCGTCTGCCGCTGGCTTCGATAAGACACCCATGAGAAGAAATCGTATGGCTTTGCGTCGCGTCGCCACGGCGCTGCTCGTGAGCGGACTGATTACGGCACAGCTTGCCTATGCGCAGGTCACGCTCAATTTTGTCAACGCCGACATCGATCAGGTGGCGAAGGCAATTGGCGCCGCCACCGGCAAAACGATCATCGTCGATCCCCGCGTGAAGGGGCAGCTCAATCTCGTCTCCGAGAATCCCGTACCTGAAGACCAGGCGCTCAAGACCCTGCAGTCGGCGCTGCGCATGCAAGGCTTCGCGCTCGTGCAGGATCACGGCGTCCTGAAGGTGGTGCCGGAAGCCGACGCCAAGCTGCAGGGCGTGCCGACCTACGTGGGCAACGCGCCGACCGCGCGTGGCGACCAGGTGGTAACCCAGGTGTTCACGCTCAGACACGAGTCGGCGAACAACCTGCTGCCGGTGCTGCGCCCGCTGATCTCGCCGAACAACACCATCGCCGCCTACCCGGCCAACAACACGCTCATCGTGACCGATTATGCGGACAACGTGCGCCGCATCGCTTCGATCATCGCGGGTGTGGACTCGGCCGCCGGCCAGCAGGTCCAGGTGGTACCGCTGCACAACGCCAATGCGCTCGACATCGCGCCGCAAATCGCGAAGATGCTCGATCCGGGCGCGATCGGCGCCTCGGACCCGTCGCTGAAGGTGTCGGTCATCGCCGACCCGCGCACCAATTCGCTGATGCTGCGCGCTTCGAACGCGCAACGCCTGGCCTCGGCGGTCCAGCTCTCGAAGCAGCTCGACGCGCCGACCAGCATGCCGGGCAACATTCACGTCGTGCCGCTGCGCAATGCCGACGCCACGCAGCTCGCCAAGACGCTGCGCGGCATGCTCGGCAAGGGCGGCAACGATACGTCGTCGTCCGGCAATGCGAACGGCTTCAACCAGGCAGGCAACAGCGGCGGCGGCGGCGGCATGTCGACCGGCACCTCCGGCACGCCGCCGCTGCCGTCGAGCTCGCTCAGCGGCGGTACGTCGTCGGGGAGTTCACTAGGCGGGGGCAGTTCGTACGGCAGCGGCGGTGGCGGCAGCAACGAAGCCCCGTTCCTCGGCGGCGACAAGGACAAGGGCGACGAGAACCAGCCGGGCGGCATGATCCAGGCCGACGCGGCGACCAACTCGCTGATCATCACGGCGCCGGACGCGGTGTACCGCAACCTGCGCGCCGTGATCAACCAGCTCGATGCGCGGCGCGCGCAGGTCTATATCGAGGCGCTGATCGTCGAACTGAACTCGACCACCAACGCCAACCTGGGCATTCAGTGGCAGGTCGCGAGCGGCAACGTCTACGCGGGCACCAATCTCGCGACGGGCAGCGGCAACAGCATCGTCAACCTGACGGCGGCGGCAGCCGCCGCCGCGAGCACCGGCGGCCTCGCCAACGCGCTCGGGTCTTCCGGCCTCCAGCAGGGCCTGAACGTGGGCTGGATCAAGAACATCTTCGGCGTGCAGGGCCTTGGCGCCTTGCTGCAGGCGCTCTCGCAAACCGCCGACGCCAACGTGCTGTCCACGCCTAACCTCATTACGCTCGACAACCAGGAAGCGAAGATCGTCGTCGGTACGAACGTGCCGATCCAGACGGGTTCGTATTCGAACCTCACGAGCGGCACGGCGAGCACGGCGTTCAACACCTACGATCGTGTGGACGTGGGCCTGACGCTGCATATCAAGCCGCAGATCACCGACGGCGGCATCCTGAAGCTGCAACTGTACACGGAAGACTCGGCGATCGTGACGGGCACGACCAACGCGACGACCAATCCCGCCGGCCCCGAATTCACCAAGCGTTCGATCCAGTCGACGGTGCTGGCCGACAACGGCGAGATCATAGTGCTCGGCGGCCTGATGCAGGACAACTACCAGGTCGCCAACAGCAAGGTGCCGCTGCTCGGCGACATTCCGTGGATCGGCCAGCTGTTCCGCTCGGAAAACAAGACCCGCGAGAAGACCAACCTGATGGTGTTCCTGCGTCCGGTGATCATCAGCGACCGCGACACGGCGCAGGCGGTCACGTCGAATCGCTACGACTATATCCAGGGCGTGACGGGCGCATACAAGTCCGACAACAACCTGATCAAGGATCGCGACGACCCGGTCGTGCCGCCGATGCCGGTCGGCCCGAGCCAGGGCGGCTCCGCGCTGAACCTGTTCGACCTCGACCAGATGCGGCGTCAACAGGCGCTGGGCGTGCAGCCCGCGGCGCCCGCGAATCCGGCAAGCGCCGTGCAAATGCAGCCCGCCGCACCCGTGCAAACGGCGCCGGTCGAAACCACGCCGGTGCAACAGGCGGCGCCTGCCACCACGCGGGTGCAGCCGTGAGCACGCCGCACGCGCCTGCGGCCAACGGCGGAGCGGACCGCGAGCCGCCCTCGCCGCTTGCCGCGCGCCTCGTGCCGTACGGCTTTGCGCGCAGCGGCCAGATTCTGGTCGCCCAGCAGCGCGCCGAAGGCCTCGAAGTGTGGATCAGCGAGCGCACCTCGCAGGCCGCCATCGCCGAGGTCGCGCGCAACTTCGGCGCGTTCGCGCTCGTGCGCGTACCGGCCGACGAACTCGCGCAGGCCATCAACCAGGCGTATGCGCGCCAGGACGGCAGCGCCGCGCAGGTGGTGGGCGAAGTGGAAGGCGAAGTCGATCTCTCGCGCCTCATGCAGGACATTCCCGAAGTGGAAGACCTGCTCGAGTCCGAAGACGACGCGCCGATCATCCGCATGATCAACGCGCTCCTCACGCAGGCCGCGCGCGAGCAGGCATCGGACATTCATATCGAGCCGTTCGAGAACGCATCGGTCGTGCGCTTTCGCGTGGACGGCACGCTGCGCGATGTCGTGCGCCCGAAGAAGGCGCTGCATGGCGCGCTGATCTCGCGTATCAAGATCATGGCGCAGCTCGACATCGCCGAGAAACGCCTGCCGCAGGACGGCCGCATCACGCTGCGCGTGGGCGGGCGTCCGGTGGACGTGCGCGTGTCCACGCTGCCCACGGGCCACGGCGAGCGCGCGGTGCTGCGTCTGCTGGAAAAAGACGCGCAGCGCCTGAACCTCGAAGCGCTCGGCATGGCCGGCGACACGCTCGGCAAGTTCGACCAGCTGATCGCGAAGCCGCACGGCATCGTGCTCGTGACCGGCCCGACGGGCTCGGGTAAGACGACCACGCTCTACGCGTCGATGTCGCGGCTCGAAACGGCTACGACCAACATCATGACCGTGGAAGACCCGATCGAGTACGACCTTTCGGGCATCGGGCAAACCCAGGTGAACGAGCGTATCGGCATGACGTTTGCGCGCGCGTTGCGCTCGATCCTGCGTCAGGACCCCGACATCATCATGATCGGTGAAATCCGCGACCTCGAAACCGCGCAAATCGCCGTGCAGGCGTCGCTCACGGGCCACCTCGTGCTCGCCACGCTCCATACCAACGACGCCGCCTCGGCGGTGACGCGTCTGACCGACATGGGCGTCGAGCCGTATCTGCTCGCGTCGTCCCTGCTCGGCGTGCTCGCGCAGCGCCTCGTGCGCCAGCTCTGCCCCGTATGCAAGGAAGAACGCGTGGAAGACGACGGCAGAAAGCGCTGGCATCCGGTGGGATGCGATCGCTGCGGTCATTCGGGCTACGCGGGACGGCGCGGCGTGTACGAACTGCTGCTCATCGACGAGCCGATTCGCGCCCTCATCCACCGCAATGCCGCCGATGCGGAGATCTTCGCGGCCGGCCGCGCGCAAGGCATGCGCACGCTGCGTGAAGACGGCGAGCGTTGGGTCGAAGCGGGCAGGACCTCGCTCGAGGAAGTGCTGCGCGTGACGGGCGGCGCGTAATGCGCCGCACGACGGGCCGCACGATGAACCACCAGATGGACGCTCAATAAAAGCGAGGGCGATCAGCAACATGCCGGCATTTCGCTTCGAAGCCATCGATGCCACGGGCAAAGCGCAAAAAGGCGTGCTCGACGCGGACAGTGCACGCGGCGCGCGTGCGCTGCTGCGCGGCCAGGGCCTCACGCCGCTCGTGGTCGAACCCGCCGCGAGCCGCACCCGCGGCGCGCGCCAGCAACGGCTCGCGCTCGGGCGCAAGCTCTCGCAGCGCGAGCAGGCGATCCTCACGCGCCAGCTCGCGAGCCTGCTGGTGGCGGGACTGCCGCTCGGCGAGGCGCTTGCGGTGCTCACCGAGCAGTCCGAGCGCGACTACATCCGCGAACTGATGGCGGCCATTCGCGCCGAGGTGCTCGGCGGCCATTCGCTCGCCAGCGCCCTCGAGCAGCACCCGCGCGACTTCCCGGACATCTACCGTGCGCTCGTGGCCGCGGGCGAGCATACCGGCAAGCTCGGCATCGTGCTGTCGCGCCTGGCCGACTACATCGAGCAGCGCAACGCGCTCAAGCAGAAGATCGTGCTCGCCTTCACGTACCCGACGATCGTCACGATCATCGCGTTCGGCATCGTCACGTTCCTGCTCAGCTACGTGGTGCCGCAGGTGGTGAACGTGTTCGCGAGCACGAAGCAGCAACTGCCCTTGCTCACCATCGTGATGATGGCGCTCTCGGGCTTCGTGCGGCAGTGGTGGTGGGCGGTGCTGATCGCCGTGGCCGTGGTCGCGTGGATCGTGCGCTCTACCTTGCGCCGGCCCGGCCCGCGTCTCGCATTCGACCGCTGGATGCTCACCGCGCCGCTCGCGGGCAAGCTCGTGCGCGGCTACAACACGGTGCGCTTTGCGAGCACGCTCGGCATTCTGAGCGCGGCGGGCGTGCCGATCCTGCGCGCGCTGCAGGCGGCCGGCGAAACGCTCTCGAACAAGGCGATGCGCACGAACATCGACGAAGCCATCGTGCGTGTGCGCGAAGGCACGTCGCTGTCTCGGGCGCTTGGCAATACGAAGACGTTTCCGCCCGTGCTCGTGCACCTGATCCGCTCGGGCGAGGCGACCGGCGATGTAACGACCATGCTCGACCGCGCGGCCGAAGGCGAGGCGCGCGAACTCGAGCGGCGCACGATGTTCCTCACGAGCCTGCTGGAGCCGCTCCTGATCCTCGCGATGGGGGGCGTGGTGCTCGTGATCGTGCTCGCGGTGATGCTGCCGATCATCGAGCTGAACAACCTCGTGCAGTAAGGCGTACGAACCGCACGAAGTCGCGGGAGGCCGGGCGCGCCGAACTCAGCGCATGTAGATGGTGGGACCGGCTGCGTTGGGCGGCAGGAAGATTTCGGAGTGCACGCCGTGGCGGTCGATGAGGATCGAGCGGGGGCGCACTTCGAAGAGTTTGGAGTTCTGGTCGATCGGGCCGCCGAGCGAAATGGCCCGCGGGGGTTCGCCGCCCACGCTGACGATGGCCGCTGCGCCCTGCGCGAGCGAGAGGATGCCGAACAGGTGAATGTCCTGCACCGGGTTGCGCTCGAGTCTGCCGCCGAACAGCGTGCCGGCCTGATCGAGCGAAACCGGCACCCGGGCCGCGGCGGCCTGCACCGGCGCCGCGCGGTTCGTGGCGAGGGTGATCGTCCACCACGTGGCCGTGGCGCAGAACACCGCAAACGCGGCGAGGGAAAGAAGGCGGATTTGCAGTGGGCTCATGCGCTCATTGTACGAAGGTTTATGAAATTTTTGATGTACGCGTTTGCCATGCCCGCAAGGCGTCGGAAAGGCGTCATCGTGTGACATTACAATGACCCGTCATGCGTGCGAGGACACGGCCGATACAAGCGGCGGGTCCGATCGCAGGCGAGACGAAGCGCGGCGCACAGGCGTGCACCGCAACCATATCTAGCGAGGGAGGAAAGAACTCATGTCCATGTGGGCCAAACGCCGTGCCGAAATCGAAGTCACGCGCGCGCGCCGCCAACGCGGCTTCACGCTCATCGAAATCATGGTCGTGATCGCGATTCTCGGCATTCTGGCCGCGTTGATCGTGCCGAAGATCATGAGCCGTCCCGATGAAGCGCGCCGCGTCGCCGCGCGCCAGGACATCGGCACGATCATGCAGGCGATGAAGCTTTATCGCCTCGACAACGGCCGCTATCCGACCCAGGACCAGGGGCTGCAGGCGCTGGTGCAAAAGCCGACCACCGAGCCCGTGCCGAACAACTGGAAGGACGGCGGCTATCTGGAGCGTCTGCCCAACGACCCGTGGGGCAACGCGTACCAATACCTGAACCCGGGCGTGCACGGCGAGATCGACGTATTCAGCTACGGCGCCGATGGCAAACCCGGCGGCGAGGGCAACGACGCCGACGTCGGGTCCTGGCAGTAAGTCGTCCGCCACGGCGTAGCCATGCAACCGAGCCGCCTCGTCCCTTGCCGGGACCGCCGATCGACACGCACCGCGCGCAATTCGCGCGCGGGCATGCGTTCGCGCGCGGCGGGCTTCACGCTGCTCGAAATGCTCGTGGTGCTGCTGATCGCGGGGATTCTCATCTCGCTCGCTTCGCTCACGCTCACGCGCAATCCGCGCACCGACCTGAACGAAGAAGCGCAGCGGCTCGCGCTCCTGTTCGAATCGGCCGGCGACGAGGCACAGGTGCGTGCCCGGCCCATTGCATGGCAGCCGCTCGCGGGCGGGTTTCGCTTCGACGTCCATACCGAGGACGGCTGGCGTCCGCTGCGCGACGATCTGCTCGGCCCGCGCAACTGGGAAGGCGGCGTGACCGGCGTGGCGATCACCTACCCCGGCAGCGACGACACGCAGGCCAACCGGCTCATTTTCGGCACGGAAGCCGTGGACGTGCCGGTGCAGGTCACGCTCTTCTCGGCAGCCGGCCAGGCGACGATCGTCGGCACCGGCACTGGCCGCTTCGAGGTGCGCTGAGATGCGGCGCTCGATGCGTGGGGGAAAGCGCGGCCACGGTGCCCGCGTGAATCGTCCGGCTCGCCCGCTGCGCGAGCGCGGTTTCACGATGATCGAGGTATTGGTTGCGCTCGCAATCATCGCAATTGCGCTGGCCGCGTCGTTGCGCGCTGTCGGCAGTCTCGCCGCGAGCGAGGCTGATCTGCACGACCGCCTGCTCGCGGGCTGGAGTGCGGACAACACGCTTGCGCAACTGCGTCTCGCGCACGCGTGGCCGGACCTTGGCGAGAGCAGCTTCGACTGCTCGCAGGGCAATCTGCGGCTGACCTGCACGCAGCAGGTCGCGACGACGCCCAACCCCGTCTTCCGGCGCGTGGAGGTGTCGGTGACGACGCCCGGCCGTTCCGGCAATCTCGCGCAACTCGTCACGGTGCTCGCCAATGAGACGAACCGCTCGTTGTGACCGCGCGCGCGTCGCCGCGTCAGCGCGCGGCTTCACGCTGATCGAGCTGCTCGTGGCGATCGCCATCATGGCCGTGGTCGCGATCCTCTCGTGGCGCGGCCTCGACGAAATCGTGCGCGGGCGCGAAACCATCACGCGCTCGATGGCTGAGGAACGCGTGTTCGCGCAGATGTTCGACCAGATGCGCATCGACTTGCGCGCGGCGACCTCCGATGACGAAGCGGGCGGCGTCGCGATCTCGCTCGACGGCGGCGCGCTGCAGGTCGTGCGCGCGTTCGCGGTGCCGCCGGGCGCCGCGCCGCGAATGCAAGTGGTGCGTTACCGCGTGTCGGGCGGCCAGGTGGTGCGCTATGCGTCGCCCCCGCTTGCCAATCTCGGCGAGCTGCGGCGCGCGCTGCGCGGCGGCGAAGGCGACAACTGGGGCGCGTTGCCGATGATGAGCGGCGTGGACGTCATCAACGCGCGCCTGTACGTGCCGAAGACAGGCTGGACGGCGAACATGCAGGACGTGCGCTCGCAGGTAAGCGGCTACAACAACGATCTCAAGGTGCCGCAGCTCGGCAACGCCCCGTTGCCGCGCGCGGTGACGGGCGTGCAGGTGAGCGTGGGTTCGCATTCGCTCGAGCGGCCGGTGGCCCGCGTATTCATGGTGGGGGAATGACGTTGCGTACACAACGAACCTCCACTCGGCGAACCGGACGATTCGGCCGCTCTACGCGCGCACGGCGCGGCGCGGCCATCATCAGCGCGCTGCTCGTCGTGGCGCTGTCGGCGATCCTCGTCGCGGGCATGTTGTGGCGCCAGCAGGTGCAATTGCGCCGCATCGAGAATCAGCGTCTGCTCGCGCAGGCGCAGTGGATCGCGCGCGCCTCGCTCGACTGGACGCGCCTCGTGCTGCGCTCCGAAGCGGATACGTCGGCGGGCATCACGTATCTGGGCGGCGCGTGGGGCGTGCCGCTCGCGAGGACGCGCCTGTCCGACTTTCTCGGCCAGATCGGCGAGGCGCGCGCGCAACAGGGCACGGACACCTGGCTCTCGGGCTCGATCGAAGACGCTCAGTCGCGCTTCAATCTGCGCGATCTCGTGGCGTCCAACGCGCCGGGCTCGCTGCAGCTGAACCTGACCGAAATCGAAGCGTTCGCGCGCCTGCTGCAGATTCTCGGCATCGACCAGCAACTCGCCAAGAACACCGCGGTGTACCTGCGCTCGGGCCTCTCCTACTCCGCAACGCGCTTCCAGACGCAAACCGCCACGACGAGCGGCACCTCGCAAACCGAGGTGCTCGCCGGCGGCGGCTCGACTGGCGGCGGCAACTACACCGACAACCCCGGCCTCTCGGACAGCGACAACAACAGCGGCGTCGCGCCGCTCCTGATGACGAGCGTCGATTCGCTGCTCGACGTGCCCGGCTTCACGCCCGACGCCGTTGCGCGGCTGCGCCCGTTCGTGACGATCCTGCCCACCGTGACGCCCGTGAACATGAACACGGCGAGCGCCGAGGTGATCGCCTCCGTCGTAACGGGCATGAGCCTGTCGAACGCGCAGGCCCTCGTCGCGCGTCGCCAGAGCGTGTTTTTCCGCAACGTGAGCGACGTGCAGCTCGCGCTCGAAGGCGTAGGCGTAAAGCAGGCCTCGATCGACACGACGCAGATCGACGTCAACACGAGTTATTTTCTCGTCCATGGGCGCGTGCAGCACGAGCGCGCCGAGGTGGACCGCACGACGCTAGTCTGGCGCGACCCGCTCACTCATACGACGCGCATCGTGCGCGTTCGCGACGAACCATGAATCCGTCCCCGACCAACATCGAAAAGAGGTGCGTTTGAGCACGCTGATCGTCCTCATGCCGCCCCGCGACCCGGCGGTCCACTCGCAGGAATGGCAGCTGCCGGAACTGCCGTTCGTGCTGCTCGACAAGACGGGCAACACGCAACGCGCGGGCCGTTCGGCGCTCGGGCTGCTGCCGAAGGCCTCGGCCACCATCCTGATGATCGCCGCGCGCGACCTGCTCACGCTCGCCGCTACGGTGCCCCCGCTCAAGGGGCCGCGGTTGCGTCAGGCGCTGCCGAACGTGGTCGAGGATCATCTGATCCAGGATGCGCAGACCTGCCATCTGGCGCTCGATCCCAAGCGCCTGGCCGACGGCCGCCAGGTGGTGGCGGCCATCGATCGCGGCTGGTTCCGCTTTCTGCTGGAAGGCTTCACCGCCGCGGGGCACCGCAATCTGCGCGCCGTGCCGGTGGCGCGCTGCCTGCCGGCCGCGCAGGCGGTGGAAGCGGTTCAGGAGGTTCAGGTGACTGAACCGGCCGAGCCCGCCGAGCCGGGGGCAGCGCCCGGCGCCGCGGCTCCCGGGACTCCCGCGCCTCCCGCCCCCGAACCCGTGACCGCATGCGTGCTAGGCCATGTCGTCGCGACTGCACCCATGCTGCTGCCCGGCGTCGCGCCCGAGCCGGCGGCAGCCACGGCGCAAGCGGCGCTCGAACTCGCGATCGTGCGCGGCGCGCTCGCCGAGGGCTTCGCGGTGCCTGCCGCGAGCGTGGCCGCTACCGTCACGGCGCTCGCCGGCGGCGCGCCGGTTTCGGGCTACGTTCTCACCAATCTGCCGGGCGAGCCCGTGAGCGCCGCCGCACGTGCGTCGCTGGCCGCCGCGTTGCCGGGTGCGCAGCCGCTCACGTTCGAGGCGCTCGCGCGCCGCGCGCTCGCCTGCCGCTTCGACCTCTGCCAGTTCGAGTTCGCCTCGCAGCCGTGGCGGCTCGACCGCGCGACGCTGCGCCGTCTGCGCGTGCCGATCGTGCTCGTGGCGGCGTCGCTCGTCGTGGCGGTCGTCGGCGCGAATATCCAGTGGCTCATGATGGCGCGCCAGCGCGACGCGATCAGCGCGCAGATGACCGAGCTGCTCCTCAACGCGTTCCCGAAGACGACCGTCGTGCTCGATCCCGCCGGGCAGATGGCGCGCCAGTTGCAGCAGTTGCGCCTGGCCGCGGGCGAGCCCTCGCCCGACGACTTCCTCGCGCTCTCCGACGGCCTCGCGCGCTCGCTCGGTCCGGTGCCCGCGAACGGCATCGCGGCCCTCGACTATCACGACCGGCGTCTGGACGTGACCTTCAAGCCAGGCGTCAACGTCGACGCCGATCTCGCGAAACGCCTCGCGGGCAACGGCCTGGCGGGCACGGTCGATGCCAGCACGGGCAAATGGACCATCAGGAGCGCATCGTGAAGACAACGGCTATGAGCGGCGCGTGGGCCGAGGCCTGGACGAACTTCTGGGAGGCGCGCTCGACGCGCGAAAAGACGCTGCTCACGTGGGGTGGCGCGGTGCTTGCGCTGGCGATCGGCTGGTCGGTGCTGTGGCAGCCCGCCGCCGACGGCCGTGCGCGCCTGCGTCAGAGCCTGCCCGGCATGCAGCGCGAACTCGCGCAGATGACGGCCGAGGCCGACGAGGCGCGCTCGCTGGCTGGCGCGGCGGCCAGCGTGGCGCCGGGGGGCCAGGCGCTCAAGGACGCGGTCACCGCCTCGCTCGCCGATCACTCGCTCACGGGCGCGCAGATTCAGCTGATCGGCACGACAGTGCAGGTGCAGATGAAGAACGCGTCGTTTCCGGCGTGGGCCGCGTGGCTCGACGACGTGCGCAAGCAGTTCAAGGTGCAGGTGGTCGAGGCGCACATCACCGCGCTGAAGGCCGATGGCCAGGTCGATTTGACGGCCTCGCTGCAACCGGCGAATACGCATTAAGAAGAAAAAGCGCGCATCGAAAAGCGCGCAATGAGAATCGCCGGAGAAATACGCAATGAGTTACTGGATGCGGCGCCTGCGCGCCGCGTTGCCCTGGCTGATCGTGGGCGTGCTGTCGAGCGCTGTGGTGTTGCTCGCCCGCCTGCCCGCGGCCTGGATCGCGCCGCAGTTCGCGCGCGCGACTCAGGGGCACGTGAACCTGATCGACCCGGAAGGCTCGCTCTGGCACGGCTCCGCCACGCTGATGCTCGCTGCGGGCCAGGACGCACGCGGCGCAACGCTGCTGCCGGGGCGCATCGTCTGGCGTACGGCGTTCTGGCCGCTGTTCGTCGCACGCGTACGCATGGACATGCTGCAGACCGAGGCGATGCCCGACCCGGTCACGGTGGATGCGTCGTTGCGCGGCGCGAACGTGAGCGCGGGCACGATCGCCGTGCCCGCGTCGCTGCTCGCGGGTCTCGGCGCGCCCTTCAACACGCTCGATCTGGACGGCAAGGTGCGGCTCGCGTGGAGCCCGTGGCGCGTGTTCGGCACGGATGCATTCGGACGACTGACCGTCTCGCTCGCCGACATGAGCTCGCGCGTTTCGCTCGTGAAGCCGCTCGGCACGTATGAGGTGGTGCTGCAGGCGCAAGGGGCGACGTCGACGCTCGAGCTCTCGACGCAAAAAGGACCGCTGATGCTCGAGGGGCGCGGCTCGTTCTCGCGGGCTTCGGCATCGTTTCAGGGCACCGCGAGCGCGGCGCCGGATCAGCGCGACAACCTGGCGGGCCTGCTGAATCTGCTGGGCCGGCCGGTCGGGCCGGGCACCGTCGCGCTGACGTTCATGCGCTGAGGTTCGTGGTCTGAGCGTGCGCCCGCCTGCAGGGCGCATACGCCTTACTGCGGCTGGGCGGCCGTCGTAGCCGTCGTCGCTGCCGCTGGGGCCGAAGCGGCCGAGACCACTGCCGGCGCGGCGACGCTGCCGGTCTCGCGGTCCATCTGCGATGCATCCCAGCCGCCGCCCAGCGCCTTCACGAGCCCCACCGACGACACCATGCGCTGCCCGCCGATGCTCACGAGCTTCTGCTGCGCGGTAAAGGCCGTGGCCTGCGCGGAAAGCACGTTCTGGAAATCGGTCGTGCCCGCCTTGTACTCGTTCGTCACGATCGCGAGCACATGCTGCGCCGACTCCACCGCCTGCTGCTGCACGCCGACCTCTTGCCCGAGGATGCGCTGCGAAGCGAGGTTGTCCTCCACGTCCTGGAACGCGGCCAGCACGGTTTGCCGGTACGCGGCCACCTGCTGGTCGTAGGCGGCGCGCGCGGCCTCGGTCTGGGCCTTGCGCAGCCCGGCGTCGAAGATCGTGCCGGCAAGCGACGGCCCGAGCGTCCAGAAGCGCGAAGGCAGCTGCAGCAGCTGCGACATCACCGAGCTTTCGAAGCCGCCACTCGCGGACAGCGTGAGCGTAGGGAAGTACGCCGCGATGGCGACGCCGATCTGCTCGTTGGCGGAGGCCGCCTTGCGCTCGGCCGAGGCGATGTCGGGCCGGCGCTCGAGCAGCGCCGAAGGCATGGCGAGCGGTACCGTGGGCGGCGTGGCGGCGAGCGGCGACGGCGGGATCGAGAACGTGGAGGCCGGCTGGCCGACCAGCACGGCGATCGCATGCTCGTCCTGGGCGCGCGCCACACCGTTGTCGATCGCGGAAGCCTGCGCAGATTGCAGCTGGGTTTGCGCCTGGATCACGTCGGCGCGGCCCGCCACGCCCTGGGCGTACTGATTCTGCGTGAGCTGCAGCGACTTCTGGTACGCGACGACCGTATCGTCGAGCAGCTTCTGCTGCGCGTCGAGCGAGCGCAACGTGAAGTAGGTTTGCGCGAGCGTGGCCTGGGCCGACAGGCGCGCGTTCGCGAGATCGGCGGCGGCGCCCTGCTGGCTCGCCTCCTGCGAGCTGACCGTACGGCTCACCTTGCCCCAGAGATCGGGTTCCCAGGTGGCGTCGAGCCCGAGGTTGACGTTGTTGTTGATGCTGCCGCTCGACAATCCGCGGCTCGAGTTGGCCACGCGCGTGGGCGTGTACGAGCGCGTGCCGGCGAACGAGCCGCTGATCACGGGGAAGTACGCCGCCCGCGCCTCGCCCACGAGCGCACGCGCCTGGCGATAGGCGGCGGCAGATTGCGCGACCGTCTGGTTGCTGGTGTTGAGCTGGTCCATCAGCGCATTGAGCTGCGCGTCGTCGTAGATCAGCCACCAGGCGCCGCGGTCGGTGGTATCGGCGGGTTGCGCGACCTTCCAGCCCTCGGGCGCTTCCTTGAACGAAGCGGGCACGGCAGCGCTGGGCCGGTGATAGTCGGGGCCGACGGCGCAGCCGGTCAACTGGAAGGTGAGCGCAGCGGCCGCGCACAGCGTCAGGATGGAAAGCGGCTTGGGCGCGCGGCGCGCCACAGACCCGGCGGGTCCAGTGGTCGCGCCGGAGCGGACGAAACGGCAAGGCATGCAAGGATTCCTGTCGATGCAACCGGCTCGCGCTCGGGCGGCCGGTCGCGCACGGGGTTGTCGCGTTGCGGCAATGGTAGCGCACACGCTAGTCACTGCACGGAATCCGAAAGCTTACGCGTTGGAAGGGTTCGCGGGTGTTACGGCGTGAGACGCACAGGTTACGCGTCGTTACGGCGGCGCTTCGGTGCGCGGCAGGCGAGCTGGCCGCCACCGCACGCGGGTGCATCCGCTGCCGGTATTGCTGCGGTTGCGGCCGCGGGCGTGGCCGCCATGACAGCGCTTGCGGCGGCGGGTTCGGGCTGCGCGCGCCGGCGCTGCGCCCACACCACGGCCACCACCGCGATCGAGCCGCCCGGCAGCGCGAACATGGCCGCATACAACGCGAGCTTGCGCCAGCGCGACGACTCACCGGCCTTCGCGAAAGCGAGGCGGGCGGTGTCGGTGACGGAGCGGCCAAGGCCGCCAAGCGCGTTGATGAGAAAAAGCATGGTGCGGAAACGGGTGGACGTAGAAGAACGAAACTGGTTGCCTGTCATAATATTGACTATGCAATCAAATCACAACATACTTTGCAGCGCATCAATGCGACTGTTGTTTTTATGCGCCGATCGCGGCGACAGAGGCGACCACGACCTGCTAGCTGATTTATCTGCCTGAGCAGCGAAGTAACCCGTTATAATCCGCTCGTTTTTTGAGATGCTGGAAAGCGAACTGCCATGAGCGACGGTCCTTTCGTCCCGGCGAGTCTGGGCGTCGAGCCAAGTCTCGGCTATTTCCTCTCTACCGCGCGCAACGTGCTGGCCGGACGCATCGACCGTGCGGTCGCACCGCTTGGACTCACATCCTCGCAAATTGGTGTGATCCTTTTATTGTGGTTCGAGCGCGCGAGCACGCCCAACGAGATGTCACGCGCGCTCTCGTACGACACCGGCTCCATGACGCGCATGCTCGACCGGCTGGAGAAAAAGGGTTTTCTCGAGCGGCAGCGCAGCCAGGCGGACCGCCGGGTCGTGGAACTCGCATTGACGGACCAGGGGCGCGCGGCGGCGCAGCAATTGCCTGAACTGATTGCCGCGGAGATGTCCGAGCAGTTACGCGGCTTCTCGCCCGAAGAAGTCGCGACGCTGATTCATTTGCTGCAACGCTTCATCGCCAATGACGGCTCGACCACACCGCTGTGCGGATCGATGATCGGCGCCGGCAAGGACGCAGAAGCGCCGGCGCAGGAAGACGGCGGCTAGCAACGGCGCACGGTGCGCGGCAGCGCAACACCTGGCGTAGTTTGATCCAATCACTGTCTGGGCAGAAAATGCACAGACACGCAATAACAAGCTGGCGTGCGCTGCTCCCGTGGAGCGGCAGCAACGGCCGACTCACCAAGGACACGGAACATGGCAGCTTCTCCCGCGGTGCCCGCGCAGGCCGAACCCACACCGTTTTCCGGCGGCACGCTCGCGCTCCTCACAGTCGGGCTCGCGCTCGGGACCTTCCTGGAGGTGCTCGACACCTCGATCGCCAACGTAGCGGTACCGACCATTTCGGGCAACCTGGGTGTCGCCAACAGCGAAGGCACGTGGGTCATCTCGTCGTACTCGGTCGCCTCGGCGATCGCCGTGCCGCTCACCGGATGGCTCGCGCGCCGCGTGGGCGAAGTGCGCCTCTTCACGCTCTCCGTGCTGCTGTTCACGCTGGCCTCGGCCGCCTGCGGCTTCGCCACGAACTTCGAGACGCTCATCGCATTCCGTCTCGTGCAAGGGCTCGTTTCCGGGCCGATGGTCCCGCTTTCGCAGACCATCCTCATGCGCTCCTACCCGCCCGCCAAACGCGGCCTCGCGCTCGGCCTCTGGGCGATGACCGTGATCGTCGCGCCCATCTTCGGACCGGTGATGGGCGGCTGGATCACGGACAATTACACGTGGCCGTGGATCTTCTATATCAACGTGCCGATCGGCCTCTTCTCGGGCATCTGCGCGTACCTGCTGCTGCGCGGCCGCGAGACGAAAACGACGAAGCAGCGCATCGACGCCGTGGGCCTCGCGCTCCTCGTGATCGGCGTGTCGTGCCTGCAGATGGTGCTCGACCTCGGCAAGGACCGCGACTGGTTCAACTCGACGTTCATCGTCACGCTCGCCATCATCGCGGTGGTCGCGCTCGCGTTCATGCTCGTGTGGGAGGCGACGGAAAAGGAGCCCGTGGTCGATCTCTCGCTCTTTCGCGACCGCAATTTCGCGCTCGGCGCGATGATCATCTCGTTCGGCTTCATGGCTTTCTTCGGTTCGGTGGTGATCTTCCCGCTCTGGCTGCAGACTGTCATGGGCTACACGGCGGGCCTCGCGGGTCTGGCCACCGCGCCGGTGGGCCTGCTCGCGCTCGTGCTCTCGCCGCTCATCGGACGCAACATGCACCGGCTCGATCTGCGCATGGTCGCGAGCTTCGCCTTTATCGTGTTCGCGCTCGTCTCGCTCTGGAACTCGACGTTCACACTCGACGTGCCGTTCGACCACGTGATCCTGCCGCGCCTCGTACAGGGCATCGGCGTGGCGTGCTTCTTCGTGCCGATGACGACCATCACGCTCTCCAGCATTCCCGACGAGCGGCTCGCGAGCGCCGCGGGCCTCTCGAATTTTCTGCGTACGCTCTCGGGCGCGATCGGCACGGCGGCGAGTACGACGTTCTGGGAAGACGCCGCCATCTATCACCATGCCGTGCTGTCGGAATCGGTGACCCAGTCTTCGCCGAACACCGTCGCCTACAAGGACGCGCTCGCGAACCTAGGTTTCGCGGGGCAAAGCCTGACCGCCCAGCTCAACGACGTCGTGACGACGCAAGGCTACATGATGGCCACCAACGACTTCTTCCGCATTTCCTGCGCGATGTTTGTCGTGCTGGCTCTGCTGGTGTGGGTGACGAAGCCGAAAAAAGGCGCGGGACCGGCAATGGGTCATTGACGGTCCCGCGAAAGGGCCGCCCGCTCGAAGCCGCGGGCGACCGGGTGCGCGATGCGCTGCGTTGCTAGCGCTGTGTGATGCCGCTCGTCTGGATCTCGACGCGACGGTTCTTCGCGCGGCCTTCAGCTGTGGCATTCGACGCAAGCGGCCTCGAGAAGGCGTAACCGTGCACTTCGTACTGGCCGGCGTGGAGGCCACGCGACTGGAGATAGCGGCGAACGGACTCGGCGCGGCGCACCGAGAGGCGATCGTTATAGGCCTTCGAGCCGACCGAGTCGGTGTGGCCGTCGATCACGACCGTACCGATGTTCACATCGTTGCTTTCCGTGACGAACCGGTCGAGCCTGCGCTTGCCGTCGGGTAGCAGATCGGCCTTGTCGAACGCGAAGTTGGCGTCGGCGTTCAGCGTGATCGTGCGCGGCTGAACCTGGGGCGGCGTCTCGCCGATCGGCGCCGGCGCCGGTGCCGGCGACTGCGGCGGCTGGCAGATGAACGTGATTTCACGCGGGTCGTCTTCCGGTTTGAAGCCGGCAACGGCGCGATCCACCGACGAGACGCGTAGCGGCGTCTTGCTGCCGCAGGTCTCGTTCATCCTGGCCATACAGGTTTTGGAGCTTTCGAACAGGCCGAGACATTGCACGCGATACGCTTGCGAGCCGTTAGCGAGCGTGACGATGTCGAGATTGTGGGTAGGGCCTGAGGCGGTAGTGCAGCCAGCGGCGGCGGCGATGACGGCAGCCGCGGCACTGGCAGACAGAAAGCGCAGTTTCATTGTCGATTCGAGTGGTGGTTGAGGATGAACGGCCCAGACCACACGGGCCGAAACCAGCCCAAGATACGGGTTCCTCAACCCCTCCCTCAATCAGACAATGCCCAAATCGGCCATGCGCCGATCAATGCGCGCTCGAAGCCGGCTCCGCCACGGCCGCGCCGCTCACGCCGGCGGTGTCGCCACCTGCGCCTGTGGTCGTATCGCCGGGAATCGGCGCATCGACGCCGGTTCGCACGTACTGCTTGAACGCCGCGCCTGCCGACCACGGGTTGGGCTTGCAGCCGAGCGAACTGTCGCAATGCGCGGCGAAGCCGATCGTGGCCGTGCCGTCGGCGTTGGCCTGCTTCGTGATTTCATAGGCGAGCAGACGCCGGCCGCCGCCCGGGCCCGACGTCTGGATCAGCGTGTCGGTCACGGTCTGCACTTCGTACTTCGAATGACTGCGCACCCAGTCCAGGGCGCGTTGCCACCAGAGATCGCATTCCGTCTTGTCCGAACAGGTGAGCGGTGCGGTCGCGATCTGCATGACGTCGGGATTGACCTGCCCGCGCGACGCGCAGGCCGCAGCCGTCGCGCACAGCAGGATCGCAAGAATTCGTTTCATCGCCTGGATTCCTCCCAGAGTGAGCCGCATTGCGCGCGGCCCGTGCATTTTTGGTGTTTTCAGCTTCGTTCGTCCGGCGCGCCCGTCATCCGCGCGCTTCGGTAACGCGGCGCCTACCCTGGTTGGACCGCATCTGCACGCTGGTGTTGCGAGCAAATGCGGTGCCCGGGACAAATCTCGATGGGATGAGTGCGCGCCGCAGCGGCGCACCGGCGGCGGCTCAGACGCTGAAGCGATTGAGCGTATACGCGCGATAGGCGGCGACGAACGCGTCGAACGAGCCGACTTCGTCGCGCTCGAGTTGCGCCTGCTCCGCGAGTGACTCGCGCGCGAGCGTTTCGAACTCCGCCGTGGCCTCGGCGTCGAGCGGACGCGCGAGGAATTGCGCTGCGTGGTGCTCGCTTTGTGCGCGTGCAAATTGCAGGAAGGACTGCGTGTTATCGCGCATGGTTTGCAGCACGCGCGCCGATGGCGTGAGCGACGGGTCGGCCAGCTTCGCGCGCTGTGTCGCGAGCGATCGCGTGTGTTCGTCGCTGCCGTGCGCCGCGTCGAGTACGGCGGCTGCGTGGCCGATCTTCTCGAACAGCGCTTCGGCCCACTCGTGCATCGGCACGTCCTTGCCGTCGCGCTTGAGCGCGAGACCCGGGCGGCGCCCTTCCTTCGTCACCAGGCCAAAGTTTTCATTCGATTCGGCATAGGCGTCGGCAGGCAGGAAAGGGCTTTCATCGAGCGCGCAGGCGAGCAGGTAGGCGTCGAGAAACCGTGCGGTCTCGAGCGAGATGCCGGTTGGCTCGAACGGGTCGATGTCCATGCAGCGCACCTCGACGTACTGCACGCCGCGCGCGGCAAGCGCATGCAGAGGCCGCTCGCCCGGATGCGTCACGCGCTTGGGGCGGATCGTTGAGTAGAACTCGTTCTCGATCTGCAGCACGTTCGTGTTGATCTGCACCCACTCGCCGTCGCGATGCGTGCCGATCGCCTCGTAGGGCGGATACGGCTGGCTCACGGCCTGCGCGAGCGCGTCGAGATAGCCTGCCAATGTGTCGTAGTCGGCGCGCAAGGCGGACTGGCCCGTCGTGTTCGAGTAGCCGAGATCGCTCATGCGCAGGCTCGTCGCATACGGCAGATAGAGCGTGTCGGCGTCGAACGTTTCGAGCTTGTGCTCGCGGCCGCGCAGGAAGCGCGCGTCGAGCGCGGGCGAGGCGCCGAACAGGTACATGAGCAGCCAGTTCGTGCGGCGAAAATTGCGGATCAGCGCGAGGTAGCGCTCCGATTGATAGTCGGTGAGCGAGGCCGTGGACTGATGATGCGCATGCAGCACGCGCCACACCTCTTCGCTCAGCGAGTAGTTGTAGTGGATGCCGGCAATGCACTGCATCGTGCGGCCGTAGCGCAGCGCGAGGCCCATGCGGTACACGTACTTGAGGCGGCCGATATTCGAGTTGCCATAGCGCGCGATGGGGATGCCGTCGTCGGTGTCGGGCAGGAGGCCCGGCATCGATTCGTTCCAGAGCATCTCGCCGTCACGCGCGAGTACCGCATAGACGTAGCGGTGCAGCTCGTCGAGTTGCGCAAGCGTGATCGAGGCATCGGGCTCGGCAGACGTGATGATCTCGATCAGCGCTTCCGAATAGTCGGTGGTCAGCGACGGATGCGTGAGCGCCGAACCGAGCGCTGCCGCGTGCGGCGTCATGGCGAGACGGCCGTCGCGCGTCACGCGCAGGCTCTCCTTCTCGATGCCGCGCAGGCCGCGCGTGAGCGCGCCGCGATGTGGCCCGTCGCCCAGCACGGAAAGGCGCTGTGCGAGAACGTCGTTCGTGCGTGTAGAGGTCGTGTCTGACATTGAGGCAAGTCGGGCTCGGGCCGGCGGCGCAGTGCTGTGCGGCGCGCGCTCGCCGGCCGGGATTCTTTTCGGTAGCGGGCACTTTAACATCTCGCCGAAAGACCTGCTTGGGCCTGCCTCGGGCGGGGTTTTGGCCCGTCGGCGCGCGCTTCTCGCGGTGATGGCGCGCCTTTCCGGCGCTGCCCTAGCCGCCGCGCGCCGCGCCCGCGCGATCGGCGATTTCGTTCCACAAATGCATGGCCGCGTAGGCGCGCCAGGGGCTCCATGTGTCAGTGCGGGCGCGCTGTTGGGTCGCGCGCACGAGCGCCGGGTCACGCGCCGCGATGGCCTGCATCAGCACGAGATCGGTTGCGGGCCACGCGTTCGCATCGCGCCACGCGCGCATCGCGACGTATTCCACGGTCCACGGTCCGATGCCGGGCAACGCGAGCAGTCCCGCGCGCATGGTGTCGAGATTGGCGGGTTCCGGTGCGAGCGCGTCGATTTGTCTGTTTTGACGCGTGCCGCGCGGCTTCTCCTGATCGTTCTGCGCGTAGTCGCGTTCGATGATCACCGCGCCGCTCGCCACGGCCTGCGCGAAGCCCTGCAGCGCGGCGACGCGCTTGCCCGGCATGCCGATGCCCGCGAGATCGGCGGCGGCGAGCGCGGCGGGCGTGGGAAAGCGCCACGCAGTGCGCGCGTGGGCATGGTCGTCGATGCGCTTGCCCACGCGTTCGACGAGGCGCCCGATGATCGTCGTCGCCGCTTTCACGCTGACCTGCTGACCGACGATCGCGCGCACCACGAGCTCGAAGCCAGACCACGCGCCCGGTACGCGCAGCCCCGGCACGGCTGCGACGAGCGGCGCGAGCCACGGGTCGCTGCGCAGATGCGCGGCGACGGCGGCGGGATCGGCCTGCAGGTCGAACATGCGCGACAGCGGCGCGGCGAGCGCCGCCGCATGCGCGCTCACGGGTCCGTCGATCTGCACGACGAGGCAATGCTTGCGCGCGTGACGGCGCACGGCGAGCGTGCCGCTCGCGCCATTGAAATCGATCGCGCGCAGCCACGCGCCGTCCTCCACCGCTTCGACGCCCGGTGTGGCGCGCCCGCTGAAGAAGCGCAGCACGCGGGGCCAGTCGTAGGGCGCGCGAAACGGCAGCTCGAGTGTGGCGCTGTGCTTCGGCGCGCTGGTTTGTGCTTCGGTTTGCGAGGCAATGGCGCTCAAGTGGCGGTCTCCGGCGTGTCGGCGCGGTTCGGGGCCGAACGGCTGCTTTTCGGGTTTTTCGCACCGTTTTGCGCACCTTGCGATGCGCGTGCTTCGCTGTCGAGCAGCGCCGCCTTGCGCTCGAGCCCCCAGCGATAACCGGCGAGCGAGCCGCCCTTCTGCACGACGCGATGGCACGGAATCGCCAGCGCCACCGGATTCGACGCGCACGCACTCGCCACGGCCCGCACCGCGCGCGGCGCGCCGAGCGTTTCGGCGATCTGCGAGTAGCTGCGCGTCTCGCCGTAGGGAATGCGCTGGAGTGCGTCCCAGACGCGCTGCTGGAACGCCGTCGCGGCAATGTCGAGCGGCAGATCGAAACGCTCGCGCCGGCCGTGCAGATACGCGTCGATCTGCGCGGCAAACGGCGCGATCGCGGCCTTGTCCTCGATGCACTGCGCGTTCGCGAAATCGGCCGTGAGTGCGGCGGTGAGTGTCGCGGCATCGTCGCCGAACGCGATCCGGCAAATGCCCTTTTCCGTTGCCGCGATGAGCACGAAGCCGATCGGCGTGGGCGTGGCGGCATAGTGGATCGTCAGCCCCGCGCCCTTGCGACGATAGGCGGAAGGCGCCATGCCGAGCTCGCCCGGCACGCTGTGATAGAGCCGCGACGACGAACCGAAACCCGCGTCGGCGCTTGCGCGCGTGACGTCGGCGCCCTCGCCGAGCGCGTCGCGCAGCACGGCCCCGCGCCGCGCCGCCTGGTATTGGCGCGGCGAGACGCCCAGCACGCGCTTGAAGAGGCGCTGGAGGTGAAACGGACTCAGGTGCACGGCTTCGCCGAGCTGCGCGAGCGTGAGCCGCTCTTGCGGGTCGGCGTCCAGCGCCGCACAGGCGCGCCGCACGATTTCCAGCTCGCGCGGCAGGCCGCCCGGGCGGCAGCGCTTGCATTCGCGATAGCCGGCGGCGCGCGCGTCGTCGGCCTCGGCGAAGAATTCGATGTTCTCGTGCCGAGGCAGCCGCGACGCGCACGACGGGCGGCAGAACACGCCGGTGGTGCGCACGGCGTAGAAGAACGCGCCGTCGGCGCGGGCGTCGCGCGACGTGACGGCTTGCCAGCGGTCGGCGTCGTTCGTCCACTCGCTGTCTGGCGTCTGGCTCGGTTTGGCGGGTTTCATCGCTGGTTTCATTGCAGGGACGGCGCTCATTTGAGGCTCCTCGAAGTGCCTGTCTGTATGCCCTTACTCTAACTTCGCGTACGGACGAAGGCGCGCCGGATCTTGCGCTGTCATTGCGGTCGACATGGGCCGTGAAGGCGCGCCTGATCGCGTACTTTTATGGCCTTCGGTGAATCCCTGGTGGCGTCTTGCCGATTCCCGTGCGACAAAATGACAACTTTGCGGGTTTTCCCTTAAAAAGTTGTTGCGTCGCGACAGCCGACTCGGTATAGTCGTTCCTGTCTCCTCCATGTCTCCTCCTGATATGGATTAAGCCCGCTCACTGCAGCGGGCTTTTTTTCGTCCCGCGTTTCCCCGGCCGCAGCGCCCAAAGCTATTTTCCGCCGGTTCCCACTGTTCTGCTGCCGCCCTGCTGCGGCCGATTCCGGTTGGCGCGGCTCGGTGAAATGCGCGCCTTCTGCGCAGCCCCGCGTCCACAGGTTCATCATGAGAATCCCAGCACGACCTCGAGGACGCCATGCGGATCCAGATTCGCGAGATCGATCACGTCGTTATCCGGGCCGCCGACATGGCCGCCATGACGCGTTTCTATTGCGAAGTACTCGGTTGCGAGCCGGAGCGTGAACAGCGCGATCTCGGCCTCGTGCAGTTGCGCGCGGGACGCTCGCTGATCGATCTCGTGACGATCGGCGGCCCGCTCGACCGGGGTTCCGGCGCAGCGCCTGCCGGCGCGAGCGGCAACATGGATCATCTTTGTCTGCGCGTGGAGCCGTTCGACGCCGAGGCGCTCACGTCGCATCTGACGCAGCATGGCGCGCGTCCCGGCCATGCCGTCGAGCGCTATGGGGCGGAGGGTTTGGGGCCGTCGCTGTATCTGTTCGACCCGGAAGGCAACATGGTGGAACTCAAGGGGCCGCCGCACGCTTGAGGGCGCGCAGCCTGCTTTCAGACGTTCTCGGGCGCCTTGAACACGCTCCATTCGACAGCCACTGGCTCAGCACTCGAATTGCCGATCCACGCCGCACCGTCCTGCACCGTGCATTGCAGGCGCATGGTGCGCTCGGCCAGCGCGCCGAGCGACGCGGCAACGCCCTCGCCCAGCGACCAGACCGTCACGTTGCGCAGGCGCTCGACCTTGTTGCGCACGCCTTGCCACCAGATGTCGGAGGTGCGCCCGCCGTAGGCGATCACGATGACCTCGCTTGCACGCCCGCTCGCCTTGGCAATGCGGCGCTCGTCGGGCTGCCCGACCTCGATCCACGTTTCGATCGCGCCCGTGTAGTCCTTGCGCCAGAGATCGGGCTCGTCCGTATCGGACAGGCCCTTGCAGAATTCGAGCCGCTCGCCCGCAAACAGCGCGAACGCCGCGATGCGGACCATCATGCGGTCATCGGTTTCGGACGGATGGCGCGCGATCGTGAGCGCATGGTCGGCGTAATAGTGCCGGTCCATGTCCGCGATCTGCAGTTCTGCCTTGTAAATGGTCGATTTGAGTGCCATACCGAATTCCGGTCGCGCGAAAGCCGCACATGATAGCGAAGTTTCTAGCAAGCCATGTGCCGGTCGAGTGGACGCGCAGCGCGCGTCGATACGGCGCGCGACGCAATGCGGATGGTCTGACGAGAAAGTGACGGGGATTTGACAGCGGCGCGCGACGCGCGTGCGTCGGGCCGTGTCGAGCGGCGCGTTGGGAGAGACGGCCTTACTGCTTGATGAAGCGGTCCGTGGTCCAGAGGCCTTGCTGGTCGCCATTCGCCGCGTTGACGAATTCGACGTCGTGGCCCACCACCTGTACGACGCGGAACGACTGGTTGTCGGGTGTGGACAGACACTGGAATCCCGTGAAGTATTCCTGCATCTGCTGATGCTCGCCGGCCTGCTCGTGAAGCGCGACGGCGTCGAGCTTGTCTTTCGTGAGGCACCCATAGGAGCCCGGCTTGAGCTGCACCGTTTGCTGCGGCTTGACGCTTACATCCTGAGCCTGAACCGCGACGACGCAAGCCAGGCTGGCAGCCGCGACGACGATACCGGATCCCCTTTTCATGATTGCCTCCTGCGGGTCTTGCTCACGTTAGCTATGTATTTAACTCTCATGCCTCACCCGCGTTTTTAAGAATAGAAAACTGCCGAAAGACTGCAAGCCCGACTTGTGTGCGTTCGCAACAGCCGCGGAGGCTTGCAGCATGACGTCGAGCACCGCTAATGCCATCGAGCCTGGCGCTGAGGGGCGTCCAGCAGCACTCCGAAGCATCGATTACATCGTCCTGCGCCTTATCCAACAAGGCGCGGGCGGTTATAGCCAGAATACGAAAATCGAATCCGCTTTTGATTTAAACGATTTAATAGATCGCCGCGCGCCCATGACGCATTGCACCTAAAGTCGCGCGAGCGCCCATCGGGCGCGCGCTCATTAATGGATTGGCGACAGAATAAAAAGAATGCCAGCCGCTCCATGAGGCTCTTGAAACGAAGCCGCGCGCCGCGCTTGCATACGGCAAAAGTTCGTGGATAAATCGGGCTTCCCAATGGAGGAACCCCATGACTTTCGCTCACTGGCTACCGTTCGCGATCGCGTCGGCCATTCTCGTTGCCATTCCCGGCCCCACCGTGCTGCTGGTCGTCTCCTACGCGCTTGGCCACGGCCGCCGTTACGCGCTCGCAACCACGGCCGGCGTCGCGCTCGGCGACTTCACGGCGATGACCGCTTCCATGCTCGGACTCGGCGTGATCCTCGCGGCGTCCGCCACGCTGTTCTCGGTGCTCAAATGGATTGGCGCCGCCTATCTGATCTATCTGGGCGTGAAGCTCTGGCGCGCGCCCGTCGGCGTTGGCGACGCACCGGACACCTCCGAGACGCGCACCGGCCGCATCTTCGCGCATGCCTACGCGGTTACCGCGCTCAACCCGAAGAGCATCATTTTCTTCGTCGCCTTCGTGCCGCAGTTCATCGATCCGCATGCGGCCATGACATCGCAGATCGTCGTGTTCGAAGCCACCTTCCTCGTGCTCGCGACGCTCAACGCGCTCGTCTATGCGCTGCTCGCAGCGGCCGCGCGCAAGGTCGTGCGCAGCCCGCGCGTGCAGCGCGTCGTCAATCGTACGGGCGGCACGCTGCTCATCGGCTCCGGGCTCTTTGCCGCCGCGTGGAAAAAGGCGGCGGCATAAGCGGCGCATGCGGATCGACGGCGACCGGGATGCGGGGCCCACCCCGAGCCCCGCGAAGCGGGCTGTGATCCGGGCACGCAGGCTGCTCAGCGCGGGTTGTGATGGTTGGCGAACATTGTTTTCAAGCTTCGGTGCGCGCCCAATGTGCAAACTGTCGCGTCTTGGCTACAATGCAATTGCAAACCGCTTGACAACCAGGAGGTAATCGTGATCGAGCACGTAATACTGGGCGCGTTTCTGGTGATTCCCCTTGTCATTGTCGTCTTCCTGTTTTCCGACGAAATCCTCGAGGAGCATCGACAGCGCGTAGAAGCGGGAGACGGACATCATATGGACTGGCGTCATCCGCTACGCAGCCTTCTGCATCACTGAGCGGGAGCACGCATCGCGCGGATGAACACGCCGAAGCACACATGGGTGGCACTCGTGGATTTCGAGTTCTCCTGGATCGTACTTCGTCGCCTTGTTCGTGCAGATGGTGCTGTCCGTCGCGCTCACCCTTCTCTGTCCGTTTGCCGGGCAGCGCGGTAGCACGCCGCGCACGCACGAGGCAGACGCGCACGGCGAGCACGCACGCTGACGGGAATCACTCCCGGCCAGCGCGCGCTGGCAAGCCACACCTCCGTAATTCAGCGTTACCACTTGCAGCACCTGTATCCAGCAATCAGGCTGACAATCGCTCGCATGTTTTCAAAGGTTCTCAGGGAGAACGACATGCGAAAGATGGCAGCCGTTTTGGTGCTGGGGGGGTGTGCGGTGGCGGCTGGCCCCGCGAGCGCGCACGATCATGGCGGTGACGTCGTGGGTGCGCTGGTTGGCGGCGCGTTGATTGGCGCCGCAGTGGGCGCCGTGCTCAACAGCGGCCCGGCGGTGGCCTACCCGGCTCAGCCGGCCTATGTGCAGCCTGCGCCCGTGTATGCCGAGCCGGCGCCGGTCTATGCCGCCTCCCCGGCCGGCGCGGCGTGTTACGACCAGTATTCGGGCCGCTACGTGCCCTGCGCGCCAGCCCAGCCCGCGCCGCCTCCGCCGCAATATGACGACGGCTACGCGCAACCCGGCTACGGACAACAGCCGGTTTATGCTCAGCCTGGCAGCGGCTGGTAATGCTTCAAGCGGCGCACGCCACGGCGCGCCGCCCATCACTTCGGTGGTTTCCCGCGTCTAGCTCGTCTGCTCGACGGGCGTCACGCTCAGGTTGAGCCGCTGCGTCAAGCGGATCACACCGATTTCCACTGTGCGATCAATGCGCGAAACGTCGAAGAGACGCTGCAGCGTGTCGATACCGTCGACCGGCACGCCGTCGATCGTCACGATCGTGTCGTCCACGCGCAGGCCGCCGAGCGCAGCAGGACTGCCCTTGACGATCTCCATCACCCGCACGCCGGTCGTCGCGCTCAGGCTGAAGTAGCGCTGCACCTTGCGTGCGATCGGCACCGTGGTGCCGGCAATGCCGATATAGGCGCGCCGCACCCGGCCGTGTGCGAAGAGTTGCGTGATGACCCACTTTGCCGTGTCGATGGCCGTGGCGAAGCAGATGGCCTGCGCGCCCGGAATGATTGCGGTATTCACGCCGATCACCTGACCCGCCGAATTGATGAGCGGACCGCCCGAGTTGCCCGGATTGAGCGCGGCGTCGGTCTGGATCACGTCGTAGATCATGCGGCCGGATTCCGAACGCAGCGAGCGCCCGAGCGCCGACACCACGCCCGTCGTCACCGTTTGCGCGAGGCCGAGCGGGCTGCCTACGGCGATGGCGATCTGCCCGACGCGCAGGCCCGCCGAGTCGCCGAGCTGCGCGTGCGGCAGCGCCTCTGCCGCGCCGATACGCAGCACGGCGAGATCCGTGCTCGGGTCGTCGCCGACAAGGTCGGCGCTTTGTGTCGTGCCGTCCGCAAGCGTCACACTCAGCTTGCTTGCGCCATGCACGACGTGGCTGTTCGTCAGCAAGTAGCCGTCCGGCGTGAACAGGAAGCCCGAGCCGCTACCGCCGCGCGCAGGCGCCTGGCCCGATGCGCGGCGCTCGACGGCAATATGCGCGACGGCGGGCTGCACGCGCTCCAGCGCGCCGATCACGGTCCGCGAATAGGCGTCGAGGAGCACGTCGTCATCGAAGCCCGGGCGCTGGCCCGCGCCGTCGGAAGGGACGCCGCGAGCCAGATCGTCAATGAAGGAAGGTCGTCTGCCCACGATCTGAATCTCCGAAAAAGTGGGCTCTACATGCAGGGGGCGCGCGACGTTTTCAAGAGCGGGCGCCGGGCCGGCCGAATCGTCAAGCTCTTGACTGCGGCTGCCAGCCCGCTGGCGAGCGCTTCGCAAAAGAAAAAAGCCCGCTCGCGCGGGCTAATCCATGCTCGGGTGACATGGCGAGGTTAAGCGGGAATTCGCGGCGCCGGGCGCTCGCGAAGCAAACTCGGGAGTCAGGCGGCCAGCGCCTCGCGCACCGCCGCGCCGGTCGCAGCCCGACGCGCTTCGAGCTCGACCATGAGCGCGTCGACCGTGCGGAACTGGGACGGCGTAATCTGGGCGAGGTCGAGCAGCGTGCAAAGGCGCTTGTACCAGTAATCGAATGAAAAGACGGCCGGCGTCGTGCCGGCGGATAACGAGGGAGCCGTCGCGCGCATGATATGCGCGATCTCTTCGTCGATGAATCTCATGAGTGCCCCCGTGCGCTGGTCCAACGCCTCGTTGTCTTGTGAAGACGTGTCTCGCCACTTTAGTTCGGCGGCGGCGCGTGTCCAGCTATCACATCGGATAGGTCAAACTCAAAGGTCGGACGTCAACCTTTCAGACGGCTTGTTACGGTCCCCTTAACGTCGCCAGCCGTGGCCGTAATAGCCGCCCACGCCAACCCCGATATCCACCGACGGCGCCGCATAGTAGCCCGGCGCGTAGCCGTAGGCCGGCGCAGGCGCGTACGCGTAAGGCGGCGCCACCACACAACCCGTGAGGCCGGCCGACAAGCCAGCCAGAGCAATTACGCAGAAGAGTGTTTTCATCGTCGTTCTCCTATGCCACTGATTGTCGACGAGCCACGATGCGGCAAGGGTTTGGAAAAGCAACGATGTGTGTCCACAAATTACAGCCGCACGCAGCGGGCGCTGGGCGTTCGTGGAGGCAGAGAAGGGCGCGTTAGCGAGCACAAGCGTTGAAGCCAGCGCAAAACAATCGCCCGCTAGTGGGATTCTTGATTGATCGCACTACGAATTAAATGACCCGGCAGTTAACTCGTAGTGCGCAGAGATGAGGCTGAACAAGCTTCGCGTTTGAACAGCGTCGCCAGTTTGATCGACGATCGCTGGAAAAAGCGCCCAGGCCCGAAGGCCCGAGCGAAGCCGTCGCGTCAACGACGGCGGAGGTATTCGTTTAGCTATGCGAAACGCCTGCGCGGGATCTTCGCAGGCGTTTCAGCAGTATTGCCTTGTTACGGATGGTTATACATCGCGTTCCAGTCGGCCTTCGGCACCGCCGGGCGGCCTGCATCCGAGTTGCCGGCTGCCACGCCGCCATAGCCGCTCGTTGCGCCGTTCGCGGCGGCTACCTTGGCTTCGGCTGCGAGAAGATCGTCGGGGTAGTGCGGGTCCGCTCCTGCGCCAGGATGCCAGCCCGCCTTCGCGAGCTGTTCGAGCTCGGCGCGCACCTGGGCGCGCGTGACGGGCGCATTCGATTGCGCGAACGATGCCATCGGCACTACGAGTGCAACGGCAACGGCTACGGTCTGGATCAGGGACTTCATGCTGACTACCTCCTTTGGCTTTTGATTCGGTGCGACAACGTGTCTGCATCCGATGAGCGAAAGTCTAGGAGGATTGCCGCCGAGGGTTAACCCTCGGCCTTCGAAGGGATTGTTCCAGGCTGGAGAAGAATCGGGCGGGGCGGGGGCGCGCTTGCGGGTTACTTCCCGATACAAAACCGGCTGAAAATCACGCCCAGCAGGTCATCGGACGTGAATTCGCCGGTGATCGAATTCAGCGATTCCTGCGCGAGCCGCAGCTCTTCGGCGAACAGATCGAGCAATTGCGAATTCTGGTCGGCGTGCGCCGCCGCGTGCGCGAGATGCTCGCGCGCCGCGCGCAGCGCGATGAGATGCCGCTCGCGCGCGAGATAGACGCTCTGCGCATCCGCCTGCCAGCCCGCAATGCGCAGCAACTCGGCGCGCAGCAGCCCAACACCGTCGCCCTGTTTCGCCGAAAGACGCAACTCGCACACTTCGCTGCCGTTCCCGGCACGACGCTGCGCCACTTCGGGCGGCACGCCGGTCAGGTCGGTCTTGTTGAGCACGCGCACGACCGGCACACCGGCGGGAAAGCGCGCGGCGATCACCTCGTCTTCGGCGTTCATGCCCGTGCGCGCATCGAGCAGATGCAGCACCACGTCTGCGCGGCCGATCTCGCTCCACGTGCGCTCGATGCCGATCTTTTCGACCTCGTCCTCCGTGTCGCGCAAACCTGCCGTGTCGATCACATGCAGTGGAATGCCTTCGACCTGGATGGTTTGGGAAATCTTGTCGCGCGTCGTGCCGGCAACGGGTGTCACGATCGCGAGCTCCGCGCCTGCCAGCGCGTTCAGCAGCGACGACTTGCCCACGTTGGGTTGTCCCGCGAGCACGACCGAAAGGCCCTCGCGCAGCAGCGCGCCCTGGCGCGCTTCGGAGAGCACGTGGTCGAGTTGCGCGCGAATGCGTGCGAGCTTGCCGCGGGCGTCCGCGGCCTCGAGGAAGTCGATCTCTTCCTCGGGGAAATCGAGCGTCGCCTCCACGAGCATGCGCAGCGTCACGACGTCGTCCACGAGCGCGTGGATGTCGCGCGAGAACGCGCCGTCGAGCGAGCGGCCCGCCGAACGCGCCGCCGCTTCGGTGCTCGCCTCGATCAGGTCGGCCACGGCTTCCGCCTGGGCCAGATCGAGTTTGTCGTTGAGGAACGCGCGTCGCGTAAATTCGCCAGGTTCCGCAAGGCGCAGCCCGAACTCGCGGCCGGCCTCGATGCAGCGCTGCAAAACGAGTTGCAGCACGATCGGGCCGCCGTGGCCCTGCAGTTCGAGCACGTGCTCGCCGGTGTACGAATGCGGCGCGGGGAACGACAGCGCGATACCGCGATCGAGCACCGTGCCGGCGCCGTCGAGGAACGGCACATAGCTCGCGTGGCGCGCAACCAGGTCCTGGCCCGTGAGGGCCTGCATCAACGCAGCGGTCGCCCCCGCGCCGGCGCGGCCGGCCGACACGCGCACGACACCAATCCCGCCGCGTCCGGGCGCGGTAGCAATGGCGACGATGGGATCGGAATCGGTGGCGAGCATGATGGGCGTGGACCGTAGAGCAGGGCTGGAATCGGGATGGAGTGCGGGGACTCACTGCGGTCTTGCAAGCACTCGCAAAACGCGAGGCATTGTAACGCGCCGGACAGAGCGTTTTCGACTGGAAACCCAGCTAAGAGCCGTCTCGATTTATCTTAATTTAGCTAAGATTAGTCTTAAGGAATTCTGTCGGATTTCAGATAATTCAGGCGCTGGATCTCGTCAACCTCGTGCCCCACGGGAATTCATGGGAGATCTCGACCGAAGTCATACGGCAACCAGAAGCAGGTGAATTATCGCTTTTATACGTTAAATATAACCTAACTGGTTGTCATCTTCGGCAATTTCGGGTTGCACAATCTGGCCCATGCCGACCACCAACGAAAAAGCCGCTTTTGCCGAACGTCTCAGATTCGCCATGAAGCGCGCGCCCGAAAAGCTACGCGGCAGCACCGACCTGGCGAACCGGTTCAATCTGCGCCATCACGGCGAGCATCCGGTTTCGCCGCAAACCGCTCACAAGTGGCTGAGCGGTCGCACCATTCCCACGCAGGACAAGCTGGAGACGCTGGCGAAATGGTTCGACGTGGACATCCACTGGCTGCACTACGGGCCTCCGGGCAATGCCGGCTCTGGCGTGCCGAGGCCGCGCAAGCCTGACGGCAAATATCCGGTTTCCGAGGAAACGCTCGAACTGGCCTCGAAGATCGAATCGCTCAGCGCCCATCACCGCTATCTCGTGCAGGAACTGGTTGCCCAATTCTACGGCGACGCCGAGAAGAACTAACGCGCACACACGAACGCTGCGCTCTGCGCCGTCAAGGAAATGGCGGTCCGATAACGCAAAAAGCCGTCCGGTTCGCACCGGACGGCTTTTTTTCGAGCCTGGATTCAGGTGGCGGCATCACTGCCGCCCCGGCACTCAGGCGGGCTTCTTCTTGCCCTTACCCATCATGCGCGTGATGTAGTACTGCTGCGCGATCGACAGCACGTTGTTCACGACGTAGTACAGCACGAGGCCGGCCGGGAAGAAGAAGAACATGACCGAGAACGCGATCGGCATGAACATCATCATTTTCGCCTGGACGGGGTCCGGCGGCGTCGGGTTGAGCTTGGTCTGCACGAACATCGAGACGGCCATCAGCACCGGCAGGATGAAGAACGGGTCCTGCTGCGAGAGGTCGTGAATCCAGAGAATCCACGGCGCACCGCGCATTTCCACCGACGAGAGCAGCACCCAGTACAGCGAAATGAACACCGGGATCTGGATCACCACCGGCAGACAGCCGCCGAACGGATTCACCTTCTCCGTCTTGTAGAGCTCCATGAGCGCTGCGTTCATCTTCTGCGGGTCGCTCTTGAAGCGCTCGCGCAGCGCCTGCATGCGCGGCGTGATTTCCTTCATGCGCGCCATCGACTTGTAGCTGGCGGCGGAGAGCGGGAAGAACACGGCCTTGATGAGCAGCGTGAGCAGCACGATCGACCAGCCCCAGTTGCCCACGTAACCGTGGATCTTCTCGAGCAGCCAGAAGAGCGGCTTGGCGATGATCGTCACCCAGCCGTAGTCTTTCACGAGCTCCAGGCCCGGCGCGACGCCTTCGAGCATGCGCTCTTCCTGGGGACCTGCGAAGAGGCGTGCCTGCACGGTATTCGTTGCACCCGGTGCGATCGTACCGAGCGGCTGCTTCATGCCCACGCGATAGAGCGCGTTGTCGAACTTCTCGACGTAGATGCTGCGCTTGACGCCTTGCTGCGGAATCCACGCGGTCGCGAAGTAGTGCTGCACCATCGCGATCCAGCCGTTATCGGCCTGGGTCACGAAGTCGGCCTTGTTCTTGTCGATGTCGCCGAACGTGATCTTCTGGAAGTGATGCTCGTTCGAGTACACCGCCGGCCCGATGAAGGTGTGCGAGAAGCGCGGCGTTTCGACCGGCTGGCTGTCACGCACGATTTCCATGTAGAGCGTGGGCGAAACCGGCGCGCCACTGACGTTCTGCACCTTCCAGTCCACGCCGATCACGTAGCTGCCACGCGTGAACGTGTAGGTCTTGGTGACCTTCACGCCGCCTTTCTCGGGCGACTGCAGCGCGATCTGGAAGGAGTTGGCGTCGCCGGTCAGCTCGCGCGGGCCTTCGACTGCCGTGAACACGTCGTTGTGGTTCGGGAAGTCGCCGCCGAGCAGGCCGGTGCGCGCGAGGTACGTGTGGTCGTTCGTGTGGTCGAACAACGTGATGTACTGGTCGGGACCCTTGCCGTCGGCGCTTTCCTTCACGAGCGAAAGCTTCACGAGCGTGCCGCCGCGCGTGTCGATCACGCCGTCGTAGACGTCGGTGCGAAAGTGAACGAGCTGTGCTGCGGCTGCAGCCGGCTGGGCGGTGTTCGTCGGCGCCTGGCCCGCGGCGGCAGCGGCCGTCGGCAGGTCGGACGCGCCGTTGGCGGCGCTAGCCGGCGCAGGGCCGCTCGAGGCGGATTGCGTCTGCGTTTGCGTCGCGTTCGGGAAGAACATCGACTGGCGTCCATGGTCGCGCTGCCAGTTGTCGTACAGCATGACAGCTGACATGAAGAAGATGACCCATAGGACGGTGCGTTTGATATCCATGCGTTGTCTCAGTGTCGATGGAATGGCGCGTCAGCGCTTTTTCGGAGATGCAGGCGGGACGAGATCGACGCCGCCCGCCGAAAACGGATGGCAGCGGCACAGTCGCCGCGCGGCGAGGTAAGTCCCACGCGCGGCGCCATGATACTGGATTGCCTCGCGTGCGTAATCCGAACAGGAAGGATAAAAACGGCACCGGCTGCCGAGGAGGGGACTCACGGCAAGCTTGTAGAAACGCAGCAGTGCGATCAATACCGTTTGCATGGCGTTGCGGCCTGGCTGCGCCGCGTTCGATGACGAACCACGTGCCGCTTGCGCGGCGGCTACGTCGGATATGCCGGACTCGCGCGCCCCGCTCATGATGCGCGGGTCTTGCTCTCGTCCGGCGGCAAATCTTTACCGGCCTGGGCCTGCGCCGGTTCCCCGGCTGCCTGCTCACTTGGTGCCGCAGCCTGCGTTGCGCAAGGGGTGCGCGCAGATGTCGCAGGCGCAGCGCCGCCACGCCGCGTGACTTCGCGCGCGGCCTTTTCGAGCAGCGTTTCGATCTCGCCGCGGCACAAAGCTTTGAGCCCCGGCGAAGACGCGCCCGGCAGCGCCTTGCGGTCGAACTTCGTATGCAGGCGCAGCAGCAGGTCGAACCCTTCGAACTGCGCCCGGCGCACACGAAACGCTTCACGGGCAATGCGGCGCACCAGGTTGCGCGTGACCGCGCGCGGTGCGTACTTCTTGCCGATCACGAGCCCGAGCCGCGCCTCGTTGCCGGTGGGCCGGCCGTACACGACGAAGTGCTCGGTGCGGCGCCAGGGGCGCAAACGAAAAACGGATGAGAACTCATCCGTTTTCAGTAGCCTTGCGGCTTTCGGAAAAGCGGCTTGCGTTCGCGACGGCATGACGCCCCGATCAGTTACCAGGTTCGTCCTGTTCGCCGTGCTCGCGAGCGGGCCGCTACCCGTGATTTCGCTGATAGCGATGCTGCCCGACTTAGACGGCGAGGCGCTTGCGACCCTTCGCACGGCGTGCGTTGATCACTTTGCGGCCACCAGCGGTCTTCATGCGCACGCGGAAACCGTGGGTACGCTTGCGACGGGTAACGGAAGGTTGGAAAGTACGTTTCATGTTGCTCTCACTGTTGAGTTATGACCGCGGCGAGCATCGCGGAAAAAGGCAATGGCCGGTGGTACTAGGGATTGGTTTTCGAGGAACCCGCTATTTAAGCCGGTTTTTCGTTGGCCGTCAATAGCTTAGGCGATCGAACCTTCTCGAACGGCAGCGCAGCGCCTGCATCGGCCGTGGTGAGGGCACGAACGAGCGTGCGTTGATCCGTCCCTGTGGATAACTTCCTGGTGAGGGGATTTCGGCGTTAGAATCTCGCCTATCCCAAGAATCCTGCATGCCGCTCCGGCCCGCCTGCTTGCCGCAAGACCTTTGCCGCGCGGGCTTCCGGAGCCATTGCCGTCGCCTCGTCAGGGCCTCGTCGCATCCGTGCGACAAGAGCGGGGCGACCGCAACGCATGCAAACAAAACGACCACAGCAACTCGATGAACGAATTCTGGCAACACTGTTCCGCACTACTGGAGCGTGAGCTAACGCCCCAGCAGTACGTGACGTGGATTAAACCGTTGGCCCCGGTTGCCTTCGATGCTGCGGCGAACACGCTGCAGATAGCCGCTCCCAACCGTTTCAAGCTCGACTGGGTCAAGAGCCAGTTCTCGGGCCGGATCACCGATCTGGCGCGCGACTTCTGGCAGACCCCCGTCGACGTGCAGTTCGTCCTCGACCCGAAGGCGGGCATGCGCGCGCCTCACGTCGCACCGGCGCCCGCCGCCGCGTCGCGCGCGCCGCTGGCTGCCGCGCCGGCGTCCGCATCGGTCATGAGCGCAGCCGCCGCGCCGCAGCCGGCCGCCGTGACGGGCGGGACGGGACTCGCGGGCATGGTGCATGCCGCGTCGGCCGCCGCCGCGCAGGCCACGGCCGATGACGCCGCCGACCTCGATCTGCCGAGCCTCGACGCCAACGAAGCCGCCGCCGGCCGCCGCACATGGCGTCCGGGCCAGGGCGCGGCTGCGGCCGCTTCGAGCGGCGAGCCGGACCCGACCTACGAGCGCTCGAAGCTCAACCCGGTGCTCACGTTCGACAACTTCGTGACGGGTAAGGCGAACCAGCTCGCGCGCGCGGCCGCCATCCAGGTCGCCGACAACCCCGGGATCTCGTATAACCCGCTGTTCCTCTACGGCGGCGTGGGCCTTGGCAAGACCCACTTGATCCACGCGATCGGCAACCAGCTCCTGCTCGACAAGCCGGGCGCGCGCATCCGCTACATCCACGCGGAACAGTATGTGTCCGACGTGGTGAAGGCCTACCAGCGCAAGGCATTCGACGACTTCAAGCGTTACTACCACTCGCTCGACCTGCTGCTGATCGACGATATTCAGTTCTTCTCGGGCAAGTCGCGCACGCAGGAAGAGTTCTTCTATGCGTTCGAGGCGCTCGTCGCCAACAAGGCGCAGGTGATCATCACGAGCGATACGTATCCGAAGGAAATCTCGGGTATCGACGACCGTCTGATCTCGCGCTTCGACTCGGGCCTGACCGTGGCGATCGAGCCGCCGGAGCTCGAAATGCGCGTGGCCATTCTGATGCGCAAGGCGCAATCGGAAGGCGTGAGCCTGAACGAGGACGTGGCGTTCTTCGTCGCGAAGCACCTGCGCTCGAACGTGCGCGAACTCGAAGGCGCGCTGCGCAAGATCCTCGCGTATTCGAAGTTCCACGGCCGCGAGATCTCGATCGAGCTGACCAAGGAAGCGCTCAAGGACCTGCTGACGGTGCAGAACCGCCAGATTTCGGTCGAAAACATCCAGAAGACGGTGGCGGACTTCTACAGCATCAAGGTCGCCGACATGTATTCGAAGAAGCGCCCGGCGAACATCGCGCGCCCGCGCCAGATCGCCATGTATCTGGCCAAGGAGCTCACGCAGAAGAGCCTGCCGGAAATCGGCGAACTGTTCGGCGGCCGCGACCACACCACGGTGCTGCACGCCGTGCGCAAGATCGCCGACGAACGCACCAAGGACGCCCAGCTCAATCACGAGCTGCACGTGCTCGAGCAGACGCTGAAGGGGTAAGACGCATCAGGCGGCAGCGCAATGGCGGGGCGGACGTCGTATCCCGAAAGGTTTGCCCTGTTTATTTCGCGGATCGCCCCCAATTTAGGGAAGTGGTCCGTTTTCAGGCACAATATGGGTTTAACCGCCCGGCGGTCCGGGGCGGGAACCACCGCCGCGGCCTGTGCCGCATTAACCGCCTGAGCGGCGCCAAAGCCGCGTGACTTTCGTGGGGTCACGTCGGCAAAACCGGCGCCAGGCGGGCGCGCAGTCCGTCACATCAACGAAGGAACTCTATGCAACTGGTCAAGACCGAACGCGATAACCTGCTGAGGCCGCTGCAAACGGTGAGCGGCATTGTCGAACGCCGCCATACGTTGCCGATCCTCGCCAATCTGCTGATCACCAAAACCGGTTCCGACGTCTCGTTCCTGTCGACCGACCTCGAGTTGCAGATCACCACGACCGCCGACTTCGGCGTCGGCAACGACCAGGTGGCCACGACCGTCGCCGCACGCAAGCTGCTCGACATCCTGCGCGCGATGCCCGACGGCCAGGTCACGCTCACGCTCGCGGACAAGCGCCTCACGGTGCAGTCGGGCAAGAGCCGCTTCGCCCTGCAAACGCTCGCCGCGGACGAGTTCCCCACGGTGGCGCAGGCGAAGGACTTCGGCGCGAACCTCGCGGTGCCGCAGAAGACGTTCCGCCAGTTGCTCGGCATGGTGTATTTCGCCATGGCGCAGCAGGACATCCGTTACTACCTGAACGGCATGCTGCTCGTCGTGGACGGCGACCAGCTCATGGCAGTCGCCACCGACGGCCACCGCCTCGCATTCTCCTCGATGAAGATCGAAGGCTCGTTCGCGCGCCAGGAAGTCATCATCCCGCGCAAGACCATTCTCGAACTCCAGCGCCTGCTCGAAGACATCGACGACGTGCTGAAGATCGACATCGGTTCGACCCAGGTCAAGTTCACGTTCGGCCAGGTCGAGCTCGTCTCGAAGCTCGTGGAAGGCAAGTTCCCCGACTTCCAGCGCGTGATCCCGAAGGCGCACAAGAACACCTTCCAGATCGGCCGCGAAGAACTGCAACGCTCGCTGCAGCGCGCGGCGATTCTCACGTCCGACAAGTTCAAGGGCGTGCGCTGCATCATCGAGCCGGGCCAGCTCAAGATCATGTCGACCAACGCCGACCAGGAAGAGGCGCAGGAAGAGCTGGAAATCGCCTACCAGGGCGACACCATCGACATCGGGTTCAACGTCACGTATCTGCTCGACGTACTCGCGAACCTGAAGGTCGACACGCTGGAAGTGAGCCTCGGCGACGCCAGCTCCAGCGCACTCATCACGATTCCCGAGAACGAGGAATTCAAGTACGTGGTGATGCCGATGCGCATCTAAAAAGCGCGACAGAAGAAGAACACCAGGGGGCGCTGCGCCCCTTTGGCGTTTTTATGGCTTTTTGAAAAAGTCTCGAGCAGTAACACAGGCAGTACGCAGAACCGGAAAATTCCATGACTGATACGAACAACTCGCAACCCGACAACAGCAGCTATGGCGCCTCGTCGATCCAGATCCTCGAAGGTCTGGAGGCAGTGCGCAAGCGGCCCGGGATGTACATCGGCGACACGTCGGACGGCACCGGTCTGCACCATCTCGTCTTCGAAGTGCTGGACAACTCGATCGACGAGGCCCTCGCCGGCTACTGTAACGACATCCGCGTGGTGATCCACGCGGACAACTCCATCTCGATCACCGACAACGGCCGCGGCATTCCCACGGACGTGAAGATGGACGACAAGCACGATCCGAAGCGCAGCGCCGCCGAAATCGTCATGACCGAGCTGCACGCGGGCGGCAAGTTCGACCAGAACAGCTACAAGGTCTCGGGCGGTCTGCACGGCGTGGGCGTGTCGTGCGTGAACGCGCTTTCGAGCTTCCTGCGCCTCACGGTGCGCCGCAACGGCAAGAAGCACTTCATGGAATTTCACCGTGGCGTGCCGCAGAATCGTGTGCTCGAAGAGCGCGACGGCCACACGGTCTCGCCCATGCAACTGCTCGGCGACACCGAAAATCGCGGCACCGAAGTGCACTTCATGGCCGACGAAACCATCTTCGGCAGCGTGGAGTACCACTACGACATTCTCGCCAAGCGTATTCGCGAGCTCTCGTTCCTGAACAACGGCGTGCGCATTCGCCTGACCGACCAGCGCACGGGCAAGGAAGACGATTTCGCTTTCGCGGGCGGCGTGAAGGGCTTTGTCGAGTACATCAACAAGGCCAAGCAGGTCCTGCACCCGAACATCTTCTACATCTCGGGCGAGAAGGACGGCGTGGGCGTCGAAGTGGCGATGCAGTGGAACGACAGCTACAACGAAAGCGTGCTGTGCTTCACGAACAACATCCCGCAGCGTGACGGCGGCACGCACTTGACCGGCCTGCGCGCGGCGATGACGCGCGTGATCAACAAGTACATCGCCGACAACGAAATCGCCAAGAAGGCCAAGGTGGAAACCTCGGGCGACGACATGCGCGAAGGGTTGTCGTGCGTGCTTTCGGTGAAGGTGCCGGAGCCGAAGTTCAGCTCGCAGACGAAGGACAAGCTGGTTTCCTCGGAAGTGCGCGCGCCGGTCGAAGACGTCGTGGCAAAGGCGCTCGAAGAGTTCCTGCTCGAAACGCCGAACGACGCGAAGACCATTTGCGGCAAGATCGTCGACGCCGCGCGCGCGCGTGACGCCGCGCGCAAGGCGCGCGAAATGACGCGCCGCAAGGGCGTGCTCGACGGCGTGGGCCTGCCGGGCAAGCTCGCCGACTGCCAGGAAAAGGATCCGGCGAAGTCGGAGGTCTATATCGTCGAGGGCGACTCGGCAGGCGGCTCGGCCAAGCAAGGCCGCGATCGCAAGTTCCAGGCGATCCTGCCGCTGCGCGGCAAGGTGCTGAACGTCGAAAAGGCCCGCTACGACAAGCTGCTGTCTTCCGAGCAGATCGTCACGCTAATCACCGCGCTCGGCTGCGGCATCGGCAAGGACGACTACAACCTGGACAAGCTGCGCTATCACCGCATCATCATCATGACTGACGCGGACGTGGACGGCGCGCACATCCGCACGCTGCTGCTCACGTTCTTCTATCGCCAGATGCCGGAGATGATCGAGCGCGGCTACGTGTATATCGCGCAGCCGCCGCTGTACAAGCTCAAGGCGGGCAAGGACGAGCGTTATCTCAAGGACGATTCGGAGCTCAACGCGCATATGCTGCGTCTGGCGCTGCAAGGCTCGGAGCTCATGCCGAGCGAAGGCGCGACGCCGATCTCCGGCGACGCGCTCGGCGAACTCGCGCGCTCGTACCAGCTTGCGCGCGGCGTGGTGGATCGTCTCTCGCGTCTGTACGACGAGCGTGCGCTCGAAGCGATCATGGACGGCGTGGCGATCGACCTGTCGAGCGAAGCCTCGACCGAGGCTTCGGCGCGTGCACTCGAAGCGCAGCTGCGCGACGATCCGCTCAAGCCTGAAGTGAGCGTCGTGCCGATGTACGACCAGGTGCGCGAGCAACGTTCGCTGCGCGTGGAGCGCCGCCATCACGGCAACGTGAAGGTCTCGGTGATCGACGAGGAGTTCCAGCTCACCGCCGACTATCAGCAGCTCGTGAACACGGCCAATACCTTCAAGGGCTTGATCGGCAAGAACGCCGTGATCAAGCGCGGCGAGCGCAGCATGGCCGTGAACGACTTCAAGAGCGCGATGAAGTGGCTGATCGCCGACGCCGAGCGCAACGTGTCGAAGCAGCGCTATAAGGGGCTTGGCGAGATGAACCCCGGGCAGCTGTGGGAGACGACGATGGACCCGACGGTGCGGCGTCTGCTGCGCGTGCAGATCGAAGACGCGATCGCTGCCGACGGCATCTTCACGACGCTCATGGGCGACGACGTCGAGCCGCGTCGCGCGTTTATCGAAAGCAATGCGCTGCGGGCGGGGAATATCGACGTTTGATCGTCTACGCCTGCATTGAACAACAAACGCCCGGTTTCCCGGGCGTTTGTTTTTTGTACGGCCTCACGCCGCAACTCAAGCCGCGAAACCCACCGGGATGACATAGACGACGCTCTGCCCGGCCGGCAAACCGAGCGCGTGCGCTGCCTGCGGCCCATCGACCGCGCCCACGGGCACGGCGACGAGCCCGAGCGCAACGGCCTGCAGCAGCATGTTCTGGGCGGCGTGCCCGGCCTCCAGATCGCTATACACGCCGGCTCTCGCCCCATACCGCTGCTTGAGCCGGCCGGGATCGGCAGCCACCACGATCAAGGCCGGCGCCGCCCCGACAGACGCCTGGTTGAGTGCTAGCGCTTGCAGCTTGGGGCGCATGTCGGGCGTCGCTCGCGTCTGCGCGCGGTGGCCTTGAGGCACGTAGTGCATCACCTCTGCGGCGGTCACCATGTAGAGTTCAAGCGCAAACAAAGCGCCGGCCGAAGGCGCCGCGCGCTTGCCGTCCGGGCTGGTCACGCCCTGGCCGGCCCACAGCAGCTGCCCGATGGTCTCGACAGGCAACGCGTCGGACCGGAACCTGCGTACGGACCGGCGCCGCTGGATGGCATCCTCGAGAGAGACCGTGCCGGAGACTTTGGGCTTGGGCAGTGCGATCTCATTGGTGTACTTCGCCGGGCTCTCCTGCGCCTGGCTGGTGGAAACCTGGGTCATTGCGCCCGCAGCCAGCGCGGCCAGCAGTTCACGGCGTTTCATCCGGCGCCTCCATGAGTGACGGAGCAGGCCTCGACGGCCTTCGCGATTTTCACTATTTCACGTTTTAGAGCGACACCCGGACCATGGCGCAATTTGATCAATAGTCACCACTGGCCCACTCGCAGAAGTTATAGACCGTAAATTCGAGATTGCGAGGTCCGATTCAACATCGCGATTTACAGCAGCGAAAAAGCGCCCTTGAAGGCGCCATCTTTTTGTGTGGAAGACAGCGGCAATTCGCGTTCTGCACTATCCACAGCCCCCAGCGGATAACTGCCGGAAAACCCCTGGAAATCACTGTGCATGAATCGGGGATAACTTCGTCTGCACGCAAACTGTGGAAAAGTTGCCAGCAGCTGCCTCGTGTTGTCCCGTTAACGCCCGCACGGTTATGGTTTTTCCACAGCCTTGTTTACTCAATGGTTTTCCGGGGTTATCCACAGAATACCCAGGGGCTTGTTAACTATTACTACGTTTACGTATACATACGTTATTAAAACCTTAGAACCCTCGCATCGGAAACGAAGATGCCGCCGTAAGACGTCCCGGCGGCATCGTTCGAAACGTCCGAATCGGCTGCCTTATGCGAGCGGGATATAAAGCTCCGTCTTCAAATCGTCCGGCGCCGCCTCATCGGGCGTATTCAGATAAACCTCGAACGAAGGCGCCGAAAAGTCCGGCGTGCGTCCGAGCTTATTGAGCCCTTCGTTATAAAACCAGATCCACGCCTGGCCTAGCGCCTGATACGGCCCCTTGTGCAGCATCATCGCGTGCTCGCCGCCGCGCAGCTGGAACTTCTCAACGGGCGCCACGATCTCCACGTCGGTTTCGTGCCCCAGATGCAGCGCCGCTTTCGAGCGCAGCTTCGACTCGTCGACCGTATTGGGATCGTCGTAATAGATGCCGACCATCTTCGAGCCGGACGTGCGCACGTTGCGCTCGCCGAGCCATTGCGCGAGCGTGTAGAACGCGTCGCCGATCTTCATGTACGGACCCACGTGGCTGACGGCGAGCAGGTCCATCGGCTCGAGGGTGAGTAGTTTCACGTCGTGGTTTTGCATGATGGCGTCTCCTGGTGCGATGGCCGCGCGATGGCGCAGCGCCTGCGAACCAAGATAGCACCACGCCCGGTGCGACGCCCCTGGCGTGCCGGGCGCTCGAGCGTCACGAACTCACGCGTGTCACCGGATGCGCCTCGAGCCACGCGTTCTCTTCGTCGTCGTAGAGCCGCGAGCGCGTGAGAAAGCGCAGGCCCGTGGGTCGTTCGAGCGAAAACATGCCGCCGTTGCCTGGCACGGCGTCGATGATGAGCTGGGTGTGCTGCCAGTATTCAAACTGCGCCTGGGTCATATAGAACGGCATCCCGCCGATTTCTCCCAACTGCACGTCGGCATTGCCGACCATGAACTCGCCGACGGGAAAGCACATGGGCGCGCTGCCGTCGCAGCAGCCGCCCGACTGGTGAAAGAGCAGGGACCCGTGCTCGCGCGCCAACCGCTCGATCAGCGCGAGCGCGGCCGGCGTGGCGGTAACGCGTTCGACCATGTCGTGACGCTCCTCTCGAGAGGCTACGAAGGGGGCGTCGCGCGCAATTGCGGCCTCTCGACCGCCAACCAACGCGCGCGACGCTCAGGGCACGCAGTGCGTTCAGAAGAACCCGAGCGGCTGCTCGCTATAGCTCACGAGCAGGTTCTTCGTCTGCTGGTAGTGGTCGAGCATCATCTTGTGGTTCTCGCGCCCGATGCCCGACTGTTTGTAGCCGCCGAACGCCGCGTGCGCCGGGTATGCGTGGTAGCAGTTGGTCCACACGCGCCCCGCCTGGATCGCGCGCCCGAAGCGGTAGGCACGCGTGCCGTCGCGCGTCCACACGCCTGCGCCGAGGCCGTAGAGCGTGTCGTTGGCGATTTCCAGTGCTTCCTCTTCGGTCTTGAAGGTGGTGACGGACACCACGGGTCCGAAAATCTCTTCCTGGAAGATGCGCATCTTGTTGTGGCCGCGGAAGACAGTGGGCTTCACGTAATAGCCCTCGCCGAGTTCGCCGGCGAGGCTGTTGCGCTCGCCGCCAATCAGGCACTGCGCGCCTTCCTGCTTGCCGAGGTCGATATACGAGAGAATCTTCTCGAGCTGCTCCTGCGAGGCCTGCGCGCCGATCATCGTCTTCGTGTCGAGCGGGTGGCCTTGCTGGATCGCCGCGACGCGCTTGAGCGCGCGCTCCATGAAGCGGTCATAGATCTTCTCGTCGATGAGCACACGCGACGGGCACGTGCACACCTCGCCCTGGTTGAGCGCGAACATCGCGAAGCCTTCGAGCGCCTTGTCGAAATAGCTGTCGTCATGGTCGAGCACGTCGGCGAAGAAGATGTTCGGGCTCTTGCCGCCGAGCTCCAGCGTCACGGGAATGATGTTCTGGCTCGCATACTGCATGATGAGGCGGCCCGTGGTGGTTTCGCCCGTGAAGGCGATCTTGGCGATGCGCTTGTTCGAGGCGAGCGGCTTGCCGGCTTCGAGGCCGAAGCCGTTCACCACGTTGAGCACGCCGGCCGGCAGCAGGTCCTGAATCAGCTCGGTGAGCACGAGGAACGATGCGGGCGTCTGCTCGGCGGGCTTGAGCACGACGCAGTTACCGGCCGCGAGCGCGGGCGCGAGCTTCCACGCGGCCATGAGAATCGGGAAGTTCCACGGAATGATCTGGCCGACCACGCCCAGCGGCTCATGGAAGTGATACGCGACCGTATCGTGATCGATCTCCGAGATGCCGCCTTCCTGCGCGCGCACGCAGCCCGCGAAATAGCGGAAATGGTCGGCGGCGAGCGGGATGTCGGCGGCGAGCGTTTCGCGCAGCGGCTTGCCGTTGTCGATGGTCTCGGCCACGGCGAGCTTGTGGAGGTTCTGCTCGATGCGATCGGCAATGCGGTTGAGGATATTCGCGCGCTCGGTGGGCGAAGTCTTGCCCCAGGCGGCTTTGGCCTTGTGTGCGGCGTCGAGCGCGAGTTCGATGTCGGCTTCGCGCGAGCGCGGGATGGACGTGAACGCGTGACCGGTGATCGGCGAAATATCGTCGAAATACTCGCCGCCGAGCGGCGCGACCCATTCGCCGCCGATGAAGTTGCCATACTGCTTCTTGTACGGGAATTCGGTAGTCAGGAATTGCATGTCCGCGTGATTCATCTGCGTGCTCCTCTGTGTTCTCGATCTCGATATGGATGGACGCGGCGAGGCCGCGCTACCGCGGCACGCTAACGCGAGAACCATGCCAGCGCGGCGGCGCAGCGGCGCTTTGCCGGGCGGTCGAGGCCCAGCGCGTCATGCCGCGCGAATGCGCTGCGCGCGAGCCTTCAGGTCGGAGAAAGGATTGCGTCAGGCCGGAACAGAAGGGCGGCCAACTGCTCAGGAAGTGAACAGCCTAGGAGCGTAATTGCGGCGGGAGTCGGAGATTTGCGGCGCGCGGGCCGCACTTGCGGTAGGCTTTGCACCCGTAACAGTCAGGAGAGTTTGCATGTCGAGTACATTCGTTTGCCGCAACCAGTCGTGCGGCACCCCGTGGGAACAGAGCGAGGTCGTGATCAAGAACGAAGGGCAGGGGCCCTTGTTCCGGTGTCCGCTGTGTGGCGCCCGTAACTACCTGGAGCAGTTCGAAGACGACGACGGCAACGTCGTCTATGAACAGGTGGACGGCAAGCCGTTCCTCTGAGCGCTGGCGGCTGGACGATCTGGATAGCGAGCGTGATGCCGAAGAGAGTCCGAAAAGCGAAGCATGCGGAGCGGACTTCGATGGTCCGGATTCCGAAGTTTTTCGCCATCCATGGCGTCTCGGACCTGGCAAGCGTGGAAAGTGAAAGACCGGCTTGCCGGTGACCGGCGAAGCGCAAGCGTCGGGCAGCGAGGCGCCGCTTTCAGCGGCGTCCATCCCCTATTTAGTCGGACTATTGGTTACCTATCTATACGGGTAGGCTGGCGAGCGCCCCGGAGCGTCCTACAGTACTTCATACGATAAGAAACCACGGCAGGACAACGGGGAAGGCCATGACATTCGTCGAACAGGAAATCGCGCACATCGCGCGCGTGATGCCACCGTCGCTGGCTGGCGATTTCGAAATGCCGGTGATGGGTGTCGCGTACTGGCGCAAGCGCTTGCACGCGCTTCTCAAGCAAAACCATCTGACTCACGTTCAGCTTTCGACCGTCGATACGCTGCTGCGCCAGCTCGACGGCTTCGAGGCGCTCGGCCGCTGGCTGCCGCGTCCGAAGCGGACGTCGCGTCATGTGAGGCGCGTGAAGTAGTTCAGGCCCGTGGCCGCGGAGAAATGCAAAAAGCCCGATCGCAAGGATCGGGCTTTTTGGCTGAATTCGCTGGTGGGGCGTGAGTGACTCGAACACTCGACCTACGGATTAAGAGTCCGCTGCTCTACCAACTGAGCTAACGCCCCCAACAGAAGAAAGATTATGCAGGACTTTTCCGGGCTTGGCAAGTCCCTTCTGCAAATTATCTGAAAATAGTTTGTCGATGCGGTGCAGGCTCCGTGTGCGCGAGCGTTTGTGCCTTTACCACGGGCGCCGTGCCGTCCCGGTATGATGTCGCCACGCTTGGGTCAAACCAGGTTTCGAGCTAGTCGCTGTGCACCGCCCCGGTTCGCCAAGGTCGGCTGCGATCGGCTGGAAACGTCGCACGGCAATCCACAAAGGCAAACGATGGACGACAACGCAATCGACGCGCTGCTGGAGCGCGTGCTGGCCCCTTGGGTGCGCGCGCTCGGGATGAAGCCCGTCGAGGTCTCGGAAGACAGCGCCACCTTGCGCCTGCCGTTTTCCGGCGAGCTGCGCCATTCGGGCGGCGTGATCTGCGGCCAGGTGTTCATGGCGGCGGCGGATACGGCCATGATCGTCGCGATCACGGCCGCGCTCGGCGGCTTCAAGCCCATGACGACTGTTGCGCTGAACACCAATTTCATGCGCGCGGTGCGCAAGGGCGACGTGCTCGTGACGGCGCGCGTGCTGCGCATGGGCCGCAATCTGGTGTTCGGTGAAATAGAACTCTACGACGAAGACGGCCGCATGGCGGTGCACGCGACCTCGACCTACGCGCTGCTCGATTAAGCTTGGCGCTTCCGATCGGTTTCGGTCGCTTCGAAGGACGTAGAAGGCATGTTCGATCAGGTGGTTTTCGCCGGCGGCGGCAATCGCTGCTGGTGGCAGGCGGGGTTCTGGGACATCGTCCAGCCCGAGCTGCGCATTCGCCCGCGCGTCATTACGGGCATCTCGGCGGGCGCGGCCACCGCGTGCATGCTCTACACGCGCGACGCCGACTGGGTCATGCGTTATTACGAGGAAGCGCTGCGCCACAACAAGCGCAACGCCTACTGGGGCAATCTGCTGCGCGGCGAGTCGGTGTTTCCGCATTACCGCATCTATCGCCAGGCGTTGCTCGACATCTACGGCGAGCCGTTCACGCAGCTTCAGGACGCGCCTGAGATCCGCATCGGCGTGTCGCATGTGCCGCGTTGGCTTGGCGCGCGCAGCGCCGTGGCGGCGGGTCTCATCGCGTACAACATCGAAAAACATATCCGCAAGACGCTGCACCCGACGCTCGGGCGCAGGCTCGGGTTTCATCCGGAATTCGTGACGGCGCAGGAATGCGCGAGCGTGGAGGATCTGGCCGATCTCATCCTGCAGTCGTCATGCACGCCGCCGTTCACGCCGGTGCTGCGGCGTGACGGCCGACCGGTGCTCGATGGCGGGATGGTCGACAACGTGCCGGTCGGCGCGCTCGACGACACGCCCGGCCGTGTGCTGGTGATGGTGACGCGGCTCTATCCGCGTCCGCAGATGTTCGTGGTGCGGCATCAGGCAACGCAGGGCGTGCAGCAGCGCCTTTACGTGCAGCCGTCGGCCAGGGTGCCGATCTCGAGCTGGGACTACACGAGCCCGCAGCAGATGCAGCACGCGTACAACCTCGGCCGCGTGGACGGCGAGCGGTTCCTCGCGCGTTTGCCCGAGGTCATGGAAGCGGCCGCTAACGCCTGAGCGCACGCGGCCGCATCGAAATCAGACGGAAAGACGCACGAAGGGCGGCGCGCGCCGCCCCGTGCCGCCGCGCTTACTTGCGGCGGCCGCCCTGCAGCGCTTCGGGGTTCGCGACGCTCGCGTGATCGCCCGCGTCGAACGCGAGGATGTTGCGGAACGCCCCGCTGAAGTACAGCTCGTAGCTCTCGCGCTCCACATAGCCGATGTGCGGCGTGCAGATCACGTTTTCCATGCGCAGCAGGCTGTAGCCCTGCAGGATCGGCTCGCTCTCGTACACGTCGATCGCGACCATGCCCGGCCGGTTGTGCGCGAGCGCGCCGAGCAGCGCGTTTTCTTCCATCAGCTCCGCGCGGCTCGTGTTGACGAGCAGCGACGTAGGCTTCATGCGCAGCAGGTCTTCCTGCTTCACGATCCCGCGAGTGTCATCGTGCAGGCGTAGATGTAGCGACAAGACGTCGCTCTCTTCGAACAGCGCCTCGCGGCTTGCGGCGGCTTCGTAGCCGTCGGCGCGCGCCGCTTCGAGCGAATGCTCGCGGCCCCATACCAGCACGCGCATGCCAAAGGCCTTGCCGTAGCCGGCCACGAGCCGGCCGATCTTGCCGTAGCCCCAGATGCCGAGCGTTTGCCCGCGCATCACCTGGCCGAGGCCGAAGTTGGGCGGCATCGCCGAGGTCTTGAGGCCCGACTGCTGCCACGCGCCCTGCTTGAGGTTGGCGACGTACTGCGGAATGCGGCGCTGCGCGGCCATGATGAGCGCCCACGTGAGTTCGGCGGGCGCGACGGGCGAACCGGTGCCTTCGAGCACGGCGATGCCGCGCTCGGTACAGGCTTCGATGTCGATGTGCGGACCGGCCTTGCCCGTCTGGCTGATCATGCGCAGATGGGGGAGCTTGTCGAGCAGTTGCGAGGTGATGCGCGTGCGTTCGCGAATCAGGACGAGCGCGTCGACTTCGGCGAGGCGGCTGGCGAGTTGGCCGAGGCCGCGGACCGTGTTGTTGAAAACCTTGACCTCGTGGTCGGCGAGCAGTTGAAAGCAGTCGAGCTTGCGGACGGCGTCCTGGTAGTCGTCAAGGATGGCAATTTTCATGGCGGCGGGTTGTTTTGCGTGTTTTGCATCGCGCCTTTCGTAGCGCGACTTCGGTGTTCATCTGGTGGTTATCCCACTATGCAGCGCCGGGAAGGCTGGTATGAATATAGGGAGCCTTCACGTCGCTCGCCGCGTGCAGCAGCAGGCATTGCAATTGCGCAAGCCCGAGGCTACGCACGCAGGTTTTTTGACGCGGCAATCAGCCGCGAATTCGCAACTTTTAACAGCTTGTCGGGCTCCGATGCAAGCCGCTTTACAGACGGTTTCGAACCCCAGGCTAGAGGACCTTGACGACCTGCCCAACTGCGCGAACCGATTCGCATGTTGATCTGCCATCGACATCCGGTTCGCAATGAGTTGCGCCTCTCGCGTGCAGCGTTGAAAAGGGCCGATTCTCTTTTTACAGCCCTAAAAATGGAGACAGCTCGATGAACCATCCCGATTACCAAGCCCAGGCCGCCGCACAGGTGCCCGCCTGGGTCCGGCACCGGAAACTGGTCGACTGGGTGCAGAAAATCGCAGCGCATACGCAGCCCGATCGCATCGTCTGGTGCGATGGCTCCCAGGAAGAATACGACCGCCTGTGTGCGCAGATGGTCGAGGCCGGCACGATGCGCCGCCTTAATCCGCAGAAGCGTCCGAATTCGTATCTCGCCTGCTCCGACCCCTCGGACGTCGCGCGCGTGGAAGATCGCACGTTCATCTGCTCGCCGACCAAGGAAAATGCCGGCCCCACCAACAACTGGGTCGCGCCCGCCGAAATGCGCGCGACGCTCGACGGCCTGTTCGCAGGCGCGATGCGCGGCCGCACGATGTATGTCGTGCCGTTCTCGATGGGCCCGCTCGGCTCTCCGATCGCGCATATCGGCGTGGAGCTTTCCGATAGCCCCTACGTGGCCGTGAACATGCGCATCATGACGCGCATGGGCCGCGCCGTGTACGACGTGCTCGGCGAAGACGGCCCGTTCGTGCCGTGCGTGCACAGCGTGGGCGCGCCGCTCGCAGCGGGCGAGCGGGACGTGCCGTGGCCGTGCAACAAGACGAAGTACATCGTCCACTTCCCGGAAACGCGTGAGATCTGGAGCTACGGCTCGGGCTACGGCGGCAATGCGCTGCTCGGCAAGAAGTGCTTCGCGCTGCGCATCGCTTCGACCATGGGCCGCGACGAAGGCTGGCTCGCCGAACACATGCTGATTCTCGGCGTGCGTTCGCCGGAAGGCCGCAAGTACCACGTCGCGGCGGCGTTCCCGTCGGCGTGCGGCAAGACCAACTTCGCCATGATGATTCCGCCGCCTGCCATGAACGGCTGGGAAATCACCACGATCGGCGACGATATTGCGTGGATCAAGCCCGGCGCCGATGGCCGTCTCTACGCCATCAACCCCGAGGCCGGCTACTTCGGCGTGGCGCCGGGCACCGGTGAGAAGACCAATTTCAACGCCATGGCGACGCTCAAGGAGAACGTGATCTTCACGAACGTTGCGCTCACCGACGACGGCGACGTCTGGTGGGAAGGCATGACCGACGAACCACCCGCGCACGTGATCGACTGGCTCGGCAACGACTGGACGCCCGCCATCGGCAAGGAAACGGGCCGCAAGGCCGCGCATCCGAACGCGCGCTTCACGGCGCCCGCGTCGCAGTGCCCGTCGATCGATCCCGAGTGGGAGAACCCGAAGGGCGTGGCCATCGATGCGTTCATCTTCGGCGGCCGCCGTTCGACCACGGTGCCGCTCGTGACCGAGGCGCGCGACTGGACCGAGGGCGTCTACATGGCCGCGACCATGGGCTCGGAGACCACGGCCGCGGCCGCGGGGCAGCAGGGCGTGGTGCGGCGCGATCCGTTCGCGATGCTGCCGTTCTGCGGCTACAACATGGCCGACTACTTCGGGCATTGGCTCGACGTGGGCGAGCGCCTCGCCAAGGCCGGTGCGACGGTGCCGCGCATCTTCTGCGTGAACTGGTTCCGCAAGGGGCCGGATGGCAAGTTCGTGTGGCCGGGCTTCGGCGAGAACATGCGCGTGCTCGAGTGGATGGTGCGCCGTATCGAGGGCAAGGCCATAGGCGACGAGCATGCATTCGGCGTGTCGCCGCGCTACGGCGACCTCGACTGGAGCGGCCTGAACTTTACGCAGGAGCAGTTCGAACAGGTGATTTCAGTGGACGCCGACGCCTGGCGCGCCGAACTCGCGCTGCACGCCGAGCTGTTCGACAAGCTCGCTCATGGGTTGCCGCAAGTGTTGAAGGATGCTCGCAAGACGCTGGAAACGCGTCTCTAATCATGTAATGTGAGCGCTCACTATCTGGATGGCCGCCCGAGGGCGGCCATTTTTATTTCCGGGGTCGAATGCAGTGGTGCGGTGCAGAGGCACGTCTGTTCGGCGTTAGAGCGACTATTTCGCTGCAACGCGCAAAATTGTTTCGTTCGAAGTAATAATCGGACCTGTGTTAATGCATTTTGGGGTGCAGTCGAAGAAATCGTAAAGAAAATAAGGGCTTCGGAGGCAACTTCTGCACGATTTCTGCTGTCGTAGGAGAATTCGCGGTTTCCTCCGCTGATTAACAGCGGGGTAGTAACAGGCAGGAGTTGTCTCATGGATCATTTGCAGTCGATGCGAGTATTCGTCAAAGTGGCCGACCTCGGCAGTTTCGCCCGGGCCGCTTCCGCGATGGATATCTCCAACGCAGTTGCGACGCGGCACGTTGCCGACCTCGAAGGTCGACTCGGCACGCGGTTGCTCAACCGCACGACCCGCAGTCTCTCCCTGACCGAATCGGGTCAGGTCTATCTCGAGCGCGCCCGCCAGATCCTCGATGAGCTCGAGGATGTCGAACAGATGGTCGTCGCGCGCAATCACGAACCTGTCGGCACGCTGCGCATCGTCGCGCCGGTCGTGTTCGGGCTCCACAACCTCGCTCCGGTGCTGCAGACCTACACGCAGCGCTATCCGCAGGTCATTCCCGACGTCACGCTGGTGGACCGTCAGGTCGATCTCGTCGAAGAGGGCTTCGATCTGGGCGTCGTGACCGCACGCCAGATGCGCAGCGCCAGCATCGTCACGCGCCGCCTCACCACCGGTTGCATGACGGTGTGCGCGACGCCCGCGTACCTCGAAAAGCACGGCACGCCCACGCGCCCCGAGCATCTCATGGAGCACCCGAGCCTCTCGCTGCCCTCCGAGTACTGGGGGGACGAGCGCGTCTTCACGGGTCCGGACGGCGAAATCCGCGTGCGTCCGACCAATGTGATCGTGGCGAACAACACCGAGATGCTGCGCCAGTTCGCGCTGCTCGGCATGGGCATCGCGATCCTGCCGAGCTACCTGATCGGTCGCGACATGACGCGCGGGCGCCTCGTGCGGCTGCTTGGCGACTATCGTCTGCCGCAGGTGGAGATCAACGTCGCGTATCCGAGCCGGCGTCACCTGCCGGCCAAGGTGCGCACGTTCATCGACCATCTCGTCGAGCACTTCAGCCAGACGCCGAACAGCCAGCTTGGCGAGCAGTGGGTCAAGGACGGTCTTGCACGTCCGGCAGTGGCGGCGCGCAACGGCGTTGCGGGCGACGACTACGATGGCGTGCAGCCAGCGCCGGGCGGTAGCCTGCACGACAGCGAGCACAACGGCACGGACGGCGAACGCGCGCCGAAGGCGGCGCGCGCTTCGGCAGCGCGTACCCGGACTTCGGCGATCTCGCCGCTATAAGCCCGATATCGCCGTTCATCGGTCGATAAAAAAGGCGCAGCTTCGAGAGAAGCTGCGCCTTTTTGCCTGTTGCGAGCGGGCCGGCGACGGCCCGGGAAGGGACGGCTTTACGACCCTGTCTTGCGCGCCGGCGTCTTGCGGGCGGCGGTCTTGCGTGCCGGTGCGGCTTTGGCGGCCGCCGTCTTGCGCGCGGGTTTCGCCTTGCCTTCTTCGGCCGAATCCGCCGCGTCGTTCGCGGCATCGTTCGTCGCCTCAGCCGAGGCAGCCGACTTCTTCGCGGCCGTCTTGGCCGCCGTCTTCGCGCTCGGCTCCTTCTTCTCGAACTCGAAGCCGATCTTGCCGTCCGGCTGCTTGACGAGGAAAGCCTTGAAGTTGCGGCCCGTACGTGACGACTTGAAGTTGGTCAGCAAGTCGGTGCGGCCTTCGGCAAGCAGCTTGGCCATCTGGTCGCGCGCGATCTCCTGCTGCAGGATCACCTTGCCCGAGCGGAAGTCGCAGGTCTTCGGATTCGCGACCGAGTGCTCGCACACGTAGCTCATGCCGTGCTCGTACACGCGTGCCTTGCACTTCGGGCACGCGCCCACCGGCTCCTGCTGCGAGAAGTCGGGCGCTTCGCCGTCTTCGGCGCCGGAGTCCTGGCCGAAGTCGAACTCGAGCTTGTAGTTCTTGATTTCGTCGTCGAACGAGAGCTTGAGGATGGCAGAGAACGGCCGGCCCATCTTGCTGCGGAAGCCCGAGAGCGGGCCGATCGTCTTGTTCTGCAGCAGTTCTTCCACTTCGGGGATTTCGAACTGGCGGCCGCCCGGAATCTTCGAGATCGAGAACTCGCACTTCGTGCAGGCGAAGCGGCGATAGTTTTCCTTCACCTGGCCGCCGCAATTCGGACACGGCGTTTGCAGCGTCGCGTAGTCGCCGGGGATCGTGTCCGAGTCGTATTCCTTCGCGCGCTTCACGATGGTCTGCGTCATGCGGGCGATTTCCTGCATGAACGCGTCACGCGGGAGTTTGCCGCGCTCCATCTGCGAAAGCTTGTACTCCCATTCGCCGGTGAGTTCCGGCGCGGTCAGTTCTTTCACGCCGAGACCGCGCAACAGCGTCATGAGCTGGAACGCCTTGGCCGTCGGGATCAGTTCGCGGCCTTCGCGCACGAGATACTTTTCGCCGAGCAGACCTTCGATGATCGCCGCGCGCGTGGCCGGCGTACCCAGGCCCTTGGCGGCCATGGCCTCGCGCAGCTCTTCGTCGTCCACGAGCTTGCCCGCGCCTTCCATGGCCGAGAGCAGCGTCGCTTCGTTGTAGCGCGCAGGCGGCTTGGTCACGAGTTGGTGCGCCGCGATCTTGTCGGTCTTGACCTTCTCGTCCTTCTTCACCGGCACGAGATTGGCGTCGTCGCCGCCCGCGTCGCGGCCATAGACCTGCAGCCAGCCCGGCTCGACCAGCACCTTGCCTTCGGTCTTGAAGTGATGCCCTGCGACTTCGGTGATACGCGTGGTGACACGATATTCCGCCGCCGGGAAGAACACGGCGAGGAAGCGCTTCACGACGAGGTCGTACAGCTTCTGCTCGGGCTCCGAGAGCGACTTCGGCGCCTGCAGCGTGGGGATGATGGCGAAGTGGTCGCTGATCTTCGAGTTGTCGAAGATGCGCTTGTTCGGCTTCACCCAGCCCTTGTCGAGCACCTGCTTGGCGTGCGGCAGGTAGTTGTTGCTCTCCTTGAGCATCTCGAGCGTCTCTTTCACCGTGCCCATGTAATCCTCGGGCAGCGCGCGCGAGTCGGTACGCGGGTAGGTGAGCACCTTGTGCTTTTCGTACAGCGCCTGAGCGAGGCCGAGCGTGTTCTTGGCAGAAAAGCCGAAGCGGCCGTTCGCTTCACGCTGCAGGCTCGTCAGGTCGAAGAGCGCGGGCGAGAGCTGGGTGGACGGCTTCGATTCCTCGCTGACCGTGCCTTCGCGGCCATGGCAGGCCGCAACGATGGTCTCGGCGGCCGGCAGGCTCCAGAGGCGCGAATCGCGCTTTTCCGGATCGAACTCGTCCCTCTTGAATTTCGGGTCGTACCAGCGGCCTTCGTAGAAGCCGCTCGCGCAGACGAACTCCGCACGCACTTCCCAATAGTCGCGCGGGATGAAACGGCGGATTTTCTCTTCGCGTTCGACGACGATCGACAAGGTCGGCGTCTGAACGCGGCCAACCGTCGTGAGGAAGAAGCCGCCGCCCTTGCTGTTGAAGGCGGTCATCGCGCGCGTGCCGTTGATGCCGACGAGCCAGTCGGCTTCCGAGCGGCAGCGGGCGGCGTCGGCGAGCGGCTGCATGTCGTGGTCGCTGCGCAGGTTCGCGAAGCCGTCGCGGATCGCCTGCGGCGTCATCGACTGAAGCCACAGGCGCTGGACCGGCTGCTTCGCCTTCGCGTGCTGCGCGATCAGGCGGAAGATCAGCTCGCCCTCGCGCCCCGCGTCGCAGGCATTGATGAGTTGCGTGACGTCCTTGCGCTTCATCAGCTTGTTGAGCACCTTGAGCCGCGATTCGCTCTTGGCGATCGGGTTCAGGTCGAAGTGCGGCGGGATCACGGGCAGGTGAGCGAAGCTCCACTTGCCGCGCTTGACCTCGTATTCTTCCGGCGCTGCGATTTCCAGCAGATGGCCGACTGCCGACGAGAGTACGTAGTCGTCGCTCTCGTAGTACTCGTCATGCTTGGTAAAACCGCCCAGCGCGCGCGCGATGTCGTTCGCGACGGACGGCTTCTCGGCGATGATCAGAGCTTTGGACATGACTGGTTGCTTGTGGGTGTTCCGGTTGGCGCCCCCGGGGCCGATGCCGCCTGAATGGGCGCTTGGGCGCGATGCCCGGCGTTGCTGCCCCGCTCGGGGGGCCGTTCTCGACCGCTTTATAGCACATGGCGCGTCGGCGTCGATTTTTGCGTCATCTCATGACGACACCCGCGCACCCTCCAGGGCGCCCAATCATAAGGGCGCGCCAGGCCGCGCGGCAAGCGGTGTGCCTGGTCGGGGTCAGATGCTGGGTGCGCTCAAACCGCGCTCAGGACGGGGCGCAGCTTGGGCGCGTCGGACACGCCCGGTAGCGCCGTGAGGTCCGAAAGCATGCGCTCGACCACGGCGGCGTGCGGCAGGACCGTGCCGAAAAAGCGCGTGGCGTGACCGTCCTCGATCAGGATGGTCGGGAAGTTCTCGACATCGAGATCGTCGAAGCGGTCGGCATGGGTTTCGATGTCGATGTACGCAAAGCAGACATCGGGATGCGCCTCGGCGATGCGGTCGAACGTGGCACGGTAGTCGCGGCACGTCCCGCACCATTGCGCGCACAGGCACGCGACGAACAGCGTGTCCTGATTGCTGACGCGCTCGGCGATCTGGTCGGCGTCGGTGTCGAGGTCTAGCGCGGGCATGGTCGTTCCTTGCGTTCTCTTATATATAGAGCGGGGTATTTGGCGCGAATGTATCACGGCGACGCGGGAGCGGTGATGCTCCCCCAATCCGCGGCATCAGCCGCGCGAGGCCCGCACGAACCAGCCGCCGGGCAGGGCGTCGAGGTGTCCCGCGAGCTCGAGTTGCAGCAGCGTGCCTTGCAGCACCGCTTCGGCCATGTCGGTGCGCTGCGCGAGGATTTCAACCGTGGCGGGCGCGTGACCGAGCGCTTCGAGGAGGCGCCGGGCTTCAGCGCCAAGGCTGGCGGGTGATTTTCGTGCTTCAGCGCGATGCGCAGGCGGCGGCTCGGGACGGGGGAACTCGAGCGCCAGCTGTGGCGTCTCGTTTGCTTCGTCGCGCGGCATGCGATCGAACGGAACGGAGACCTTCTCGCGGCGCTGTTCCCGCGGCGACACAGGCGTGCGGCCTGCGCTCGCAGGTTGCCCGACATCGAGCGCATCGAGTACCTCTTCGGGCGATTCGACCAGCTGCGCCCCCTGCTTGATGAGCCCGTGGCAGCCGCGCGTGAGCGGCGCGTGAATCGAGCCGGGCAGCGCGAAAACGTCGCGTCCCATTTCGTTGGCGAGCCGTGCCGTGATGAGCGAGCCGGAACGTTGTGCGGCCTCGACCACCACCACGCCTTCGACGAGCGCGGCAATCACGCGGTTGCGCTGCGGAAAGTTCGCGGAGCGCGCCGGGATGCCGAGCGGCCATTCGGAGACGAGCGCGCCGTGTGCGGCGATCTCCACGGCGAGCGGATGATGGGCCGGCGGATAGACGAGATCCGCGCCGGTGCCGATCACGGCGACGGTGCCGCCCTGCTCGTGGAGTGCGCCGCGATGGGCGGCGCCGTCCACGCCGAGCGCGAGCCCCGACACGACGGTGAGACCCGACGCGGCGAGAGTGCGTGCGAAACGCGTGGCGTCCTCGACGGCCTGCGGCGTGGCGTTGCGGCTGCCCACGATGGCCACCGCGCGTGCGTGCAGCAGCTCGAGCCGGCCCTTTGCGTAGAGCAGCGGCGGTGGATCGGGCATGTCGAGCAGGCGGCCCGGATAGGCCGGGTCGGCAAGCGTGATGAGCGCGTTGCCGGGCGCCGCGCGCCACGCCTGCAGGGCATCGAGTCGTGCCGCGAAGTCCGGCCGGGGCTCGGCCAGGGCGGCATGGGCGGCTTGCGCACCCGCCACCGCGGCGAGTGCGGCGAACGGCTGGGCCAGCACGTGTTGGGGCAGGCCGAACGCGCCGAGCAGCGCACGCAGCGCAGCGGGCCTCAGGCCGCGCGCGAGGGCGAGGCGCAGCCAGGCGGCCAGTTCTTCGGCAGACAGCGGCAAGGTCGTCGGCATTGCGTTCCCCGGGCGCGGACGGTTTGCCGCACCTCGTGATAAAATTTTCACCATCCGAAATACACCGTGGCGTCTTTACCCGTGGCATTGCGCGCACGCCTTCGCGCGCAGCGCGTCCGCACGGGCGATACGCGCGTTCAACGTTGAATTGCGGCCCTTTCGTCCGAATATGAGGAGATATCCTCCCTATCCGGCCTGGGACCCGCAAGCTGGCCGAATGGCCAGGCCGCGCATCGTTCCCTGTGCCAGGCTCTTTCAGGCGCCCAACGAGAAACCCGTCAAATCATGGCTCTACTGAACATTCTTCATTACCCGGACAAGCGTCTGCACAAGGTCGCAAAGCCGGTCGAGGCGGTCAACGACCGCATCCGCAAACTGGTCGCCGACATGGCCGAAACCATGTACGCCGCGCCGGGTGTCGGTCTCGCGGCCACCCAGGTCGACGTGCATGAGCGCGTCGTGGTGATCGACGTGTCCGACGCGCACGACGAACTGCGCGTGTTCATCAACCCGGAAATCATCTGGTCGAGCGACGAGCGCGAAGTGCACGAGGAAGGCTGTCTTTCCGTGCCGGGCATCTACGATGAAGTCGAGCGCGCGGAAAAGGTGCGCGTGCGCGCGATGAACGAAAAGGGCGAGACCTACGAGGTGGACTGCGAAGGGCTGCTCGCCGTGTGCATCCAGCACGAAATGGATCACCTGATGGGCAAGGTGTTCGTCGAATACCTGTCGTCGCTCAAGCAGACGCGCATCCGCAGCAAGATGAAGAAGCTCGAACGCGCGATGTAATCGCGATCTGACTTGTCTCTTTCTTCATCAACCCGCCGCCACGCACCGAGCGCCCATGAGCCACCCCCTTCGCGTCATCTTCGCCGGCACGCCGGAATTCGCCGCCGCGGCGCTCGCGGCGATTCACGAAGCGGGCTTTGCCGTGCCGCTCGTCCTGACCCAGCCGGACCGCCCGGCAGGCCGCGGCATGAAACTCCAGGCAAGCCCGGTCAAGCGCTATGCGCAGGAGCACGGCATGGCCGTCGCCCAGCCGCCGTCGCTGCGCCGGACCGGCAAGTATCCGCAGGAAGCCGCCACGGCGCTGGACCTGCTGCGCGCCACGCCGCACGACGTGATGGTGGTCGCAGCCTACGGGCTGTTGCTGCCGCAGGAAGTGCTGGATATCCCGCCGCGCGGCTGCATCAACATTCATGGGTCCATCCTGCCGCGCTGGCGCGGTGCGGCGCCGATTCATCGCGCGATCGAAGCTGGCGACACCGAAACCGGCATCACGCTCATGCAGATGGACGCGGGGCTCGACACCGGCCCGATGATCTCCGAGGTGCGCACGCCGATCGCGCCGGGCGACACCACGGCGACGCTGCACGACCGCCTGGCGCAACTCGGCGCGCAGCTGATCGTGGACGGGCTCGTCGCGCTCGAGCGCGACGGTGCGCTGCCCGCCACGCCGCAGCCGGCCGAAGGCGCGACTTACGCCGAGAAGATCGGCAAGCAGGAAGCCGCGCTCGACTGGCGCCGGCCGGCGGTGGCGCTCGCGCGGCAGATTCGCGCATTCGACCCATTCCCGGGCGGCGCGGCCACGCTGGACGGCGCGCAGCTCAAGCTGTGGGCCGCCGAGCCGGTCGAGCGTACGTCGACCGCCGCCGGCGAGCCGGGTGAGATTCTCGAAGTCAGCCCGGCGGGCGTGGTGGTGGCCTGCGGCGAGGGCGCGCTGCGCCTCACGCAGCTGCAAAAGCCGGGCGGCAAGCGGCTGCCCGCGCGCGAATTCCTGGCCGGTATGCCGCTGGCGGCGGGGCAGCGGTTCCAGCTGCCGGAGACCCCGGCGGCCTGAACCCGGGCTCGCGCCAGCGCCTGAAAACGCGCCGCCAGGCCAAGTGCTGCGCGGTTCCCGGCGCGCTAGAATCAATGGCGTTTGAAGCGCGTTTTTCGATTTTGAGGTTGGCATGCTCGGCATTACCCATTTCGGTTTCTTTCTCGTCGCCGTATTTCTCCTGAACGTGACGCCGGGGCCCGACACGGCCTATATCGTCGGCCGCAGCGTCGCGCAGGGCCGCGGCGCGGGCCTCGTTTCCGCACTGGGTATCTCGGCGGGCTGCTGCGTGCACACGCTCGCCTGCGCGTTCGGTCTGACCGCGCTGCTCGCGGCGTCGGCCACGGCGTTCACGGTCATCAAGATCGTGGGCGCGATCTATCTGGTGTATCTCGGCGTGCGCCTCGTTCTCACGAAGCACGAAGTCAGGCCCGCCGAAGGCGCCCCGCAGGCCACGGCCCCTGCCGCCGCCCCGCGCCCGCTGCGTCAGCTGTTCGTTTCGGGTTTCTGCACCAACGTGCTCAATCCGAAGGTGGTGCTGTTCTTCGTTTCGTTTTTCCCGCAGTTCGTGACCACGGGGACGGAGCACAAGGCCCTCGCTTTCCTCACACTCGGCGCCGTGTTCATGCTGATGAGCACGGTCTGGAACAGCTTCGTCGCGTGGGTGGCGGGCAGCGTCACGCAGCGCTTCTCGGGCAAGCCGGGCGTCAAGAAGTGGCTCGATCGCACGGTCGGCTCGGCGTTTGTCGGGCTGGGCCTGAAGCTCGCGACCGCCACGCGATGAGATTGAATTTTTCGCATCTGCCCATATCTAACAAATCGCTTACAATGCGCTCGCTCAAAGCTAGCTGACCGGCTGGCGGCGGGCGTTCAACGATCGATTTGATCCCCTGGTGGGTGAAGGAGCACAGCACATGTTCAACTGGGTCAAAACCGCGATGTTGATGGCCGCGATTACGGCCCTTTTCATCGTGATTGGCGGGCTGATCGGCGGGCATCGCGGGATGGTGCTGGCGCTGTTCTTCGCGCTCGCCATGAACTTCTTCTCGTACTGGTATTCGGACAAGATGGTCCTGCGCATGTACAACGCGCAGGAGGTCGACGAGACCACGGCGCCGCAGTTCTATCGCATGGTCCGCGATTTGTCCACGCGGGCGGGCCTGCCGATGCCGCGCGTCTACCTCATCAACGAAGATGCGCCCAACGCCTTCGCTACCGGCCGCAATCCCGAGCACGCAGCGGTCGCGGCGACCACGGGCATCCTGCGCGTGCTGTCCGAACGTGAAATGCGCGGCGTCATGGCGCACGAGCTGGCGCACGTGAAGCACCGCGACATTCTGATCTCGACCATCTCGGCCACCATGGCCGGCGCGATCTCGGCGCTCGCCAACTTCGCGATGATCTTCGGCGGCCGCGACGAGAACGGCCGTCCCGCGAACCCCATCGCGAGCATCGCCGTGGCGCTGCTCGCACCGATCGCGGGCGCGCTGATCCAGATGGCGATTTCGCGTGCGCGCGAATTCGAGGCGGACCGCGGCGGCGCCGAGATTTCCGGCGATCCGCAGGCGCTCGCTTCGGCGCTCGACAAGATCCACCGCTACGCGCAGGGCATTCCGTTCCCGGCGGCCGAAGAGCATCCGGCCACGGCGCAGATGATGATCATGAATCCGCTGTCGGGCGGCGGCTTGCAGAACCTCTTCAGCACGCACCCGTCCACGGAAGAGCGCATCCGCCGCTTGATGGAAATGGCTGCAGGCGGCCAACGCTAAAGCGACGACCGGTAGCCGGTGACGAAAAAAACGCCTCCTCGGAGGCGTTTTTTATTCAGCCCGTCGCCGCGGCGTCGCCGTCCATATGTCGGGCGCCCGCTCGCGCCGAAACCCGCAACGCCCGTTGACGCAGCGACACCACGAAGAATACGAAATAAACGCCGATGAACCAGGACACGTCGAGCGCGTAGTAGACGTGCCCGAACTTGACGACGATCCACGCGGCGATGAACGCCAACGGTACGGCGTAGAAAAACACGCGATCCATCCGGTTGTCTTCTTTGCTGCTCTGGAAGAGCGAAACGTAGCAGCACGCAAAAAACGGCGCGATGTCGTATTCCTTCATTCTCGGATTCAGCGCGAGACAGAACGCGAGCACATAGAACAGCCTGCCAGGTACGCTTGCGTTTTCAGCAACCATGAGCCGCCGCCCGCGCAATGGATTGACCGCGTACATGAATAGCGCCACGACCACCAGCTCGTAGAGCAGTACGTCGTCCAGGGTCGACAGCGCGCGCACGTGTTGTTCGAGTATCCCGAACAGCACGAGTCCGGAATCGTTCTGGGCGAGCATCTGCCAGCGCAGCAGGGTTTCGAAGTCGGTCCACAGGCGCGGTTCCAGCGCGAGCTGCGCGATGGTTGCCAGCGCAACGCACAAGGGCACGGCGATGAAATAGCGCATGCCTTTGGGGATAAAAAAGAACACGACGGCGTAGGTCAGGAAATAGATCTTGATGGAGGCAAACAGGGCGATGAAAAAAGCCAGCGCGCAATACTTTGCCGTCGCGCCACGGCTGTCGTGCGAAGCCGAAGCCGCATAAAAAAGCGCAATGATCAGCAGGTGGCCGAAGATCGCAAAATTGCCCGTGAGGATGCCTCCCACGCCCGCGCCGCCGGTCAGAAACCCCAGCGCGCCCGCGACGATGAAATCCGCATGCCTGATGCTGTAGGCCAGATAGATCAGCGACGCGACAACGAATGCCAGATAGAGCCAGTGAAACGGCACGCGCGAGAACAGATTCAGGAAGATGGGCGGATAGATGAAGGGGAATCCGTGCGGAATATACGGATTCGCGCCGCGCTTGAATTGATCGAGCGCGTACGCGTACACCTTGTAGTCCCAGAAAGGCGAGAACAGCTTTCCCCGTCCCTGCTGGTACACAGAAAAGAGAGCAACGAAGGCGAGGAACGCGAAGTCTTGTTTCTTCCCGAGTCGTTTCATGATGGCCGCTACGTCGCAGGGAGGAGGGGCGTTTTCTGTCGCCATCATGAGGCGAGCGGTTAGTCGGTATCCGCCAATATGTATCCCTGCGCTTGCCTTGCTATCCGCGCGCTGGCGCGGTGCCGTCAACGGGAATCGCGCCGGCTCGCAGTGTTGCGCGCTCGCCACGCTACAATGGCTCGCTCGTGCATTACTGACGCCGCGACTCACAGCGGCCCGCATCCGGTTTCTTCATGACATCCAGCCCATCCCGGCGACCCGGCAAGCCGTCTCAAGGCAAAAAGAGTTCCGCATCCCCCGCGCGCCAGCAGGGCGCGGCGCCGGCGCGCAGCCACGCCGTGTACCTGGCCCCCGATTCGCTGGGCTTTGCGCTCGACCAGGCCGCTCATGCGGTCGGCGCGGTGCGCGCCGGTTCGGCCTTGCCTGGCGCGCTCGCGAGCGCCTTCGCCGCCTTGCCCGCCGACGTCGCGCCGCAGGCTCGCGGCGCTGTGCAGGACATCGCCTATCGCACCATGCGGCGGCTCGGCACGGTCGACTGGCTGATCCGGCAGCGCGTGAGCAAGGCGCCGCCGCCGCTCGTCGCGAACCTGCTCGCCTGCGCGCTGGCGTTGCTCGCCGAAGACGAGGCGAGCGCCGCCTACACGCCGTTTACGGTCGTCGATCAGGTCGTGCGCGCCGTGGGCGCGCGCCGCGAGATCGCCTTCGCGAAGGGGCTCGTCAATGCGGTACTGCGCGGATTTTTGCGCGAGCGCGACACCGCGCTTGCCGCCGCCCAGGCCGATGAAACCGCCCACTGGAACTATCCGCGCTGGTGGATCGACGCGGTCCGCGCCGCGTGGCCCACGCAGTGGCAGGCGATTCTCGCCGCGGGCAACACGCAAGGCCCGCTCACGCTGCGCGTGAATGCGCGCCGCACGAGCGCCGCCGATTACGTCCAGCGGCTCGCCGCCGAAAACATCGCCGCCACGCAGATCGGCGAACACGCCGTGCGTCTGGCCGCCGCGTTGCCGGTGGATCGCATCCCCGGGTTCCTCGCGGGCGACGTGTCCGTGCAGGACGCCGGCGCGCAAGTGGCCGCACAAATCCTCGGCGTGCGTGACGGCATGCGTGTGCTCGACGCGTGTGCGGCGCCCGGCGGCAAGAGCGGCCATCTGCTCGAGCTTGCCGACATCGATCTGGTTGCGCTCGAAAGCGACGCCATGCGCGCTGCGCGCATCGGCGAAAACTTCGCGCGCCTCGGTTTCGCGCAAGACGATCCCGCGCACCCGATGCGGCGCGCATCGATCGTGGTCGGCGACGCGGGCAATCCTGCCGCGTGGCATGACGGCGAAGGCTTCGATCGCATCCTCGCCGACGTGCCATGCTCGGCCTCGGGCATCGTGCGCCGTCATCCGGACATTCGCTGGCTGCGCCGCGAGAGCGACATCGCGGCGCTTGCCGCCGAGCAGCGCCGCATCGTCGATGCGCTGTGGCCGCTCGTGAAACCGGGCGGCGAACTGCTCTACGTGACCTGTTCGATCTTCCCCGAGGAGGGCGAGGCGCAGGCGCGCTGGTTTGAAAGCACCCATGCGGATGCGGTACGATTGGACGCCCCGGGGCAACTGCTGCCCGAGGCATTCGGCGCGCCGGGCCGGGGTCCAGAAGACGGCGCAGCCGGCGAAGCGCGGCACGATGCTGCTGCAAAGGCCGAAGTGACGACGACTGTCTTTCCCGTTCCCGATCGCACCGCAGATCACGACGGATTCTTCTACGCGCGCTTTCAGAAACGGTGACCATCAAACGCTTCTTCCCGCTGCGGTTCGCGGCCCTGATCTGGCTGGTGCTTGCCGTCGTCGGCTTCGCGGCCGCCGCGCCGGCGCGCGCCGACTCGATCTCGGTGCAGCGCGCGTCGCTCCAGGCCGACAGCAACGGCTGGAGCCTCGACGCCCGTTTCGACTTCGACCTCAACAGCAGCCTGGAAGACGCGGTCAACAAGGGCATTCCGCTCTACTTCACCACCGACTTCGAGCTCACGCGCGCGCGCTGGTACTGGTTCGACGAACAGCCGGTGAGCGTTTCACAGAGCATTCGCCTGTCGTTCCAGCCGCTCACGCGCGAGTACCGCGTCTCGAGCGGCGGTCTGCAGCTCGGCTTCTCGACGCTCGCAGAAGCGCTCGCGGTCATCAAGCACGTCACCTCGTGGCACGTGATCGATCGCAACGACGTGCACGCCGGCGAAACGTACACGGCCTCGGTGCGCATGCAGCTCGACGTCGCGCTGATGCCCAAGCCGTTCCAGATCGACGCCGTGAACAACCGCGACTGGAACCTCGCTTCCGACTGGAAGCGCTTCAACTTCACGGTGACCGAACGTGCTAAATAAAGTACGCCGCGCCACCAGCTTCAGCAGCGTCGTCGTCAAGCTGCTCGTCTCCACCGTCGCGTTCACCGCGACGCTGCTGCTCGTCCTGCTCGCCGCGGCGAGCGCGAACACCGAGTTCTTCGACCGCTACTACGGCTGGCTCTACGCGGCCAATATCGTCGTCGCGCTGATCTTCCTGTCGGTGGTCACGGCGCTCATGATCGTGATCGTCGTGCGCTTGAGGCGCGGCAAGTTCGGCACGCGGCTGCTCGCGAAGCTCGCGTTCTTCTTCGCGCTCGTGGGCGTGGTGCCGGGCGGCATCATCTATATCGTTTCCTATCAGTTCGTCTCGCGCTCGATCGAGTCGTGGTTCGACGTGAACGTGGAAACCGCGCTCACCGCCGGCCTGAATCTCGGCCGCGGCATGCTCGACGCCTCGCTCTCCGACCTGCAAACCAAGGGCCGTCTGATGGCCGAGCAGATCGCGAACGGCGATTCGGCAGGCACGACGCTCACGCTGCTGCGCGCGCGCGACCAGTTCGGCGTGCAGGACGCGATGATCGTCGAGCCGGTGCGCAGCATGTCGGGCGCGGCGCCCGACATGCACGTGGTGGCGCAGGCGTCGAGCAACTTCTCGTCGCTCATGCCCGCCGACATGCCCACGGCGCTCATGATTGATCAGGCGCGCGGGCGCGGCTATGCGGCGATCGAAGGCGAAGTGGACGGCGACCCGCATCAGCTTGGCTCGAAGGGCGCGCTTCGATTGCGGGTGGTCACCCGCATTCCCGATGCGAACACAACGGATCTGCAGCCGGTCGAGCGTTTCCTGCAGCTCGAGCAGCCGGTGCCGGCCGCGCTCGCGCGCAACGCCGACGCGGTGCAGCGCGCGTATCGCGAGTACCAGGAGAAGGCGCTCGGCCGCACGGGCCTGCGCAAGATGTATATCGGCACGCTCACACTCGCGCTTTTCCTCGCCACTTTCGTCGCGATGATGCTCGCGCTCGCCCTCGGCAACCAGCTCGCGAGGCCGCTCTTCCTGCTCGCGCAGGGCACGAAGGAAGTGACCGAGGGCGACTACACGCCCAAGCGCGAAATCAAGTCGCGCGACGAGCTGGGCTTCCTCACGCAGTCGTTCAACGCGATGACGCGCCAGCTTTCCGAAGCGCGCCAGGCCGTGGAGAAGAACCGCGTCGCGCTCGAGCATTCGAAGGCGTACCTCGAGAGCATTCTCGCGAACCTCACGGCGGGCGTGTTCGTGTTCGACCGGCAGTTCCGCCTCACGACGGCGAACCCCGGCGCGGAGCGCATTTTCCGTCAGCCGTTCCAGACGCAGCTCGGCGTCGCGCTCGATCACATCGGCGCGCTCACGGAGTTCGGCGCGATGGTGCGCAAGGCCTTCGCCGACCAGGAAGCTTCGCGCGGCGATGGCGATCAAGAGCGCGGCCATTGGCAGCAGCAGTTCTCCGTGCCGATTCCGGGCGAGACCGATCCGCTCACGCTGCTCGTGCGCGGCGCGCGCCTCGTATCCGACACGGGCCGCGACGCGGGCGACATGCAGACCTCGGGCTACGTCGTGGTGTTCGACGACATCTCCGACGTGATCTCGGCGCAGCGCTCGGTGGCGTGGGGCGAAGTCGCGCGGCGTCTCGCGCACGAGATCAAGAATCCGCTCACGCCGATCCAGCTCTCGGCCGAACGCCTGCAGATGAAGCTCACCGACAAGCTCGCGCCCACCGACGCCGAAGTGCTCAGGCGCGGCGCGACCACCATCGTCAATCAGGTCGCGGCGATGAAGCAGATGGTCGACGACTTCCGTGATTACGCGCGCACGCCGCCGGCGGTGCTCGCGAACCTGCAGCTCAATGAACTCGTGAGCGAAGTGCTCACGCTCTACGGCGCGGAAGAAGGCAAGAGCGCGATCAAGGTCGAGCTCTCCGAATTGCCCGTGATACGCGGCGACGCGACACAATTGCGTCAGGTGATCCACAACCTGCTGCAAAACGCGCAGGACGCGGTGGCCGACACGCAGAATCCTCGCGTGACGCTCGAGACCCGCGCCGTAGAATACGGGGACCCCGACGCGCAAGGACGCACGCGCGTGGCGGTTCGTCTCACGGTATCGGACAACGGCCCGGGTTTCCCGGCGCGCATTCTCACGCGTGCGTTCGAACCCTATGTGACGACCAAGGCCAAAGGAACAGGACTCGGGCTTGCGATGGTCAAGAAGATCGTCGACGAGCACGGCGCGCGCATCGACATCCGCAATCGAATGAGAGCGGGCGATGTGATCGAAGGCGCGCAGATCTCGATTCTCTTTCTCCAGTTGGCAGACGATGCCGCCACGCCCGGACCCGGCCGATCCGGGGAGGGGCAGGCGCGTGCCGAAGCGGAGCAAGGATCAAAAGCAACAGTGCAGACAAGGGCAGCGTAAATGGCAACCATCCTGGTGGTAGACGATGAAATGGGCATCCGGGAATTGCTCTCGGAGATCCTCAGCGACGAAGGACACGTCGTGGAGCTCGCGGAAGATGCGCAGCAGGCGCGCGACTTCCGGCAGCGCCACGTGCCGGATCTCGTGCTGCTCGATATCTGGATGCCGGACACCGATGGCGTGACGCTGCTCAAGGAATGGGCCGCGCAGGGCCATCTCACGATGCCGGTCATCATGATGTCGGGGCACGCGACCATCGACACCGCCGTCGAGGCGACGAAGATCGGCGCGCTCAACTTCCTCGAAAAACCGATCGCGCTGCAAAAGCTGTTGAAGGCGGTCGAGCAGGGGCTCGCGCGCGGCACGGCCGCGCCGGTCGCGCCGGCCACAGCGGCGGCAGCGGGGAAGACGGCGGCGGGCGGACCTGCGGTCGTGGCCTCCGCGGCGGCGCTGCCGGTACTGGGCGCCGACGGCGTGCATGGCATGCAGGCGGCGGCCACGCAAACGGCATCGATCTCATTCGACATTCCGCTGCGCGATGCGCGCGACGCGTTCGAGCGCGCCTACTTCGAGTACCACCTCGCGCGCGAGAACGGCAGCATGACGCGCGTGGCCGAAAAAACGGGGCTTGAGCGTACGCACCTGTATCGCAAGCTCAAGCAGCTCGGCGTGGACCTCGGCAAGAGCAAGGGCGAATGAACGCGTGCAGGTGAGCGGCGCGGACAGGCGCGTCAATTTTGCGAAAGCCACTTGGCAAGCGCTGACTTCACCGCTATAATCTTCTTTCTTCGTTGGCCCGGTAGCTCAGTTGGTAGAGCAGCGGATTGAAAATCCGCGTGTCGATGGTTCGATTCCGTCCCAGGCCACCAGAATGCAGCCCCAGGAGATCGTTCGATTCCTGGGGCTTTTTCGTTGTTCGCGTTGTCCAGCGTCTTGAACTCCAGACATCGACGGTATCCGGGGTATAAGGGTGCGCCGATGCCCGTAGAAGGGCCCCGGCCTATACTGCATGAGCCGGCGCGGGGGTTGTCCCTGCCGGCCCGCCGGGCGCCAGGCGACAAAAGCGGGCAAGGAAGCCAGCAAAGCGCCAGCAACGAAAGCATTCGCGCGGAAACCTCATTCACGGAGTTTCACGGTGACTCGAACAGAAGCCAAAGGCGCGCTCGTCCTGTTTTCCGGCGGCCAGGATTCGGCCACGTGCCTCGCATGGGCGCTCGACCGCTACGAGAGCGTCGAAACGCTCGGCTTCGATTACGGCCAGCGTCATCGCGTCGAACTGGAATGCCGCGAGGGCTTTCGCGCGGCGATTGCCAGCACGTTCCCCGAGTGGGGCGAGCGTCTCGGCGACGATCACATGATCGATCTCTCGGTGCTCGGCTCGATCAGCGACACGGCCATGACGCGCGAGATCGAGATCGAAACGGCCGCGAGCGGCTTGCCGAACACCTTTGTGCCGGGCCGCAACCTGATGTTCATGCAGATCGCCGCGGCGATCGCTTATCGTCGCGGGCTCAAGGTGCTCGTGGGCGGGATGTGCGAAACCGACTTCTCGGGCTATCCCGACTGCCGCGACGACACGATGAAGGCGCTGCAGGTCGTGCTCAATCTCGGCATGGACACGCGCTTCGTGCTGGAAACGCCGCTCATGTGGCTCGACAAGGCCGATACATGGCGCCTCGCCGAAAAGCTGGGCGGCGAAGCGCTGGTGGATATGGTCCGCGTGGAAACGCACACCTGCTACCTGGGCGAGCGCGCGGAGCTTCACGCGTGGGGGTTCGGCTGCGGCGAGTGCCCGGCGTGCAAGTTGCGCAAGCGCGGGTATGAAGCGTATCTCGCCGGCGAGAACGTGACGGAAGCCCCGGCCTGAGTGTTAGCCTCGGGCCGCGCGCGTCACTTTCGCGGTGAATGAATACGGCCAGGGCCGCGCACGGGCGGCGCGCTCCGCCGACACGATGATTTCGCGCCCGAGACCAACCGGCTTTGCACGCGCCTTGCGCGCATGAGCCAGAACCAGGCTGCACGATGACTTACGCGGTAAAGGAAATTTTCTACACGTTGCAGGGCGAGGGCGCGAACGCCGGGCGTCCGGCCGTGTTCTGCCGGTTCGCCGGCTGCAATCTCTGGTCGGGCCGTGAGGAAGATCGCGAGCAGGCCGTTTGCCGCTTCTGCGACACCGACTTTGTCGGCACCGATGGCGAGAACGGCGGCAAATTCCGCACGCCGGAAGAACTCGTCGCGCAGATCGCCTCGCTCTGGCCCGAAGGCGAGGGCAACCGCTTCGTGGTCTGCACGGGCGGCGAGCCGATGCTGCAGATCGACCAGCCGTTCGTCGACGCGCTGCACGCCGCCGGTTTCGAGATCGCGATCGAAACGAACGGCTCGCTGCCGGTGCTGGAAACGATCGACTGGATCTGCGTGAGCCCGAAGGCCGACGCGCCGCTCGTCGTCACGAAGGGCAACGAGTTGAAGGTTGTCGTGCCGCAGGAAAACCAGCGCCTGGCAGAGTACGCGAAGCTCGATTTCGAGTATTTTCTCGTGCAGCCCATGGACGGCCCGTCGCGCGACCTGAACACGAAGCTCGCCATCGACTGGTGCAAGCGCCATCCGCAGTGGCGCCTGTCGATGCAGACCCACAAATACCTGAACATTCCCTGATTCACGCGAATTTACCTGAAGAAGCGCCGTGCTGACGATCACCCGAAAACTCGAATTCGACGCGGGCCACCGCATCCCCGACCACCGCAGCCAGTGCCGTAATCTGCACGGCCATCGCTACGTGCTCGAAATCACGCTGGAAGGCGACCTCGTCGAAACCGAGGGCGCGCCCGACCGCGGCATGGTGATGGACTTCGCCGATGTGAAGTCGCTCGCGAACCAGCATCTCGTCGATCTGTGGGATCACGCGTTCCTCGTCTTCGCGGGCGATACGCAGGTGCGCGGCTTCCTCGAAACGCTGCCGGGCCACAAGACGGTCGTGATCGACCGCATTCCGACCGTGGAAAACCTTGCGGCCATCGCGTTCGACATTCTCGCGAACGTGTACGACGCGCACTATGGCGTGAATCTGCGCCTGCACAAGCTGCGCCTGTACGAGACGCCGAACTGCTGGGCCGAAGTCACGCGCGACTGACGCGAGCAGGACCCCGCTTCACCCTCGCTCCGACGACCCGCGCAAGGCGGGTTTTCCGTGCCGACCGCCAGGTTTTTGTCGCGGTATGATCATTGCCGCAAGGCCTGCGCATCCCCGCGCGCGGCCCGACAAACACATAACGGAGCGAGACCTGCCGGCTGCCGCGCTGCCGGGCGACACCGCCCGCGCCTGGCGCGTGCGCCCCGCGGCCTCGCCGGGAGCACGGCGATGAGCACCTTCACCAATCCCCTCAAGGAACGCCTCAAGGAGGCGGACCCGCTATTCGGCTTATGGCTTTCGATGGGCAGCGAGACCGCCGCCGAGGCGCTCGCGCACGCCGGCTTCGACTGGCTGTTGATCGACATGGAGCACACGCCCAACGACAGCGCCGACACCATCGCGCAACTGCGCGCCATCGCGGCCGCGCATCTGCCCACCGAGCCCGTGGTACGTCTGCCGGACAGCGAGCCGTGGCTCGTGAAGCATGTGCTCGACGCGGGCGCGCGCACGGTGATGTTCCCCAACGTGGCCTCGGCTGAAGAGGCCGCACGCGCTGTGAGTCTCACGCAGTACCCCGACGCGCGCACGCCCGGCGGCCAGCGCGGCGTGGCGGGCGTGGTGCGCGCGGCGGCCTACGGCATGCGGCGCGATTACCTTCAGGGCGCGAACGCGCAGATCGCGACGATCGTGCAGATCGAGTCGGCGGCGGCACTGGCCGAAGTCGAGAAGATCGCGAAGGTGCCGGGCGTCGACTGCCTGTTCGTGGGTCCCGCCGATCTGGCGGCGAGCCTCGGCCATCTCGGCGACTCGAAGCATCCGGACGTCGTCGCCGCCGTGCAGCGCATCGTCGCGGCCGCGCGCGAGGCGGGCGTCGCGGCAGGCATCTTCGCCATGGATGCGGCCGCCGCCAGGCAGTATCGCGAGATGGGTTTCAGCTTCATCGCCCTGGCCGCCGACGTGATATGGCTCGTGCGCGCGACACGCCAGGCGCTGCAGGAGGCGAGATCATGAAGCGTCCGAAAGCGCTTTTCGGGCGTGCGCGCGCGCTCGCCATCGGCTGTCTCGCGGCCGCTGCGCTCGGTGTGAGCGGAGTGACGGCAGCCGCCGACGCCGCGAGCGCCACCGCAGGCGCGGAGTCCGATCCGCAAACGGCCAACGCCGTTGCCGACTACAACGCGGGCAACCTCAGCGCGGCGCGCGCCGAGTTCCTGGCGGCGGCCGAGCGCGGCAACCGGCTGGCGGAGTTCAACTACGCGATGATGCTCGTGAACGGCGAAGGCGGGGCCGCCGACGTGGGCGAGGGCCGCAAGTGGCTGCGCAAGGCGGCGGACGCGAACATGTCGCACGCGCAGTACGTGTACGGCAAGATGTACGACGACGGCGACTTCGTCGAGCGCGATCCCGTGCAGGCGCACCAGTGGTTTCTCAAGGCGGCGAAGCAGGGTCACGTGCAGGCGGAGCTGGCGCTCGCGAACCAGTACCTCGACGGGCGCGGCACCACGCGCGACAACAAGCAGGCGTTCTACTGGTACAAGAAGGCCGCCGAGGGCGGCGACATGACCGCGCAATACGTGACCGGCTCGTTCTACGAGCGCGGCGGCGACGGCGTGCCGAAGAACCTCAACGTCGCGCGTGCGTACTATGCCGCCGCGGCGGCGCAGGGCGATCCCGTGGCGCGTCTGAAGTACCAGCAGTTGAGCGCGCAGCTGATGAAGTCGGCGCCCACCCAGTAAGCGCCAGCAAGCGACCGCGAAACGAAAACGCGCCGGGCATGCCGGCGCGTTTTTTTTGGTTGCTTCGATCTCTGCGATCGGGCGGGCATAGCTGCCCGCCGCGCCTTCAACTCTGCATCAACCGCTTCTGGCGTCCCACGCTCATGATGAGCCCGATCGCCACGCCGAGCGTGGTGAGCGCCGTGCCGCCATAACTCATGAACGGCAGCGGCACGCCCACCACGGGCAGGATGCCGCTCACCATGCCGATGTTGACGAACGCATAGGTAAAGAACGCCATCGTGAGCGAGCCGGCCAGTAATCGCCCAAAGAGCGTCGAGCCGTTCGCGGCGATATAGAGCCCGCGCGCGATCAGACACATGTAGAGCGTGAGCAGCACGAGGCCGCCCGCGAGGCCGAACTCTTCGGAGAACACCGCGAAGATGAAGTCGGTGTGCTTTTCGGGGATGAACTCCAGGTGCGACTGTGTGCCCTTCAACCAGCCCTTGCCGAGCGGGCCGCCCGAGCCGATCGCAATCACGGCCTGGATGGTGTGGAAGCCCTTTCCGAGCGGATCGGAAGTCGGGTCGAGCAGCGTGCAGATGCGGTGCTTCTGGTAGTCGTGCATGAGCGGCCAGTTCACCTGCGGCTGGCAGATCTTGTCCTGGAACGCCGCGATCGAGGCCACCGCGATCACGCCTGCGATCAGCACCGGCACGATCAGCTTGAACGAGAGCCCCGCGAAATAGATGACGAAGAGGCCCGACGCGAACACGAGCACCGCGGTGCCCAGGTCCGGCTGCTTGGCGATGAGCCCCACCGGCACGAGCAGAATCACGAAGCCGACGACGAAGTCGTACCAGCGCATCACGCCTTCGCGGCGCTGGTAGTACCAGGCGAGCATGAGCGGCGTGGCGATCTTGAGGATTTCCGAGGGCTGAATCACGACGCCGACGTTGATCCAGCGCTTTGCGCCCTTGCGCGTGAGGCCGAATAGCGCCACGGCGATGAGCAGCGCGATGCCGAAGGTATAGATTGGCACCGCGAAGCGCATGAGCGTGTTGGGCGGCACATTGGCGAGCGCCCACATCAGCACGAAGGTGAGCATGATGTTGCGCAGCTGGTCTTCCACGCGGCCCGGCACGTCGAGGCTCGCGCTGTACAGCGTGACGATGCCTACGCACAGCAGCAGGAACACGGTGAGCGCGAGCGGTCGGTCGAAGCCGAGGAACATCTTGCGCAGCGTGTCGAGCACCGCGCGCTTGTCGATCTTGTCGAACTGAAGGAAAGGCATGGTGGTTCCTTACTCGTCGATGCCGCCCGTTGCGGGCTTGGGCGGCGGTGCGAGCGTAGCCGCGTCGCTCGCGCTGGCGGGGCGGTGCGGGCGATGGGGGCCAGGGCCGAAGTGGCGGGGCACGGAGGCGGGCGCGGGGCGGGCGGCACCCGTGTCCGCCGTGCCGTTCGTGCCGCCGGTGCCGCCGTTCACGGCGTCGGTTGTGGCGGGCGCATCGAGGCTAACGTTCTGGCGTGGCTTGCGAGTCTTGCCGGCGGCGCTGCTTGCGGGCGTAGCCCGCGCCGCCGCGCCGGGGGCCGCAGCCGCAGCGGAGGCAGGCGCAGCAGCGGCCGCGCCCGAGGCTTGCGAAGCCGCCGCAGCAGCAGCCGAAGCAGCCGCAGCCGCAGATGCCGCGCCGGGAATCGGCAACGGCGTGAAGCCGGCTGCGACCCGCACCGGCTGTGCGGCCGGTGTGGCCGGTGTGGCCGGGGCAACGCCCGAGGCCCCCGCGGCTGCTGAAGCCGCCGATGCCGCCTCAGGCGGCGCGCCGATCACGGGCGCGGACGCGTCCTCCGTGGCCGAAGCCGCCGCGCTCACGGCCGCCTGCTCGACGCCGGGCTTGAGCCGGTCGACGAGCCAGTAATCGAGCACGCGACGAGCGATCGGACCTGCGGCCTGTGCGCCCCAGCCGCCGTTCTCGACGATCAGCGCGACGGCGATCTGCGGCTTCTCGGCTGGCGCGAACGTGATGAAGAGCGCGTGGTCGCGCAGATTTTCGGCGAGCGCATGCGCCTTGTACTTGCCGCCCTGCAGCGAGAAGACCTGCGCCGTGCCGGTCTTGCCCGCCGAGGTGTACGGCGCGTTGCGGAACACCTGGTAGGCCGTGCCCGAGGGATTCATCGTCACGTTTTCCATGCCGCGCTTGACGACGTCGATATCGGCCTGGCTCACGTTCAGGCGCCCGCTTTCGCTCGGCACCGTGAGGCGCTCCTGCTTCGTGATCGGATTCTCGATCTCCTTCACGAGGTGGGGCTTCATCAGAATGCCGTTGTCGGCGAGCGTGGCCGTGGCATGCGCGAGTTGCAGGATCGTGAACGAGTTGTAGCCCTGGCCGATCCCGAGGCTGATCGTCTCGCCCTCGTACCAGCGCTGCTGCTCGGGCTTGCGGTACGCCTTGCGCTTCCATTCGGTGGAGGGCAGGATGCCGCGCGCCTCGCCCGCGATGTCGATGCCGGTGAGCTGGCCGAAGCCGAGCGGCTTCATGAAGTTGGCGATGTTGTCCACGCCCAGGTCGTGCGCGAGCATGAAGAAGTAGGTGTCGTTCGACACCATGATCGCGCGGTTCATGTCGATCCAGCCCTGGCCCGAGCGCACGTCGTTGTTGAAGCGGTGGCCGCCGAACATGTAGTAGCCGGGGTCGGAAAAGCCCCACTGCGGCGTGCGCTTGTGCAGCGTGAGCGCGGCGAGCGCCATGAACGGCTTGTAGGTCGAGCCCGGCGGGTAGGTGCCGTGCAGCGGACGGTTCAGGAGCGGGTGATCGGGCGAGTTGTTGAGCTCGTCCCAGGTCTGCTGGTCGATGCCGTCCACGAACGAGTTCGGGTCGAAGCTCGGTGCCGAGACGAACGCGAGAATGTCGCCCGTGGACGGCTCGATGGCCACGAGCGCGCCGCGCTTGCCCGCGAAGGCCTGCTCGGCCACCTGCTGCAGACCGATGTCGATCGACAGCACGAGGTTGTTGCCGGGCGTGGCCTGGGTGCGCGAGAGCGTGCGCACGGGGCGCCCGCCCGCCGTCACTTCCACTTCCTCGAAGCCGGTCAGGCCGTGCAGCTCGGTTTCGTAGCTTTGCTCGACGCCGATCTTGCCGATGTAGTCGGTGCCGTTGTAGTTGTTCGCGTCCAGACGCGGATCGTAGTGCTCGGGATCGCTGTCGTTCTTGTCGGAGAGGTCGTCGATGCGCTCCTGGTCGCGCTGCGAAATCCGGCCGATATAGCCGATCACGTGCGCGGCCGTGGGCCCGAGCGGATATTGGCGGAACAGGCGCGCGCGCACTTCCACGCCGGGGAAGCGGAAGCGCTGGGCGGTGAAGCGCGCGACTTCGTCGTCGGTGAGGCGCGTGCGGATCGGCAGGCTCTCGAAGTTCTTCGAGTCTTCGAGCAGCTTCTTGAAGCGGCGGCGGTCGCGCGCATCGATCGGAATCACGGTCGAGAGCTCGTCGATCGTGTTGTCGAGCGTGTCGGCGAGCTTCGAGGGCGTGATTTCGAGCGTGTACGCCGAGTAGTTCTTCGCGAGCACGACGCCGTTGCGGTCGGTGATGATGCCGCGGTTCGGCACGATCGGCGCGACGGAAATGCGGTTTTCGTCGGCCTGCAGCGAATACTTGCTGTGGTTCCAGACCTGCAGATAGAGGAAGCGGAACGCGATCAGCCCGAAGCAGACGAACACGAACAGCCCCGCCGCCGCGACGCGCAGGCGGAACTTCGTGAGCTGCTGCTGGGTGTCCTTGAATTCGGTCATGCTGTCAGACCCAGGCGCCGCGGTTCCAATCGCGAGGAACGGCGGCCCGGGGTGCGTAAGAGGTAGTCAAGCGAGTCTTCCAGCGGCGGGCGGCGGGCCGCTCAAATGGGCCGGGTGTCGTCGGGATCGACGGGGCGGCGCTGCGGCAGGAGCAGCAGCACGCTCGCGATCGGCCAGAGGATCGCCTCGACGAAGCCGCTGATGAGATAACCCCAGCCAGGAAACGATGCGCCCATCAGCAGGCGGATCACGAACGGCACGACCTGCGCGCCGACCAGCATGGGCGTGACGGCGAACATCTGCAGGCCGATCGACATCCACAGCACGCGGCGGTGAATGGTGATCGCGCCATAGGAAAGCAGCGTGTACGCGAGCGCGTGCTCGCCGAGCAGGTTCGCGTTGTGGACGTCCATGAGGAGCCCGAGGAAGAACGCGACGCCCATGCCGACTTTGCGCGGCTGGTGAATGTTCCAGAACAGCAGCACGAGCGCGACGAAGTCGGGCACGCCGGGCAGCTTGCCCCAGGGCAGCAGGTTCAGCAGGAACGCCGCCGCGAGGCTGAAAACGATGAAGTACGGATTGACCGGCTGCAGAATGTATTGCGGACGCGGCATCAATGGCCCCCTTTCTCGACGGCCTTCGCTGCCTCTTCGCGCAGGCTCTCCCTGGGCCGCTTTTTCTCCGCCGGCTTCGTGTCTGCTGCTGTGGCGTTCGCTGCCGGCTTGGCCTGCTGCGCCGGGGCCGCGCCCGATGCGGCGGCGGCGGGCTTCGCCTTCGCGTCATCGGCCTTCTTGTCAGCCTTTTTGTCCGCGGCCTTGGCGGCCTTCTTCTTCGCGTCCTTCGCCTCGGCGGCCGCTGCGGCTTCCTCGGCGGCGATCGGGTTGGGCGGCACCTGCGGCACATAGTGCAGCACGAGCACCTGGCGCGCCCCGCGCACGGCGGCGAGCGGCAGGCAGACCACGCGTGCGAACGCGGTGTCGGCCTGCTTGTCCACGCGCAGCACCTTCGCGACCGGCAGCCCTTGCGGATAGATGCCGTCGAGCCCGCTCGTCACGAGTTCGTCGCCCACTTGGAGATCGGCGCTGATCGGCACGAAGCGCAGATCGAGCAGGTCGCCCTTCGCCGTGCCGTAGATCACACTGCGCAGGCCCGTGCGCACGACTTCGACCGGCACGGCCTGGTCCTTGTCGGTGACGAGCGTGACTTCGGACTGCATGGGGAACACGCGTGTGACCTGGCCGATCACGCCGTCTTCGCTCAATACCGGTGAGCCGTTCTGCACGCCCTGCTGCGAGCCGCCGCCGATCACGACCTTTTGCGTGAACGGGTCGCGCGTGTCGTACTGGATCTCAGCAGGCGTGGTTTGCGCGCCGATGCGCTGCGAGAGCTGCAAAAGCGCGCGCAGGTGCGCGTTTTCGGCGGCGAGCGAAGCGGCCGCGTTGGCCTGCTGCGAAAGCTGGAGATTGCGCACGTGCAGCTGGGTGTTTTCGGTGCGCAGCGTGGAACTCGTCACGGCCAGATCGGCGGCGCCCATAAAGAAGTCACGCGGCACGAGGGCCGCGCGTTGCAGCGGGTAGAGACCCGCGCCGAGCACGCCGCGCACGATCTCGAGCGTCTTGAAACGCGCGTCGGAGACGAGGAGCGCGAGCGACAGCACGACGAAGAAAATCAGCCGTGCGAGTGCCGATGGGCCCTGTTTAAAGAGGGGCGGCGGACTGTATTCCATGGTCGGCGCCGGGGGCGTGTGCGGTTCGGTGAAACAGAGGGTGTAACGGAGGGCACAACGAAGTGTGAATCTTCGGCGCCCCGCAGGACGTCCCGTTGCGGGCGCCGTAACGGCGCGCGCGCCGCCACGCCATCAGTGGCGCGACGACGCCGAAACCGCGCCGCGGGCGAGCGCAGCGGTGCGCGGCGCGCTTACTCGTACGAGAAGATGCTGCCAAGCTTGTCCATGCGCTCGAGCGCCATGCCCGAGCCGCGCACCACGCAGGTGAGCGGGTCTTCGGCCACGAGCACCGGCAGACCGGTTTCTTCGGCGAGCAGGCGGTCCAGGTCGCGCAGCAGCGCGCCGCCGCCCGTGAGCATCATGCCGCGTTCGGCGATGTCGGCGCCCAGTTCCGGCGGCGTTTGTTCGAGCGCGATCTTCACCGATGAGACGATCTGGTTCAGCGGGTCGGTGAGCGCTTCGAGAATTTCGTTGCTCGAAATGGTGAAGCTGCGCGGAATGCCTTCCGACAGGTTGCGGCCCTTCACTTCCATTTCCTTGACTTCGGAACCCGGGAAGGCCGAACCGATTTCCTTCTTGATGGCTTCGGCGGTTTGTTCGCCGATCAGCATGCCGTAGTTGCGGCGGATGTAGTTGACGATCGCTTCGTCGAACTTGTCGCCACCCACGCGCACCGAGCCCTTGTAGACGATGCCGCCGAGCGAGATCACGCCCACTTCGGTCGTGCCGCCGCCGATGTCGACGACCATCGAGCCCGTGGCTTCCGAAACCGGCAGGCCCGCGCCGATCGCGGCGGCCATCGGCTCTTCGATGAGGTACACCTGCGAGGCGCCCGCGCCGTGCGCGGCTTCCTTGATCGCGCGGCGCTCGACCTGGGTCGAACCGCACGGCACGCAGATGATGATGCGCGGCGACGGCGAGAACATGCGCGACTCGTGCGCCGTCTTGATGAACTGCTTGATCATCTGCTCGGTGACGGTGAAGTCGGCGATCACGCCGTCCTTCATCGGGCGGATGGCTTCGATGTTGCCCGGGACCTTGCCGAGCATCTGCTTGGCTTCCTTGCCGACTGCCTGAATCGTTTTCTTGCCGTTCGGGCCGCCTTCCTGGCGAATGGAGACGACCGAGGGTTCGTCGAGGACGATGCCCTTGCCGCGCATGTAGATCAGGGTGTTGGCGGTGCCGAGGTCGATCGCCAGGTCGTTGGAGAAGTAGCTACGCAGAAAACCGAACATTCAAAAATCCTGTCTCGCTTGTGGCCGTCCTTCCAGCTTGGTGGGCGAGGGCGGCAGCGGAAAAATTCACAGCCTCAGGGCGATATGCTCCACCACGAGAGCACTCCGAAATCACGGCGGAGGGCGTCGCAAGGGGCGCCACGAGGGGCCTGAGACTGCGGGGATAGTTACCGGAGGCAGCCTGGCTGCGCCGCCCGTTTGATCTTGTCTGGCCGCATTGAGTTGCGTACAGACCTGAAAGGCGGATGCAAGGCGGTCCGGGTTTGGGTCGAACGCGTAATGATACCTTATAATTTTGCCTGTTTTGCAGGATCCGGAAGGCAGTTTTTGACCTCATCGAAGCTTTCCTCCCGAGCCGGATCCGGCGCGATAAACCGCTGTTGCAGCACCGATTTCCGCACTGCCGCAGCCCCTTTTTCCGGTGACCGCATGGCCCTGACCCTGAACGATGTGAAGCGCATCGCGCATCTTGCGCGCCTCGAACTGGCCGACGCCGAAGCCGGCAATACGCTCGAACGCCTGAACGGCTTCTTCGGCCTCGTCGAGCAGATGCAGGCCGTGGACACGACCGGCATCGCCCCGCTCGCCCACCCGATCGAGCAGATCGAGGACGTCGCGCTGCGTCTGCGCGAGGACGCCGTGACCGAAATCGTGGACCGCGAAGCGCTGCAGCGTCCCGCGCCCGCGGTGCAGGACGGACTTTACCTCGTACCGCGCGTGATTGAGTAAGCGCGCAGCATTTTTTCGCCATTTCGAAATCTTTCGAGTCGTCGGAACAGTTCGAAACGGCACGGACTCCCGAATTTTCCGGGGTTTTCCGGGTAGCGGCCCACACGTTTGCCAACGTCGGTCGAGCGGCTCCCGGACGGCGCAACGATCGGATTTCGACCACGCCGTGACGTTCTTCCAGGAATCACGCAATGCATGACAAAAGCTTGACCGAATTGCGCGCCGCGCTGGCTGCGAAGGAGTGCTCCGCAGTCGAGCTGGCCCAGCACTTTCTGGGCCGGATTGAAGCGCATCAAGACCTGAACGCCTTCGTCGACGTCAATCCCGAATTGACGCTCGCCCAGGCGAAGGCCGCCGACGCGCTCCTGCACTCGGGCCACGCGGGCCCGCTCGCGGGCATTCCGCTCGCGCACAAGGACGTGTTCGTCACGCGCGGCTGGCGCTCGACCGCCGGCTCGAAGATGCTTGCAAACTACGTGAGCCCGTTCGACGCGACCGTAGTCGAGCGGCTCGAGCGCGCGGGCATGGTCTGCCTCGGCAAGACCAACATGGACGAATTCGCGATGGGCTCGTCCAACGAGAACTCGCATTTCGGCGCCGTGAAGAACCCGTGGGACACGAAGGCCGTGCCGGGCGGCTCGTCGGGCGGTTCCGCCGCGGCCGTCGCCGCGCGCCTCGCGCCCGCCGCGACCGGCACCGACACCGGCGGCTCGATTCGCCAGCCGGCATCGTTCACGGGCGTGACGGGCATCAAGCCCACCTACGGCCGCGTCTCGCGCTACGGCATGATCGCGTTCGCCTCGTCGCTCGACCAGGGCGGCCCGTTCGCGCACAGCGCCGGCGATTGCGCGCTGCTCCTGAACGCCATGGGCGGCTTCGACGAGCGCGACTCGACGAGCCTCACGCACGAGCACGAGGACTACACGCGCTTCATCGGCCAGACATGGAGCCAGGAGGCCAGCGCCGACAAGCCGCTCGCGGGCCTGCGCATCGGCCTGCCGAAGGAATACTTCGGCGCGGGCCTGGCCGACGACGTGCGCGCCGCCATCGACGCCGCGCTGAAGACGTACGAATCGCTCGGCGCCACGCTCGTGGAAGTCACGCTGCCGAAAACCGAGCTGTCGATTCCCGTGTACTACGTGATCGCCCCGGCGGAAGCCTCGTCGAACCTCTCGCGCTTCGACGGCGTGCGCTTCGGCCACCGCGCCGCCGAATACCGCGATCTGCTCGACATGTACAAGAAGTCGCGTGCCGAGGGCTTCGGCCCCGAGGTGAAGCGCCGCATTCTGGTGGGCACCTACGTGCTCTCGCACGGCTACTACGATGCGTACTACCTGCAGGCGCAGAAGATTCGCCGCATCATTGCGCAAGACTTCCAGGAAGCGTTCAAACAGTGCGACGTCATCATGGGACCGGTCGCGCCGAGCGTGGCATGGGACCTGGGCGCCAAGGGCGACGATCCGCTGCAGATGTACCTCGCGGACATCTACACGCTTTCCACGAGCCTCGCGGGCCTGCCCGGCATGAGCGTGCCGTGCGGCTTCGGCGCGGGTGCGAACGCGCAGCGACCCGTCGGTCTGCAGATCGTCGGCAACTATTTCAACGAGGCCCGCATGCTGCAGGTCGCCGACGCCTTCCAGCGCGCGACCGACTGGCATCGCAAGGCGCCGGCAGGGGTATGAACATGGCAACACAGTGGGAAGTGGTGATCGGTCTGGAGACGCACGCGCAATTGTCGACGGCGTCGAAGATCTTCTCGGGCGCATCGACGCAGTTCGGCGCCGCGCCCAACTCGCAGGCCTGCCCCGTCGATCTCGCGCTGCCGGGCGTGCTGCCGGTGATGAACCGCGGCGCCGTGGAGCGCGCGATCCAGTTCGGCCTCGCGATCAACGCGACGATTGCGCCGCGCAGCATTTTCGCGCGCAAGAACTACTTCTATCCGGACCTGCCCAAGGGCTATCAGATCAGCCAGTACGAGATTCCGGTCGTGCAGGGCGGGCAGATCACGATCCAGGTCGCGGCCAACGAAAAGACCGGCAAGGAAGCCTACGAGAAGACCGTCAACCTGACGCGCGCGCACCTCGAAGAAGACGCGGGCAAGTCGCTGCACGAAGACTTCGCGGGCATGACGGGCATCGACCTGAACCGCGCCGGCACGCCGCTGCTCGAAATCGTCACGGAACCCGAAATGCGCAGCGCCGCCGAAGCGGTTGCGTACGCGAAGTCGCTGCACACGCTCGTCGTGTGGCTCGGCATTTGCGACGGCAACATGCAGGAAGGCTCGTTCCGCTGCGACGCGAACGTCTCCGTGCGTCCGGTCGGCCAGAAGGAGTTCGGCACGCGCGCCGAGATCAAGAACCTGAACTCGTTCCGCTTCCTCGAAGAGGCGATCCAGTACGAAGTGCGCCGCCAGATCGAGCTGATCGAAGACGGCGGCACGGTGGTGCAGGAAACGCGCCTCTACGACCCCGACAAGCGCGAGACGCGTTCGATGCGCAGCAAGGAAGACGCGCACGATTACCGCTATTTCCCCGACCCCGACCTCATGCCGCTCGTGATCGATGCCGCGTGGGTCGAGCGCGTGAAGGGCGAGCTGCCCGAGCTGCCCGCGACGATGCAAACGCGCTTTGTCGAGCAGTATGGCGTGACGCCGTATGACGCGAACGTGCTCACGTCGAGCAAGGCAATGGCGGCTTACTTCGAAGCCGTGGTGGCGAAGGCGGGCGCGGCGCAGGCCAAGACCGCCGCCAACTGGTTGATGGGCGAAGTCTCGTCGCAGCTCAACCGCGAAGGCCTCGACATTGCCGCTTCGCCGGTATCGGCCGCGCAGTTCGCCGTGCTGCTCGCGCGCATCGCCGACGGCACGATCTCGAACAAGATCGCCAAGGAAGTGTTCCAGGCGATGTGGGACGAGAAGGCCGCCGACGAAGCCGCTGCCGATCGCATCATCGAAGCGAAGGGCCTCAAGCAGATCTCGGACACCGGCGCGCTCGAAGCGATCATCGACGAGGTGCTCGCCGCGAACCAGAAGTCGGTGGAAGAATTCCGCGCCGGCAAGGAAAAGGCGTTCAACGCGCTGATCGGCCAGGCGATGAAGGCCACCAAGGGCAAGGCGAACCCGCAGCAAGTCAACGAGCTGCTGAAGAAGAAGCTGGGCTGAGTTCGGGCGGGTTTGAGTAGCGTGCCGCCCTGATTCGGGCATGCTAGCGAGGCGGCGTCGTGCGTAGCAGCGCGGCGCCGCCTTGCCGCTTCAGGCGGGCTGCGGCGCTGGCGCCGTCAAATTCACGAGAGAGAGGAGAACAACGCATGTCCCACATCCCGAGTCTCGACAGTTACCGCGTGCCGTACTTCAGCGACAAGAAGGCGGAGACGTTCTCGCTCAACGCGCTCGACCCCGCCGCGAAACCGTTCTCGACCGGCAGCAAGGACGGTGACCGCGACCGGCTCGCCGAGATCGGCAACCAGCTCGACATATTGCAGGAGCGTCTGCATTCGCAGCGCCATCAGCGCGTGCTGCTCGTGTTGCAGGGCATGGACACGAGCGGCAAGGACGGCACGATCCGTGGCGTGTTTCACGAGGTCGATCCGCTCGGCCTGCGCATCGTGCCGTTTCGCGCGCCGACGCCCATCGAAGCCGCGCGCGACTTTCTCTGGCGCGTGCACCTGCAAGTGCCCGCGGCCGGCGAGCTGGCGATCTTCAACCGCAGCCACTACGAAGACGTGCTCGTGCCGCGCGTGATTGGCCAGATCGATTCGGCCGAGTGCGAGCGCCGCTACCGGCAGATTCGCCATTTCGAGGCGCTGCTCGCCGAGAGCGGCACGTCGATCATCAAGTGCATGCTGCACATCTCGAAGGACGAGCAGCGCAGTCGCATCCAGGCGCGCATCGACGACCCCACCAAGCACTGGAAATTCGACGTCTCCGATCTCGAAGCGCGCAGGCATTGGGACGCCTATCAGGCCGCGTACCACGACGCGCTAGCGGCTACCTCCACGGAATACGCGCCGTGGTACGTGATTCCCGCGAACTCGAAGTCGCATCGCAACCTCATGGTGGCCGAACTGCTGCTGCGCCTGATGGACAGTCTGAAACTCGAATTTCCGCCGGCCAAGGCCGAACTCAAGGGTCTCAGGATCGACTGAGACCGACCGTATTCCCTCGCGCGGCGCGGCGCAGTTCCGCTTCGGCGCGCCGTGCGAGGCAACGCACAATCAAGAGGAAAGAAGACATGTTGCGTGTGATCACCGCGAATCTGAACGGCATCCGCTCGGCGGCGAAGAAAGGCTTTTTCGAATGGTTCGGCGAACAGAAGGCCGACGTGCTCTGCGTGCAGGAAATCAAGTGCTCGCAGGACGACATGACGCCCGAATTCCTCGCGCCGCACGACTTCACGGGCTACTTCCAGCATGCGGTCAAGAAGGGCTATAGCGGCGCGGGCGTCTATTCGCGCCACGAGCCCGACGAGGTGATCATCGGCTTTGGCAGCGAGGAGTTCGACCCGGAAGGGCGCTATGTGGAAACGCGCTTCGGCAAGCTTTCGGTGATCTCCGTGTACGTGCCTTCGGGCTCGAGCGGCGACGAACGGCAGGCCGCGAAGTACCGCTTCATGGACGAATTCATGCCGCATCTCGCGGAACTCAAGCGTGAGCGCGAAGTGATCCTGTGCGGCGACGTGAACATCGTCCACAAGGAAATCGACATCAAGAACTGGAAGGGCAACCAGAAGAACTCCGGCTGCCTGCCCGAAGAGCGCGCATGGCTCACGAGCCTCTTCGACGACGTGGGCTACGTGGACGTGTTCCGCACGCTCGACCCGCGCCCCGAGCAATACACGTGGTGGAGCAACCGCGGCCAGGCGTATGCGAAGAACGTGGGGTGGCGTATCGACTATCAGATCGCGACGCCCGGCATTGCGCACAAGGCGAAAAAGACCTCGATCTTCAAGGACATCAAGTTCAGCGACCACGCGCCGCTGACCATCGACTACGACCACAAGGTCAAGAGCTGACCCTCACACCGGCGCGCTGTGAAACCGCTTTCAGGGCGCCGAGACCACCTTGCGCTTTTGCACGGCCGGGATGCCCTCGTAGTCGGGCAACTCGGCGAGCGGCTTGCCCATGGCCTTTGCGTAGAGCGGCATCATGTCGGCGAGGCGCTTGGCGATATCGGCGCGTCGCGCCGGCGTGTACGGATGCACGTAGATGAATCCCTGGTCGCGGTCGGCGCGCGTCGCCACCGCGAGCTTGTCCCACAGCGTGAGCGCCGCGCGCGGATCGAATCCCGCGCGCGAGGCGATATCGCTGCCGATCACGTCGGCTTCGGTTTCGTCGGCGCGGCCGTAGTGCATTTCCACGAGTTGCGAGCCGATACCGAGCGGAAACACGCCGAGGTCCGCGAGCCCGAATAGCTGCGGCACAGAGCCCGATTCGATCTGCGCGGCCTGTTGTTCGCCCAGGCGCTCGCGCACGTGCTCGCGCACTGCATGCGCGATCTCGTGGCCAAGCAGCATGCCGAACTCGTTGTCGTTGAGCTTCACGCGATCGAGCAGGCCGCCATACACGACGATCTTGCCGCCCGGCAGCGCGTACATGCGGATGTCGTTCGAGCGGATCACCGCCACTTCCCACTTCCAGTTCTTGACGCGATCGCCCCACTTCAGCGAGTAAGGCGCGAGCCGGTCGACGAACGCCCGCACGCGCTGCACGTGCGGATCGCTTTCGGCATAGAGGCGGTTCGAATGGGCCGCGCCGCGCACGATCTCGTTGAACTCGGCAGTGGCCTGCGCTTCGAGCATCGGCGAGGGAATCAGATTGCGGTACACGGCGGCGTTGCCAAAGCGCACCACGCGGCCCGTGTTCGGCGCGCCGGGGGCGACGCTGCCCGGCGTAGCGCTCGCGTTTGCGCCGATGTTTGCTGCGCCGTTCGTGTTATTCGCCGGGTTGGTCGCGCCATTGCCGGCTGGCGGCAGTGCAGGATTGCCTGGCACGGCGGCGGGGGCGTTCGTCGCGGCGGGGTTCTCGGCAGCCCACGCATTCCATGCGCCAAGCGCCGGCCAGGCGGTGGCGAGCGCCAGCACGAGCGCACGCGCGCGCGCGCCGCTGCGCTGCAGCGCACGCGGGCTTTGCGCGACGGTCTCATGCGTGCTCACGACCGGACTCTCCACGGGGCAATACGAATGAGCAGGAGCATACCCGGTACCGCGAGCACCGTGCAGACGATGAAATAGTCGAACCAGCCGATCTTCGCCACCACGTAGCCGCTCGCGGCGGAGGCCAGCGTGCGCGGCACGGAGGCGAGGCTCGTGAAGAGTGCGAACTGCGTGGCGGTGTAACGCGGATCGGTCGTGCTTGCAATATAGGCAGTGAACGCAGCGAGCGTGAGTCCCGTTGCGAAGGTCTCGAAGCCGTACACGAGCGCGAGCGCAACGGCGCGCGGATCGAGCGTGAACTGCACGGTGGCGCCGAAGAGACCTGCGGCCCACGAAACCGCGTGGCTCACGGCGAGCACGGCATCGTAGATGGCGGCGAGCGAGGGCGAGCCTGCGCCGAGCTGCGCGAGCCACGCGAAACCCAGAGTAGAAATCATTTGCAGGAAGCCGAAGATCCACAGCCCGCGCCCAATGCCGATCTTCACGAGCGCCACGCCGCCGATAATGCCGCCCGCGAGGCTCGCGCCGAACGCCGTCATCTTGGCGATCACGCCGATCTCCGTGCGCGAATAGCCGATGTCGAGGAAGAACGATGTGGACAGGGTCGTCGCCATCGTATCGCCGAGTTTGTAGAGGAAGATAAACGCGAGCACAAAGAGTGCCGCGGCGAGACCGTCGCGGCGCACGAATTCGGCGAACGGCTGCACGATCGCTTCGCGCAGGTTCTTCGGCGGCGCGCCGTGCACTTCGGGCTCTTTCACGACGAGCGTCATGATCATGCCGGGAATCATGAACGCCGCCGTCACGACGAATACGGTGCTCCACGGCAGATGATCGGAGAGGATCAGCGCGAGCGAGCCCGGCACGAGTGCCGCGATCTTGTAGGCATTCACGTGCACGGCGTTGCCGAGGCCCTGCTGCGTATCAGTGAGCAGTTCGCGCCGGTAGGCGTCGATGGAGATGTCCTGGCTCGCGCCGAAGAACGCCACCAGCGCGGTGAGCGCGGCAACCGTCCAGATCGAATCTTTCGGCGAAACGTAGCCGAGCGTGCCGATGGCGAGCGCCACGAGAATCTGCGTGACGAGCATCCAGCCGCGCCGCCGTCCCGGGCGCCAGCCGGGCAGACGCGGCACGTAGCGGTCCATGAGCGGCGCCCAGACGAACTTCCAGGTGTAGGGGAACTGGATCAGCGCGAAGAGGCCGATCTCCTTGAGATTGACGCCCTCCGAGCGCAGCCACGCCTGCACCAGATAGACGAGCGTGAACAGCGGCAGCCCGGAGGTAAAGCCGAGGAACACGCAGATCAGCATATGCGTATTCAGATACGCACGCCAGCCGGGGTGGGATTCGTGAGCGGTAAGAGCGGGTGCCTCGTGGGGCGGATTCTGCATGTCGTCGTTAGCGGCGGCGGTGTTGGGTGCGGTTCCAGGTGAACTGGTCGGGCAGAAAAACACGCGACGCCGCGCACGGCGTCATTTTTTTCTCACGCGATAGACCGCAAGACTACCACGCCAGTTCACACCCCAACGAACGGTCTGACCCCCATGGAGCACGGCGCGGTCGAGAATTTCGATGCCCACCTCGGGCGCGAGCGCCTCGAAGTCCTTCACCGTGAGAACACGCACGTTCGGCGTGTTATGCCACTGGTAGGGCAGCGACTTCGAAACCGGCATGCGTCCGCGCATGACCGAAAGCCGGTGCGGCCAGTAGCCGAAGTTCGGGAACGAGACGATGCACTCCTTGCCCACGCGCGCCGTCTCGCGCAGGATGGCGGCCGTCTGGTGAATGGTCTGCAGCGTTTGCGAGAGGATCGCGAAGTCGAAGCTCGCGTCCTCGAACAGGCGCAGGCCGTCTTCCAGATTCTGCTGGATCACGTTGATGCCGTTCTTCACCGAAGCGAGCACGCCCGCGTCGTTGATCTCGATGCCGTAGCCCGTGCACTCCAGTTCCTCGGTGAGCAGCGAGAGCAGCGAGCCGTCGCCGCAGCCGAGGTCGAGCACCTTCGCGCGCGGTTCGATCCAGCGCGCGATGGTGCGAAAGTCGGGACGGGCGGAAAGACTGTCGAAAGCGCTCTGGTTCATGCGCCCACCTCAGCAGCAATACGTTCGTAGTAAGCGCGCACCACATTGTGATAGCGCGCGTCGTCGAGCAGGAAGGCGTCGTGGCCGTGCGGGGCGTCGATTTCCGCGTAGGTCACCTGGCGCTTGTGATCGAGCAGCGCCTTCACGAGTTCGCGCGAACGCGCGGGCGCGAAACGCCAGTCGGTCGCGAAGCTCGCCACGAGGTATTTCGCCTTCGTGTGCGCGAGCGCGCGCGTGAGGTCGCCGTCATACGCCTTCGCGGGATCGAAGTAATCGAGCGCACGCGTGATCAACAGGTAGGTGTTGGCGTCGAAGTAGTCGGCGAACTTGTCGCCTTGATAGCGCAGGTATGACTCCACTTCGAATTCCACGTCGAAGTTGAAGTTGTAGGCGTTCTCCGCGCCTTCCGCGCGGCGCAGCGCCCGGCCGAATTTCTCGGCCATGTCGTCGTCGGACAGATAGGTGATGTGGCCGATCATGCGCGCCACGCGCAGGCCGCGGCGCGGCTTCACGTGGTGGGCGTAGTAGTCGCCGCCATGGAAGTCGGGGTCCGAGAGGATGGCCGAGCGCGCGACTTCGTTGAACGCGATGTTCTGCGCCGAGAGCTTGGGCGTGGAGGCGACCACGATGCAGTGGCCGAGACGATCCGGATAGCGCAGGCTCCATGCAAGCGCTTGCATGCCGCCAAGGCTGCCGCCCATCACCGCGGCGAACTTCTCGATGCCGAAGCGATCGGCCACGCGCGCCTGGGCGTCCACCCAGTCCTCGACGGTCACGACCGGAAACTTCGCGCCATAGGGCTGGCCGGTGGCCGCGTCGAGGCTCATGGGGCCGGTCGAGCCGAAGCACGAGCCGAGATTGTTCACGCCGATCACGAAGAAGCGGTTGGTGTCGAGCGGCTTGCCCGGGCCGACCATGTTGTCCCACCACCCCACGTTCTTGGGGTCGTCCGCGTAGACGCCCGCCACGTGGTGCGACGCATTGAGCGCGTGACAGACGAGCACCGCGTTGCTGCGCGCGGCGTTGAGCGTGCCGTAGGTTTCGACCACGAGGTCGTACCCGGCCAGCGCCGTGCCGTTCTGCAGTTGCAGAGGCTCGTCGAAATGCAGTGTTTGAGGAGCGACGATGCCGATCGATTCCATTCGTTCCGCCTTGGTTTTTCGGGCGGCTAAACGGTGTCGGCGGGCGCGGAGTGCGAAAGGGTTGGCGCAGCTGACGACCTCTTTAGCCGCATTTATATCGAACTCCCGGGCCCAAGCCTTGAGAGTTCACGCGCCCGCAATCGAGTCAGCAAATCGGCGCGTGGGTATTGCAAAAGGAACGCAGAGTATATCGGAAAAAGTGCAAAGCGACGCGGCGCACGGGAAAGGCGGCCCGGGCGGCGCGCTGCCGCCCCGGCGCTTTTGCACCGTCCCTTCACGTGCCCGCGCACCGCGCGAGGCCGCGAAGTCTTATCACTTGCCGGGTGCGGACGGATTCGCGTTGCGCCAGCGCCGCAGCTGCAAGGCCGCGATGATCATCAGGAGGCCGTAGAGGACCGCATAGGCGGCGATCACCCAGATCAGCGAGAGCGCGCCAGCACCTGGGAACATCGCGAAGAAAAAGCCCACCGTGGCCGAGAGCAGCCCCGAAATCCCGACCGCCCACGGATGCGCGATGGCGTGCCGGTACTGGATCGCGTAGACGATCTCGAAGATGCCCGTGAAGAACGCCCAGACGCCGATGATCATGACGAGGACGATGGCGGTCTCGCCGGGCCAGAAGAACGCCACGAGGCCCGCGATCACGCCGATCAGGCCGATGACGATGTAGGTCCAGCGCCGCGTGCCGCCGCCGCGCGCGCCGTAGATGAGCGCGAATGCGCCGTCGACGAGGGCGTAGGCGCCCCAGACGATGGCGAGCGTGAGCACGGTGAGGCCGGGCAGCGAGAAGGCGAGCACGCCGAACACGATGGCGGCAATGCCTCGCGCAATGAGCCAGCCCCAGTGGGCGGAGAGGCCCATCAGGATGGGCGGCAGGCCGAGGGGAGGAACGGGACGGTTCATGCGACGGTTCTCCTTCCTGTTAGCGACGCGAGCAGCCGCCACGGAACAACGCCGCCGCGGCCGCGCTATTGAAGAATGATGCGGATCTGCTCGTCGGCGTGCTCGCTCGGTGAACGCGTGAAGCCGCTTTGCGCGTAGCGATGCCAGCAACCAATCACATAGCGCACGACCAGATTCGCCCGGACCGTTGGATCGTATCCCTTGGCGGCCGGCTTCGCGTTGACATGGTCAGACCCCGAAATTGCCTTGCGCTCGGCCTCCTGCGCGAGGTCGACGCGCAGGCACTGGCGCAGCGACGCCTCGACGCGATCGAGCATCTGGTTCACGCGCTCGGCGAGGCGCTCATGCTCGCCCACGAGGGCTTCGCAGGTCAGTACGCGGGTCATGCCGGCGTTGCGCGTGGAAAAGTTGACGAGCATGAGGGCGATCGCACGCGCCTGCAGGACGCCGCTCGGCTCTTTTTCGACGATCTGGTTGATGAGGCCGAAGAGCGTCTGCTCGATGAAATCGATGAGGCCCTCGTACATCTGGGCCTTGCTCGCGAAATGGCGATACAGCGCGGCCTCGGAAACGCCCAGGCGCGCGGCCAGCGCCGCGGTGGTGATCTTCTCGCCGCGCGGCGCCTCGAGCATGGTGGCGAGCGTCTGGAGAATATGGATACGGCGTTCGCCCGGTTTCGGGCGGGGGGCGCGGCGGGCCGCGCCCGGCGAATCTGCTGCTTCGACTGCTTCACGCGTTTGTGTCGGCTGCATGGATATCGTCCCTGGCGTTGGCCTCTGGGTTGGCGCTCCCCCGTTTTACTTCGAGCGTCCCGACTGCAGGCCTGGTTTCAGGGATTTTAGCGAACGAATGCGACGATCGACATAGTGCGGTCTGCCGGTGCCCGGCAGATGCGCCGGCAAATGCCCGGTGATCCAGACGGTGCGGATGCCGAGGCGCCGGTAACGCTTGAGATGGCTGCGCGTGTCTTCGATCAGGATCGCATCGGCGAGCGCCACGCCGGCCCGGCGCAGCGTGCCGCGCAGCATCGCGCAATCGGGCTTGGCGCGCCAGTAGCTGCGCGAGCGCATGCCTTCGATGGCGATCACGCGCTCGAACAGCCCCTCGATGCCGAGCGCCGCGAGCACCGCGTGCGCGTAGTCCTCGGGGCCGTTGGTGAGCACGATCTTGCGCCCGGGCAGCGCGGCGAGCGTGCGGGCGAGGCCGCGCTCGGCGTGCAGCATGCCGTGCAGGTCGTCGAAGGTGTGCACGACCTTGAGAAAGTCGTGCGGGTCGATCGGATGATGGCGCGTGAGGCCGAGCAGCGTCGCGCCGTAGCGGCGCGTGTAGCTCGTGCGCAGGTGATTGGCTTCGTCGCGGCTCACGCCGAGCGCGTCGATGATGTACTGCGTCATGCCGGCGTTGATGGCCGGGAAGATTGCGCGCGACGCATTGTGCAGCGTGTTGTCGAGGTCGAAGAGCCAGACGGGAGTGCCCACTTTGCGGGCGACGCGGCGCGGCCGGCGCCGGGCACGCCTGGCATGAAGGCTGGAGTCGGTCATCGCGGACGTGAGACGCGGCGGCGGCACGGCGCCGCCGCTGGGAGGAAGGCGCTTAGTGCGAGCGGATCATCGTGCCGAACGGCTGTTCGGTCAGGATTTCCAGCAGCACGGAGTGCTCGATGCGGCCGTCGATGATGTGCACCGAGCGCACGCCGCTCTTGGCTGCGTCGAGCGCCGACGAGATCTTCGGCAGCATGCCGCCCGAGATCGTGCCGTCTTCGAAGAGCGCGTCGATCTCGCGCGCCGAGAGGTCGGTGAGCAGATTGCCCGCCTTGTCCATCACGCCCGGGATGTTCGTCATCATCACGAGCTTTTCGGCGTTGAGCACGACGGCGAGCTTGCCCGCCACGAGGTCCGCGTTGATGTTGTACGAGAGGCCGTCTTCGCCGAAGCCGATCGGCGAGATCACCGGAATGAACGCGTCGTCCTGGAGCGCCTTCACGACCGCCGGGTTGATGGCCTCGACTTCGCCCACCTGGCCGATGTCGATGTACTGACCGGGTTTGTCGCGGTCCGGCATCATCAGCTTGCGCGCGTGGATCAGGCCGCCGTCCTTGCCGGTCAGGCCGACCGCGTGGCCGCCGAAGTGGTTGATCAGCGTGACGATGTCCTGCTGCACCTCGCCGCCGAGCACCCACTCGACGACTTCCATGGTTTCTTCGTCGGTCACGCGCATGCCCTGGATGAACGTGCCTTGCTTGCCGATCTTCTTGAGCGCCGTATCGATTTGCGGGCCGCCGCCGTGCACGATGACCGGATTGATGCCCACGAGCTTGAGCAGGATGACGTCGCGCGCGAAGCCCTGCTTGAGCCGCTCTTCGGTCATGGCGTTGCCGCCGTACTTGATGACGACGGTCTTGCCGTGATACTGGCGAATGTAAGGCAGCGCTTCGGCCAGAATTTCGGCTTTCAGGGTGGGGGCGATCTGCGAAAGGTCGATGGGCTCGGACATGGCGGCGGAGACTTGGACGAAAAACAGACGAAACTCGCGGACGAAGATCCGCGGACGAAGAACGCGGCCGCAAAACGGTCGAAACAGGGCGGATTGTACAGGACTGGCGCGGTGCAGCAGGGAAAACGGCGGGGAAAACGACGGGCACCGGACGCTTCGCGAGGCACATGCGCAACACGGGCGCGAGCGCATCGGCGCGCCGCAAAACGGGGCGAAATCGGCTGGGAAACGCGGGCGTGAAAAGCGAGGTGCAAGACGCGCGCGCGGGCTGTGGCATCATCTTCCTGTCGCCAACCCATGGCTTCGAGAGGAGTGCGCGCCATGACCGCCTCCGCCGTGCCCGCCACCGGCATGAAAAGCGCCCGCTGCCCCCGCTGCGGCAACAGCTTCGATTGCGGCAGGAACACCGAACCCTTCGATTGCTGGTGCAAGTCGCTGCCAGCCTTGCCCGCGAGCGAGCTGGACCCGCGCGGGCGCTGCCTCTGCCCCCAATGTCTCGCGGCGGCGGCGGCGCCGGCAGCGAGCGACGCGCCGAAGGGCAGGAGCGCTATGCCGTGAAGGGCGTGCTGCGTTGCGCAGCGTGCGCGAGCGCCGCGAGATCGGCGCTCACTTCGTCGAGCACCGGTTCCCACTGTCTGAACGCCTGCTGACGGTACAGCCGGGTATTCGGATACCACGGACTGTCGCGTCGATCCAGCAGCCAGACCCAATGCGGATTCACGTCCAGCAGCACCCAGGCGCGCTTGCCGAGCGCGCCCGCAAGGTGTGCGCTCGACGTGCACACGGAAATCACCAGGTCGAGCGCGTCGACGAACGCGGCGGTGTCGTCGAAGGTCTTCCACTGGGCGCTGAAGTCGGTCACCTCGAAGCCCGCTTCGTGCGCCGCGGCGATGTCCTGCTGTGCGCCGGGCTGCAGCGAATAGAACGCCACGCCCTCGATGCCGCCGAAATGCCGGGCATACCGCTCGAGTCCGATGCGACGAAACGGATTGCGCTTGTGCGTGAGGCTGCCCGTCCACGCGAGCCCGACCTTCAGACGCTGTTCGACCGCCAGGCGCTCGCGCCAGCGCGCCGCCGCCTCGGGATCGGCCTTGAGATAACCGGTGGGGCCCGGGACAGTCGCTTCTTCAGTACCGAATATCAGCGGCAGGCTCAACAGCGAGACTTCGCAATCGTAGGGCGGCAGGTTTTCGACGGGGCCGCCCGCGCAGTACAGGTCGCAATGGCGGCCCAGGCTGCGCGCGAGCAGCGCGCCCATCTGCGGAAACGTATTCCAGACGAGCCGGCCGCCTTCGCGATGCACGCGTTCGGCGAGCATGGGCACGTAGCGGCAGAATTGCAGCAGGTCGCCCATGCCCTGTTCGCCCCACACCAGCAATGTGCGGCCCGCGAGCGGCTCGCCTCGCCACTCGGGCTTCGGGAACACCGGGCGGCCCATGGCCAGTTCACTGGAGCCCTGCCAGCGCAGCTCGTGTCCGGGCCAGCCTTCGGCATAGTTGCCGCGCAGAAGCTGGATCATCGACAGGTTCGAACGTAGCGATGCGTCGTTGGGCGCATACTGGCAAGCGGCGCGCGCGGCGCGTTCGACCTCGTCCCACTGCTGCGTATCCTTGCAGGCCATCGCATGGTTGTTCAGAGCGAGTGGGCTTTGCGGCGCGAGTTCGAGCGCGCGGCGGCTGGCGTGAAGTGATCGCGCCGCGTCGGTATCGGTTGGGAACACGCGCGCCAGGTTGATCCAGGCGTTGACGTTGTCGGGCTCTTCGGCGACCGTTTCTTCGAGCAGCTGCAGAATCTCGCGGTCTCCAAAATTGATCTGCATCAAAGCTGTTGCAAGATTGTTGCGCAGATTTGGAAACGTACGCGCGATTCCCAGCGCGTGGCGGTAAGGTTCTACCGCTTCGGCGTGACGGTTTGCAAACTGCAGCGCGAGGCCCGCTGCGAACCACGCGGCGGCCCGCTCCGGTGCGAGCCGGGCAAGCGCGGCGCTCAGGCGTACGGCTTCTTGCGCCAGCGCGCTATCCTGTGCGCGAGCGGCGATGAGGACGAGCGTGTCGTCGTCCAGGCCGCGCAGCTCGGCGCGCGTGGCGGCCAGCAATTCGTGTGCGGACGCATCGGTCGCCTCGTCGGTCCCACTGGCGGTGGCAGCGTCGATGAAATCGAGAAAGAGATTGCGCACAGCGTGGAGTACGTCAGGGGGCGAGGCTTGCATTGTTCCGTCTTGCTTGTCAGAAAGCGCCGAAGCAAAAGTGGTCGGCGGATGACATGGATTGAAGCAAACCCTTTCAAGATGATGAATCAGATAAGTCTTAACCGGTAAACTGACAGCATGCATCGCATAACCGTCAGTGCTCGCGTCAATCTCAGCCATCTGTTCTGGCTGCGCAGTCTCGCCATCATCGGCCAGCTGTGCACGATCGCGTTCGTGCAACTCTTCATCGGCGTGCAGTTGCCGTTGCCCGCCATGCTGTTCGTGATCGCCATGGAAGTGGCGTTCAACGGCGTGACCTGGCTGCGCGTCACGCAGGATCGTCCCGAATCGAATCTCGAACTGTTCGGCCAGCTCTGGGTCGATCTCGGCGCGCTTTCCGCGCTGCTCTTTCTCTCCGGCGGTACGACCAATCCGTTCGTCTCGCTGTACCTGCCCTCGCTCGCCATCGCGGCCGCCGTGTTGCCGTGGTATCTCACCGCCTGGCTCGCGGCCTTCGCAGTGGCCTGCTACGTGCTGCTCGGCTTCGATAACGTGCCGCTCAATCTCGACAATCCCGCCAACCTGTTCGACTACTATCGCGCGGGCATGTGGGTGAACTTCATGGTGAGCGTGTGCCTGATCGTGTGGTTCGTCGCGCGCATGTCGCGTGCGCTGCGCCAGCGCGACACCGCGCTCGGCGACGCGCAGCAGCGCCTGTTGCGCGACGAGCGTGCCGTGGCGCTGGGCGTGCAGGCCGCTACCGTGGCGCACGAGATCGGCACGCCGCTCTCGACCATCGCCATGCTCACCGAGGAGCTGCGCGACGTCGCGCGCACTGACAAGGGCCTCGAACCGTATGCCCCCGACCTCGAACTGCTCGACAAGCAGATCTCGCTTTGCACCTCGGCGCTCGCACGACTCAGAAGCCGCGCCTCATCCACCGGCGCGCGCCAGCTCGTGAGCGAATGGCTCGGGCCGTTCGTCGAGCAATGGCGCCTGCGCCATCCGCACGTGAAGTTCGAACTCCTCGACAATGGACTGAACGACTTCGCCCTCGACGACACCGTCGCCGTTGGCCAGATCCTCACCATCCTGCTCGACAACGCCGCGCGCGCCAGCCGCGATTTCGTGACGCTGCGCGCCTATGCGGCCGCGCGGGCCGGCTACGTCGATTTCGAAGTTTGCGATGCCGGGCCCGGCATTCCGTCCTCGCTGCGCGCCTCGCTGGGCGCCGCGCCCGTGGACAGCACCCAGGGCGGTCACGGCGTCGGGCTGTATCTGGCGTTTTCGTCGGCGGCGCGGCTTGGCGGCTCGATCGAACTCAACGACGTCACGCCGCCCGGAAGCGCGTCGGGCGAAGTGAGCGGCGCGGATGACGAGACGTCGACCGGCGCCGTAACCGGCGGCGGCACGCGCACGCGCCGTCCACGCGGCACCCGTGCGGTGCTGCGCTTGCCGGCGAAGCAGGTCAAGGCGGGTCAGGCGAACCCCGCGGCGGCGCGCGAAGGCGCAGCGCCCGCGGGTTCGGAGATTGGATCAGGCGAGGGGCCGACCCGGTCCGACGCCGCGTAACAACACGGAGAATCAGGCATGAGCGATATGAGTTTTCTGGTCATCGACGACGACGAAGTGTTCTCCGACATCCTCACGCGCGGCCTCACGCGGCGCGGCTTCGAGGTGAAGCAGGCACACAATGCGGAAGAGGCGATTCGCTTCGCCAATCAGCAGAAGTTTTCGCAGATCACCGTGGACCTGCATCTCGGCAACGACTCGGGCCTGTCGCTCATCGCGCCGCTGCGCGAACTGCAGCCGGACGCACGCATGCTCGTGCTCACCGGCTACGCAAGCATCGCCACAGCGGTGCAGGCCGTGAAGGACGGCGCGGACAACTATCTGGCCAAGCCCGCCAACGTCGAGATGATTCTCTCGGCACTCCAAAGCGATGCGAGCGCCGTGCAGGCCGAAGAGGCCATCGAGCACCCGGCGCCGCTCTCGGTCGCGCGCCTCGAATGGGAGCACATCCAGCGCGTGCTGGCCGAGCACAACGGCAACATTTCGGCCACGGCGCGCGCGCTCAACATGCACCGCCGCACGCTGCAGCGCAAGCTCGCGAAGCGCCCGGTGCGCCAGTAAGCACAGTCCGGAGCGGTAAAAGAAAAGGGACCCCGCGGGGTCCCTTTTTCATGCGTCATGCGTAACGTTTAGAGCACGTAACGCGACAGGTCTTCGTCCTGCGCCACTTCGCCGAGCGCGCGGTCGACATAGGCAGCGTCGATCGTCACGCTCTTGCCCGCGTGATTGCCGGCCGCGAACGAGACATCTTCCAGCAGCTTCTCGATCACCGTGTACAGACGGCGCGCGCCGATGTTCTCGGTCTTCTCGTTCACGGAGAAGGCGATTTCCGCGAGGCGGCGAATCCCGTCTTCGGCGAAATCGAGCTGCACGTCCTCGGTGGCGAGCAGCGCCTGATACTGCTTCACGAGGCTCGCGTCGGTCGCGACCAGAATCGCTTCGAAGTCCTTCACGGAGAGCGAGTCGAGTTCCACACGAATCGGGAAACGGCCCTGCAGTTCGGGAATCAGATCGCTCGGCTTCGAAAGATGGAACGCGCCGCTCGCGATGAACAGAATGTGATCGGTCTTCACCATCCCGTATTTCGTGTTGATGGTCGTGCCTTCCACGAGCGGCAGCAGATCGCGCTGCACGCCCTGACGCGAAACTTCGCCACCGCTGCCTTCGTTGTTGCGCGAGGCGATCTTGTCGATTTCGTCGAGGAACACGATGCCGTTCTGCTCGACGTTCTGCACGGCCTTTTGCTTGACCTCTTCGTCGTTGAGCATCTTGCCGGCTTCCTCGTCGGTCAGCAGCTTGAGCGCTTCCTTGACCTTCACTTTGCGGCGCGTTTTCTTGCCGCCGCCGAGATTGGCGAACATCGAGCGGATCTGCTCGGTCATGTCTTCCATGCCCGGCGGCCCCATGATGTCCATGCCCACTTGCGGCTGCTCGACGTCCAGCTCGATTTCCTTGTCGTCGAGCTGGCCTTCGCGCAGGCGCTTGCGGAAGGTCTGGCGCGTGGTGTTGTCGCCGCTTTCGGCGTGGCTCGCCGCATCGGACGAACCGAAGCCTACCGGGCGCGCTGTCGGCAGCAGGATGTCGAGAATGCGGTCTTCGGCCTGATCCGTGGCCTTGCTGCGCACCTTGCGCATTTCCGTTTCGCGCGTCTGCTTCACCGAGATTTCGATGAGGTCGCGCACGATGCTATCCACGTCGCGGCCCACGTAGCCCACTTCGGTGAACTTGGTCGCTTCGATCTTGATGAACGGCGCGTCAGCGAGCTTCGCGAGACGACGCGCGATTTCGGTCTTGCCGACACCCGTCGGCCCGATCATAAGGATGTTCTTCGGCGTGATTTCCTGGCGCAGCGGCTCGGCGACCTGCTGGCGGCGCCAGCGGTTGCGCAGCGCGACGGCCACGGCCTTCTTCGCGTTCGCCTGGCCGATGATGTGCTTGTCGAGTTCCGAGACGATCTCGGCGGGGGTCATGGTGCTCATCCTGATTCCTTCTCGTCGGTACGGTCGGTTGGCGAGTTATTCGATGGTTTCGATCACGCGGTTGTGATTCGTGTAGATACACATGTCGCCCGCGATCTCGAGCGATTTTTCGACGATCTCGCGCGGCGAGAGTTCGGTGTTCTCCACGAGCGCGCGAGCCGCGGCCTGCGCATACGCGCCGCCCGAACCGATCGCGCAGATGCCTTCTTCGGGATCGAGCACGTCGCCGTTGCCGGTGATCACGAGCGTGGTGGTCGCGTCGGCGGCGATCAGCATGGCCTCGAGGCGGCGCAGCATGCGGTCGGTGCGCCAGTCCTTGGCGAGTTCGACGGCGGCGCGCGTGAGGTTGCCCTGATGCTTTTCGAGCTTGGCTTCGAAGCGGTCGAGCAGCGAGAACGCGTCGGCGGTGCCGCCGGCGAAGCCGACCATGACCTTGCCGCCGTAAATGCGCCGGACCTTCTTCGCGCCACCCTTCATGACGATGTTGCCGAGGGTGACCTGGCCGTCGCCGCCGAGCGCGACCTTGTCGCCGCGCCGCACGGATACGATCGTCGTGCCGTGAAATTGCTCCATGTGCGTTCCTTTTTACCGTTGATGCCGGGTTGGATGCGAAGGTGGTATGCCTGCCGCTTTCGGGTGGGCGCCGCGGTGCTCGCGCGCCGTGCACGCTGCGGGCGCGGCCGCCCTGAATCCGGGCGCGTCGCGCGCGCTTCTCGCGCGCCGCGAGCGCATATCACCTGGAGTTTAGGGCGGCGATGGGCATATCAAGGGCCGCGGGCGCAGAAAACGGCACGGCGGCTCGGTGGCGCCGCGGCCACGCGCAAAAGAAAAAAGCGCACGGGGCTCCGTGCGCTTCGACAGGGAAGGCAAGTCGCTAGCCGCGCAAGCAGGGCTTCGCGGCCAGAATAAAGCTCAATCGCCGAACAGCTTCTGGCGCAGTTCGCGTCGCTCTTGCGCTTCGAGCGAGAGCGTGGCGGTCGGGCGCGCGAGCAGACGCGGGATGCCGATCGGCTCGCCCGTTTCTTCACACCAGCCGTAGTCGCCGGAATCGATGCGCGCGAGCGATTGCTGCACCTTCTTGAGCAGCTTGCGTTCGCGGTCGCGCGTACGCAGCTCGAGCGCATGCTCTTCTTCGATCGTCGCGCGGTCGGCCGGATCGGGAACGATCACGGTTTCGCGCAGATTCTCGGTGGTCTGGCCCGCATTGCGGAGGATTTCCGCCTGCAGCTGTTCGAGCCGGTTCTTGAAGAAGGCGAGCTGATCCTCGTTCATGTAATCCTTGTCGCTCATCTTCAGGATTTCGGCTTCGGTCAAGAGTCGTTTCGTCGTCATCTGGCTTGCTTCTTCAATGAGTGAGGCAAAACTGGCACATCTTGCCTGCACTTTTGTGTTGCCCGCAGTGGCCGCGGTGGCCGTTACCAACCTTTACCACTTTGCCAGGCGCAGTTACCGCGCCGTTATATGCGCGCTGGCGGGCACGGACGATGAACTGTCGTGACGCCCGAAGCGCCGCTGCGGGGCCGAACTCCTCTGGAAACCGGTCATCAGATGCTTGTGAGGCATATATCGTACCGACTGCGCGCTGCGACGCGATGCGCTGCCGGCGGGGCGTCCCTCGGGAATTCCGGGGCACCTCTCTTCCAGTGGGGCCGTATTGTAACCGAACCGCAAACTCGCGCCGCAAGCGGGAAATCCCTGCTGTCACCCGCCTGTCGCCAGGCCGTTTGCGCACCGGTCGATATCCAGAAAATATAACGCGCCAATCGTGAAAAAGCGATGGTCGGGTACGTTATTTGACGCACAGAACCGGAAGGAATGCTTTGCGCCGGCCGCAAACGTGGCGCCGGCGCTGCGTCGCAGTGCAAACTCCAGACGAAAACGCCCGGCAGCGGGCCGGGCGTATCGGGAAAAGCGGGGGAGCCGCTCAGGCGAGGCAGGCGTCGAGCCCGTCGGTGATGAGGTCCTGCGGCAGTTCGATGCCGATGAACACCATCTTGCTGCCCTTCTTCTCGATCGGCAGCCACTTGGCGGCCAGATCGCTGCCCATCATCTGGTGCACGCCCTGGAACACCACCTTGCGGTCCACGCCTTTCATGTAGAGCACGCCCTTGTAGCGCAACAGGCGCTCGCCGTAGATCTGCAGGATGCCGCCGAGGAAGTCTTCGAGGCGGTTCGGATCGAACGGACGGTCGCTGCGGTAGACGAACGACTTGATCTTGTCGTCGTGGTGTGCGTGATGGTGGTGGGCGTGATCGTGGCCTTCGTGGTCGCACTGGCCGTGATCGTGGTCGCAATCAGCGTGGTCATGGTCATGCGCGTGGTCATGGTCATGATCGTGATGCGCATGAGCATGAGCATGATCGTCTTCGGCGAGGAAGTCGGGGTCGATTTCGAGCTTCGCGTTCAGGTTGAAGCCGCGCAGGTCGAACACTTCCTTGATGTCGGCCTCGCCGAAATTGACCTGGCGGATCTGCGCCTTCGGATTCATGTGCAGCACGCGATGACGCAGATCGGCGAGTTCATTCTCGTCGACGAGGTCGGCCTTCGTGATGAAGAGGCGGTCGGCGAAACCGACCTGGCGCTGCACCACTTCGTGCTCGTCGAGCTGATGGTTGCCGTGCTTGGCGTCCACGAGCGTGATGATCGCGTCGAGCAGGAATTCGTCGGCGATCTCGTTATCCATGAAGAACGTCTGCGCGACCGGGCCCGGATTGGCGAGGCCGGTGGTTTCGATCACCACGCGGTCGAAGTCCAGCTTGCCGTCGCGCTTTTGCTGCGCGAGATCGCCGAGCACGCGCGCGAGGTCGCCGCGAATCGTGCAGCAGATGCAGCCGTTGCTCATCTGGATGATCTGCTCGGTGCTGTCCTGCACGAGGATTTCGTTGTCGATGTTCTCTTCGCCGAACTCGTTCTCGATCACGGCGATCTTCATGCCGTGCTTCTCGTTCAGGATGCGCTTGAGCAGCGTGGTTTTACCGCTGCCGAGAAAGCCGGTCAGGATGGTGACGGGAATCATGCTGGTTGCCATGCTGTCTGCCTGGTAGGTGTTCGAGGGGTACGTTCAGGCGCGCCGCTTCGTGCTGTCGCTGCCTTCGAGTGTTACAACATAACTTCCTATTGAAACATATCTGCGCCGCGCCCGCATGCGGCGGCCGGGCGTGAGGCCCAATCGGGGCGCGAACAGGCGGCCCGAAAGGCGTTCCGGCGCGGCGCCGAAAAGCCTCAAGTAAGGCCGTCTCAGGCGATTTGCAACAGCAGGCCTTTCAGATATTCGCCTTCCGGGAATGCCGTGAGCAGCGGATGATCCACACCGGCGCCAAGGCGCTTGAGGATACGCGCGTCCACCCTGGCGTCGGCGGCGGCGCCGGCCACGATCTTCTGGAACAGCGCCGAATCGATCGCACCCGAGCACGAGTACGTGAACAGCAGACCGCCCGGACGCAGCAGCTTGAAACCCGTGAGGTTGATGTCCTTGTAGGCGCGCGCGGCGCGGTCCACGTGCTCGCGCGAGGCCGCGAACTTGGGCGGATCGAGCACCACGAGATCGAAGCGCTCGCCATCGTCGTAGAGCCGGCGCAGCGTCTTGAAGGCGTCGGCGTCGAGCCAGGCGGCGAGCGCGGCGTCGAAGCCGTTCGCCTCGACGTTTTTCTGCGCGGTGGCGAGTGCTTCGCCCGAGGAATCGATCGACACCACCCGTTTCGCACCGCCCTTCATGGCCGCGAGCGAGAAGCCGCCGGTGTAGCAGAAACAGTTGAGCACCTCGCGCTCGCGCGCGTACGTCTGCACGAGCGCGCGGTTGTCGCGCTGATCCACGTAGAAGCCGGTCTTGTGCCCGTTGCGCACGTCCACGTGATAGCGCACGCCGTTCTCGCTCGTGATGATCGTGGCCGGCGGTTCGTCGCCTGCGAGCAGGCCGGTGATCTGTTCGAGCCCTTCCTTCTCGCGGATCGACACGTCCGAGCGCTCGTAGACGTTCGGGCAGCCCGTGGCCGACGTGAGCGCGGCGACGATCGCCTCCTTCCACGCCTCGACGCCCGCCGCCATGAACTGGCACACGAGCTGGCCGCGGCCGCTTTGTGCAACATCACCGCCGTCTTCGATGTAGTAATCGACGATCAGGCCAGGCAGGCCGTCGGCCTCGCCGAAGATCAGGCGCACCGCGCCCGTGCCGCTCACCATCGCGCGGCGGTCGGCCACGGCGCGCTGCACGCGTCGCTTGAAGAACGCGTGGTCGATGGGCTCGTTTTCGTCGAAGCTCCACACGCGTGCGCGAATCTGCGAATGCGGGCTGTAGGCGGCGCGCCCGAGGAAGCGGCCGTCGGCCGAGCGCACGATCACGGTCGCGCCTGGCGCGGGCTTGCCTTCCACGCGGTCGATCGCGTTCGCATAGACCCACGGATGGCGGCGCAGCAGGGATTTTTCTTTGGACGGCTTGAGGGTGACGATATTCATGATGGCTTCGATGCTGGGTAACGGCACTCGTGTCGCGCAGCGTTGCACGAGCGCCGTGGCGTATCAATCGCGCTTCTTGGCGCGTGGATGCGCGGTGTCGTAGACCTTCGCGAGATGCTGAAAGTCGAGCGACGTGTAGACCTGGGTTGCCGAGATGCTCGCGTGGCCGAGCAGTTCCTGCACGGCGCGCAGGTCGCCGCTCGACTGCAGCAGGTGGGTGGCGAACGAGTGCCGCAGCACGTGCGGGTGCACGTTCGCGGGAATGCCCGCCGCGATGGCGGCGCGCTTCACGCGCTCGCGCACCACGCCGGGCGCCATGCGGTTGCCGCGCACGGAGAGAAAAAGCGGGGCGTCGTCGTGCTTCACGAAGGCGCTGCGGGCGGCGAGCCAGGCGTCGAGCGCGTCGAGCGCCTTGCGCCCGACCGGCACCATGCGGTGACGGTTGCCCTTGCCCAAGACCTCGACTTCGGCGGCGTCGCGCTTGAGCCAGCCCGCCGATTCGTAGCCGTCACGCTTGACGTAACGCACGTCGAGTCCCACGAGTTCGGCGAGCCGCAGCCCCGACGAGTAGAACAGCTCGAGCATCGCGCGGTCGCGCAACGCCTCGGGGCCGCCTTCCTCTGTGCCGGCGACGGCAGGCGCTTCCATGAGATGCGCGGCGTCGTCGACGGAAAGCGCCTTCGGCAGCGTTTTGGCGCGCTTGGGCGCACGCACGGCGGCCACGGGATTCGCGTCCATTTCGATGCGCCCCGCGAGCCAGCGATAGAAGGCGCGCCAGGCCGACAGCCGGTGCGCGATCGAGCGCGCCGAGAGGCCGCCCGCGTGCGCGCGCGCCACCGCGCCGCGCACTTGCGCGGCGGTGACCGTTTCGAGCGGCTTGTCGCTCGCGAGCTTCTTCAGCTCGTCGAGTTCATGCGCGTAGCCGCGCAGCGTGTGCTCCGAGAGCCGCCGCTCGTGTTCGAGCATCGCGAGATAGTCGGCGATCGGATCGGTTGGGTTCACGTTGGGCGGCTTCGGTGTGCGTCAGTGCGGCAGCAGGCGCGAGAGCGCCGCGCTCGCCAATGCACCGATCTGCGTGAGAAAGTCGGTGGCCATGCCTTCGTGGAAGCGGCGCGGGTCGGGCGAGCCCATCACCAGCAGGCCGAAAGCTTCGCCCCCTGGCGCGTCGTTCGAGGCCACAGCGGGGGCGCGCAGCGCGATGATCGCGACCGATTCGGCGGCGCCTTCACTCGAGTCGAGCCATTGCGCGGCCTCGAAGCCGGTGTTCGCGCCGCAATACGGCGTGTCGAGACTGTTCGCGAAGATACGCACTTCCTCGCCGGTATGGCGCGCGAAATCGGCCTGGCTGTAGGACTCGGCAACGTCCCAGACGCGCAGCGCGGCTTGCGGCATGTCGAACACGTCGCGCAGGTTCTGCGTGATCGAGCGCGGCAGCGCGTACGGGTCGCGCTCGGCGATCATGCGCGTGGTCCAACGGTTGAACTTCGCGGCGATCGAATCGTTCTCGTGGCCGTAGCGCAGCAGCTCAGAAAGACGCCGCTCGAGATGCTTGTTCTTCTCGCGCAGCATTTCCATCTGGCGCTCCTGCAGCGAGACGGCAGCCTTGCCGTGCGGATTGCCTAGCTTGATCGTCGCGAGCAGTTCGGCGTGCTCAACGAAAAAATCGGGGTGGGCGAGCAGATAGTCGGCAACTTCGCGATCGTTCATGTTGTGGACGCGTTGTAGTTGTGAGGCGCGCACGGCGGCGCGCAGTCTGTCATGCGGTTGATTGTTTTCGAGTAGTCGTGCGGCGCGACGTTCTCTCGTTGCGCGCGCCGTACGAGGCCGATGTTGCGTGTCAGTCGGCCAGCTCGATCTCGCCTTCGAACACCGTGGCGGCCGGGCCCGCCATGGTGAGCGCGGCGGATTCGTCGCGCGCGCCGTCCCAGGCGATCGTCAGCAGGCCGCCGTGGGTATGCACCTTCACGGGCGTGTCGAGCAGCCCGCGGCGAATGCCCGCCGCCACGGCCGCGCATGCGCCCGTGCCGCACGCGAGCGTTTCGCCCGCGCCGCGCTCGAATACGCGCAGCTTCACTTCGTGGCGCGAAACGATCTGCATGAAACCGGCATTCACCTTGTTCGGGAAGCGCGCATGCGTTTCGATGACCGCGCCTTCGGCTTTCACCGGGTACGCCTCGACGTCGTCGACGACCTGCACCGCGTGCGGATTGCCCATCGAGACGACCGACACCCAGCGCCGGGCGCCGTTCACGTCGAGCGGCCAGAGCGTGTCGTTGCCTTCGCGGCGGCCTTCCAGGCCGTTCGCGTTGAACGGCACGTGCGCCGGCTCGAACTCCGGGCGGTCCATGTCGACGACGACTTCACCGTTTTCCTGCACGACGAGCGTGATCGTGCCCTTCTGCACCTGCACGCGCACGCGATTCGAATCGGTGAGCTTGCGGTCGCGCACGAATTTCACGAAGCAGCGCGCGCCGTTGCCGCAGTGCTCCACCTCGCCGCCGTCGCAATTGAAGATGCGATAGCGGAAGTCGACGCCTTCCACGGTCGGCTTCTCGACCAGCAGCAACTGGTCCGCGCCGATGCCGAAGTGGCGATCGGCGAGCGCGCGCACACGCTCGGGCGTGAGCGCGAGGTCCTGGCTGTAGCCGTCGAGCACGACGAAGTCGTTGCCCGCGCCGTGCATCTTGGTGAATTTGAGTTTCATGCCGTCATTGTAAGCGAGGCCCGGGCGAAAACCCGGGCCCGGGTCGTGTGCGCAACGCTCAGTGATAGACGCTCGGCTCGCCTGGCGGCCGCGTCTTGAAGCGCTTGTGGACCCAGTAGTACTGCTCGGGAATGTGCGGAATCTGTTCTTCGAGGAAAGCGTTCATGCGGCGCGCGTCGAGATCGTCGTCGCCGGTCGGATAATTTTCCCAAGGTTTGAACACTTTCAGCCGATAACCCTTGTAATTGGGCAACACCTCGCCGATGAACGGTACCACCTGCGCATGACCCACCTTCGCCAGACGTCCCACCGCAGTGAGCGTGCACGCCGGCACGCCGAAGAAGGGCACGAACGTGGAATTGCGCATGCCGTAGTCCATGTCGGCGCCGAGCATCACGGGCTTCTTGTCGCGCAGCCAGCGCAGCACGGCGCGCGCGCTGTCCGCGCGGCTCACCATTTCCGCGCCGAAACGGCTGCGTCCCGCCTTGGCCGCGGCTTCGAATTCCGGGTTCGAGAACGGCTGGTAGAGCGAGCCGCACGGCCGGTGCAGCGAGTAGTTCAGAAACATGGAGCCCGCCTCGATGCCCACGAAATGCAGGCCGAGAAAGAGCGTCGGCGGCAGGTTCGGATCGGTGAGATCGATCTCGCTGTCGAGTTCGACGATCTTTTCGAGCTTCTTCGCCGAGGCGAACCATTGCACGCTGCGCTCCATGTAGCTGCGAATGGCGTGGCGAAAGTGCAGCCCCGCCACTTCCTCGCGCTTTTCGTCGCTCCATTCGGGGAAGCACAGGCGCAGATTCGTATGAACGACGCGCTTGCGCCGGCTCGGGATCTTGTAGAGCAGCCAGCCGAGGCCGTCGCCCAGACGCGCGACGAAGCCATAGGGCAGGATCGCGAACAGCTTGAGCAGGCCGATGGCGAAACGGGAGCCGAGTTTGCCTATCATGCGGCAACTCCGCTGCAGGGCTTGCGAACTGTGAAGGGGACGATGAGCGGCACGCGGGAGAGACTCTGCGACAATTTAAGGAAGTCGCTATAATAAGGGCTTCGCCGAGTTAATAGACAACTTGCGGGGCGAAGCCGGTGGGCTGTGAACTGCGCGTAATCGAACGCGAATCATGGCAACCGGGCAGCAATTCCGCTAAAGCGTCGCCGCTTCAAAGCTCCCGAAGCTGGCTACGTGAACTCAACCGTCACCAGCTACAAGGAGCTAGACACGTGGCAAACGACTATTTCTTCACCTCCGAATCCGTCTCCGAAGGCCATCCGGACAAGGTCGCCGACCAGATCTCGGACGCGATCCTCGACGCCATCCTCACGCAGGACAAGTACTCGCGCGTTGCAGCGGAAACGCTGTGCAACACGGGTCTCGTCGTGCTGGCCGGTGAAATCACCACGACGGCCAACGTCGACTACATCCAGGTCGCGCGCGACACCATCAAGCGCATCGGCTACGACAACACCGACTACGGCATCGACTACCGCGGCTGCGCGGTGCTCGTCGCTTACGACAAGCAGTCGCCGGACATCGCCCAGGGCGTGGACCGCGCGCACGACAACAACCTCGACCAGGGCGCCGGCGACCAGGGCCTGATGTTCGGCTATGCGTGCGACGAAACGCCCGAGCTGATGCCGCTGCCGATCCACCTGTCGCACCGTCTGGTCGAGCGCCAGTCGAACCTGCGCCGCGACGGCCGTCTGCCGTGGCTGCGTCCGGACGCGAAGTCGCAGGTCACGATCCGCTACGTCGACGGCCGGCCGCACGCCATCGACACCGTCGTGCTCTCCACCCAGCACTCGCCGGACATCGACCTCGGCACGCTGCGCGAAGCCGTGATCGAGGAAGTCATCAAGCCGGTGCTGCCGGCCGAGCTGATCAAGGGCGACATCAAGTTCCTCGTGAACCCGACCGGTCGCTTCGTGATCGGCGGCCCGCAGGGCGATTGCGGTCTCACGGGCCGCAAGATCATCGTCGATACGTACGGCGGCGCAGCCCCGCACGGCGGCGGTGCGTTCTCGGGCAAGGATCCGTCGAAGGTGGACCGCTCGGCAGCCTACGCCGGCCGTTATGTCGCGAAGAACATCGTGGCCGCCGGCCTCGCGTCGCGCTGCCTGATTCAGGTGTCGTACGCCATCGGCGTGGCCGAGCCGACCTCGGTCATGGTCAACACGTTCGGCACCGGCAAGGTTTCGGACGCGACGATCACGAAGCTCGTGCGCGAACACTTCGACCTGCGTCCGAAGGGCATCATCCAGATGCTCGACCTGCTGCGCCCGATCTACGAAAAGACCGCCGCTTATGGCCACTTCGGCCGTGAAGAGCCGGAATTCTCGTGGGAAGCGACCGACAAGGCGCTGACTCTGGCCGAAGCCGCCGGCACGGAGCCGGTGAGCGCAGCCGTCGCGTAAGCGTTCGCATAAGCCGGCCTCGCGCCGGCTCAAGTGAAGCAAGCGAAGAAAAACCCCGCAGGGCGCAAGCCCGTGCGGGGTTTTTTGTTTTCTGCGGATCGCGCGGCGTGGGTCGCGCGCGGGTCTCAGCGCATCGCGAAGCCGAACCAGCCCGCACTGCTCGCGGCCATCCGGCGCGGCTTGCGCGTGCTGCGCGCCACATGAACCGTGGAAGGCGCGGCGAGCGTGCGCAGCGGTGCATTCGGACGATACAGCAGCGTGCGCAGCGAGAAGTGACGCGAGCCCGAGCGCATGCGCAGCACGGCGAAGAACGAGTGGAACCAGCTGCGCATGCCGTCGACGGGCTTCGCTTCGCGCACTTGTTGCGTGAGCGCGCGGGTGCGGGCGGCGTGGTGTCGCAGTGCGCGCACGAGGTGACGGCGGGCTGGGCGTGCCGCTTTCAGGGCAGTGTGGGCGGCGTGGGTCATGCGTTGAGTATCGAAGAGGGTATGCATGGCGGTTGAGCAATCGGGTTCGAGGTGCGCCTTGCGCGACGCTTTGCATCGAGCAGCAAACGTGCCTGTCTTTCAGGGCGTCACGATGTCGGTGGACGGGAGACGGGCCGCATGGCGCGGCGTAGGACGCGACGCGACGGATTCTTCTGTTGGAGCACCTTGTGTGGCAAGGCGTTCACGGCGATCCGTCCGTGCGATGAGAATTCGGCGAAGTCGAACAACATCGCGACAGGCTACACGCGAATCGTGACCGCAAAAAGTCGGTTAATACCCGGCCCTGCGCGTCTTTGATGCACACGATCCCGCCCTTTGTCTTCATCGCGGTGCGCGTGCGCCATTCGCGTGCGGCTCGATCCGAGGCGCGCATGGAGCCACTTCGTGTGAGCGCGTGGTCCTTCCCGCCGTGCCGGCACGCTTTACAATCGATGAGTCGGCGCGCGCCGACGCCTCAGCCTTATCGTTTGACGAAGCGACGAACGCGGGCTGAGGCCCTTGCTCGCATCGAGATCGCATAACGGAAGTCCCATGTCAGTCCATTCAAAGAAAGAACAGGTGCAGGCGCTGCGCGAGCGCGGCTTCGTGGTCGTGCCAGGGCTCGTTTCGCCCGAGCACTGCGAGGCGATCAAGCGGGTTGCGCAGGAGCAGTTGCAGGCGGCTGCGGCGCCGCTCGAATTCGAAGCCGATTTGCGCTACCCCGGCGCGCCCGAATCGAAGGCCGCTCCCGGCGGCCACACGGTGCGGCGCCTGCTCGACGCCTACTCGCGCCACGCGCTGTATCGCGAATGGGCCACGTCGCCGGAAATCGCGGGGTGGATGGAGCTGTATTTCGGCGAGGAGCCGGTCCTCTCGCGTGCGCATCACAACTGCATGATGACGAAGCACCCGCACTACGGCAGCCTGACGGGCTGGCACCGCGACGTGCGCTACTGGTCGTTCGAGCGCGACGACCTCGTGTCGGTCTGGCTCGCGCTCGGGCCGGAGAAGATGGAAAACGGCGGCCTGTGGTTCGTGCCGGGCTCGCACGACGCGCCGTTCACCTCGGACAACTTCGACGCCGCGAAATTCTTCCGCGCCGACCTGCCCGAGAACAAGGCGTGGATCGATCGCGCCATCGCCCCGACGCTCGCCGCCGGCGATGTGGTCTTCTTCCACTGCAACACGCTGCATTCGGCGGGCCAGAACCAGAGCGATCAGGTGAAGTTTTCGCTCGTGTACACCTATCACGGCGCGAGCAACGTGCCGCTGCCGGGCACGCGCTCGGCGTCGAAGCCTGAGGTGAGGTTCTGAGGCGACGCAGCCGTGCTCTTCGTTAGCGCCGACGCCCCGACATCGCGAGCCCGGTGATGCCTGCGAGCGTCGCGGCGATGCCGCCCCCAATCAGGAGGATCGTGCGATTGGTGGGCGCGCCGGTAAAGAGGCGCGACATGTCGTTCGCGAACGAATGGAGCGACTGGCCGCCGAAGTACAACAGGACGACGCCACAGGCGATGAGCGCGATCGAAATCGCTTTGGCCATGAACAACCTCTCGCAAAGGATGGACGCCGCAGTGTAGGCGAGCGGCCGCGGCGCGTCCAGGGTGCGGTTTTTTCACCGGCCTGACATGCGCTCTCCATCGCCTTTCCCGCATAGTGGGCATCTGCACGGCTTGGGCGGATTGGCTAACATAGCTGCCTCACGCGAGCGTCGCGCCCCACGGCACGTCGCGCCCATCCCTTCGCTTACTTCCCGTTTTCGCCGAGGATTCAGATCATGGCTTACGAAGCAGCCTCAGAACGCTATTCGGACATGCAGTACCGCTTTTGCGGCAAGTCGGGGCTCAAGCTGCCCGCGCTGTCGCTCGGTCTGTGGCACAACTTCGGCGACACCACGCCGATCTCGACCCAGCGCGACATCCTGCGCACCGCGTTCGATCTCGGCATCACGCACTTCGACCTCGCGAATAACTACGGGCCGCCGTACGGCAGTGCCGAAACCAACTTCGGCCGCATTTTCAAGGACGATTTCCGTCCTTACCGCGACGAACTGCTGATCTCGTCGAAGGCGGGTTGGGACATGTGGCCGGGCCCGTACGGCCAGGGCGGCGGCTCGCGCAAGTACGTGCTCGCGAGCCTCGATCAGAGTCTGCAGCGCATGGGCCTCGACTACGTCGACATCTTCTATTCGCACCGCTTCGACGTGGAAACGCCGCTCGAAGAGACGGCGGGCGCGCTGGCCACGGCCGTGCAGCAGGGCAAGGCGCTCTATGTCGGCATCTCGTCGTATTCGCCCGCGAAGACGCGCGAAATGGCGCGACTGCTCGCCGAATACAAGGTGCCGCTGCTCATTCACCAGCCGTCGTACAACATGCTCAACCGCTGGGTCGAGGAAGAACTGCTCGACACGCTCGAGGACCTGGGCACGGGCAGCATCGCGTTCACGCCGCTCGCGCAGGGCGTGCTCACGAACAAGTATCTGAACGGTGTGCCCGAAGACGCGCGCGTGAACCGTCCGGGCGGCGGCTCGCTCAAGAGCGAGCACCTGAGCGAGCAGAACATCGAGCACGTGCGCAAGCTCAACGACCTCGCGCTGCGCCGCGGCCAGAGCCTCGCGCAGATGGCGATCGCCTGGACGCTGCGCGGCGGCCGCGTGACCTCGGCGCTGATCGGCGCGAGCCGCGCGGAGCAGGTGCGCGAGAACGTCGCGGCGTTGAAGAACCTCGAGTTCTCGAAGGAAGAACTCGCGGAGATCGACCGCTATGCGACCGAAGGCGGCGTGAACCTGTGGGAGAAGCCGTCGACCGATCAGCCCATCTGAGCGGCACGCTTCTGCCTGCTTGCCGGCGCAAGGAACCGCCTCCTCGCGAGGCGGTTTCTTATGCGCGAACGATAGGCCTTACATCGGCCGTGGCCGCGCGGCGCGCCGTTCTTCGCTTTGTCATGTGGCCCTGCTAACGTCGCGGCAGCCTTTGCCGCGAGGAATCACCATGGAGTTCTCGAGCGCCGAAACTGAAGCGCTTTCCCCGTCCGCCACCCGCGCTGAACCCGTCAGGCGGCCAACCCACTCGCCCCAGCCCGCGACGGCGGCTCGCACCAACGCCGCGCTGATCGCATTCGCGTTCACCGCGCTCTGCTACGAACTCGTCGGATTGCCGCTCTTGCTGGACGCAACGGGCGGCCCGACGCTCGGCTTGCTGGCGACGCTCGCCCCCGTCGTGCTCGCCACGCCGATCCACTGGGGCCTCATTCACGAAGGTATCCACGGACAGCTGGCGCGCGACCGGCGCGTGAACGAATGGCTCGCCCGCGCGCTCGCGATCGGTCTGGCGATGCCGTTCGACGCCGTGCGTTTCGGACACCTGATGCATCACCGCTTCACGCGCGAGCCGTTCGACCGGCCCGATGTGCACGACACGCACGGCGCGAGCGGCCCGCGCTGGCGTCGTCGCGTCGCGTACTACGGGCGGCTGATGGGTGGTCTCTACCTCGCCGAATTGCTGCTGCCGCTTCTGGCGTTCATGCCGGGGCGGCTCGCGCGCACGATCATCGAGCGCGGGGTGGGCGCGCATGGCCGCGAAGGCGTGCAGGTGCAGCGGCTCTTCGCGAACCACGCCACCGATCCCGTGAGGCGCCGCCGTGCGCGGCGCGACTGGCTTGCGTCGCTCGCCCTCTATGCGGCTTCGTTCGCGCTCTACGGCAAGGCCTGGCCCGTGCTGCTCGCGGCGATGTATCTGCGCGGACTGTGGCTCTCGCTCGCCGACAACCTGCCGCACTACGGCGTCGCGCTCGACGAACCGGGTCGCGCGCGGGATTTTCGCGTGCCGCGTGCGCTGGGCGTGCTGCTGATGAATCACCATCTGCATCGCCAGCATCATCTGCGTCCGACGCTGCCGTGGACAGCGCTGCCCGCGCTAGCACACGCCGAAGAGGCCGCAGGCGCGTCTGCGCGAACGGGCTATCTGGCCGCTGCGTTGCGTCAGTTCAAGGGCTTGCAGCCGGGCGTCGATCCCGGCTGAGGAAGGGGCAAGCGAATGCCGCGCGTACGCGCAAGCCGCGGCGCTTCGAGCCGCGAGGATTCCGCTTCGTCGCTTCGTCGGTTCGCGCGTCTGCGCATCGCGAGCCGCCGTGCGTAAGAAGCGTACGGCAGACGTCCGCTACATCAGCGCCGGCAGTGTCTCGACGAGTGCAACGGCCGCGAGTACGCCGATCAGCGCGCCGATCACGCGCAGCGTGTTGTGTCTGAATTCCGTTGCGCACGGCACTGCGCCAAGAAAGAGCGCGCCAGCGAGGGCCATCGGGATGATCATCACGAAATCGCCGATCGTGAAATAACCTTCCATGCTTGTCTCCTGTCGATCCGGAGTGAGTGCTTCAGCACTGACTCCGGTCCCATGCAGGGGTTGCGTATCGTATGGGCGACGAAGGCTCGCAGTGGTTGTCGTTCTCGTCGCCATGCCAATGGCATGGCGCTGCGGCCCCGGGCCTGAAATCGAGTATAGGTGAGGCCGGCGAGCGCGGCGGCGCGCGTGAGCGCCGCGAGGCTTTCCGTGAATCTCCTGTCGCGCCGCAAAAGCCCGCCAGAGGCGGAGTTCCGCTGCGGTGCGATGCGCGCGGCGTGCAAATCGCCAGTCGTCTGAATATTACGGACGCCTTTCGATTGCGCACGGCACACAGAGGCGCGGGTGCGAACGTTGCATGCCGCGCGGGCTCAGGCCGCTCCGGCGCGCTCGCGCGCGCGCAAGGTGAGCGCGAGTGCGAGGCCCACGGCCAGCAGCACGATCACGAGGCCGGCCACGCCGCCCCAGCCTGCCCCGGCCCAGAAGTGTCCGCCGATCGAACCCATCACGCTCGACCCGAGGTAGTAGGCGAGCAGGTAAAGCGCAGCCGCCTGGCCCTTCGCTTCGCGCGCGAGGCGCCCAACCCAGCCGCTTGCTACTGCGTGCCCCGCGAAGAAGCCGATGGTCAGGCAGGCGATGCCCGCGGCAATCGCCGTGAGCGGCGCGAACAGCCTGAGCACGACGCCCGTGAGCATCAGCGCGAGACTGGCGATCAGCACGCGGCCGCGCCCGAACGTGTCGGCCATACGGCCCGACCACGGCGAGGCGACCACGCCCGTCAGGTAGACGAGGAAGATCGCGCCGATGGCCGCCTGGCTCATGTGATAAGGCGCCGCGATCAACCGGTAGCCGATGTAGTTGTAGAGCGTGACGAAGCTGCCCATCAGCACGAAGCCCATGGCGAACAGCATCGGCAGCCCCGGCCGCGCGAAATGGCGCAGCAGCGCCGCGCGGTGATGCGCGAAACCGAGGCCGCTCTTCGGCGCGAAGTGGCGCGAAGGCGGCAGCAGCGAGCGGAACGCGAACATGGAGGCGAGCCCGAGCACGCCGATCACGGCCACGGCCGCACGCCAGCCGAACAGATCGGTGACGATGCCCGTGATCACGCGCCCCGCCATGCCGCCGATAGCCGTGCCGCCGACGTAGAGGCCCATCGAGAGACCGAGGCCGTCCGGGTGCATTTCCTCGGCGAGCCAGGCCATGGCCACCGCGGGCACGCCGCCGAGCGCGATGCCCAGCAGCGTGCGCAGCACGAGCAGCTCATGCCAGTGCGGCACGAAGGCGGTGGCGAGCGTGAGCAGCGACGAGGCGCACAGCGATGCGGTCATCATGCCGCGCCGGCTCCAGCCTTCGGAGACGAAGCCCGCGACGAAGATCGCAACGGCAAGCGCGGCCGTGGTGAACGAGAGCGAGAGGCTGCTCTGCGCGGGGCTCACGCCGAAGGTCTGGGAGAACGCGGGCAGGAGCGGCTGCACGCAGTAGAGAAGCGAAAAGGTGGCGTAGCCGGCGAACAGCAGCGCGAGGCTTGCGCGCCAGAATGCGGGGGTGCCGCGTTCGATGTACGGAACGGCGGAGGGCGCGGAAGTGCGCGGGGCGCCCGGTGATGCAGTCACGACAGGATCTCCAGCAATATGGCAAAGGCGCAACGATACGCCTGTTGGGCAAATGGCGTTGTCGAGCGCCGCAGGCCGGGTGCCTGGCATGACCGCGCGGCCGTTTAGCCCGGAGCGCGCGAGGCGCCTGGCTGCGCGCTGCGAGCGGCGGCCGGCGCAGCGCCTTGCGGCCCGCTGGCGGCCTGCGCTTTGTGCGCGTCGTCCGGGTGGACCAGCGCCGCGTCGCTCGGCAAGTCCGCCGCGTTCCAGCCGCCGCCGAGCCCCTTCACGAGCGCGACGCTCGCCGCCATGCGCCGGCGCGAGATCGCCACGGCCTGGCGTTCGTTGGTGAGCGCCGTGGTTTGCGCGACCACCACGTCGAGATAGGTGATCGCACCGCCCAGATAGCGATTGTTGATGGTGACGAGCGTGCGCTGCGCGGCATCCACCGCGCGGTCCTGGGCGTTCGCCTCCTGCTCCAGCACGCGCAGCGCCGCGAGGTTGTCCTCGACCTCGCCGAAGGCGTCGAGCACGGTCTGGCGATATTGCGCGACGTTCTCGTCGTACTGCGCGCGCGCTTCGTTGCGCACCGCCTCGCGCCCGCCGAAGTCGATCAGCGTGCCCGCGAGCGTCGGCCCGAGCGACCAGAAGCGCGCGGGCGCGACGAGCCACTGGCTGAAGTTGGTCGCCTCAAGGCCGCCCGTGACCGCGAGCATGAGGTTCGGGAAGAACGCCGCCGTCGCCACGCCCACCTGCGCGTTCGCGGCGGCCACACGGCGCTCGGCGGCCGCGATGTCGGGGCGCCGTTCGAGCAGCGTCGACGGCACGCCCGGCGGGCTCGCGATCGCGCGCACCGCGTAGGCTTCCTTCGGCGCGGCAGCGAGCGTGAACGTGGAAGGCGACTGTCCGGTCAGGATGGCGATGGCGTGCTCGAGCTGAGCGCGCTGCACGCCGAGATCGATCGCCTGTGCCTCGGTGGTCTGCAGCTGCGTTTGCGCCTGGCCCACGTCGGCGTCGGTGGCGATGCCGCCCGCGTAGCGGTTCTGCGTGAGTTCGAGCGATTCGCGGTAGGCCTTGATCGTGTCGTCGAGCAATTGCCGTTCGCGGTCGATGCCGCGCAGCTCGAAGTAGTCGGTCGCGAGTTCGGCCTGCATGGAGAGCAGCACGGCCTGCATGTCGGCGGCGCTCGCCTGTGCGTTCGCCTTGGCGGCCTCGACGTTGCGCGCGACGCGGCCCCAGATATCGGGCTCCCATGTGGCGTCGATGCCCACGGAGTAGTCGTTGATCGTTTGACCGGCCTTCGACGTGTACAGGAGATTCTGCGAGGTGCGGTAGCGCGAGAAGTCGCCGCTCGCCGTCACGAGCGGGAAAAAGCTGGAGCGCTGCTGCGCGACGTTCGCGCGCGCCGCGCGAAAGTGCGCCTGCGCGGCCTGCACGTTCTGGTTCGCGCCTTCGACCTGGGCTTCGAGCGCGTCGAGCGTGGCGTCCTCGTAGATTGTCCACCACGCGCCGCGCGAGGCGCTATCGGCGGGCTGCGCAATCGTCCAGCCCGTGCCTTCGAGTTCCTTGAACGTCGCGGCCACGGGCATGGTGGGGCGCACGTAGTCGGGGCCCACCTTGCAGCCGCCGAGCGCCGCAAGCATGGCCAACGCGCACAGTCGAATCCGCGCGTGCTTCATCATTCGCCCTGCGCCTGCGCGCTGTTGCCCATGTTCCTGCCCGCGCCACTCGCACCGCTCGCGCCATGCGCCGCATCGGCCTCGTGCTCGCCGTGCGGCTGCACGATGCGCACCGGCGTGCCGTCGACGATCGCGTCCTGCGGATTGACGATCACGCGCTCGTCGCCGGAGAGCCCCGCCGCTACCGCCACCCGCGTGCCGAAGTCGGTGCCGAGCGTCACATTCACGAGCTTCACGCGATCTTGCGCATCGACAGTCGCCACCTTCACGCCGTCGGGGCGGAACAGGAACGCGTTGCCGGGCAGCGTGATCGGCGTGGCCGAACCGTCGAGCGCGAAGTGGACCTGCGCGTAGGCGCCGGGCAACAGTTCGCCGCTGTGGTTGTCCACATCGACTTCGACCAGCATCGTGCGCTGCTGCGCATCGACGGCACCCGCCGTGCGCGCGACGATGCCGGGAAAGTGCTTGCCCTGCTCTTCGTTGAGCGTGAGATACGCATGCTGCTGCACGCGGATCTGCTGCGCGTAAGCCTGCGGCACGTTCGCGTACACGCGCAGACGGTCGGCCTGCGCAAGATGGAACAGCTCCTTTTGCGAGGTGCCGCCGTTGCCCGCGTCGATGAGTGCGCCCACGTCCACGTTGCGCGCCGTGACGATGCCGTCGAAGGGCGCCGTCACGCGTTCGTACGACTGCAGCTGCGAGAGCCGTGAGACGTTGAAGCGCGCGGAGTCGAGCGTGGCCTTTTTCGCGAGCATGTCGCCGACTTTTTCATCGGTGTCCTGTTTTGCCACCGAGCGCGTTTGCAGCATCTGCGTCCAGCGGTCGGCCGTGGTTTTCGCGAGCGCGTAGTTCGCTTCGGCGTTGGCGAGATCGGCGCGCGCGGCGCGCAACTGGTCGTCCACTTCGGGCGCGTCGATTTCGGCGAGCAACTGGCCCGCCTTCACGTGCGCGCCGATGTCGAAGTACCACTTGCGCAGATAGCCGCTCGTGCGCGCGTAGATCGGCGTGTCGAGAAACGCCTGCACGTTGCCGGGCAGCACGAGGTCGAGCGCGCGCGTCGAGCGCTGCGGCGTGACGACCTGCACGGTCAGCGTACTCGCGCTCTTTGCCTCGCGTTCGAGCGCCGCATGCGCGCTATGGCGCGACCAGATACCCTGCGCCGCGAGGCCGAGCACGATGAGCGCGGCGAGCACAAGGGGCCAGCGCCGCGATCGATGACGCGACGGCTCTTGCGGCGAAGGCGTTTGCGAATGATTCGTCATGACAGGGTATTCATGATTTGGGCACCACGTTTTCACTGGCGCGCTGGCGGCGCTCGCCGAGCTTGCGGTAGATGAGCGAGAACACCACAGGGACGAAGATCAGCGTGGCGAGCGTGCCCACCGCGAGGCCGCCGATCACGGCGCGCCCGAGCGGTGCGTTCTGCTCGCCGCCTTCGCCCAGGCCGATGGCCATCGGCACCATGCCGATCACCATGGCGAGCGCGGTCATGAGCACGGGGCGAAAGCGCGTGTAGCCCGCTTCGATCGCGGCGCGCGCCGCATCGCCGTGCAGGCGCAACTGCTCGCGCGCGAAGCTGATGACGAGAATGGAGTTCGCCGTGGCGATGCCGATACACATGATCGCGCCCGTGAGCGCGGGAATGGACAGCGTGGTGTGCGTGAGGAACAGCATCCAGACGATGCCCGCGAGCGCGCCCGGCAGCGCCGTGATGATGATGAACGGATCGAGCCACGACTGGAAGTTCACGACGATCAGCAGATACACGAGCACGATCGCGAAGACGAGGCCGCCGAACAGTCCGGAGAACGAATCGTTCATCGTCTGCACCTGGCCGCGCAGCTTGATGCTCGACGTCTTCGGCAGCTCGCCGCGCGTCTGGTCGACGATCTTCGCGATGTCGTCGGAAACGGCGCCCAGGTCGCGCCCGTCGGCGGTGCCGTAAATGTCGATGGTGGTCTGCGCGTTGTAGTGCGTGACCACCGCGTCGCCCGAGATGCGCTGCATGCTCGCGAGCGAGCCGAGTATGTTGCTGCGCCCGTTCGCGGTGAGTGGAATGTTGGCGAGCGATTGCAGCGAATCGATCGTGTATTGCGGGGCTTCGGTGACGACGTTGTAGCTCACGCCGTTGATCGGGTTGAGCCAGAACGTGGGGGTGGTCTGCTGGCTGCCCGAGAGTGTGATGAGCAGGTCACTCGCCACGTCCTTCTGCGTGAAGCCCGCCTGCTGCGCGCGCGTGCGGTCCACGTCGATGAAGATGCGCGGCAGGTCCGCGGGCTGCTGGATGCGCGCGTCGACGAAACCGGGCACGCCGCGCAGCCGAGCGAGCAGCTTCGCCGCGAACGCGCGGTTGCCGGCCACGTCGCGCCCGACGATCTGCACATCGATGGGCGAGGGCATGCCGAAGTTCAGCGTCTGACTCACGATATCGGCGGGCAGGAAGGCGAACTGCACGCCCGGAAACTCGTTGTTGAGCGTGTGCCGCAGGAGGCGCACGTAACCGGCGGTGGAGTGATGGTCCTCGTTCAGCGAGATCAGCACGTCCGCGTCGGACGTGCCGATGGTGCCCGTGTTGCTGTACGAGAGGTTGATGCCCGAGACCGGCAGGCCGATGTTGTCGATGATCGAATGCAGCTCACCCGGCGGAATCAGCGTGCGCACGCGCTTGTCGATACGGTCGACGAGCACGGCGGTTTCTTCCACACGCATGCCGGTTTTCGCGCGCACGTGCAGCGCGATGGTGCCCGCATCGACCTGCGGAAAGAAGTCGCGCCCGAGGAACGGCATGAGCAGCAACGACGCGCCACAGCAGGCGAGAAACGCCACCACGAACCACACGGGATGCTTCACGCGCGCCGTGAGAAACCCGCGATAGCGCTCGCGCAGCCCCTCGAAGCCGCGCTCGAACGCGAGGTGCACGCGCATGAACGGATTGCGCGTCGCGCCATGCGTGTGATGCAGGTCGGCGGCCTTGCGATGGTGGCGCATCAGGTACTTCGCGAGCGTGGGCACGAGCGTACGCGAGAAGAAGTACGAGGCCAGCATCGCAAACACCACGGCTTCCGCGAGCGGAATGAAGAGGTAATGCGCCACGCCCGTGAGCAGGAACATCGGCACGAACACGATGCAGATGGAGAGCGTGGAGACGAGCGTGGGAATCGCGATCTGATGCGCGCCGTCGAGAATCGCCTGTTCCAGCGTCTTGCCTTGCTCCAGTTGCTGGCTGATGTTCTCGATCGCGACCGTTGCGTCGTCAACCAGAATGCCGACCGCGAGTGCGAGCCCGCCCAGCGTCATGATGTTGATGGTCTCGCCGAGCGCCGCGAGCACGATGACCGAGGTGATCATCGACAGCGGAATCGAGATCGCAATGATGAGCGTGGCGCGCCAGTTGCCGAGAAACAGCAGGATCATGAGCGCCGTGAGCGCGGCGGCGATGAGCGCTTCGCGCAGCACGCCCTGCACGGAGGCGCGCACGAACAACGACTGGTCGGCGACCGGATCGATATTGAGCGACGGTGGCACGAGATTGCGCAGCGTCGGCATCATTTCCTTGATGCGATCGACGATCTCCAGCGTCGACGTGTTGCCGCTCTTGTTGATGGTGAGAAGTGAGGCGCGCTGTCCGTCCACGCGCACGATATTGGTTTGCGGCACATAGCCGTCGCGCACGTGCGCCACGTCGCGGATGTAGATCGTGCCGCTATCCGTGGTTTTCACGGGAATGTCGTTCAGGCCCGCTAAGCTCTCGGGGCTTGCATTCATCGTCACCGAATATTCGGTTGCACCGATTTTGGCTGTGCCCGAAGGCAGGATGAGGTTTTGCGCGCTGATCGCGTTCACCACGTCCATGGGCGAGAGATTGTGCTGCTGCAGCGCGCGCTGGTTGATGTCGACCATGATCTGCCGCTGCTTGCCGCCATAGGGCAGCGGCGCGGAGGCGCCCGGCACGGTCGCCAGCTGCGTCTTCAGGAAGTTGTTACCGTAGTCGAACAGTTCCTGCTCGGTCAGCTGCGGCGAAGACAGCGACAGGCGCAGGATCGGCACCGTCGAGGCGTTGTAGCGCAGGATGAACGGCGGCTGGATGCCGGGCGGCAGCGAGCGCAACTGCGCCTGTGACAGCGCCGTGACTTCGGCGAGCGCTTCCTGGATATTGGCATGCGGCTGGAAGAAGATCTTCACGACCGCGATGCCGTTCAGCGACGTCGATTCGGTGTGCTCGATATCGTTCACCGCCACGGAAAGGCCGCGCTCGTAGTTGAGCACGATGCGCTTTTCCATCTCGTCGGCGGGCAGACCCGTGTAGGTCCAGATCACCGAGAGCACCGGAATGTCGATGTTCGGGAAGATGTCCGTGGGCGTGCGCAGGATCGTCAGCGGCCCGACGATCAAAAGCAGCAACGCGAGCACGACGAACGTGTACGGGCGCTTGAGCGCGAGTCGAACGATCCACATGGAACGGCGGGTTCCTTCGCTGGTGGCGGAGTCTGGCTCGCGCGGCTGGTCTGGCCGCGGTGGCGAGCGTTCAGGTTATCGGTATCGTGGCGGGCTGTTGTGGCGCGCGTGCGGTCTTTGCCTGTGCTGCGCCGGGCCTTTGTGGTGCACGGTTGGGACAGGACTATAGCGCCACTCACCTTGCATCAGCGTACTTTTTCAGGGACTGCCCTAGCAAGGTCGCGAAGAATGGGGTTTACCATCTGTTACAGTCAGGTTTTCGTAAGATGCGTGAGCGAAGCGGGGCGGGGCTGTGGCGGCACGAGGCGCCAAATGCATGCCGCCGTTGATACACCCCCCTATTTTTTCGCTTTGCTCGCGCGCTCAAACAGGCAACAATGAGGTTGCCAAGGGTCCGGCCGTGCTTAAGCGCGCGGCGAGAGCGGGTCGCCCGAGGCGGGTTTGGATGCGCGCGCAACTGATCGTGCGCATCGGTTTTTTTGTCAGCATGCCGACCGGACTTCCTTCGAGGGAGCCGGCGAAGGTAGCGAGGTAACGGGGAAACATCATGCAAATCGGTTCTATTGTCCGTTCCGTTCATATCGCGGTGCCACAGGGTGCGCGCGGCATCGTGATGCGCATTCTCGGCGACATGGCGATGGTGACGTGGTATGCCGGGGAGCCCGGCACGTCGGCGCAGCTCAATACCGAGCCCTTTTTTCTCGAAGATCTGATCGATACGGGCGAGCACGTCATGCCCGCCGGCGCGCAGATCCACTGAGTCTGGGCCGTGTGACACGTTGACGAGGCGCCCTGCGTCTCGTCGCAGGGTTGTGTGCGCCGCGTTTGTGTTCATCGTGTCTGGCCGTGCGCACCGATTGCTCGCCGGCACTGCCCGCAAGAGGCACAATTGCGGGTATGAATTACGATCCTTCTCCTGTCCCGGGCGGCCCTTCCGGTCCCGGCGACCAGCAAGCCGCGCCCTATGCGCGCCTCACGCCCGAATGCGTGCTCGACGCCGTCGATGGCGTGCTGATCCCGGCCGAGCGCCGCACGGATGGCCGCATGCTCGCGCTCAACAGCTACGAGAATCGCGTGTACCAGGTGGGCGTGGAAGACGGCCCGCCGCTCATCGCCAAGTTTTATCGCCCTGAGCGCTGGAGCGACGAGGCGATACTCGAGGAGCACGCATTCGTCGCCGAACTCGCCGCGCGCGAGATTCCGGCCGTGCCTGCGCTCGCCTTCGATGGGCGCACGCTGCACGAGTTCGACGGGTATCGCTTCTCGCTGTTCGAGCGGCGCGGCGGCCGCGCGCCGGATCTCGACCGCAGCGACACGCTCGAATGGCTCGGCCGTTTCATCGGGCGCATTCATGCCGTGGGCGCAACGAGGCCGTACGAGGCACGCCCCACGCTCGACATTCAGTCCTACGGCTACGAGCCGCGCACGTATCTGCTCGAACACGGCTTCGTCCCCGAGGACGTGCGCGAAGCATGGCAGGCCGCGGTGACGCTCGCGCTCGAAGGCGTGGAGGCGGCCTTCGAGCGCGCGGGCGACGTGCGGTCGTTGCGCCTGCACGGCGACTGCCATCCGAGCAATGTGCTCTGGACCGACGCCGGCCCGCATTTCGTGGACTTCGACGACAGCCGCATGGGTCCCGCTATCCAGGATTTGTGGCTGCTTTTGCCCGGCGACCGCGCGGGCGCTTCGCGTGCAATGGCCGATTTGCTCGCGGGTTACGAGGACTTCTGCGAATTCGAGCCGCGCGAGCTGCATCTCGTCGAAGCGCTGCGCACGCTGCGGCTCATCCACTACTCGGCCTGGCTCGCGCGCCGCTGGCACGATCCCGCGTTTCCGGCCGCCTTCCCGTGGTTCAACACGCAGCGCTACTGGGAAGAGCGCATTCTCGAACTGCGCGAGCAGATCGGCGCGATGCAGGAAGGACCGCTCTGGCCCGTGTGAACGTCGTGCGCCGGCTCACTGCGCGCTCGCCGGACTATCCGGCGCGCCGCCCTGGGCCGACGGCTTGACGATCAACTGCGCGCGCAGGTCGCGCGCCATCGTCTCGAACGCGGGGCGCATCTGCGCGAAATCGTCGGCGCTGCATACGTCGCTCGCGAAATGCGTTTGACCCGTACGCGTGACGCGCAGCACATTCGCCTGCGGGTCGAGCGCGTAGTGCGAACTGAAATCGATGAAACGGTTGTCGGCGTGCTGCGGCATGGGGACGTCGAGTACGCGCATGCCCGGCGGCAGCACGATGCGCGTGCGCTCGGTCACCACCACGTTGCGGCACATGAAGGGCTGCGTGCGCCGCGATTCGCCGAGCCAGTAGCGCAGATTCGCGTCGAGCCCGCCCACGAAGCTCGTGAGCGTGGGCACGGGCGTGGTCATTTCCGGGTCGACGAAACCGTCGAAGGTGCCCGTGAGCGTGAGAACGAGCGGGCCCGCCGTGGCGTCGAGCGGGCTGGACGCGAGCGTGGCGTTGCCGCGCAGGTTGGCGTTGCGCAGCTCCCATTGCAGCGACTCCTCGCGCTGCGCGGGCGTTTGCAGGCGCAGCACGCTGCGCGTCTGTTCGGCAGACCAGCCCTCCGACTGCAAGCGATAGATGAAGCGCGCCGAGCCGTCGGGCGCGACCGTGATGTCGAGATCGCTCTCGCGCGTGGTCGTAGCCGTGGCGGGCGTGCGGACCTGCGTGCCGTCGCCGGCGAGCACGGCCTCGCGGTCCATGTCCGTCGACGGCAAATAGCCGAACTCGATGTTGCTCGCCGTGGAGTCCGCGAACATCTGCAGATCGGGCAGCCAGGTGATGACGTGATTGATCACGCCGAAGCCCGGCACGCTCGGCAGCGTGTAGACAGTACCGCTGTTCACGAGCGCCGGCGTGCTGCGGATGCCGACGGCCCCGAGCAGCGCGCCGTAGAGTGCGACGTGGTCCTTGCAATCGCCGTAGCGGTTCGCGAGCACGTCGGTTACGTGGTGCGGCACGATCTCGCCGCGCCCGATATTCATCGCCACGTAGCGGATGTTGCGGCGCACCCAGTCATAGAGCGTTTGCGCTTTGGCGCGCGGCGTATCGTCGTGCGCCGTGAGCGTCTGCGCAAGGCGCACGATGGCCGGGTCGCGCACGGTCGGATCCGCCGCCGCCTCGCGATAGACCGTCGCGAAGGCCGCGTAATCGGGAAAGGTGGACACCATCAGCCGGTCGCCGTAGCTCACGTAGGCGACCGAGCCATATTCGAGGCGCTCGAAGTTCGACTTGTCGTAGCGGTACTCGTAGCGCGTGCGGCCGTTCACGGTGGCGGGCGGCAGCACCGTGAAGCCGCGCGCGTCGGCGTAGAGCGGCACTTTCGCGGGCAGGTCGTAGATCACGCGAAAGCGGTGCGTGGGCGCGAGGTCGGGCGGCGTGAAGTCGCTGAACCAGCCGGGCACGAGCGGCACGCGCTGGATCTTGCGCCACGTGAGATGCACGCGCGCGCCCGGCTCCACGGCGGGGAACACGATCACCTTGTCCTGCACGTCCTGGAACATCGGGGCGTCGAACGAGCGCACCTCCTGCACGTCGCGGATCTGCTCGGGGCGCACGTCGTGTCGCCCGCCCTGGGCGTCCTCGGTCCACGCTTCGAGCACCTCCACGTGGGCCATTTCGCGGTTGAACCACACGTAATACTGGCCCGCGCGCGCAATGCCGGCCTCCGTGTTCACACGCAGCGTGAGCGAGTCGAGCTTGGTGTACGAGCCGTCCGCGTTGACGGTGAAGGTCTGCGTTTCCGCTTCGTTGGTGTAGGGCGCCTGCGCGGCGCTGCCTGCCGGATTCAGCGTGCCCGCTTCGAGCGGCACCGGCGTGAGCTGCGCCACGCCCGGGCGCAGGTCGGCGGCGAAGGTTCCCGTGACGGGGCCGAGCACGGCTAGGCAAAGAGCGAGAGCGAGGCGCATGGGGGGCTCGGCAGGTGGCGGGTCGCAGATAGGCGCTACTTCTGCCACTTAAAAGTCATGCAACCCGCTTGTCAAGCGGATGGCCCGCACACCGCCCGCAGGGGGCCCTGAATCGAGTGTTGAGTCTAAATGCTGGGCCGCGCAACGACATGCCCGCCTGCAACGTTCTCCGCGGCGTCATAGGTCCCCCCACCGATTTGCTGCGCACGCAACAATCGAGGAAACACGGCGGCGCGCGGGCCGTTGTAGGGCATATGTATGTTTACCTCATATTGCCAAGGAGGCGGTTGGGGACTAAGGTTCGTGCAGCCGTCAAGCGGCAATTAAGTGTTCTATGCGTTTGCGCATATAAAGAGCACGAAAGACCACGCCTACCAACAGCCATTTTGGATGGGACCAGAGCGAGCGCTTACCCCGCGCTCTCAACCTCTGGTCGATTCGGGAGATCCCATGAGCAGCGTTGCAGATTCGACGCGCGGTGCGCAAAGCGCACCTTTCTTTTCCAAAGAGGCGACCATCGCCCCGCCGGGCTTTTCGCGCTGGATGGTGCCGCCCGCGGCGCTGGCCGTGCATCTGTGTATCGGCCAGGCCTACGCGTTTTCCGTGTTCAACGCGCCGCTCACGAAGGTGATCGGCATTACGCAGTCCGCGGCCGATGACTGGTCGCTCACCACGCTGGGCTGGATTTTCTCGCTGGCCATCGTGTTTCTCGGCCTTTCCGCCGCGTTCGGCGGCAAGTGGCTCGAACGCGTGGGCCCGCGCCGCACGATGTTTACCGCGGCGTGCTGCTTTGGCGGCGGTTTCCTCGTTTCCGCGCTCGGCGTGTATCTGCATCAGATCGCGCTGCTCTATCTCGGCTACGGCGTGATCGGCGGCATCGGCCTCGGGCTCGGCTATGTCTCTCCGGTTTCGACGCTGATCCGCTGGTTCCCCGACCGCCGCGGCATGGCAACGGGCCTCGCGATCATGGGCTTCGGCGGCGGCGCGATGATCGCCGCACCGCTCTCCGTCATGCTGATGAAGCATTTCGCGAGCGACACGAGCGTGGGCGTCGCCCAGACCTTTGTGGTGCTCGGCGTGGCCTACTTCATCTCGATGACGATCGGCGCCATCACCATCCGCGTGCCCGCGCCGGACTGGAAGCCGGCGGGCTGGACCCCGCCCGTCGTGGCGAAGAAACTCGTGTCGAACCAGCACGTGCATATCGACCAGGCGCTCAAGACGCCGCAGTTCTATCTGATCTGGCTCGTGCTGTTCCTCAACGTGACGGCCGGCATCGGCATTCTGGGTCAGGCCTCGGTCATGATCCAGGAAAGCTTCAAGGACACCGTGAGCGCCGGCGCGGCGGCGGGCTTCGTCGGCCTGCTCTCGCTCTTCAACATGGGCGGGCGCTTCGTGTGGGCGTCGGCCTCCGACTGGGTGGGCCGCAAGAACACCTACTTCATCTTCTTCGTGTTCGGCGCGGTGCTCTATTACGCGGTGCCGCAGTTCGCGCAGAGCGGCAACATCGTGTTCTTCGTGCTCGCGTTCTGCCTGATTCTCTCGATGTACGGCGGCGGCTTTTCGACCGTGCCCGCGTATCTCGCGGATATGTTCGGCACGGCGTTCGTCGGCGGCATTCACGGCCGTCTGCTCACCGCGTGGGCCGCGGCAGGCGTGGCGGGCCCGGTGCTCGTGAACTACGTGCGTGCGTATCAGGTCGCACACGGCGTGGCGAAGGCCGATGCGTACACGATGACCGTGCACATCATGGCCTCGCTGCTCGTGGTCGGCTTCATCTGCAACCTGCTCGTGCGCCGCGTGGACGCGAAGCATCACATGAGCGAGACGCAACTCGCCGCCGGTAAATAAGGAGGAACGCGCAATGTCTACCCAAGCTGCCCCGAAATCGTCGAACAAGACGCTGATGGCGATCTTCTGGCTCTACGTGCTGGTGCCGCTCGTGTGGGGCGTGACCAACACGCTCACGCAGGCGATGAAGCTGTTCGGCTGATGCCGTGACGCTCAGGTGAAGCGAGGCGGCGCAAGCCGCCCGCCAGAAACACCCTATTGCGGGCCGCCGACGAAAGTCGCGGCCCGCAGTTTTTTGGGGGGCATAGTAGTGACACGAGCGCGAGACAGACGACGACGGGCGCTCACCTCACGCGTGAAGGCGGCCGCGCAGCGGCCTCACACGTCGCACGTCGATCCCGCGCCTGCTGCGTGTTCGCGCGCGGCCTTTGCGCCTTCCACCTGGAGAATGGTCGGCAGCGAGACGCCGTTCTTCGCCGCCGTGACCTCCGCGAGGATCGACACCGCGATTTCCGGCGGCGTGCGGCTGCCGATGTAAATGCCCACCGGCCCATGCAGCCGCGCGAGTTCCGCCTCGCTCAGGTCGAACTCCTTGAGCCGCTCGCGCCGCGCCGCGTTGTTGCGCCGTGAGCCCAGCGCGCCGACGTAGAACGCGGGCGTCTTGAGCGCCTCCATCAGTGCGAGGTCGTCGAGCTTGGGGTCGTGCGTGAGCGCGATCACGGCGCAGCGTTCGTCGAGCTTCATGTCGAGCACCGTGTCGTCGGGCATCGTGCGCACGAGCGCCGTGCCGGGCACGTCCCAGGTGTCGGTGTATTCCTCGCGCGGGTCGCACACCGTCACCTGGTAATCGAGCCCCACCGCGATCTGGCAGAGATAGCGAGAGAGCTGCCCCGCGCCGATCACCAGCATGCGGTAGCGCGGCCCGTGGATCGTGAGCAGGCGCACGTCGTCGAAGTCCACGCCATCGGTCGCTTTCGCGGGGCCGAGCGTGGCGCGGCCGGTCGCTATGTCGAGTGTGCGCGCAACGAGTTCGCCGCGCTCGACGGTTTCGAGCAGTTCGCGAATGCCCGAGGCCTCGGAGAGCGGTTCGAGCACGAGCTGGATCGTGCCGCCGCACGGCAGTCCGAAACGATGCGCCTCTTCGGCCGTGATGCCGTATTTGACGGCTTCGGGCTTCACGATCGTCACGCCTTCGCGGCGCACGCGGTCGATCAGATCGTCCTCGATGCAGCCGCCCGACACGGAGCCGACCACGAGGCCGTCGCCGCGCACCACGAGCATCGCGCCCTCGGGACGCGGCGACGAGCCCCACGTTTTCACCACTGTCACCAGCAGCGCGCGGTGCCCTGCGTCGAGCCAGCGCACGCTGGATTTCAGGACTTCGAGATCCACGCTGTCCATGATCGTTTCCTCTTCGGTGTTTCCTCTGCGCCTTCGCCTTGCGGCTGGCCTTCTGCGTCGCCCGCGGCGGGTTCCGCCGTCTCGTCGGTATTTTCCTGCGCGCCGCCGCCCAGCTGTTCCCCGAAACGCTTGAAAAACTCGCCGGCGATCTTGCGCGCCGCGCCATCCACGAGCCGCGAGCCGATCTGCGCGAGCTTGCCGCCCACCTGGGCGTTCGCGGTGTAGGTGAGCGTGGTCGATTCGTCGCCGGCGGATTCGAGCTTCACGTGCGCGTCGCCCTTGCCGAAGCCTGCGGCGCCGCCCTGGCCCTCGAAGACGATCGTGTAGCTGTTCGGCGCGTCGATATCGGCGAGCTGCATGCGGCCTTTGAAGCGCGCCTTCACGGGGCCTACCGCGGCGGTTAGCGCGACGGCGTAGGCGTTCTCACCGTCGGCTTCGATGCTTTCGCAGCCCGGTATGCACGCCTTGAGGATCGCCGTGTCGTTGAGCGCTTCCCAGGCGCGCTGTTGCGGCACCGGCAGCGTGTGGCTTTCGGTCAGCTCCATCGTGTGTCTCCTTGTGCCGGGCGCGCCTCCAGAGTATGCAATGCGCGTGCCGGTTTTGGCAGATGAGTCGCCAGATGCGTTGCTGCACGAGGCGCGGGCCCGATCGGCGCGGCTTCGCACAGGCTGCGCGCAAACGCTTCGAGGCTGTCGAGATTGTGGACGGGGTAATGCGCGTCGACGTGGGGCAGCATCGCCTGCACGCCGCGCGCCTTGGGCGCGAAATCGCGGTAACGCAAGAGCGGATTGAGCCAGATCACGCGATGCGCGAAGCGGTGCAGGCGCGCCATCTCTTCGCTGAGCAGACCGCATTCATCGTGATCGAGCCCGTCGGTGACGATCAGCACTGTCGCGCGCCCTCCGAGCATGCGGCGCGCCCAGCGGCGGTTGAATTCCGCAAGCGTGGCGCCGATGCGCGTGCCGCCGGACCAGTCCGCGACCTGGGCGGCGAGCTGGGCGAGCGCGACGTCGGGGTCGCGTTCGCGCAGCGCGCGCGTGGCGTGGGTCAGGCGCGTGCCGAACAGGAACACTTGCAGGCGTTCGCGCGATTGCAGCAACGCGTGGCAGAAGTAGAGCACCGCGCGCGAGTAGCTGCTCATCGAGCCGGAAATGTCGAGCAGCAGCACGAGCGGCAGCTTGCGTTCCACCGGCGCGCGATATTTCCACACGGTCCAGTCGCCGCCCGCGCGTACCGCATGGCGCGCGCTCGCACGCAGGTCGGCGTGGGTGCCGCGCGACGATGCCTTCAGGCGCCGCGTGCGAACGGTGGCGAGCGGCAGGCGGCGCGCGCGGATCAGGTGGCGCAGCGTGCGCCATTCGTCGGCGGTGAGCGTATCGAAGTCGCGCTGGCGCAAGCGCTCTTCGGCGCTGAACGTGGCGTGTGCGCGCAACTCGTGTTCTTCGTGCGAGGGCGGTGGCTTCGCGCCCGGGCGATGGGCAGGGCGCGCCGCAAGCGCGTCGGCGAGGCGGTTGTTGCGGCGCGGCGGCGGCACGCCGCCTTGCACCTTCGGCAGCAGCAGCGCGCGCAGCTTGCCTTCGAAATCCGGATCGCGCCAGAACAGCGCGAACGCCGCGTCGAAGATCTCGCGCTCGTCGGGCGCACTCGTGAGGAGCGCGGCGAGCGCGGCGTGCACGTCGTCGCGGCGGCCGAGGTCGATGTGGCGCAGCGCGTCGATCGCGTCGACGGCGCGCGAAGGCGACATCGGCAGGCCCGCGCCGCGCAGCACGCGCACGAAATGCACGACGTTGCGCGCGAACACGGGCGCGAGCGTGGGCATGGCGGCGGGCGATGTGGCGCGGGGCATCGTCCTCACTCCGCGAGCGCGAGCGTTTGCGCGATGCGTTGCGCGTCGAGCTGCGCTAGGTCGTCCTGGTACTTCAGCAGCACGCCTAGCGTGTCCTGCACCGACTGCGGATCGAGTTCCGTCACGGCGAGCGCGCTAAGCGCGCGGCACCAGTCGATCGTTTCCGCAATGCCGGGCGCCTTGAAGAGATCCATCGTGCGCAACTGGTGCACGAACGCCACGGCGCGTTGCTGCAAATCCGCGGCGGTTTCAGGCGCGCGCGCGGCCACGATCGCGAGTTCGCGTGCACGGTCAGGGTAGCCGAGCCATTGATAAAGGCAGCGCCGCTTGAGCGCGTCGTGCACTTCGCGCGTGCGGTTCGACGTGATCACGACGAGCGGCGGCGTGCTCGCGCGCACAGTGCCGTATTCGGGAATCGATACCTGGAAGTCCGAAAGGAGCTCGAGCAGGAAGGCTTCGAACGGTTCGTCGGCGCGGTCGATTTCGTCGATCAGCAGCACGCGGCGCGCGCCCGGGTTTTGCGGGTCGGGTTGCAGCGCCTGGAGCAGCGGGCGCTTGAGCAGAAATTCGTCGCGATAGAGCGTGTCGTTGCGGGGCTTTTCGCCGGCGGCTTCGGCCAGTCGCAGCGCCATGATCTGGCGCGGATAGTCCCACTCGTATAGCGCGCTGGCTGTATCGAGTCCTTCGTAGCATTGCAGGCGCAAGACCGTTGTGCCGAGCATCGCCGCCGCGGCCTTCGCGAGTTCGGTCTTGCCCACGCCCGGCTCGCCTTCGAGAAACAGCGGGCGTTCCATGCGCAGCGCAAGAAAGAGCGCCGTGGCGAGTTCGCGGCTCGCGAAATAGCCGTGCGCTTCGAGTTGTGCGAGGGTGTCGTCGATCGAGGCGGATTGCATGCGGGATTCTGGCAACGCGAATCAAAGGCGGCGAGCGCTCCCATGTTCACCTGGAAGCGCTCGCCCTCGGGACCAGCCTAGCCGTTGGCCTTCGCCACCGCGCGCGCCGCAAGCACCGGGATGAGGTGCGCGCGATAGGCCGCGCTCGCGTGCAGGTCGGTGTTGAGGTCGTCGGCGGGCATCTTCACCGCGCGTGCGGCTTCGGGCGCGAAGTTCGTCTTCAGTGCGCTTTCCAGCGCACCCGCGCGAAATACCGAAGGCCCGGCGCCCGTGACCGCCACACGCACCTCCCCGGCGTACTTTGCGACGAACACGCCCGCGAGCGCGAAGTGCGAGGCCGGATTGCGAAACTTCTCGTAGGCCGCGCGTTCGGGCACCTGGAATTCGACGGCCACGATCAGCTCGTCGGGTTCCAGCGCCGTTTCGTACATGCCGAGGAAGAAGTCGTCCGCTGCGATGCGCCGCCGGTCCGTCACCACCGTCGCGTTCAGCGCGAGCACCGCAGCGGGATAGTCGGCGGCGGGATCGTCGTTCGCGAGCGAGCCGCCGAGCGTGCCGAGCGCGCGCACCTGGCGGTCGCCGATCATGCCCGCGAGGTCCGCGAGCGCCGGCAGCGTGTTGCGGATCTGCGCGTTTTCGGCGACGTCGGCATGGCACACGGCCGCGCCCACTTTCACCACCTTGCCGTCCACCTGCACGGCTTTCAGCTCGGGAATGCGCGTGACGTCCACGAGCGTGGTGGGCTGGGCGAGCCGCAGCTTCATCGCCGCGAGCAGGCTCTGGCCGCCGCCGAGGAATTTGGCGTCGGCGTCGGCCGCGAGGGCTTTCACGGCGCCTTGCGCGTCGCTGGCGCGCTGATAGTCGAATGCGTACATGGAGCGCCTCCGCTCAAGGTTGCGAAGTGGCCTGCGCGGCCTGGATCGCTTGCCATACACGATGCGGCGTGGCCGGCATCTGCAGGTCCTTCACGCCTAGCGGCGCGAGTGCGTCAAGAATCGCGTTGATCACGGCGGGTGGCGAGCCGATCGCGCCGGCTTCGCCGCAGCCCTTCACGCCGAGCGGATTGTGCGTGCACGGCGTGCCTTTCGCGGTTTCGACCGTATACGAAGGCACATCCGACGCGTGCGGCATCGCATAGTCCATGTACGAGCCGGAGAGCAACTGGCCACTCTCGTTGTCGTACACGCACTGCTCGAGCATCGCCTGGCCGATCCCCTGGCCGAGACCGCCATGCACCTGGCCTTCGACGATCATCGGGTTGATGACGTTGCCGAAGTCGTCGACCGCGGTGAAGCGTTCGATGCGCGTCTCGCCCGTCTCGGGATCGACTTCGACTTCGCAGAGATACGCGCCCGACGGATAGGTGAAGTTGGTCGGATCGTAGAACGCGCTTTCGTCGAGGCCGGGTTCCAGCGTCTCCAGCGGATAGTTGTGCGGCACGTACGCGGCGAGCGAGATTTCCGCGAAGGTCTTCGTGCGGTCGGTGCCCGCGACGCGGAACACGCCGTCGGCGAACTCGATGTCCTCCGCGCCCGCTTCGAGCATGTGCGCGGCGATCTTCTTCGCCTTCGCCTCGATCTTGTCGAGCGCCTTCATGATGGCCGAGCCGCCCACCGAGATCGAGCGCGAGCCATAGGTGCCCATGCCGAACGGAATGCGGCCCGTGTCGCCGTGCACGATCTCGACCTGTTCGATCGGCACGCCGAGGCGATCGGCCACGACTTGCGCGAACGTCGTCTCGTGGCCCTGGCCGTGACTGTGCGAGCCCGTGAACACGGTGACGGAACCGGTCGGGTTCACGCGGACCTCGCCGGCTTCGAAGAGGCCCGCACGCGCGCCGAGCGCACCCGCGATGTTCGACGGCGCGAGCCCGCATGCCTCGATGTAGCACGAGTAGCCGAGACCGCGCAGTTTCCCCTGCGCCTTCGATGCGTCGCGGCGCGCGGCGAAGCCCTTCACGTCGGCGAGCTCCAGTGCGCGCCCGAGACAGGCTTCGTAGTCGCCCGTGTCGTAGGTGAGGCCAACGGGCGTGGCATACGGGAAGCTCGTGATGAAGTTGCGGCGGCGGATTTCGGCCGGGTCGATGTTCATCTCGCGCGCGGCCGTCTCCACGAGACGTTCGACCACGTAGGTCGCTTCCGGACGCCCTGCGCCGCGGTACGCATCCACGGGCACCGTGTTCGTGAACACGGCCTTCACCTCGGCGTAGATCGCGGGCGTGGTGTACTGGCCCGCGAGCAGCGTGGCGTAGAGGATGGTCGGCACGCTCGAAGCGAACGTCGAGAGATACGCGCCCATGTTCGCCGTGGTGTGCACGCGCATGGCGAGGAACTTGCCGTCCTTGTCGAGGGCGAGTTCGGCCTTGGTCACGTGGTCGCGGCCGTGCGCATCGGAAACGAAGGACTCCGATCGTTCGGCGGTCCACTTCACCGGCCGGCGAATTTTCTTCGCGGCCCACGTGAGCGCGACATCTTCGGCATACAGAAAGATCTTCGAGCCGAAGCCGCCGCCCACGTCGGGCGCGACGATGCGCAGCTTCGTTTCCGGCAGCCCGAGCACGAACGCGGCCATCAGCAGGCGCTCGACGTGCGGGTTCTGGTTCGCCACGTACACGATGTAGCTGTCGTCGTGCTGCGAGTAGCTCGCGTTCACGGCGCGCGGCTCGATGGCGTTCGGTATCAGCCGGTTGTTGACGATGTCGAGCGTCGTCACGTGCGCGGCCTGTGCGAAGGCGGCGTCGGTCGCGGCCTTGTCGCCGTGGCCCCACGTGTAGCAGGTGTTGTTCGGCACGCCGTCGTGCACGAGAGGCTGGCCGGCGTCGGCGGCGTGCGCCGTGTCGACGGCGGCAGGCAGCTCTTCGTAATCGACCTCGACCAGTTCGGCGGCATCCTTCGCGGCCTTGACCGAATCGGCGATCACGAGTGCGACCTGGTCGCCGACGTGGCGCGCTTTCTCGTGCGCGATCACGGGATGCGGCGGCTCGTTCATGGGCGTGCCGTCGATGCTGTGGATGAGCCAGCCGCACGGCAGGCCGCCCACGTTTTCCGCGGCGAGGTCCGCGCCGGTGAAGACCGCCACGACGCCGGGCGAGGCCTTCGCGGCATTGACGTCGATGCGCTTGATGCGCGCATGGGCGTGCGGCGAGCGCACGAACACGGCGTAGGTCTGTGCGGGCAGCACGACGTCGTCGGTGTACTGGCCGACGCCGGTGAGGAAGCGGAAGTCTTCCTTGCGCTTGACGGGTGCGCCGATCATGCGATTGGGTTCGGGTGCGTTCATGGTGGCCTCCCGAGTCACGCCGTCGTGGCGGCAGCGGGGGCGCCGGTGCGCATTGCCTGCGCGCCCGCGGCCACGGCCTTCACGATGTTGTGATAGCCCGTACAGCGGCAGAAGTTGCCGTCGAGTCCTTCGCGTATGTCGCTTTCCGTGAGGTCGGGATTGGCGGCGGCGAGCGCGGTCGCGCACATCACCATGCCGGGCGTGCAGAAACCGCATTGCAGGCCGTGGCATTCGCGGAACGCGGTCTGCATGGGATGCAGCTCGCCATTCTTCGCGAGGCCTTCGATCGTCGTCACCTCCATGCCGTCGCACTGCACCGCGAGCTGGTTGCACGACTTGATCGCGCGGCCGTTCAGGTGGACGGTGCAGGCCCCGCATTGGGCAGTATCGCAGCCGACGTGCGTGCCGGTGAGACGCTGCTGTTCGCGCAGGAACTGGACGAGGAGCGTGTGAGGTTCGACCTCGGCGGTCACGGGCGCGCCGTTGACCGTGAGGCTAATACTGATCGCCATTGATTGTCTCCAATGTCGACCGGAGCACGGCGCTGCGTGTGGCTCCGGTCCCATGCCAGATGATGGGATAGAGACCTGCCTGGGCCCGCTTTTTTACACTGAATCGACCGCTATAACCGCCCGTGGGAAAACTCGCCCGTTTAACGCGTTGCGCCTCAACGCGCGCGCAACGCACGGCGCCACGCAAACCACGCGGGGCGCTTCGGGCGGATCGAACCATTGCGGGTGGAGCGGAATCTGGGTCCGGCTGGTGCCTTGCTGTTCAGTGAAGCCTGGGGTGACGCCCGGACAGTAAAGCACAATTTGCCGAATTTCGCTGCGCGGAGTTTTACCCTCCAGAATGCTTGCGGCCAGCAAAAAAAACGGCCCGCCTCGATGGCTCGGGCGGGCCGTTGCGTTGCAGTGCAGCGATGAGTCACCGCGAGATCACGCGCATCAGTCGTGATGCACGTGCTCGTGCGGCGCGTGCGCGAGACGCGAATGGCGACGCGAGTAGCCGAAGTAGACGATGAGGCCGAACGCGGTCCAGACCAGGAACGCGACCCACGTGAGCGGCTGGAGATTGATCATGAGGAACAGGCACGAAGCGACCGCGAGAATCGGCACCACGGGCACACCCGGGCAGCGGAACGCGCGCGGCAGGTGCGGGTGCGTACGGCGCAGGACGAGCACGGCGATCGACACCATCGAGAAGGCGGCGAGCGTGCCGATGTTGATGAGTTCGGCGAGCACGTTCAGGGGCACGAGCGCGCCGATCAGACCAAAGAAAATGCCGACCAGCCAGGTCGTGAAGAACGGCGTGGCGAAGCGCGGATGCACCTTCGAGAGCTTCGCGGGCAAGAGACCGTCGCGCGACATCGCAAAGATGATGCGGGTCTGGCCGTAGCTCATCACGAGGATCACGGTGAGCATGCCGAGCACGGCGCCCAGATCGATGAAGCCCGCGACCCAGTTTTCGCCCGCCACCTGCAGCGCGAACGAGACCGGGTGGCCGACATGGGCGAAGCGCGGCGAGGGCACGATGCCGGTCACGACCGCCGCCACGGCGACGTAGAGCACCGCGCACACGGCGAGCGAGGCGATGATACCGATGGGCAGATCGCGCTTGGGGTTCTTTACTTCCTCGGCGGCGGACGACACCGAGTCGAAGCCGATGAACGCGAAGAACATCACCGCCGCGGCGCCGAACACGCCGCGCCAGCCGTTGGGCATGAACGGATGCCAGTTCGCGGGGGTCACGTGGAACACGCCCACGGCGATCACGAGCACCACCACGGTCACCTTGATCGCCACCATGATGTTGTTGATGCGCGTGGATTCGCGCACGCCCACGGAAAGCAGCCCCGTGATCGCCATCATCACGAGGAAGGCGGGCAGATTGAAGAGCGTGTGCACGCCGGGCACGGCGCCGGGCGCGGCCGAGAGCGCGGCCGGCAGCGTGAGGCCGAAGCCCGAAAGCAGCGACTGCAGGTAGCCCGACCAGCCCACCGAGACTGCGGAAGTGGCGAGCCCGTACTCGAGCATCAGGTCCCAGCCGATCACCCACGCGGCCAGCTCGCCGAGCGTGGCGTACGAATAGGTGTAGATCGAGCCGGCCACGGGAATGGTCGAGGCGAACTCGGCGTAGGCGAGCGCGGCGAAGCAGCAGGCCACGGCCGCGATCAGGAACGCGATCATGAGCGCCGGGCCGGCCTGCACGGCGCCGGTGCCGGTCAGCACGAAAATGCCGGTGCCGATGATCGCGCCGATGCCGAGAAAGGTGAGGTCAAGTGCGCCGAGTGCTTTTTTCAGGCCGGCGCCCTGGGCGCTTGCCTGCAACATGTGCTCGACGTTCTTCTTGCGAAAGAGGGACATTTGGCGGGGAACTCCACGTAAAACGCGCGAAGGCGAGGAGCTGGAGCGGTGGTTGACCCGTGGTTGACCCATGATTGACCTACGCCCGCCTGCGCCGGCTTCGCGTGCCGGATGCCTTTGGGGGAAACCCTAAATTTTAGCGGAACTCGCGCGCGAGACCGGTCGAGCAGGGTCGGAAACGTTCGTTCGACGCGGACGATTCCGCCGCAATCCGCGACGCCCGCGCGCGATCCTTGCGGGGACCCGCGCAAACGGCGAGATTCATTTCCGGATCAACGGGTTGTGGCGAAAGGCCGCCTTGATGCCGCAGGGGCGCCGCAACGTCAGGCGTTGACGGTAGGCGAAAGGTCGACGAGCCGGTTGCTCATCACATAGAAGGTCAGCTCGGCGTTATTGGTGAGCTTCATCTTTTCGAGCAGGCGCGTGCGGTAGACGCTCACGGTCTTCACCGACAGCGAGAGCGCGTGCGCGATGTCGGTGAGACGCTTGCCCGAGGCGAGCATGCACAGCGTCTGGTATTCGCGGTCGGAAAGCTTCTCGTGCGGCAGTTGCTCGCCGTCCACCAGCACGTAGTCGGCGAGCGCTTCGGCCATGGCCGGGCTCACGTACTTGCGGCCCGCGGCGACCTGCTGGATCGCGGAGATCATCTGCGCGGCGTCCACCGTCTTCGACAGATAGCCGGCCGCGCCCGCCTTCAGCGCGCGCACCGCGTATTGATCCTCGCGATACATCGAGAACATCAGCACTGGCACGCGCGGCGCCTTTTTCTTGGCGCGCTTGAGCACCTCCACGCCATTCATGTCCGGCAGCGAGATGTCGAGCAGGACCACGTCGCACACATGCTTCGCGATCGCGGCCAGCGCCTCGGCGCCCGTTTGCGCTTCGATCACCTCGGTGGCAATGCCGCGGTCGAGCAGCAACTGGCGAACGCCCTGGCGCACGACGGCATGGTCATCGACGAGCAGGATGCGATGGGTCATGAGCGGGCGCCTTGTTTCATGAGGAGGGGCGAGGCGGAATGGGCGGCGCCGAGCAGCGCGTCCCAGGCGAAGCGCGCGCGCACGGTCGTGCCGCGCGGGGCGGCTTCCTGCAGTGCGTCGTCGTGGTGCGCGTGCGTGATGCCGCCCTTGACGGCGCGCAGCGAGCCGCCGAAGGCGGCGCAGCGCTCGCGCATGCCGGCGAGGCCGTAGTGGCCGGTGCGGCTCGCGCCTTTGTCTGTGCTGTCGTCGCCATGACCGTTCGTCAGGCTGCGGCGCGGGCGGCCCGCGGCGCGCGCGAGGCCGATGCCGATGCCGTCGTCGGCGATGGTGAGCGTGAGGTGGCGCGCCGTGCTTTCGAGCCGCACCTCGGCGCACGTGGCCTGCGCGTGGCGCGCCACATTGGCGAGCGCCTCCTGGGCGACGCGGAACACGGCGAGCGCGGCCTCGGCGGGCAGGCGGGCAAGGCGCGCGTCGTCGCCGGCGCCGGCTACGCTTGCGGCGAGGCCCGTGCGCGCTGCGAAGCTGTGCACCCACGACGAGAGCGCCGGTGCCAGGCCCGCGTCGAGGTGCGGCGCGTGCAGGCCGTCGAGCACCTGGCGCATTGCGCCGGTGGCGGCTTCGAGCGAGCGGGCGACGAGCGCGAGCGCCTCGGCGCATTGCGGCGGGGCATTGGCGGGCAGCCAGGTGTGGACGTTGGCGAGCGCGAAGTGCGTGGCGGCGAGTTCCGCGCCGACGCTGTCGTGCAGGTCGCGCGCGAGCTGGTGGCGCACGGCTTCGTCGGCGTGAATGGACTGGGCGGCGCTGCCGTGGGCAAGCGTGCGGCTCGCGCGGCGGTGTGCGCCGCGCGCTGGCGCGGCAATCTGCCGATGTGCGCGCTCGAGGCCTTCGAGCGCGGCCACCGTGGCCGCCTGGTCGGCGGCAGCGGACCAGGCGAGGAGGGCGAGGCCGTCGACGCCATGAGCGGCGCGCGGCGCATCGCCGGCGGGCGTGCGCGCGTTCGGCGCGGCGTATCTCGACGTATCCATCATTCCCCCGTTCAGGAACCGGTTCCTGCTGTCAGACGTCCGTCGGGATTTGGCTTCCCCGCGTGACGGCGAACAGCACGGCGCAGCGTAACGAAATTTACAACCAGTAACAACCTGGCTCTGCCCCTGGACACGTATGAGTGTGTCCAATGTTGCGTTGCGATAATATCTTAAAAAAAGAAAAACTTCAGGCTGGGCAAGGGTTAGCGGCCAAACTTCAGGTGTAGCATGAGGTCGCAGCGCTTTGTCATGTAGGAAAAATACTGACAGGAAAGGTATCGCATTTGTGTGACAACTGTAACTGCGTCAACGACAAAATACAGGGCCAATTAAAAATGCGCAGGCGAAAAAAAACCGGAGCACGAGGCTCCGGTTCTTCTTGTCGCGAGCGACCTGACGCGGGCGCTTAACCGACGAACGCCTTTTCCACCACGTAGTGACCCGGCTGGTTGTTGCTGCCTTCCGTGAGGCCGGCCTTTTCCAGCAGATCGACGGTGTCGCGCAGCATGTGCGTGCTGCCGCAGAGCATGATGCGGTCGCGCTCGGGCGAGAACGACGGCAGATCGAGGTCTTCGAACAGTTTCTTCGTGTCGATCAGCTCGGTGATGCGGCCGCGGTTGTCGAACACTTCGCGCGTGACGGTCGGGTAGTACACGAGCTTCTCGCGCACGATCTCGCCGAGGTATTCATGCTCGCGCAGCTCTTCGGTGATGAAGTCCTTGTACGCGAGTTCGTCGACGAAACGGCAGGTGTGCGTGAGCACGATCTTGTCGAAGCGGTCGTAGATGTCCGGGTCTTTGATGATCGACATGAACGGGGCGAGGCCCGTGCCGGTCGAGAGCAGCCACAGCACCTTGCCGGGCAGCAGGTTGTCGGCCACCAGCGTGCCGACGGGCTTCTTGCCGATCAGCACCTTGTCGCCGATCTTCAGGTGCTGCAGGCGCGACGTGAGCGGGCCGTCCGGCACCTTGATGCTCAGAAACTCCAGATGTTCTTCGTAGTTCGCGCTCGCGAGCGAGTACGCGCGCATCAGCGGCTTGCCGTCCACTTCGAGGCCGACCATGGTGAACTGGCCGTTATCGAAACGCAGGGCCTGGTCGCGCGTGCAGGTGAAGCTGAAAAGCGTGTCGGTCCAGTGATGGACGCTCAGAACGGTTTCTTCGGTGAATTTGCTCATGGTTCCTGAAGTGCGAAACAAGCGCCGCCTGACTGCGGCGATCCTGCCGGCCTGCTGTCCAGTACAGCGTAGCTTTGACGATATGCCCGGGACCCGTCGGCCTGGCTTTACGCCACGGCAGGCAAGTCCCTGTTGTTTTGCCAGTTTGCCCCGCTGCGAACGGGGCGCAATCCGCTATTTTACCGCGCTCGCGCCGCAAGGACCCGGTCGATCCTGCTTGTCGATCTGCCTGGACCGGGTTGGGTCCGCTGCGCGGCAAGGGAGGGTGGCTCGCTGCGGCGGTGTGCTGGCGTCCGCGCGCGGGCGCAACACGCTTTCGCGGGGACGGCTGGCGACGGCAAAAGGGGGCGGCGGGTCAAACTTCACCCGGCCTCGCGGGCCGGAGCGGAGCTTGCCAGGACCCGCGAGAGCGGGTTCTCCTGCTGCTGGCGGCACGCGCCGGATTGCGAAAACGCGATCGGCTTGTGCGAATTTTCCGCTAAATGATACCGGAAGGTCTGACAGCCCGCAGCATTGACCCTGCTGGCGGGGCTGTTTCGGCGCGGGTTTTAGGCGCCGATGCGCGCGCAATGGCGCCATTTTCGACGCTGCAGCGGTGCTGCGACGGTGCGCCGCGGCGCGCGAGACAGCGTGGCGAAGTAATGCATCTGAGGAGACCTGACGAAACGCGCGGCGCGCGCGACGCGACATATTAGCGCGGGCTTGCACGCGCCGTGGGCCGCGATCGGGGGAGTGGCGCGCGGATGCTTCGGTGGAACCGCGCGCCGCCATTGCTGCCTGGTGCGTCAGTCTTCGAGCCGCAGGCGCGCCATATACGGCAGATGATCGGAGAGCCAGGCGGTCTCCTGCGCGGGCTGGATCAGCTCGACGGGCTTGAGGCCCCGGACGAACATCTTGTCGAGCGCGAGCGCCGGCGAAAAGGCCGGAAAGGTGCGCGCCGGCTCGCCGAGCAGCGTCGCGACTTCCTGCAGCCCATGCTCCGCGAAAAGCGGCACGGAATCGTTGCGCCAGTCGTTGAAGTCGCCCGCCAGCACGAGCGGCCCCTGCGGCGCCTCCTTCACGATCCAGTGCGCGATCCAGTTCATCTGCCGCAGCCGCGCGCTGCGGGTGAGCGCGAGGTGCGCGCACAGCAGCGTGACGGACTGGCCGGCTATGTTTGCGCGCGCAACGAGCAACCCGCGCCGCTCGAAGCGGTGCGCAGAAATGTCCCAGCGTCCGCCCAGATCGAGCGGATGCGGCGAAAGAATCGCATTGCCGTGCCGCCATGAAGGCTTGAACACGTTGGGCCCGAGGGCGATCTGCAATTCGAGCGCGGTGGCGATTTCGGTGGCCTGGCAGTGCCAGACGTCGTCGAGCGGGTCGCCCAGCTGCGCGCCGAAGGCCGAGGCGAGCACCGGCTGCGGCAAGCGGCGGGCCATCGCTTCTTGGAGAAACCAGGCGTCGGCATGGGTGGACTGCACCCAGCGCCGCATCGCCTCCCAGGCCTCGAAGCCCAGCGGCGAGCGGCCCTTGTGCAGATTCCAGCTCACGGCGACGAAGTCTTTGCTCAGTGAGGTGTCGATGAGCGGTTGTTCGGGATTTCGCATGCGTTTTTTTCTAACGGTTTGGGTCACGCCGGGTCGTGCATTGAATTGTTGCGGTCACTGTGCGGATGCGGACGGCGGCGCGAGCGTTGCGCGTACCCGGTACGCAAGCGAGGGGTTCTGGTCGACGATCTGCCAGGTCACCCACTGCCCATCGGGCACGATCAGGCCCGGGTGGCTCGCGTTCACCTGGCGCGGCTGCGGTGGCAGCCGGCAGCCTTCGGGCGTAGTCGGCACGGTGTCGTTCTCGAGAGTTTCCTGCGCGTCGACCGACAGGACGACCAGGTTCGCACGAACCTGCAGCGGCGAAACGGTGATCGTGCGCGAGAGATCGATGCTGCCGGCCGGCTGATCCTTGCAGCCCACGCGGTGCGAGACGACCTTGTGATGCGTGTCCGTGTGCGCCTGGCCGATCGAGGTCGTGCCATTGAACGCGTCGATTTGCTGGCCGTCGCGCATCACCTGCAGCTCCCACTGGACAGCGCCCTGCGTGACAGGAGCGGGCGCACCGGCGGTCCCGGCGGGTGCAGTGGGCGGCGGCGGGGGCGGTGGCGTCACCGCGCGTGAGGTCGGCGGCGGGGGAGGCGGAGGCGGCTCTGCCGGCGCTTGCGTGCCCGGCAGGATGGGCGGCTCCGAAGGCGTCGTATAGGCCGGCTGCGCCGTTGTTTGCGCCAGCGCGCACACGCTCGTTCCGGCGAGGGCGGCGAAGAGCAGCAGGGCAAGGCAATGTTTCCACAACTTCATATAGGTGGCTCCGTGCACGGCGCCGCGCGAGGCGACAGTGTCGGCAACGCTACGGCGGGGCGGGTACGTTCTGACCATCGATCCTATACCGGGTTCGCAAACGCCGGACCGCAGCGGTTCATCAGAGATGGGGGCGCGGCAGGCGCGCTTCAACCATCGCGCGCCCAGTGATTGGTTATTGAAGCGCAACAAACATAAATAACTTGGGGTGTTCTGTCGAAAATTGTTGTCGTGGCTGCAACGCTGACTTGTTCCTTATCGGGATGGCTTTTCGATAGCCCGTGTTTACACTGGCTTCCACGCGCCAAACGCGTTGTCCGGATTCCGCCGGCTGGCCAGCATCGGTTGCAAAGCTTGCCGGGCATCGTCTCGAAGGAGCATCGCCATGAAGCAGTCCGTTACGCTTGCTGTCCTGCTGGTCAGCGCCGCCACCGCTCTTGCCACTGCGCCCGCGTTCGCCGGCGGCGATGCGGCGACGCCGGCGGTTCAATCGCTTCCCGTCGCGGCGGTCGCCACGAACGCCCCGAAGACGCGTGCCGAGGTGAAGGCCGAGCTGGCCAGCGCCCGTGCTCACGGTGAACTGAGTCTGGACCCGAATTCGCCGGCTTATCCGCAGCAATACGCGATGGGCGGCTATACCGCGCCTCGCGAGCAGGCCGCAGGCTTTTTCCGCGCACACAACGTCGCCAACTGACGCTTCGGCGCATGCGCGCCGACAGCCCTGCTCTGTTCCCTTCCGCTCTTTCCTTGCGAGAGTCTGGCGTAGCCTCCCCGCCGGGCGGCGTACAATTTTTGTCAGGCGGCGGCGCGCGTGGTGCGCTGCCCACCCCATGGCAGAGAGGATCGCGGTGCGGCCGGCTTGCCTGCCGGCGCTGCGAAGGCGGGACGCAGGGACATGGACCAGATCGAATGCGTGGTGATCGGCGCGGGCGTGGTCGGCCTCGCCGTTGCGCGTGCGCTTGCCGCGCGCGGGCGCGAGGTGATCGTGCTCGAAGCCGCCGAGGCCATCGGCACCAGCACCAGTTCGCGCAATAGCGAGGTGATTCACGCCGGGCTCTACTACCCGCGCGGCTCGCTCAAGGCCACGTTGTGCGTGCGCGGGCGCGAAATGCTCTACGAGTACTGCGCGTCGCACAATGTCACACACGCGCGCTGCGGCAAGCTGCTCGTCGCCACGGCGGCGAACCAGATTCCGCAACTCGAGGCGATTCGGGCGCGCGGCAAGGAAAACGGCGTGTTCGACCTCACGCGCATCAGCGGCAGCGAGGCGCTCGCGCTCGAACCGGCGCTCGAATGCGTCGCGGCCGTGTACTCGCCGCAAACCGGCATCGTCGACAGCCATCAGCTCATGCTCGCGCTGCAAGGCGACGCGGAGCGCGACGGCGCCGTGATCGCGCTGAAGTCGCCGGTCGAGTCGATCGATGCGCTGGGCGGCGGCTTCACGGTGCGAACCGGCGGCGACGCGCCGATCGACATTCGAGCCACCTGCGTCATCAATAGCGCAGGCCTCTATGCGACGAAGCTCGCCAAACGCATTCGCGGGCTCGACGCGCGCCATGTGCCGCCGTTCTATCTGGCGCGCGGCAATTACTTCAGCGTTTCGGGTCGGGTGCCGTTCTCGCGCCTCATCTATCCGATGCCCAACGACGCGGGCCTCGGCGTGCATCTCACGCTCGATCTGGGCGGCCAGGCGCGCTTCGGCCCCGACGTCGAATGGATCGATGCGGTCGATTACGACGTCGATCCCCGCCGCGCCGATTCCTTCTACGCGCAGATCCGCACCTACTGGCCGGCGCTGCCCGATGGCGCACTGCAGCCCGCTTACGCGGGCATCCGCCCGAAGCTCTCCGGGCCGGGCGAACCCGCCGCCGACTTCATGATTCAGGGCGCGGCGTCGCACGGCGTGCGCGGCCTCGTGAACCTGTTCGGCATCGAGTCGCCGGGGCTCACGGCTTCACTGGCGATCGCACAGCGCGTGTGCGAGATGGCTTCGTTCGATTGATCGGGCTTTGCGCCCTTCTTCCGCCGAGCGGCATCATGCCGCTCGCTTATCTCCGGCATTGCAGCGTCACCGGGGCTTGCTTCGTTGTTAAGCTTCTTCGCGACGCCGCCACCAGAGCGGCTCAGAGGCATGCGCGGCACGCGTCACACCATAGCGCCGCGCGAAAACCCAGCGAACGAATCGCCACAATACTGGAGTGAGTCATATGAAATCGTCCCGCCGCAGCTTTCTGATTACGAGCATCGGCGTCGCGTCGACGCTCGCGCTTTCGCGCCAGGCCTTCGCCGACGCGCCCAAGGCTGCCGAATCCGATCCCACCTCCCAGGCGCTCGGCTACAAGCTCGACGCGACCAAGGTCGACCGAGCGAAGTTCGCGAAGTACGCCGCCGGCCAGGACTGCAGCAACTGCACGTTCTACCAGGGCAAGGCCACCGACGCGTTCGCGCCGTGCCCGATGTTCGGCGGCAAGCAGGTCGCGGGCAAGGGCTGGTGCAGCGCTTATAACAAGAAGGCGTGATGGAACGGTGCGGGCACTGCAACGCGTAGACCCCACACGCTTCGCTGCCCGCGCACGTCGTTCATGAAAGCGCGAGCGCGCTAGCGCCGCGCCTGCAGCAGCGGCGGCCGACGGTTGAACCACGGGCGCGCCGCCTCCAGTTGCGCCGCGAGGCGCAGCAACAATGCGTCGTTGCCCTCGCGTGCGGCGAACTGAACGCCGATCGGCAGCCCGCGAGCGTTCCACGCGAGCGGCACCGACATCGACGGCTGGCCCGTCAAGTTGAAAAGCTCCGTGCAGCCGGCCCACGCGAATGCCTTGTTCGAGGCTTCGGTCAGCAGCTTTCTCATCAGCACTTCCACCGGCATGGCCGTGACCGCGCGCATCTGGATGCGCTCGCTCTGGCTTGGCTTCAGTTCGCCGATTTTCACCGGCGGAGCCGCGAGCGTCGGGCACAGCAGCACGTCGTAGCGCTTCATCAGGTCGGCGAGCTGCGCCGTGATGCGCTGCTGTACGTCGAGCGCCGCGGGCAGCTCGCGCTCGCCGAGCTTCTGGCCGATGTGCGCCATGGCCCAGGTTGCGATCTCGAACTCCCGGCGGTGCGGCTTCGTGCCCGTGATGTCGTCCGCGTGCAGCACGTACTGCTCGGCCACCACCGACCACAGCATCAGGAACGCCTCGCGCGCCTGTGCGTAATCCACGGGCAGCGAAAACGGCTCCACGCGATGGCCGAGCGACGTGAGCAGTTCGGCGGCATCGTCGAGCGCGCTGCGCACTTCGGGCGCGAGTGTGTCCGCGAACATCGGCTCGGTCAACAGCGCGATGGCGAGCGGCTTCGAGCCGTCGAGCGGGGCGCGCGCGGCGGCGAGGAAGGTGCGGGGCGCGCCGGCAGGCAACGCGGGGTCGCCGGCGATCAGGTCGAGCATCAGCGCGCTGTCACGCCCGCTGCGCGACACCGCGAGATCGACGCCGAGTGCGCCGGGCGGGGGCGGCACGTCGGACGCCGGCTGGAACGCGCGCGACGGCTTGAAGCCGAAGAGCCCGCAGCACGACGCTGGAATGCGGATCGAACCGCCACCGTCGGACGCGTGCGCGAGCGGTACGATGCCTGCCGCGACCGAGGCGGCCGCGCCGCCGCTCGAGCCGCCGGGCGTGTGATCGAGGTTCCACGGGTTGCGGCAGGGGCCGAACAGCTCGGGTTCGGTATAGGGCATCTGCCCGAGTTCCGAGGCGCTGGTCTTGCCGAAGATATTCAGGCCCGCGGCGCGAAACCGCGCAACCACGGGCGCGTCGGCGGTGGGAATGTAGTGGCGGTAATGACGGCTGCCAAGCGTCATCCGCAGCCCGGCCACGGCCGCGCCGAGGTCCTTGACGAGAAACGGCACGCCGGCGAGCGGTCCTTCGCTCAGCGCGCTCACGCCGTTGCCGGACGCCTCGATGCGCCGCGCGCGCTCGCGCGCCGCTTCATAGTCCTTGAGGACGATGGCGTTGATCGCGGGATTGGTGGCTTCCGCACGGGCGATGGCGGTGTCGAGCAGCTCGCGCGCGCTCACCTCGCGGCGGCGCACGAGATCGGCGAGGCCGATGGCGTCGTATTCCAGATAGTCGGATTGCAAGGCGCGCACTCCTCGTCGTTGGGTTGGGGCCGGGCTTGAGCGATACGGCTACGCAAGGAGTGTAAGCGGGCGGCGCGCTTGCGGGGTTTGTCGTTGCGCGCGCATCGATGCAGCAAGGCGTGCGCAACGACGGCCGGGCGACAACCGTCGTCGCCGCCCGAAGGGTATTACAGATGCTCGGCCAGGAAGCTCAACGTGCGGCCGTGCGCGAGCGCCGCAGCGTGCTGGTTGTACGAGGCGCGCACCGAGCAGTTGAAGCCGTGATCGGCGTTCGGGTACAGGTGGAACTCGGCGTTCGGGCGGCCCGCGAAGCGCTCCTTCACCTGGCCCACCGCCGAAAGCGGAATGCCGTGATCGAGTTCGGCGTAGTGGAAGAGGATCGGCTTGGTGACCTTGTCGGCGAGATCGAGCTGATTCTGGATACCGCCGCCGTAGTACGACACCGCCGCATCCACCGAACCGCTGGCGGCCGCGAGGTAGGCAAGACGGCCGCCGAAGCAGTAGCCGATCGCCGCGACCTTGCCCGTGCACTCGGGCAGCGCGCGCAGCGCAGCCGCCGTCGCGGCGATGTCCTCGACCACGAGGTTGACGTCCGTCTTCTGCATCAGCGCGATGCCGCGATCGCGGTCCGCGCCCACGTAGTCGAGCTCGACGCGAGGGGCCGCGCGCCAGAACATGTCGGGGGCGATCGCCACGTAGCCGTCGAGCGCATATTGCTCGACGACGTCGCGGATGTGCCCGTTCACGCCGAAGATCTCCTGCAGGATGACGATGCCCGGACCCTTGCCGCCCCTGGGCAGCGCGAGGTACGCGCCGAAGCTGTCATTGCCGGCGGGAATGTCGATCCATTTGGTCGAAACGCTCATGTTGTTTCTCCGTCTTCATCAATGAGTCATGCGACGCGCCGCAGCGCTCAGGCAGGCGGCTCGCACACTGCCCGCGGCGCATCGCGAAATCGGGGAGCCAGTTTGCCATAGGCCCTTGGACCTCTGCAGCGCACGCCACGGAAAACCCGTTCTCGCAAGCGGATCGTAATGATCTCGATTATTCATTTTTCGGGCAGGAGGGCTTTGGCTAGAGTCGGTAGCGATTGCATCGTCATCGCTCATTCAGCCATACAAGGATCGCCTCATGAGTTCTGCTCCCGCGTTGCGCACGTCGCCCGACTTTTCCACGCCGTTCAGCCGCCGCTTCGGTTTGCGCCTGCCGCTCGTGCAGGGGCCGATGGCGGGCGGCCCGACCACGCCCGCGCTCGTCGCGGCGGTGTCGAACGCGGGCGGGCTCGGTTTTCTCGCCGGGGCGGCGCTCGCACCCGAAAAGATCGCGAGCGAAGTCGCCGCGATTCGCGCGCTTACCGACAAGCCCTTCGGCGTGAATCTCTTCGTGCTCGACCCTGCGAATCCAGACGAAGCCACCGTGCGCCGCGCGCTCGAGGCGATCGATCCGGTGGCGGCTCAGCACGGTTTGCCGCCCGGTGAGGCGCTCGCACGTTACGCGCCCGACTTTCGCGCGCAACTCGACGCGGTGATCGAGCTGCGCGTGCCGGTGGTGAGCTTCACGTTCGGCCTGTTGCCCAAGTCCGACGTCGCGCGCCTGCATGCGGCGGGCAGCTACGTGATGGGCACGGCCACTCACGTGGCCGAAGCCATCGCGTGGCGCGACGCGGGTGCGGATGCGATCGTCGCGCAAGGCGCCGAAGCGGGCGGCCACCGCGGCACGTTCATCGGCGAGGCGCCGCACGCGCTTATCGGCACGATGGCGCTGGTGCCGCAACTCGTCGATGCGGTCGCTGCGCCCGGTGCGGTCGGCCTGCCGGTCCTGGCGGCGGGCGGCATCATGGACGGGCGCGGCATCGTCGCGGCGCTCGCGCTGGGCGCGCAAGGCGTGCAGATGGGCACCGCGTTTCTCGGCTGCGCGGAAAGTGCGATTCCCGCCGACTGGAAGGCGCGGCTGCGTACGTCGACGGATACCGCGACCTCGGTCACGCGCGCGATCACCGGACGCCACGCGCGCGGCATTCGCAATCCGCTCATGCAGCAGCTCGAGGCTCGGCCCGAGACGGTCGCGCCGTACCCCGTGCAAAACGCGCTCACGCAGCCGTTGCGGCAGCGCGCGGCGCGCGAGAACGACGGCGATTATCTGTCGCTGTGGTCGGGGCAGGGCGCACCGCTTTCGCGTACGCGCGAGGCCGGTCTCGGCGCCGCGCAAATCGTCGCTGCGCTCGATGCCGAATGGCGTGCTGTGTCAGGCAAACTGAGTCACGACGCGTGAGGCAGGTAGCCGCATGAGAGGCGAGTCCGCAACGCATCGGCGTGCAAAATTAATCGAATGCTTACTTGAACCGGCACGCGCAAAAAAGTGCGTTCCGGGCGTCCGTGCGACTCGCAAACGTTATCGCGAATGGGAGGGATTTTGATATGGTCGCAAGGCATCCTGGTGTATTCCCGGAACGCGTGCGCTAACACACCAATAACTCCCGTCAAATAATCCAAAAAACGATTCGCACGGGACCCCTCAGGGAATCTCCCAATAATTGGATCCAAAGTCCGGATGCCTTATTACATAAGGCTTGCGGTCGATTGATCAGGGTTTCGAACTGTTCTTGCAGTACGCATATTGGTACTCGCACCAATATCTGAAAAAAGTCCCCCAAATTAATTTGATCACCTACACTTGCGCGCAAGTATGGATGGGCGGCCCGCCATGAACGGACCATTCGCCATGCTGGCCAGGTGCATCAAGGATGCATCCTGCGTGGTCGTCCGCACGGGGAGCGACACGTTCGGGGCGCGGGAGCACTGGGCGATTACGTAGCTTTTGGGTTCGAAACTGGAGACTTACATGACTATCAAGCTTCACAAGCTGTTGCCGATCAGCGCTGCGGCCATTATGTTCGCGTCGTTCGCAACGGCAGCGAGCGCAGACGTTACGGTCAAGATTGGCCACGTCGCGCCGCTTACGGGTGGGATTGCGCACCTCGGTAAAGACAACGAAAACGGCGCACGTCTCGCAGTCGAAGAGATCAACGCGAAGGGCCTCATGGTCGGCGGCCAGAAGGTCACGCTCGTGCTCGACGCACAAGACGACGCAGCTGACCCGCGCACGGCCACCCAGGTCGCGCAGAAGCTCGTCGACGACAAGGTCGTTGCCGTCGTCGGCCACCTGAACTCGGGCACGTCGATCCCGGCATCGAAGATCTACAGCGATGCAGGCATCGTCCAGATCTCGCCGTCGGCCACGAACCCGGCCTACACGCAACAAGGCTTCAAGACGACCTACCGTGTCGTGGCGACCGACGCCCAGCAGGGCCCGGCGCTCGCGAACTACGCGGCGAAGAACCTGAAGGTCAAGACCGTTGCCGTGGTCGACGACTCGACGGCTTATGGCCAGGGTCTCGCGAACGAGTTCGAGAAGACCGCCAAGTCGCTCGGCATGAACGTGCTGTCGCATGACGCGACGAACGACAAGGCCGTGGACTTCCGCGCCATTCTGACGAAGATCAAGGGCGAAAACCCCGACGCGATCATGTACGGCGGCATGGATGCCACCGGCGGCCCGTTCGCCAAGCAAGCCAAGCAGCTTGGCCTGCGCGCGAAGGTGCTCGCGGGTGACGGCGTCTGTACCGACAAGCTGGCCGACCTCGCCGGCGACGCGACCGACAACATCGTGTGTTCGGAAGCCGGCATGGCGCTCGAAAAGATGCCGGGCGGCAAGGAATTCGAAGCCAAGTTCGAGAAGCGCTTCGGCCAGCCGATCCAGATCTACGCACCGTTCACGTATGACGCTGTGTACATCATCGTCGACGCCATGAAGCGTGCGAACTCGACGGATCCGGCAAAGATCCTCGCCGAAATGCCGACGACGGACTACAAGGGCGTGATTGGCGAGACGACCTTCGATTCGAAGGGCGACCTCAAGCACGGTGTGATCTCGCTGTACAACTACAAGTCGGGCAAGAAGTCGCTGCTCGACGTCGTGAAGATGTAATTCGCGCTTAGCGCGTACTTACCCATTTCGCTCACGCGATTGGAAAAGCCCGCAGGTTTCGGCCTGCGGGCTTTTTTTCGTTTGGGGCTGCGCGTGACGCAGTTATCGATGCGCTTTCAGATCCCCAGCCGCCGCAGCACCTTCGGCCCCGCAAACGCCACGAGCGCCGCGCACAACGCCACCACGGCGAGCCCGACCGTGAGGTTGGTCACCTGCGCGATGCCGCCGATCACCACCGGCCCGAACAGCAAGCCGAAATAGGCGATGCCCGCGACGTGCGCGAGCCCTTCGGCCGCGTGGATACCTTTCACGCGCGCAGCGGCCGCGAACAGCACCGGCATCATGTTGGCGAGGCCGAGCCCCATCAGCGTGAAGCCCGTGAGCGCGGTGAACGAGAACGGCAGCAACAGCGCGCCGATCATGCCCGCGCACGCGAGCGAGGCGCTCGCCATCACGAGCTGCGGCGCGCCAAAGCGCGCGCGCACGGCGTCCCCGGCGAAGCGCGCCGCGGCCATGCCGCCCGAAAACGCCGCGTAGGCCGCGCTGGCGAGCGCAGGCGTGGAGAGCACCACGTCGCGCATGTAGACCGTGGCCCAGTCGTACATCGCGCCTTCGGCGATCAGAGCGATCAGCGCGATGGCGCCTAGCGCCCAGAGCGCGGGCGTGCGCCAGCGGTTGCCGGTTTTCGCGTGCTCGCCGTGCGTAGCGTGCGGCACGTGCGGCAGGACAGCCGGGCACGAGACGAACAGCACGAGCGCCGCCAGCGCCGAAGCGAGAAAGAGATGCAGCGCCGGCGCCATGCCGCGCGCGAGCAGCGCGCCGCCAATCGCCGCGCCCGCCATGCCGCCCAGGCTGAACATGCCGTGCAGTCCCGACATGATCGGCTTGGCGACGGCTTCTTCCACGGCGCTCGCTTCGGCGTTCATGGCGACGTCGAGCGTGGCCATGCCCACGCCAAAAAAGGCGAGCACCACGATCAGCATCCAGTAATACGGGACCACCAGGATCAGCGCGCCGCACACGGACATCGTCAGGCCGCCGGTGAGGCAGGCGCGGCGCGAGCCCACGCGCGCGATCCAGCCGCCGATCGTCGTCATCGCGGCGATAGAGCCGCCCGCGACCGCGAAGAGCGCGTAAGAGAGAAGTGCCGGGCTCAGATGAAACTTGTCGCGCACGGTCGGCACGTGCACGCCCCACGACGCGTACATCATGCCGGCGACGAAAAAGAGCGCCATGGTCGCGATGCGCGCGCGATGACGCGTGCCGGCGGGCAGCGCCCGATGGTGGGCGGCTGGGCTCGCAACGGCGAGGGCGGGGTCGGTCGGTCGGTCGGACACGGGGATTCCGGGCAGAAGGAAGGGAAGGGACCAGGAAGGCGCCTGAAAGCAAACGATGATTCTAACGAAGGTGCGACTGGCCTGTCGCAGCGCGTTGGCCGGGTCAGCTGCTCTAATATCAGGAGCATCCATCGTTCGACTCGAGGACGCGCCCTTGAAGATTCCCGCTCACGCCCCACTGCATCTGCTGCACCAGGCGCCTATCGGCACGCTCGCCACGCACTCGCGCGAGCCGCGCGGTTTTCCGTATCCGACGCTGCTGCCGTTCGCGCCCGACGCGCAGCACCGTCCGGTGATCCTGGTGAGCCGTCTGGCCGAGCACACGCGCAATTTGCTCGACGACCCGCGCGCGGGCTTTCTCGTCGCGCACGTACCCGACGCCGACGTGCTGAACGCCCCGCGCGCCACGCTGCTCGGCCGCTTCGAACCAGTCGCGCCGGTCGATTCAGCCGCCCACGAAGCGAGCGAGGCGCTGGCGCGGCGCTACGTGCGCTATCACCCGGACGCCGAGCGCTATCTCGCACTCGGCGACTTCACCTTCTGGGTCATGCACGTCGAGCGGCTGCGTTATATCGGCGGGTTTGGCGCAATGGGCTGGATGGACGGCGCCGACCTCGACGCGCTCCCCCCGCTCGCTCCCGCCGACGAAACCACGCTGATCCGCTTTTTCGAAACGCACCCCACCCGCCGAGCCGGACTGGACCTCGCAGGCGTGGATCGCTACGGCGCCGATCTCGTGATCGACGGCGCCCGCACGCGCTTTGTTTTCGATGCGCCACAGTTTGATTTGCAATCCTTGCATGCGGTGCTAGCCGACTGCATTGAGCGCCATACGCAATGACGGTTTATTCCGCCCATGCGGGCGTTGTCCGCCGTCCTATATAGCGCGTCGCCTCATGCTGCTTCGCAGCAACCGGTTTCTATCCCCGTTGATTGGCTCAAAGTTGTCATGCGATGAAATGTTTGACGTATTTCAACGCATTTAATTTTCATCCGCTGCTAATTATGAGATGTGGATTTATCTGGCAAAAGCGGGATTTAGTAAAAATACCGATTTGCACGAAATGACAATGAGTTAGAGGCTTGCTGGAAGGCGCGGGATTGGAAATCTGGCTTTAATTATTTTTATTGCTTACACGCAACCCGGCATTCAAATCTGTGTTAATCTCGCCACCGATTTCCGAGGCACGCATCTATCAATCGGCATACTGACGCGAGATCAGTAGCCATTAAGATCAAACCACAAGGGCACCTATGTCTTCCTACAAGGAACTTCTCGCTCAGCGAGAGAAGCTGGAAAAGCAGATTGAAGAGGCGAAGGCTCGCGAATATGCCGAGGTCCTCGATGAAATCAAGCAGAAAATGGCCGACTACGGCATTACCCTGGCAGAGCTCGGTGGCGGCCGCGCCAGCGCCAAAGCCGCGAAGGCAGCCAGCCGTTCGCGTGCGAGCGTTGCGCCGAAATACCGCGATCCCGACAGCGGCAGCACGTGGTCGGGCCGTGGCAAGCCGCCGCGCTGGATCGCCGGTCAAGACCGCGATCGTTTTCTGATCCAGAAGTAAATCAACTTGTCAGCGGCGCGTTTGAACGCGCTGCACATGAGTGAAAGCAGGAGCGGAGTCGGGCGAGGTATCTCCTGATTCTCGAAAACAAGAAGCCGCGCAGTCCGGGGACGCGCGGCTTTTTGATTTTCTGCACCATGTGCGGTTTGGTTCGAACCGCATCCACGGCTTGAATGAGAATGCTTCCTGGTATTGTAGGCATCTGATTTAAAAGAGATTTTTAGGGCTATCCATAAAATCGTCGCATGTAGTCGCTACAATCGCGGTTATTCCCTAATTTGCTCTCTCGCCGCGCATGACTTCTTCCGCCGCCCCCCCGTTCTCAGATAAACACGAGGTCGCACGCCGTACGACGTGGGTCAGCGTTGGCGTCAATTCTGTTCTGGTGGTGCTGCAAATCGTCATCGGTGTGTTTGCGCATTCGCAGGCGCTGATTGCCGATGGCGTGCATTCACTCGCCGATATCGTTTCCGACTTCGTCGTGCTGCTGGCCAACCGGCATAGCGGCGCCAAGCCGGACGCCGATCATAACTACGGCCACAGCCGTTATGAGACGGTCGCGTCGTTATTCCTTGGCGCATTATTGATTGCGGTGGGCGTCGGCATGCTGGTGCGCGCCGGCACGCGCATCATGAATCTCGGCGATATTCCGGCGCTGCACGTGAGCGCGCTGGTCGTGGCGCTCCTCGTGCTGGTTTCCAAGGAAGGGCTCTTTCGCTACATGCTGCGCGAGGCGCAGCGCGTGCGCTCGGCCATGCTGATCGCCAATGCCTGGCATGCGCGCTCGGACGCGGCTTCGTCGCTGGTCGTGGCGATCGGCATTGTGGGCAGCCTCGCGGGCGTGCGGCTGCTCGATCCGATCGCGGCGGCCATCGTCGGCTTCATGGTCGCGCGCATGGGCTGGGTGTTCGGCTGGGATGCGCTGCAGGACCTCTCCGACCGCGCGCTCGACGAAGCCGCCGCCGCGGACCTGCGCGCGCTGCTGATGGGCACGCCGGGCGTGCTCGACGTGCACGAGATGCGCACACGCAAGACCGGCGACCTCGCGCTAGTGGATGCGCACATCCTCGTCGATCCGCTGATTTCGGTTTCGGAAGGGCACTACATCGCGGAGACGGCGCGCGCTCGCCTGCTCACCGATGCACGCGTACTAGATGCACTGATTCACGTCGATCCCGAAGACGACATGCACGTGCGCTCCGTGGCCAACCTGCCCGCGCGCGACGACGTGGCCAGGCGCCTGCGAAGCGAGCTGTCGGAGCATGACGTGCATGTCGAAGGCATCACGCTGCACTACCTGAGCACGGGGCTGGAGATTCAGGTGGTGCTGGCCGCGGCGGACGACGCGCGGCGCGTGGCCGCCATGGATCTGGAAGCGCTGCGCGCGCGCCTCGGCGCGAGCAAGCTCGTCGTGATGCAGCCGCTCGATGCGCATGGCGCACTGGCCGCGCACGGCAAATCGCGCGAGTCGCATTGAATGCGCTTGGCGCGGCGGAGAAGCTGCCGCGCCGTCGCGGCTTCACAGCGGCAATTGCGTATCGAACTTGATTTCCCGCAGCACGACGCTCGTGCGCACCTGCGCCACCGCGGGAATGCGGAAGATGCGTTCGTGCAGGAAGGCGTCGTAGGCCTTGATGTCGGGCGCGACGATCTTGAGGATGTAGTCCGACTCGCCCGTGGTGCTGTAACACTCGGTGACTTCGGGGCAGGTGGCGATCTCGCGTTCGAAGGCTTCGACGCCGCCTTCGGTGTGGCGCGTGAGATGGATATGCGCGAGCGCGCAGACGTGCAGGCCAAGCTTTTCGCGATCGAGCAGCGCCGTGTAGCGCTGGATCACGCCCGACTGTTCCATGTCCTTGATACGGCGCCAGCAAGGGGTGCTGGAGAGCCCCACCTGGTCGGAGATTTCCTGGACCGAGCGGCGCGCGTCGAGCTGCAGCAGGCGCAGGATCTTCTGAGAGAACGTATCGAGTGTCAACTGCGCCTCCATTGCGTCGCTGTATTCCTGAATGTTAGAGGCCAGGAGAACAGAACGCAATGCGAAGCGCAGATGATGAGGGAGATTACCTAATTTGCCGGAGTGCTCGCGGCGTTTTGTCCTGAGTCGTCCCCATCAGCGGCGAGCGTGGCTTGCTGTGCGCGCAGGTCGGCCAGCATGTTGCAGAAGAGGGCGCCTTGCTCGATCGCGTCGTCGAGCGCGACATGCGTGTGCGGGTGATCGTCGAACCAGTGCTTCGGAAAGCGCGGCTTGATGCACTTGCGGTACGGCAAGCCCGTCATCGCGAAGGCGAGCGTCTTGATGTCGAGCGCCGACCACGAGAACGGGCAACGCCCGGCAAAACGCATCATGTACCAGAACATGAAGGTGAAATCGAAGCCCGCCGGCATCGCCACGAACACGGGCTTGCCGGGCAGCGCCTCCACCCATTCGACGTAGGCCACGAGCGCCGCCGCCGGGTCTTGCAGATCCTTGCGGCATGCGGCCCAGGCCTCGGGCTGCGTCTCCCACCAGGCGGCCTGCACCGGATGCGGCGCCGCGCCTTCGAGCATCTCGAGATTGGCCGAGAACGTGGCGATCAAACGCTTGTCGGCGGTGTACGCCGCCGAAGCGAAACTCAGCATCGAATGCGGGCCGGGAATGGGACCATCGGCCTCGACGTCAGTGCTGACGTAAATCTCCTCAATTGCGGCTTGATTCATCTTACTTTTCACTCTCATCCAGGTACGCCATCTGCGACGTAGGGGTTGGAGCGGCGCTCCTCGCCGAATGTCGAAACGGGGCCATGGCCCGGCACGAACGTGACGTCGTCGCCCAGCGGCCAGAGCTTTTCGCGGATCGAACGGATCAGGTCCGCATGATTGCCGCGCGGAAAGTCCGTGCGGCCGATCGAACCCGCGAACAGCACGTCGCCGACCGTGGCGACCCGGTGCTTGCGGCTGAAGAAGATCACGTGACCCGGCGTGTGCCCGGGGCAGTGATAGACCTCGAGTTCCTCGCCGCCGAAGCGCACCGTGTCGCCGTCTTGAAGCCAGCGCGTGGGCTCGAACGCCTCGGCGTGACCGAAGCCGAAGCGCACGCTCTGCTGCGGCAACTGGTCGATCCAGAAGCGCTCGTCTTCCTGCGGGCCTTCGATCGGCACGCCGAACGTCGTGGCGAGCGCCTTCGCGCCGGCGCAGTGGTCGAGGTGGCCATGGGTGAGCAGCACCTTTTCCAGCTGCACGCCCTGACGTTCGATCTCGGCCTCGATGCGTTCGAGGTCGCCGCCCGGATCGACGACGGCGGCGCGGTTCGTCGTTTCGTCGACGAGCAGCGAGCAGTTTTGCTGGAACGGCGTGACGGGAATCAGCGTGACTTTCATGCGGGGATCGTGGGTTCGGGTCTTGCGGGGCGGGTACAGCGACGCGTCGAAATCGACGTCGCGTGCCGAAGGCCCCAGCCAAAGGATCGATTGTACCGGGGTGCAGGAAGCGCCGCCGACGCCGCTCGCGACAGCCTCAGTCCCTTGTCTGACAAGGGATGCGGCGGCGCAAGGCGAACGGCTTTGTTACATCAATAGTGAAAAATCATGGAGATTTGTGAGGCACCGGCGTGACAGGAATAACTTTTGGGTATAATGCGACCCATCACGCACGGAATTCGTGCTTTCAAAGGGCGGTGTGACCTTCGTAAAAAAAAGAGGTCGCATACATCGCCGTCAAGCAGTGCTGTCGTTCTAGGCGGGCCGAAACAGGCTGCCTTACAAGATAGCAAATCAGGTGTCGATCCGTTCGACGCCGCACGTCTTGCCCAGCCAGGTGCCACGCGCCTGCAACGGCCTACATGCCGTGACGCTGGGTGGGGCCTACGCCGCCGTTCCTGTGCGCCGAGAGTTTCCGGCGCGCCTGAACGAGCTTCATCGTTCGATGGCGGCATGTGGGGTCTGGTCAGGCTGCCGGGGACAGGTTGCGCCAGACGTGAAAGATAACTAGCGGTTAGCGGCTTATTAGGGCTGCATCCGGGCATTGGCACGCGTTCGCCTTTTTCATTCCAGGCGAGCGATGGCGAAGCTTTGCCCGCGACCGCCGAAGCCTTTCCGACAACGCGCACACATGGCGCGGGACAGGCTTCGAGAACGTGATGGCAATGTTATGAACCTTAGACTGACTCGACGACGACTCGGGAGTCTCGCAGCCGTGTCCATTCTGGCCGGTTGCGCGGTGCCGCCTGCCCAGCAGGACCAGGCATCCAGCGACGCCCTTCGCACGAAGGACGCGGCTTTCACTGCGCCGCAGGGCTACGGCTCCGCGCTCGCTGCGCTGCCCGCATCGGGCACCGCGAAGGACAACTCGCTCGCGAACGCCGAGGCGATCGACGAGAACGGCCCGGACGTCCACTCGTTCCACCAGACCGGCCGCGCCTCGTGGTACGGCCGCGCGTTCCACGGCCGCCGCACCGCAAGCGGCGAGCGCTTCAACATGAAGGCGCTCACGGCTGCGCACCGCACGCTGCCGCTCGGCTCGTATGTGCGCGTGAGCGTGCCCGGCACGTCGAAGTGGGTGGTGGTGAAGATCAACGACCGTGGCCCGTACGCACGTGGCCGTGTGCTCGACCTCTCGTATGCCGCCGCCAAGCTCCTTGGCGTGCAGCACGCGGGTACGGCGAAGGTGGACATCGAAGGCCTCACGCGCCAGGAAGCGAAGGCCGCGCAAGCGGATATGCTTGCCGCGAACTCGAACATCGATCACTAAGCGATCTCGTTTGGGCGTGGCGCTGAGTGCGCCGCGACGCGCCCGAGGCTGACCCGCCTGGCAGAGTCGAATGCATACGCGAAGGGCCGCTTGATTGACTCAGGCGGCCCTTCGGTTTTTCTGGCTGGTGCTTTTGACTGTAGTTGGCTGGCGGCTCAGTCGCCCGCTTCTTCCCCGCCTTCACCCTTCAATTCCAGCGCCCGCGCGTAGAGCGCATTGCGCGACGCGCCCGTGAGCGCCGCCGCGATCTTCGCCGCGCCCTTTACCGGTACTTCCTGAAGCAGCACGCGCAAGAGCGCGTCGTGATCGGCTTCGCCTTCCGCCTGCTCGCTCGCACCTTCCACCACCAGCACGAACTCGCCGCGCTGACGGTTCGCATCCGCTGCGAGCCACGTTGGCGCTTCGGCCAGGGTGCCGCTCCAGAGCGACTCGTGTAGCTTCGTCAATTCGCGGGCGATGAGGATGCGGCGCGCGGGACCGAACGCATCGGCGAGCGACTGCACGGTTTCGACGATGCGATGCGGGGCTTCGTAGAACACCATCGCGTGCGTATGCGAGGCGAGCGGCTGCAATGCGGCTGCACGCTGCTTGGGCTTGGGCGGCAGAAAACCGAGGAACGTGAAGGTCGAGACCCAGTCGCCGGCAGCGGAAAGCGCCGTTGCGAGTGCGCTCGCGCCAGGTAGCGGCATGACGTTCAGGCCGGCGGCGCGCACGGCGTCCACGAGTTTCGCGCCCGGATCGGAAATGCCGGGCGTGCCCGCGTCCGAAACGCAGGCCACGCGCTCGCCGGCGCGCAGAAATTCGATCACGCGCTGCGCGGCCTCGCGCTCGTTGTGCTCGTGCACGGCGACGAGCGGCTTCGAAATACCGTAGCGCGCGAGGAGCTGGCCGGTGTTGCGCGTGTCTTCGGCGGCGATGCGATCGACGAGGCCGAGCACGTGCAGGGCGCGCAGCGTGATGTCGGCGACATTGCCGATGGGCGTGGCCACGACGTACAGCGTGGCGGCCGGATACTGCTGGGCCTGTGCGAGTTCGAAGGGGGACGAGAGGGACGTCATGACACGCAACGCGCGAAAGCAGGAAAAGAGGCCGACATTGTGCCACGCGGGCGCGAGCGCACCCGAGGGAAGCGGCGCGAACGAAAGTGCACGCGTCGACAACTTTTGCGCGCGGGCGCAGTCGAATGCCCAACGCCGCGCGACGGGCGCGCGTTTCGAGGCGCACGCACTGGCGTTTTTGCGTCGCGAGCGCCTGGAGCTGGTCGCGCGCAACGTGAATTGCCGCGGCGGCGAACTCGATCTCGTGATGCGTGAGCGCGACGGCACGCTGGTTTTCGTGGAAGTGCGCGCCCGCGCGCGGCCGGCATTCGGCGGGGCGGCGGCGAGCGTGGGATGGCGCAAACAGCAGCGCGTACTGCGCGCGGCGCGCTACTTTCTCGCGACGTGGCGCGCCGCCGATGCGAACGGGAAAGCGGCCACGCAAGCGCGAACGCCGCCCGCGTGCCGCTTCGACGTGATCGCGTTCGAGAGCGGCCGGCTCGTCTGGCTGCGCGACGCTTTTCAACCGGAAGCGCACGAGAGCTAAAACTTACGCAATAGAAAGAAGGGTGAAAATGAACGCCCTCGAGTGCGCTAAACTTGCGGCACGCCGCACCGCGCGGAAATTTTGCGATACCCGCAGTACAGATTAGAGAGTCGATGTCCGTCGAACGCATTCAACAGCACTTCCGCGATAGCGCAGCCACTACGCTCGCGGCCATGGAAACCCTGGCGGTCCCGATAGCCGCCGCGGTCGATACGATGTTCGCCGCGCTCGCGAACAGCAACAAGATTCTCGCGTGTGGCAATGGCGGATCCGCCGCCACCGCCCAGCAACTCGCCGCCGAACTGATCGGCCGGTTCGAGCGCGAACGCCCGGGCCTGCCCGCGCTCGCGCTGACCACCGACGCCTCGGTGCTCACCGCGGTTGCCAACGATTACGCGTACGAGCAGGTATTCGCGAAGCAGGTGCGTGCGCTTGGCCAGCCCGGCGACGTGCTGCTCGCTATCACGACCTCGGGCAACTCCGTGAACGTGCTGGCCGCCATTCAGGAAGCGCACGAACGCGAAATGGTCGTGATCGCGCTGACCGGCAAGGGCGGCGGCGACGTGAACAGCGTGCTCGCCGATACCGACATTCAGCTGTGCGTGCCGAGTGACCGGACGGCGCGTGTTCAGGAAGTGCATCTGTTAACTATTCACTGCCTGTGCGACGGCATCGACGCGATGCTGCTGGGCGAAGACTGACACCGTAAGACGAAGAGAGGGGAAGTTGATGAGCAGATACGGCATGACGCGCGCGCTGGCACGGACCACGCTGACGATCGGCTTCGCAGCCTCGCTCTGCGCAAGCCTGCAGGGCTGCTTCCTGGCGCTGGCGGGCGCGGCGGGCGGCACGGCGCTGGTGGCAACCGACCGGCGCACGGTGGGATCGCAAACGGAAGACCGCGAGATCCAGGTGAAGGCGCTGGCCGATCTCGGCAAGCAACTGCCCGACACGGCGCACGTGAACGTGGCGGTGTTCAACCAGCGCGTGCTGATCACGGGTGAAGTGCCCGACGACGCCTCGAAGCAGAAGGCCGAGAGCATTGTGCGAGCCGTGACGAACGTTGCATCGATCGTCAACGAGCTGGCGGTGCAGCCGGCCAGCTCGTTCTCTTCGCGCGCGAACGACTCGTACCTCGAAGGACGCGTGAAGGGAGAGCTGATTGCCTATAAGGACATCTCCGCGAACAACTTCAAGGTGGTGAGCGAGCGCGGCACGATCTATCTGATGGGCCTTGTTACGCCGCAGGAAGGCAATATCGCCGCCAACGCGACGGCCGGGGTGATGGGCGTGGCGCAGGTGGTGAAGTGCTACCAGTACATCGACCCGCAACAGGCGACGGTGGCGACGGCGGCTGCGACCAGTGCGCCGGCGGCGGCTCCTGCTGCCGATGCGCCGACGGTGGGGGCAGTGCCTGATTCGGGCGTGACGTCGCAGCCTATTGAGCACCAGGCGCCCGCGCCTGTGACTAATTCGTCGGCTACGAAGCCGGGGAATACGGGGGCTTTGTGATGCTGCGTTTGGTTGGTGGGGTTGTTGCTGGCGTGGTGCTTGCTGTAGCTGGTTTTGGTCTCGCTTCGCCGGCTTTTGCTGCTGTGCCCGATGGGTTGAAGGTGGCTCAGGCGAATGCTTGCATGGGGTGCCATGCGGTGGATCGCAAGCTTGTGGGGCCGTCGTTTAAGGATGTCGCCACGAAGTACAAGGGCGATGCCGCGGCCCAGGCCAAGCTGGAGAAGAAGGTGCGGGATGGTGGGGCTGGGGTTTGGGGAGCTATTCCTATGCCCTCGCACCCGGGGATGAGCGCCGCCGATGTCCATTCTGTCGTGACCTGGGTGCTCGCTGGGGCGCCTTCGAAGTAGTTTTGCTTGGGGTCAAATTTGACGCTTGGCAAAACGGATTTTGTGTGTGTAGAATCGGTGATTCGTTGGGGCGGTAGCTCAGCTGGGAGAGCGTCGCGTTCGCAATGCGAAGGTCGGGAGTTCGATCCTCCTCCGCTCCACCAAAAACAGTTCCAGAGCAATCCAGGAAAGTCCGCAAACCCCGCAGCCAGCAAGGCTCGTGGGGTTTTTTGTTTCCGGCACTGTCCAGCGCAATCCATTGACATCCTGCCCGAAAAGGGGAGAATTTTTGGGGCTACTGCTCATCCAGCCAGAGCAGTATTCCCGAAATGGCGCTGACCGATTCCACCATCAGGCAAGCCAACTCCGCCGAAAAGCCGAGGAAGCTGTTCGACGGCGGTGGCCTATACCTGCTCGTCACGCCCGACCGGGGCAAATACTGGCGGCTCAAGTACCGATTCGACGGCAAGGAGAAAAGCCTGTCGTTCGGCGTCTATCCGGCAGTCTCACTCACGGCAGCGCGGGGCCTGCGAGACAGAGCCCGAGCCCTTCTCGCTGAGGGAGTCGATCCGAGCGAAGTGCGGAAGGAAGAGCGCGCCATCCAACACCACGAAGCCACCAGGCTGGAGGCGGAAATGCGCTTTTCCGTGGACAGCGATGGTGCGCTGTCGATCCAGCTCGGCTCGCGTCGCATGAACCTGAATCCATCGGAGACCGCCCGGCTTCGCGCTTTTCTGATCGCAACGCGCGAGGTGCTTCCGAAGGAGTAACCATGGCACTGACTGATGTGGCCGTTCGCAATGCCAAGGCGACCGGCAAGCTCTACCGCCTGTTTGACGAGCGCGGCATGTATCTGGAGGTTTCCGCCACTGGGGGCAAGTGGTGGCGCTTCAAATACCGTTTTGGGGGCAAGGAGAAGCGGATGTCGCTTGGCGTCTATCCGGATATCAGTTTGAAGGATGCGCGCGAGCGTCGGGATGAGGCGCGCACGCTCGTGGCGCACGGAATCGACCCTAGCGCGCGGAAAAAGGCTACAAAGGCCGCGACACAGGAAGCGGCAGCCAATTCGTTTGAAGTCGTTGCCCGCGAGTGGTTTGCTGGGCAGGAGCAGGGTTGGGCTGCGAGCCATGCTGACAAGGTTATTCAACGCCTAGAAAAAGATATCTTCCCTTGGCTCGGCAAGCGACCGATCGGTGAGATTACTGCCCCTGAGGTGTTGGCGGTGATTCGGCGGATCGAAGAGCGGGGTGCAAGGGATACAGCCCATCGAGCAATGCAGAACTGCGGACAGGTGTTCCGCTACGCCGTGGCTACGGGCCGGGCCATGCGTGATCCCACTGCTGACCTGAAAGGAGCTCTGCCGCCTGTCAGGCACGAGAATTTCGCGTCAATCACCGATCCCGGAAAAGTGGCGGAGTTGCTGCGTGCGATCGACGGCTTTCTTGGCACGTTCGTCGTGAAGTGCGCGTTGCAGTTGTCTCCTCTGTTATTCGTGCGGCCCGGCGAATTGCGCAAGGCGGAATGGGCTGGATTCGATCTCGAAAAAGCAGAGTGGCGCTATTTTGTGACCAAGACGAAGACCGAGCACCTCGTTCCACTCTCAACACAAGCCGTGGCGATTCTTAGGGAGCTGCAAGCGCTGACCGGACAACGACGTTACGTGTTTCCGGGCCGGGATCCACGCAAGCCGATGAGCGAAGCGGCGATCAACGCGGCTTTGCGGCGTATGGGGTACGACACTAAAACTGAAATTACAGGCCACGGGTTTCGCGCGATGGCCCGCACGATCCTGCATGAAGAGCTTCATTTCAAACCGGAAGTGATCGAGCATCAGCTTGCGCACAAGGTTCCGGATCCTTTGGGAACGGCCTACAACCGTACAAAATTTCTCAAGGAGCGACGAGAGATGATGCAGCAGTGGGCTGACTACCTCGACGGCTTGAAGCGAGGCGTGGCGGTTCGCAGCCTTCGCCAGGAGGCGTAATCTCATGCATCCGGCGCTCCGAGATGACCTCAAGCGGGTCGAGTCCTTAGTGGCCGTGGCGACTCAGTTTCTTGCCGATTCTGGTATTGAGATTGGGGGCGAGCAGTATCAGGTCGATCTGCGCGCGCTGCAGGAGGGCGAGCACGAGTTCGCCAAAGCAGTCATGTTCGCGAAGCATCTATACCCCAACGCGGATTATCCGGCGGGCATGTCTGATGACGATATCGATCCACGGTTCGCGAGCGACTACCTTCCCTCAATGGCAGCGGTGGCAGTAATTGAAACTGCAATTCTCTTCAGGCGGGTGTCTGACAGCGTAGCCGCGCGGGGAGTCGCGTCGATCGAAGCTTGCCATAACTATGCCCTTTACCTCTGGCATATTGAGTCGCTCGCCGAAACGCTACAGATGTCTGAAGTGTACAAGGACGGTTTCAGGCTGCGCCAGCAATCGATCGCTTCCAAGCCCCGGCGCAAGAAGGACGCGCTGACGCGTTTGATCGAAGAGATTCTCGAACGGCATCCACAATGGAGTGCGGTGCAGGTGGTACGGGAAATTAAGAGGGAACAGTGCAACGGCGTTATCGAGACGGTCACTGAATCCAATATTGAATGGTATGCCGATGACGGGCAGATCAAGAAAACAAAGATCTCCGCGATCAAGGATCGAGTGAGCAGAACCAAGGCAAAAAAAGATTCGCGCTAGCCGGCTACGCGCGAGTACGTGACAGTATTTTGATAGCCATGTACTCCGAGGATGGCTCGGAGGATCCAAAAGGAGGCCAACATGGCTGTCGCAGTACAAGAAGCGCTTGAACGGAAGCGCATCCTTCGCCGGTCCCAAGTCGAAACGCTGACGGGGCTTTCCCGCAGCACCATCTACGCGCGCATTCAACAGGGAACATTTCCTCCGCCGATCCAGCTCGGTTCCAGAGCCGTCGGCTGGACTGTAGCCGATATCGACCACTGGCTCGAAGCGCGCATTGCGGCTACGCGCCGTGAGTCGAAACTGTCGGCAAAGGAGGTGTGATCATGACGAGGCCGATCAACGTCACTTCGCGTATTCCATGCCCCCCGCTGAGGCAGACGTATCCTTTCGGCGCAATGCAAGAGGGTGACAGCTTCGCCGTTCCGGTTGCACACGTTCGTCGGGTTCGTGAGGCTGCGTATAGGTACTCAAAGCGTCATCGCGAATTTCGCTTCACTGTACGGAGGACCACTTCCGGTGAGCATCGCTGCTGGCGCATCGCTTTAGCACGGGAAACGCTGGCGGACTATTTACCGCCCGAAGCAATTTCGGAGGGCGGACAGACGTTCCGCATCTATAACCCGTTTCGCGGCAAGGCGATCGGCACCTATCCTCTTGCCGCCAACATCAAGATTGCGTTGTGCAATTACGGTCGCTCCTGCGATGGCAGTGCAATCACTATCACCGTACAACTTGCCACCGAGCGTGAGATTGATGAGACAGTCGATAATCTGAAGGCTCAAATTGAAAGCCTGCGAGAGCCAGCAAAGAAAGAGTTGAGAGAGACTGCAATCCTGCAGTTGTCGCCGGAACCCTGAGTTTCGTCGTCTCATAGAGGACAAGAAGAAGCGCAAGTCTCGTCGCTCCTAAAGCAATTAGGCGTGCGCCGGGAGACCATTTGCATCCTGTCACCGGGTCATATCCGTATTATATATACAGGATACCTAAGTACATGAATGCGGCATAGGAAGTTTGGGATGGATACAAATTCACTTCTAACGAAAGCGAGTGCGGCCACTACATATGTCGGCTGGGGAAGAAGCATCGTTGCTGTTCGTCCAGACATGAAGCGACCGTATAACCCCACGCATCCGACAGGGGAGGGGTGGCAGCGTCGCCCTATAACAACGTGCGAGTTGGCTGCCGCACATTGGGAGGTCAATCCAGAGGACAACATCGGGTGGCTCATGGGGGAACAGTATGTGACGCTTGATTTCGACTTCAAGGACGGGAAGCAAGGGCGAGCAACGCTTGCATGGTTTGCGCAGCGCTTCCCGGCGGTGCGGGGCACACTTACGCAGCGATCCCAGTCGGGTGCGTGGCACAAGGTATTCGAGCTAAAGCCAGACCAGCGAGGAAAACTGCGTAAGCACACGAATGCGAAGCTCGGGCCACATCCAGAAAGCTCTGGTCTCGATATCATCACGGGCAATGCAATCATTGTCGTTGCACCGTCCACAACGGCTCATGGCTCTTATCGATGGAAGGATGCAACCGTTGAAATTGCAGGGATGCCGGATGATCTTTTTGAACTACTACTAAACCTGGAGCGGCATAGGGAAAATGTTGATGTATCGAAGCCTGACCGGTCTAGCTCGCCAGATGTCGAGTTAGACGATGCGGTGATCGGGCTACTGCATGGGGGCTGGACCGAAGGGTGTGATTACGCGTCACCTAGTGAGGCCAGAGCGGCTGTGTACCGGGCATTTATCGAGAAGGGATGGCCTGATGAGGAGATTGCTTCGGTCATTGAGCACAGCCCTCTGCGGCATCATGGTGACCCTACACGCAAAGATCTCATAGGTGAAGATCTGCTAAGGGACATTGCCAAGGTAAGAGCTATGGCGTACACGGGGGCGGCTGTATCAATGCGTGTGCCCGCGCAGAGCACAAGTATAGGGGGGCAGGGGGTGTCCCCCACGTCAACATTTGAGCGAGACGGCACGAGGAAGAACAAGATCATCCCGAACGTGACAAACATCATGCTCGCGCTGCGATCACAGCCAACTGCAATCCGCTACGACAGGTTCATGAGCCGCGTCGTTCTGGTTCGGAAGTCTGACGGCATGAGTTGCCCCTTAGTAGAGACCGACTATAACAAGATGCAGGAGGAACTGGAGCGCATGGGGTTCAAGACGCCGGACAAACAGTTGTTGCGTGATTGCGTTGAGCGGCGGGCAAAGGACGATGATTTTGACTCGCTTGAAGAGTGGATAAAAAATGAGGTGCCTGAATGGGACGGGGTGTCTCGCGTTGATACCTTCTTTGCGACCTACTGCGGAGCCCAGAACGATCCCTATGCCGTTGCTGCTTCAAGGTACCTGTGGACCGCGCTCGCAGGACGTGCGTGCAGTCCGGGCATCAAAGCCGACGGAGTGATTGTATTGCTGGGGGACCAGGGTATCGGCAAGACATCCCTTGTGCAGGCACTCGCACCGACAATAGATGGCGTTCTGGCAGCCGGGAAGATCGCGCTGGATACCAGGGATGCCGACATCTGCCGCAAAATGCAGGGGAAGTTGGTGTGTGAGCTACCTGAGTTGCGCGGCTTCGGCACTCGCGATCAGGAAGCAATCAAGGATTTCATCTCCGCCACGGAAGATGAATGGGTGCCGAAGTACAAGGAACTGCCACACCGCGCACCGCGTCGCACGGTTTTCATTGCTACCGGAAACGAACGGGAGTTCTTGAAGGACACAACGGGTAACCGGCGTTGGTTTCCTATAGATGCGAAGCAGATCGATCTTGCGCTGCTGCGCGAAGACGTACCACAACTATGGGCGGAGGCAGTACAACTGTATCGTCGATCAGGTGTCCTATATCGTGAGGCGGAGCAACTATCCCGTGAGGTACATCAAGGCTATCTGAAGCATTCCGAATTGTATGATTTCATGAAGCCGTTGGTCCTAGATCTCTATGAAAAATACGGTCCGTTCAAGCTGGAAACGCTTCTGGAACTCATGGCAGGAAAAGAGGTGATGGAAGTCAACGCACAAACGCGCAAGGAGGTATGCGGGGAACTACGTCTGATGGGCTTCAGCAATCTGAATCGTAACTACGCTGGCAAGCAGGAACGGCGGTGGCTACGACAAACGGATGCGTCGGGGTAACCGCTGCACCTGCTACGCCACTGCTACACCGGCACGTGTAACGACGGAATCCCTGCTGGATAAGGCTTCTGGCTCGCTACTACACCACTACACCTCTTTTCTAAAAAAAGTTGTAGGAGGAAGAGAGGTATAGAGAAATACGGAGTGCGTATATATGGAGAGTAGTTCAGTCTGAAGCAGACGTAGTGGTGTAGCGTTCCCCCGGAAGCCTTGGTCCAGAAAGGTTTCAAGCGTTACACCCCCACCTGTCGCGGATGTGTAGCGTGTAGCGTAGCGGCGGCCTGCCTATGTCCTCACGGCAACCTGCAAGACCGCCTCGTCGGCTGGTGACCGCCCCCGCCGAGCCCGGGGCGTGCGCCTGCTCGTCTGGGGATACCCCGGTCCCCCCCTCACTTGTGCTACAACTGGAGGGAAACCTACCAATTGCGCGGCTTCAACATCAGTACCACTGGGTACCATTACGACGCAGTGACGGGATGCCTAAACAACCCTTCCGCCGCATGTAGCTCGGTGATTCCTTTCAGTGATGAAGGCGCCGGGAAACTCCACAGGGCTGCGTCGAGGCTTGCACTGGCGACGTCCTCGGTCTGTGTTCGAAACTCGGGCCACCTCGTAACGTGAATATTAAGTGCTAGCGCGGCAGCCTAAGAACCTGAAAATAACCGCTCAAGCAAAGTGCAAAAAAGCGGCGGAGATGCCCGCAGCGAAAGGCGTCCGAGCCAATCACCATATGTCGAAATGCCCGCGAAATATACTGCCTGTGTGACTAAATATTGGCATCGTTATGGGCGACCGTGGATCTACGAGTTGCATGCAACACTAAGTTTCCTGGCCGAGTTGCATATCAGCACGTGAATCCCCTGGTTCTCCGAGGCATCGCTGCCCATGAGAGCAACAACAACCCGAAGGCAGTCCATCGAAACAAAAACGGCACTGTCGATTACGGAATGATGCAGATCAACTCGGTGAATTTGAAAGAGTTGAACAAGTACGGCATCCATCGCCGAGATCTGATGGATGAGTGCAAGAGCATCTATGCGGGCGCGTTCCTGCTCAAGCAGAAGATGGTGAAACACGGGAACACAACAACGGCGATCGGCGCCTATCACAGCGAATCACCCAAGGAGCGACGGCGCTACGCCAAGCTTATCCAGAAGCAGGTGGAGAAGATTGAAGCGACGCAGATGATGGCTTCGAACGACTGATGGAACGCTGGGGCTCTGCCCCGGCTGACGCAGGCTTCTTTTTTGCTTTCAGGTTTGTTTCGGCTAGCTCGCCGGCTTTGAACTGGCGACTCGGCGACGACAGTCGGCGGCGGTGTACCTGAATTTTCCGATCTCGGCTCCGGCGTCATCACGATAGACATAGGTGATAGGTACGCCGTTGTCGAAAAACACCTTCATCGCCTCACTGGTGCAGAGTTCGTTGGCCAGATAGGGACGAAGATTCGTGTTTATGGCAGCTTTGTCGATTTCGCTCGCCTTACTTCCGACGATTGTATAGGTGTAGGTGAGCTGCCAACCGAGGCCGTTGACATTATCCAGTCTCGTAATTTTGTCGATCATGACTGGAGTACTGCTGTTCAATTCGTTCATCTTGGAGATCAGTGCCGCCTGGATGACCGCATGCTTATCGGCGTCGGTATAAGCAAGGGCGACGCTGGAACCAGCAAGACTCCCGAGAAAGATGGCAATACCTCTCGCAAGCACACTCTTGACAGCTCGGCCAGGTGCCCAGATCCACTTCCGCATGGTTTCTCCGATCGGTTAATTAATTTCGAGTCTTATGGTATTTGTGGGGCACGTGAGCGGTCAACATCCGCGCACTGACCGGTGTTAGCTTGCGAACACTTCGATCCGAAAGAGAATCGTATGGTCACTCGCCAGATGGGCTGGCGTTTGATTCGAGCGTTCTATAAGGGCTATTCATGGGCACGACTGTAACATTGCGATAAACCGTGGCGAGCCGCGCCCACAGAAAATCTCGATCAAGATTTAAATTCGCGCCGGTTGTTGCTGTATTAGACACGGCTTAAACCGACCACCGACCATCTCTTTTTTCCCCTCCCTACCCCCTTGGCCGGCAAAAACGCTTTCTAATGGAACGTGTTGCGCCGACACAAGATGAAAGTGATTCAATGATCCACACTGCGTCGGGTCAACAGGGGCGGTTTGGCCAGGTAGCGCAGGCGGATAGCTGGCGTCATGCCGGGCGAACGCCTCAGCGCGCGACGGCGCTGCAGTCCGGGGCCTGCACCCATTCCGAAATCCCCTCTGCGATAGCACACGATGCCATGGGGCACGCAGGGCGAAATTCGACGCGCTCCGAAATCAGTTGTAAACGGAATGGCAGTGTCCTATCCTGGAAGTGTGAGAGAGTTCATAAGGAATGCAGAGGAGTAGGGCTATGAATATCAAACCGCAACCGCGCGTCGCCCTGTACGCCCGTGTATCAACAGACAGCCAGACGACTGAGAATCAACTTGCTGAGCTACGTGCCGTCGCACTAAGGAACGGATGGAGCATCGCGGGCGAATACGTCGACCACGGCATCAGCGGCGCGAAGGGCAGAGACAAACGACCGGAGTTCGACCGGCTGCTGAAGGATGCGATGAGGAAGGAGTTCGACATTATCGCAGCTTGGTCGGTGGACCGCCTGGGGCGCTCATTGCAGCACCTCGTTACCTTCCTTGGCGACATAGAAGCGAAGGGCGTCGGCCTGTATCTACACCAGCAGGGCGTCGACACAACTACACCAAGCGGGAAGGCGCTCTTCCAGATGTGCGGAGTCTTCGCAGAGTTCGAACGGTCGATGATCATCAGCCGAGTGTGTGCTGGCCTGGATCGTGCGAGGGCACAAGGGAAGCGACTCGGCAGGCCAAGCATCGCAACTCCACGTAAGGAGGAGATACGCACGCTGCTTGCACAGGGTGTATCAATGGCGAGGATCGCAAAGAAGGTGGGCTGCGGGGTGGCGACGGTGCATCGGGTCGCCACACAGGGCGCGCAACAGGCGAGCTAGATAGGAAAGCGGCGTAACGTGCAGCAGCTGCAAGATCGAAGCCCGAACTTGAACCTTGCTTGTTATCACGAGGGGCGTATTAGCGATAGTATCTGATCGAGAATCTTCAACAGTTTCTTCAGCCAGTCTGGGAGCCAGTCATCCAGGAGGTCGAGAATACTGTCTTTTCCGGTCTCTCCATCGTCGATTTCTTTCGCGGCACCATACACTTGCCCGGCGTAACGATCGCAAAAGAATTCGAGTTCCTGGGCGAGCAGATTTCGGCTTGTGGGATCCAGCTGGCAGGCCGCATTGCGCACGGCAACGACTGCAGCTGGAGACATAGCTTCCTGCAGCACGGCATTAAGCTGATCACGTACCTGACCTTTAAGCGTTTCATCGATCGTTGAATTGCCGGTCGCTGTATCTGCTATCCGACCGAGTACGTCGATGAACCTCTGATAAATTTCTCCAAAATCTCCTGCGACACTGGCCATTTTTCACCTCGTTCAATCACGTTGCGGGAAACCGGATTTCGCCCCTACCATTCGGCAGGCGCATATTCAGAGTACGTCAGTCAACCTCATCTTGTATGGGTCGGGAAGTCCTGTTCGCGTTGGGGGCCGTTCGGTGTCCCCGTTTCTTCGCCGCCAGTCGGCGGTAAGCGGCATAATGTGCGCGCCAATGCACAATGAAACGACAGAGCCACAATGATCGAAGACATCAGAAAAACGCTGTGGGCCGCAGCCGACAAGCTGCGCGCGAATATGGACGCCGCCGAGTACAAGCACATTGTGCTCGGGCTCATCTTTGTCAAGTATATTTCAGATACCTTTCAGGCTCGGCGCGAAGAGCTGACTGCCCGATTCCTCGACCCGAGCGACGACTACTTCCTGCCCGACAGCGACGAGGCCATGATTGCCGACGAGCTGGAGGACCGCGATTACTACAAGGAGGTCAATGCGTTTTGGGTGCCCGAGGCCGCCCGATGGGAGAGCCTTCGAGCACAAGCCAAGCAGGCCGATATCGGTAAGCGCATCGATGAGGCTTTGGCGGCCATTGAAGCCGAGAACCCGAAGCTCAAAGGCATCCTCGACAAACGCTACGCTCGTGCGCAACTACCTGACGGCAAGCTCGGCGAACTCGTCGACTTGATCTCGAAGATCGGCTTTGGCAACGACGTCAATATCGCCCGCGACATCCTCGGGCAGGTGTACGAGTACTTCCTCGGCCAGTTCGCAAGTGCAGAGGGCAAGAAGGGCGGCCAGTTCTACACGCCTGCCAGCATTGTTAAGACGCTCGTTGCTGTCCTCGCTCCCCATCACGGCAAGGTTTATGACCCATGCTGTGGCTCTGGTGGCATGTTCGTGCAGTCGGAGAAGTTCATCGAGGCGCACGGCGGCAAGTTGGGTGACGTGTCAATCTATGGGCAGGAATCGAATCCGACCACGTGGCGCCTCGCAGCTATGAATCTCGCGATTCGCGGGATCGATTTCGACTTCGGCAAGGAGCCGGGGGATAGTTTCACCCGCAACCAACATCCCGACCTGCGCGCCGACTTCGTACTGGCTAACCCGCCGTTCAACGTGTCGGACTGGTGGCACGGCAGCCTGGAAGGCGATCCTCGCTGGGTCTACGGTACACCGCCACAGGGAAATGCGAACTACGGGTGGTTGCAGCATATGCTTTATCACTTGAAGCCCGATGGCCGCGCTGGAATCGTTCTCGCGAATGGCTCGATGAGTTCGAGCCAGAACGGCGAAGGCGAAATTCGAGCAGCAATGGTCGAGGCCGATGTGGTTGAGTGCATGATCTCGTTGCCCGGGCAGTTGTTTTTCAATACGCAAATTCCCGCTTGCCTCTGGTTCCTCACGAAGAAGAAGACGACTCGAAAAGGCGAAGTGCTATTCATCGACGCTCGTAAGCTTGGACAGTCTGTCAGCAGGGTGCAGATCGAACTGGGTGATGACCACATCGCCAAGATCGCCGAGACTGTATATGCGTGGCGCGGGGACGCACAGGCAAATACGCCGTATGTCGACGTGCCGGGGTTCTGCCGTAGTGCAAGCTTGTCCGAAATCGCTGAGCATGGGCACGTGTTGACGCCGGGCCGCTATGTCGGCGCGGAAGCGGTTGAAGACGATGACGAGGCCTTCGCCGAGAAGATGCAAAAGCTTACTGAGAAGCTCGGTGAGCAATTGGCTAAGGGCGCGGAACTGGACGCGCTCATTCGACAGAAGCTTGAGGGCCTAGGTTATGTCATCTGAATGGCAACGCGCTAAGGTCGCGCAACTCCAATCTGAAGGTGCTCTGCTCGTCGAGGACGGCAATCATGGCGAATATCGTCCGCGCTCCGATGAATTCGGCAGCAGGGGAATGGCGTTTATACGGGCGGCTGATATGGATTCAGGGCGCGTGCTGTTCGACACCGCCGAGAAAATTAACGAGGTCGCAGTTGCGCGAATTAGAAAAGGTATCGGGTGCCCCGGAGACGTGCTGTTGTCTCACAAGGGCACAGTTGGGAAAGTCGCAATTGCACCATTGAACGCCCCCCCATTCGTTTGCTCGCCACAGACGACATTCTGGCGAGTGCGAGACAGCGACCGCATAGATAGGTCTTATCTGTTCGCCTATCTTCGTAGCCAAGAGTTTCGGGAACAACTTGCCGCTCGCAAGGGTGAGACCGATATGGCTGACTATGTGAGCCTGACAGCGCAGCGCGAGTTGGTTGTCTTACTTCCGGACATTCAAACGCAGCGAGCTATCGGCCATATTGTCGCAGCACTGGATGACCGTATCGCCCTGCTTCGTGAGACCAATGCCACACTCGAAACGATTGCTGAAGCACTATTCAAGTCTTGGTTCGTCGATTTCGACCCGGTTCGTGCAAAGGCCGAAGGCCGTGACCCGGTAGGCATCGATGCGGAGACGGCTGCGCTGTTTCCGGGCGGATTCGTAGAGACGGAGTTGGGGCTGGTACCGATCGGGTGGGAGGTTGGCAGGTTGGAGGATCTACTCGTTCTCCAAAGAGGCTTCGATTTGCCTAATGCTAATCGAGTACCGGGGGCATACCCAATCATAGCTGCTAGCGGTCCAGCGGGCACTCACGTTAGCCCGATGGTGAAAGGGCCAGGCGTCGTAACGGGCCGCTCGGGTGTCTTGGGACGCGTGTATTTTGAGATTGATGATTTTTGGCCTTTAAACACGACGCTGTGGATTAAAGACTTTCGTGGCGCGACGCCGTGTTACGCGTACGAATTATTAAAGACCATAGATCTGCATTCGTTCAATGCGGGATCGGCGGTTCCAACGCTTAACCGCAATCATGTGCACGGCCTCAAGCAGCTTGTCCCGAACCGCGCCTGTGTCGAGAAATACGAAGCTATCGCAATGACGTTGCATGAACGCATGAGAGCAAATGCGGCGCACTCTGAAAGCTTGGCGGAGATTCGCGATGCGCTGCTTCCGCGTCTGATTTCCGGCCGTATTGAAGTGTCCAAATCGTCGCGGGTGAGCGAGGAATCTCCCCAATGAAGCATCTGCACCAAAAATTCAAAGAAGAACTTGGTGAGGCTGAGAATCTCTATGTCAAGAATGGGCTGGTTTATATCCGCGAGCGATACTGGTCACCAAGTGATATTGTTGAGTTGGCGGGCGCTAGAGACGGTACAAATGAGGTCTTCGATCAGCTATTTGCTAATTGGCTTGAGGAGCGAACTGATGATTTGCTTCAAATGGCAGACGAGATACTCGACCGCTACGATCAACGCGATCGTTTCAGGCGCTTATCCGAAGCATATGACACGGGTGCTGTAGTCCCGTTTGTAGGCGCGGGATTTTCGATGCCGAGCGGGTATCCGGGTTGGACTACGTTTCTCAGAAGGCAGCGGAAAGAAACGGCTATTCTTGAAGAAGAATTCGAGCATTTGCTCAAAGAAGGAAAGTATGAAGAGGCTGCGCAGCGTATCGCAGATCTGATGGATGTCGCATTTAATGAGGCTGTTGATAGTAGTTTTGGATGCACGCGCGAATTGACTGGAGTTGTCCAATTGCTGCCATATATATTCAAAGGTAGCGTAATTACGACGAATTTCGACAATGTGCTGTCGCGTAGTTTTGCGAGCGCAGGCAATCAATTTGTGGAAACATTTTCTGGATGTGATTCACAGGAGATAAGGAGAAAGCTCGCGAACGATGAGCACTTCCTCCTTATGCTTCATGGAAAAGCTCCATCTGGGCGGGGACGAATTCTCACGTTTAGTGAGTATGAAGAGCATTACGCCAATGGTCGAACCCTTCAGAAAACGATAGCATCATTTTGTGATACACATAATCTACTTTTCCTTGGGTGTAGTCTGACCGTGGATCGAACGCTTGCGGCGATTCGTGATTACGTAAATGAAGAGGGGCATGACCGTCTGCCCAAGCATTACGCGTTCCTCGCTGAGCCAGATTCCAATGAAAAACGGCTAGAACGGCAACGCGAGCTTGCGAGATGCCATATTTACCCTATTTGGTACCCTGCAGGCACGCATGATGAGTCGATTGAAGCTTTGTTGACCAAACTATCAAACGGGGCCGCTCAATGACTGAAGACCAGCTTGAACAGGAAGCACTCGACTGGCTGAGGGACGTTGGCTACAAACATTTCTATGGCCCAGACATTGCACCCGATGGAGACTCTCCGGAGCGCAGCGACTATCGACAGGTAGTGCTCGTCGAACGACTACGTGACGCAATCGCTCGATTAAACCCCTCGATGCCGTTGGCGGCCCACGAGGACGCGTTGCGCCAGGTCCTCAATCTCGATATGCCGGTCCTGCTATCGGCCAATCGCAACTTTCACAATCTGCTCGTCAACGGCGTGCCAGTCGAGTACCAGAAGGATGGCGAGACTCGTGGCGACTACGTGAGGCTCATCGACTTTGCCGATGCTTCTGTCAACGAGTGGCTGGCAATCAACCAGTTCAGCATAAAAGGACCAAAGCACTCGCGTCGCCCGGACATCGTAGTGTTCGTGAATGGCTTGCCGCTGGTGCTGCTGGAGCTGAAGAACCCTGCCGATGAGAACGCCGATATTTGGAAGGCGTATGACCAGATTCTGACGTACAAAGAGCAGATCCCCGACATATTCCAGTACAACGAGATCCTTGTGATTTCGGATGGTAGCCAGGCACGAATGGGTTCTCTGTCAGCCAACTCTGAACGGTTCATGGCTTGGCGAACCATCGACGGCACGGCGCTAGACCCGCTGGGGCAGTTTAACGAACTCGAAACGTTGATTCGCGGCGTTCTCGCTCCGACCTATCTGCTCGACTACCTTCGCTTCTTTGTGCTATTCGAGGATGATGGCGGACTAGTGAAGAAAATCGCGGGTTACCATCAGTTCCATGCGGTACGAGCGGCCATCGCGCAGGTTATCGCAGCGTCATGCCCAAACGGGAGCCATAAGGGCGGCGTTGTCTGGCACACGCAAGGCAGCGGCAAGAGCATCACGATGACCTGCTTTGCTGCGCGAGTCGTGCGCGAGGAGGCGATGGGGAATCCCACCATTGTCGTCATCACCGATCGCAACGACCTCGACGGCCAGCTATTCGGCGTGTTCTCGCTTTCGCAGGACCTTCTTCGTGAGGAGCCGGTTCAAGTTGCCACCCGGCAGGACTTGCGGGATAAGCTTGCAAATCGACCCTCGGGCGGCATCGTCTTCGCCACAATCCAGAAGTTCATGCCGGGCGAGGATGAGGATACGTTCCCTGTACTGTCTGATCGTCACAACATCGTCGTCATCGCGGACGAAGCACATCGCACGCAGTACGGATTCTCTGCGAAGTTCAAGGGCGAGGAGAAGGGCTACCAGGTTGGCTATGCGCAGCACCTACGCGACGCATTGCCGAACGCGACCTTTGTAGCTTTCACGGGCACTCCCGTTTCGAAGGAGGATCGTGATACCCGCGCGGTCTTCGGCGATTACATCCACGTCTATGACATGCAGCAGGCCCGCGATGACGGGGCCACGGTTCCTATCTACTACGAGTCGCGCCTTGCCAAGCTAGGGCTGAAGGACGAGGCGCTGCTCGAGATCGATGAGGAAGTCGATGAACTGGCAGAGGATGAAGAGGCCGACGAACAATCGAGGCTGAAGACGCGGTGGGCTGCACTCGAAAAGGTCGTGGGCGCAGAGCCCCGGGTCAAGAGCATTGCAGCCGACCTCGTTGCACACTTCGAAGAGCGTAACAAGGCCATGCCCGGCAAGGCGATGATCGTCGCGATGAGCCGCGAGATCTGCGTTCACCTCTACGACGAGATCGCGAAGCTGCGCCCTGAGTGGCACGACCCCGATCCTGAGAAGGGGGAGATCAAGATCGTCATGACCGGGTCTGCGTCGGATAAGGCGTTGCTGCGCTCGCATATCTACCCGAAGCAGGTTAAGAAGCGGCTAGAGAAGCGCTTCAAGGATCCAGCCGATCCACTGCGGCTTGTGATCGTGCGCGACATGTGGCTTACTGGTTTTGATGCGCCGTGCGTGCACACGCTGTACGTCGACAAGCCGATGAAAGGCCACAACTTGATGCAGGCCATCGCACGCGTCAATCGCGTCTTCAGGGACAAGCAAGGCGGGCTAGTGGTCGACTACATCGGTATTACCAATGACCTCAAGCTCGCGCTCAAAGAATACACGGCCAGCAATGGTCGCGGTCGACCAACCGTAGACGCTCACGAGGCCTACGCGGTTCTCGAAGAGAAATTAGACATCCTGAGAGGGATACTCCACGGCTTCGACTATACCGACTTCCTGACTGGCGGCCACAAGCTGCTCGCCGGTGCGGCCAACTTTGTCCTGGGAAAGAAGGACGGCAAGAAGCGATTCGCTGATGTTGCGCTGGAGATGAGCAAAGCGTTCACGCTGTGCTGCACTCTGGATGAGGCGAAGGCTGTGCGTGAGGAGGTGGCCTTCTTTCAGGCTGTGAAAGTTTTGCTGACGAAGCGGGAAATCAGCGAGAAGAAGCGTACAGACGAGGAGCGAGAGCTGGCTATACGGCAGATCATCGGCTCTGCAGTCGTGTCGGAGGATGTGGTCGATATCTTCCAGTCAGTGGGCCTCGACAAGCCGAACATCGGCATTCTCGACGATGGCTTCCTCGCCGAAGTGCAGAATCTTCCTGAGCGTAACCTTGCCGTCGAGCTGCTAGAGCGTCTGCTCGAAGGGGAGATCAAGAGTCGCTTCGGCAGCAACGTCGTGCAGGAGAAGAAGTTCTCGGAGCTGCTCGCTAGTGTGATCACCCGCTACCAGAACCGCTCCATCGAGACCGCACAGGTGATCGAGGAGCTAATTGAGATGGCAAAGAAGTTTCGAGAGGCAGCGAACAGGGGCGAGGGGCTAGGACTGAATGAAGATGAGCTTCGCTTCTACGATGCGCTCGCGAACAACGAAGCGTCTGTGCGGCTACTCGGTGACGAGACGCTGAAGATGATCGCCCATGATCTGACGGAGAACTTACGTAAGAGCGTCAGTGTTGACTGGGAGAAGCGTGAGAGTGTGCGCGCGAAGCTGCGACTGATGGTGAAGCGGATTCTGCGGAAGTACAAGTATCCGCCCGATCAGCAGGAGGAAGCCGTGCAGACAGTACTGCAGCAAGCCGAGAAGTTGAGTGCGGAATGGGCATAAACGACACGAAGGCACGAGCAATATCCGCCAAACTGTTCGCTGCAGCCAGCTGCTCCTGCGCTGGTTGACCGCTCGGCATCTCACAAAAGCCCGAACAACGACCCACATCAAGCGATGATAGAAGCCACGACAATTGAAATAATGCCAGATAGCGATCGGTTCGTGCTGCATTTTGAAACGCCGAAACAGTCAATCAACGCGTACGCCCTGGCATCTACGCTCGTAGCACTTGCTGATGCGGTTCGGGAGGCGAACAGCATCATCAATCCGGGCTATGACGTTGAGGTCGTTGTAGATACCCTGGAGCCGGGGAGCTTTCGTGCGATTGTGCGTACGGTTCTGCGAGAGGCGCACAATCTATTTTCGGCTGAGAACGCTCGCAACATCGTGCTTAGCATCCTTGCAGCTTTCCTTTATGACAAGCTCTTTGTGTCTACTCAACCTCTCCAGGTCAGTGTGACGCCCGATTTAGTTACGGTGAAAAACGGTTCGCAAACCGTCGTTATCCCCAGAGAGATCTACGACGCAACGAAAGAGGTTGAACGCTCGAACAAGTTTCGTCAGTCCGTGAGTCGACTGTTGCAAGGAGCAACGCAGGACCCGAGCGTGGAAGGCTTGGGATTCGGCCCGGTTAAAAGCTCTTCAAGGCCCGATCTCTATATCTCGCGAGAGCAGTTCTCGTTAGTGCAACCTGATGCGGAGCAGCAGGAGGGTGACACTCGCCAGATAGTCGAAGAAGCCACGCTTCAAATCTCACGCGCAATCTTAGAGCGTGGAACCAGGAAGTGGGAGTTTTACTGGCGCGGAATAAAGGTGTCTGCACCAATTCTCGACGAGCGCTTCTACGCGGAATTCTTTGCGCATCGCGTTACCATCGCGCCGGGGGATGCTTTGGACGTGAAGCTGCGGGTTACACAGCAGGTCGACCCCCATACAGGTATCTACGTCAACAAGGACTACGAAGTCGTTGAGGTGCTTCGATATATTCCGCGCATGACGCAGGTCGAGGGGTTTCGCGGGTGATCGAAGAAAGCATGAATACGCTAACAATCGTCAGGGAGTCGATCGCGACCAACACGCGCCAGATTGGTCGCTGCCTCGCCCAGCAACGATCGAATGGTCGATTCCATCTTTACATGTACACAGATCCGGCTGCCAGACCACGAAATGCGGATCGGCCTGCCCGAGTGTACGATTTTGAAAAGTACCTACTCGAAAATCGTACTCACGAGTTTTTCGGCCGCTAGCCTTGCGCGGCAGACTGCGTACGACCGACCTTGTCCGTCGCGAGGGCAGCCATAGGCGCGACCGGCAGCAAGCCGTTGGGGACGACTTTGGGGGCAACATGGCTAGCAGTTTTCGACAAATCCTTGATGAGCCTAGGCTCGCAAGCCAAGTTCGATCCTCCTCCGCCCCAGTGAATATCTTCCCCTTCGCGTGACAGTTTGATCAGGCCATGAAGCGCGTGGCTGGCACGCGCCGGTTCGCATTGCAGTCGAGTAGTCGAGTGGCATCCGCTCTCCCTCGTGCGTGGACAGCATCGGCGCGCTTGGGGGACCACCTCTTTCGAAGACATTCCGCAACGCCCGATGGCATGGCGAAACCCGTCGTGCAACGCGACGCAATTGACGAGTGTCGAACCGCACGCAGCATCCGATGTCCTCCGAATCATAGATACCGTGTAGTCCTCCTTTTCGGACGTATCCGATTTCATGTCCACATTAGCGGCCTGACTATCACTGACGTCGCAAGGTACAGAGGGTCGTGTGAATTCGTTCATGCGCTTTACCCTCGGTGTATCTTTCGCATGGTATGCAGACTTGGGAAAGGCTAAGCAAATTCTTTTTTGGGAAATCCAGTGAAGCGTGTCGCCCCATCGATCGCTTACCTGACTGTTGGACTTTTATTGTCATGGCAGTCAGCGTTGTGGTTCAGTAAATTGTCGCGGCAACTATCACCGCCACTATGTAGTACCAGTTGGCACAAGTGTTGGGATATCGAGCACTGCAAAGTGTCGGCGTGGGGCTACATAGTTATTGCCGCATTCGTTGTTGGGCCTGGCTTGCTGTGGGCTGTCGTTGGATTCAAAGAGGCTAATGCCGTTGCGTCCTCACGCGTCACCTCGATAGCCCTGCTCGCCACTTTCACGGTCCTTTATTACTTTGGTTTTTACGCCGCAGTGTGGCCTTAACAGTGGCACAGTTCGTCAGTTGATCATGGCTTGGAGGCAAAAGATATCTTCTTTTGGGAGGGCAATTGACAAGGTGTCTCGTTAGCCTTGTGGGGTTCGTCTCTGGATTCACCCTAACGTGGGTGTGTCTGCACGTTCTGAAGTATTTCCATTGGACTATGCACCCGAATGCTGTGGCTAGCGGTTGCCACGAACTCGGAAAATGCGCTGTCCCTTGGTGGATCTTGCCCTTTCTCATTACCTATCTACTGGGACCAGCGATTTCTCTTGCCATTCTAAATGCAGTAGCGTGGAAGAGATGGCCCGTACGCAAATGGACAGGTGGGATCTGCATTGTGATGGTGATGTCGATCACACTGTACGCGTTGGATTTCTTCGCATAACCGCATCGCTGGTTTTGACCACTGGGCTTCAGGGAACCTGCCACGTAGAGGGCGAGCCGTGCAGTGACGGGAACCATACTCACAGTGTGCTTTCATTCAAGAGCGCATCTTCGGTTCGGTGCACATCATCGATCTGTCTTGAGTCAAATAAACATAAGAAGTAAATTTAGATAAGCAAAATCCAGTACTTCGTACTCCGATTCTCTATAGAATGACCTAACCAATCATCCTTGTATATTCGGATTTGGCTAGCACGCTTTTCCGCGAGGCCCAAACATGAAAGATGAACAATTCTTCCGCGAGCTTGGGGAGCGCATCGTCAGCGCGCGCAAATCGCACGGCCTGACTCAGCAGCAATTGGGCGAAGCACTCGGTATCGCCCAACAGACGCTTGCTCACTATGAAGGCGGGCGCTCACGCGTTCCGGCGTCCATGTTGCCCATGATAGCGGAGCTGTTGATGCTCACTGTCGATGAGTTGTTGGGCAAGCCGCTCGGCATGCCGGTTGCAGGCTACAGATCAATGTCCCGCCTACAACGTCAGATCGCCGCAATCGAACAACTCCCCAAGCCCAAACAGCAGTTCGTCTCACAAATGTTGGACACCGTGCTCGCACAGGCACGGAAGTAGTAGCAGTCTCAATGCAGTAAACGAAGCGCGGGCCATGAGTGTTACCAGCACTCACGGCCCGCTAACCAAAACCAACTCAACTGAGGAGTTGACCATGGCTGACGCCAATCTTAATGCATCGCACGCACATCCCGAGCGCCGCGTAACCATCCAGCAGTCCTGGCGGTACCGCAGGTCCAGTTCACGGGCAAGAAATGACCCGCCGCTTTACCCCTGGCTCAAGCTTTCTGGCCGATGGCTCGAAGTCGCAGGCTTTGAACCAGGCCAGCGCGTCCGAATCACGGTAGAAGACAAAAGGCTTGTGATCACCCCAGACTAGCCCACCCGTCAGACCAAAGCCCCACAAAGAAGGCCACGAACCCACAAGGTTCGTGGCCTTCACGCCTTCTGCAGCCATCACCAAATCTTTTTTGAAAGACTGGATCCACAAATCCACTTGGAGTAATCTGCCCCAACGACTCAGCAACCGCAATGGCATCCTCCCGCACCGCACAAAACGGATCAAGCGCACAAAAATGCCTGCCACCAACGTCCGCAACACCGCCGGTCTGGCCTTAACCGCCGAGGAGGAGGCCTACCGCTTCCTGCTGGAAGCGATCATCGAAGGCCGCTACGCTGCAGGCCAGCGCATCGTCGCCGAAACGGTTGCCGAAGAGCTCTCAATGAGCCGCATGCCAGTGCGAGCGGCGTTAAAAAGACTGCACACGGAAGGCCTGATCATCCAGCGCCCCAACCGAGGCGCAATCGTCCGCGGTCTGACCGTGGAGGAGGTCCAGGACATCTTCGACATGCGCATCGCGCTCGAATGCCTGGCCATGCGCGTCGCCGCCCCCCGCTGCACTGAAGCGCATCTCACGAAGCTCCAACGCCTGCTGGAAGACATGGACGCCTGCGTAGGCGACACGGACACCTGGGTCCAACGCCACTGCGCGTTCCACGAATACCTGTGCGAAATCAGCGGCCGCACGCGCCTCTACCAGCAAATTCACTCGCTCTACACGCTGATCGAAGGCCCCATGCGCTTGTGGATCGAGCAAGCCACCTTCAGACGCAAACGCGCGCGCGACGCCCACCAGATCCTCATCGACGCGCTGCGCACCCGCGACCCCGCGCAAGCCGAGCAAGCGCTGCGCGAGCACCTCGAATCAACCGTTCCCCAGATCATCAAGTTCCTCGAATCGCCCGCGTCACGAGCGTAACGCGTCGGCGTCCTAACTGTCGTCGTACCTCACGCAGCTCACACCAGGAGCCTCTCGATGTCAGCAAAACAGTTCAAGCGTCTTCGTCTCGCCGCCTGCGCAGGCTTTGCGCTCCTCGCGCAGGTTGCTGGAACTTCCGCGGCGCAGGCCGCCGATCTGGGTCTCGTGAAAGGCGGCACGCTCACCTACTGTTCGAGCATGGACGCGCCGCCGCTCGCATCCTACGACGAGAACCAACAGCCGCGTGGCTTCTCCGTCGACGTCGCGCATGACGTCGCGAAGCAGCTCGGCAATCTCAAGGTCGAGTGGAAGGTCATGTCCTTCAGCGGGCAGATTCCGGCGCTGCAGGCGAAGCAATGCGATCTCGTGATCGGCCAGCTCTTCGACAAGCCCGAGCGTCGCCAGATCATCGACATCGTCGACTACATGTATTCGAGCCAGTCGATCATGGTGCCGCGCGGCAACCCGCATCACGTGCGCTCGCTCGGCGATCTTTCTGGCATGAAGGTCGCGGTGCTCAACGGCACCACCATCAGCACGCTGCTCGACAAGGAAAACGAGAAGCTGAAGGCTGCGGGCAAGCCGCCCATGAACATCGTCGTCTATAGTTCGGATGCCGATGCATTTCAGGCCTTCCGCCTGAATCAGGTCGATGCCTACGGCACCACGTCGGAAAGCGCGGCGCACTTCCAGCAGGTCTCGGGCGACATGTTCGAGGAGGCGGTGCCCGGTTTCAATCGCATCGCGACCGGCATTGGCGCGCGCAAGGGCGAACCGCTTTCGCCGGCCGTGGCGAAGGCCGTGGCCGATCTCGTGAAGAGCGATCGCTACGGCAAGATGCTCGCCACCTGGAAGCTCGAAAACGATCGCCTGTGAGCGCGGGGTGACGCCATGAATTTCAGTTGGGAAATCTTCCGGAAATTCCTGCTGGACCCAAGCCCGGCGTATCTGCACGGATTGTGGCTCACGTTCTCGATCAGCGCCTGCGCGATCGCGTTCGGCGCCACGCTCGGTCTGATCGTCGCGCTCATGCGGCTTTCGTCGAGTCTGCCCGTGCAGTATCTCGCGCGCGGCTATATCTGGGTCATGCGCGGCACGCCGTTGCTCATGCAGATCGTGTTCCTCTACACCGCGTTTGCCGCGGCGAACATCTTTCACTTTCACGATCTCGACTTCGGCATCATCTCGCTGCCCGGCAATATTCAGGCAGCCGTGCTTGCGCTCGGCATGAATTCGGCGGCCTATCAGGCGGAGATCATTCGCGCGGGTCTGAGTTCGGTGGATCGTGGGCAGTATGAAGCGTCGCGCTCGCTTGGCATGTCTTCCGTGCTGCTCATGCGCCGCGTCGTGCTGCCGCAAGCGTTCCGCGTGATCGTGCCGCCGCTCGGCAACGAGTTCAACGTCATGCTCAAGAACACCACGCTCGTGAGCGTGATCGGCGTGCCGGAACTGCTGCTCAGCACGCAGATGATCACCTCGGTGAACTTCCGCGTGTTCGAGCTATATCTCGTGCTCGGCATTTACTTCCTCGCGCTCACCACGCTTTGGGGTTTCGTGCAGCGGCGGCTCGAAGCCCACTTCGGCCGCGCCGAGGCGAAGCCGGCTGCGAATACGCGTCTGTTCGGCGCGCAAACGATGAAACTGCTGCGGGGGCGTTGACATGAACGAAGCACGCGAAATCGTCATCGAGGCGTCGGACATTCACAAGTCGTTCGGCTCGACCAAGGTGCTCAACGGCATTTCGTTGAGCGTCGCGAAGGGGGAAGTGGTGGTGCTGATCGGCTCGTCGGGGTCGGGCAAGACCACGTTCATCCGCTGCCTCAATCTGCTCGAGTCGTACGACAGCGGGCGGGTGCGCGTGAACGGCCATCTGCTCGGCTTTGTCGAGCGCCCGAACGGCACGCTGGTGCGCGATTCGGCGCGCCAGCTCGCACGGCAGCGCCGCGATATCGGCATGGTGTTCCAGCGCTTCAATCTGTTTCCGCACATGACGGCGCTGGAGAACGTGATCGAGGCGCCTATCCATGTGCTGAAGATGCCGCGCGAAGAGGCGATCAAGCAGGCAAAGGCGCTGATCGCCCGCGTGGGTCTTGCCGATCGCGCCGACCACTATCCGTCGCAGCTTTCCGGCGGCCAGCAGCAACGCATCGCCATCGCCCGCGCACTTGCGATGCAGCCGAAGGTGCTGCTTTTCGACGAGCCCACCAGCGCGCTCGATCCGGAAACCGTCGGCGAAGTGCTGCAGGTAATGAAGGAGCTGGCGGAGGACGGCATGACGATGGTCGTCGTCACGCACGAAATGGGCTTTGCTCGCGAGGTGGCCGATCGCGTGGTCGTGCTCGACCAGGGCGAGTTGATCGAAGAGGGGCCGCCCGAGCGCATTTTCACCGCGCCTTCGCATCCGCGTACGCAGACGTTCTTGAAGCGCACGTTGCGAACTGCCATGCCTGCATCTGCGTAGGCATGAGCCGCAATGCTGTGTCACGTGAAATAACACATCATCAGGATACCAAAAGAGGAGAACGCTTCGATGCGTAACTTCGAAACGCCGGGCCGCTCGCTCGTCATGGCTCGCAACGGCATGGCTGCGACTTCGCACCCGAGCGCGACGCTCGCCGCCGTCCAGATTCTCGCCGCCGGCGGCAACGCCATGGATGCCGCGATTGCCGCGTGCGCGGTGCAGTGCGTGGTCGAACCCGGCTCGACGGGCATAGGCGGCGACTGTTTCGCGCTCTATTCGCGCGGCGGCACGGATGACGTGATCGCCTACGACGGCTCCGGCTGGGCCCCCGCGGCCGCGAGCGCCGAGCGTCTGCGCGCCATGGGCGTGGAAACCATCGCGCGTCATTCGACGCACGCGGTCACGGTGCCGGGCGCGGTGGATGCATGGACCACGCTCCATCGCGATCACGGCCATTTGCCGCTGCGCGACGTATTGGCTCCGGCCATCCGTTTCGCTGAAGAAGGCTACGCCGTCGCGCCGCGCACCGCGCACGACTGGGCGGCAGAAGTGGAAACGCTCTCGCGCGACGCCGTAGCGCGCACCACCATGCTCGTGGATGGCGCTGCGCCGCGAGCCGGCTCGACGCACCGTCAACCGCGCCTCGCGAACACGCTGCGCGCCATCGCCGAATCGGGCCGCGACGCGTTCTACCGCGGCGCCATCGCGGCCGATCTCGTCGCGCAGCTTCAGGCGCACGGCGGCTTGCACACGCTGGACGATTTCGCCGAATTCCGCGGCGAATACGTCACGCCGATCCGCGCGAAATTCCGCGGCTACGACGTGATCGAATGTCCGCCGGCAGGGCAGGGCATCATTGCGCTGCTTTTGCTGCGCCTGCTCGACAAATACGACGCCGAAGGCAGCCCGCTCGACGCCGACCGTCTGCATCGCGAGATCGAGGCGGCGAAGCTCGCCTACGCCGTACGCGACGCCGTGCTGGGCGACCCGCGCCATGGCGGCGTCGATGTCGATCGCCTGCTATCCGACGACTATGTGGACAGCCTGCGCAGCCGCATCGACCTCGAAAGCGTTCTGGACCCGGCCGCCGCGCTCAGCCGGGTCGAGCACCGCGACACGGTCTACATCACCGTCGTCGATCGCGACCGCAACTGCGTGAGCTTCATCAATTCGTTGTTCTATCCATTCGGCAGCGGGCTGATGGGCAAGGAATCCGGCGTGATGCTGCACAACCGCGGCATGAGTTTCTCGGTCGCGCCAGGACACCCCAACGCGATTGCGCCGCACAAGCGTCCGATGCACACCATCATTCCCGGGATGGTCGCGCGTGACGGCCGCGTGCAGATGAGTTTCGGCGTGATGGGCGGCCACTATCAGGCCATGGGCCATGCGCACTTCCTCTCGAAGGTGCTGCATTACGGCCTCGACATGCAGGCGGCGATGGATCTGCCGCGTGTCTTTCCGCGCCCTGGCACGGGCACCGTGGAAATCGAATCGACCCTGCCCGCCAACGCGCGCGCGGTGCTCGCGGATCGCGGCTTCAAGCTCGTGCCCGCTGCCGGGCCGATTGGCGGTTCGCAGGCGATCCGCATCGACTGGGAGCGGGGCGTGTTGACCGGCGCGTCCGATCATCGCAAGGACGGCTGCGCGCTCGGGTATTGAGGCAGCACACGGTCGGAAAGAAGGGGCGCGAGCGCCCCTTTTTCTTTACTGCTGGATTTCGGCCTCGACGAGCTTTGCGAGCAACGCCAGCGACTCCTGCCAGCCCAGATAACACGCCTCGACCGGAATGATCTCCGGTATGCCTTCCTGCACGACGGTCATTTCCGCGCCGAAGAACACGGCGCGCAGCTCCACGGTCGTCTGCATGGTGCCGGACAGGTGCTGATCCTCGAACACACCGGTGTATCGCAAACGCTCGTTCGGCACGAGCTCGAGATATTCGCCGCCGAACGAATGACCGTGGCCGGCCGTGAAATTCTTGAACGACATCCGGTAGCGGCCGCCGACTTTCGCGTCGAGTTCATGAACCGTGCAGGTGAAGCCGTTGGGCGGCAGCCATTTCACGACTGCGCTCGCATCGAGAAAGGCGCGATAGATGCGCTCGGGCGGCGCGCGCAGCACACGATGCAGGCGGACGGTGTTCGATGCCATGTCTAAGCTCCCAGGGTGGTGGATCGCCCTGCAATAGTAGGCCACCCGCCCGGGACCCATCGCCTAAACTTCCCAATACCGAATCAATACCGAACACCTGGCCGCATACCCATCGGCCAGATAGCCCGCAGCCGCTAACCCGCGGCACCCGGAGGTCACCATGAGCGCTCAACCGCTTGCGATGCATCAGGTCGACTACGAAGGCTTCGAGATTCACGTCAGCGCCACGCCAGCCGAGGAAGGCGCGAACCGCTACACCTACACGGCCTACGTTTGCCATCCCGGCGCGAATCCCGCGAAGCCGGGCCATACGGTCACGTATCACGCGAATGGCGACGAAACCTGGCGCAGCGAGCAGGATGCCATCGAAGAGGCGGTGCACGTCGGCCGCAGCATCATCGACGGCACGCACCCCGATCTTTCCGTGCTCTCGCTCGTGACCCACGGCTTCTAGGGCCCCGCGAGTGAGCCGCCTTCGCGCGCGGCCCGCGCTAATAAAGCGGGCCGCATGCGTCGCGAAAGAGAAGGAGGAAAAAGGCCCGGACCGCAGTCCGGGCAAAGCCACCGGATTTCCGGCGGCGGAGGTTTTCGTGGGCGTGCCGCTTATTTCTGCCGCGCGCATTGCACGCGCGGCGCAGAAATGAACGGCGGGCCCGCTGTCTCCTAATCGGGAGAGCGGGCCCGCCAGGCGTTGCTCGCGTAGTGCGCCGGCACTACGTGTGAGCCGCGATTACTGGCCGAAGTAGGTCGGCTTGATGTTCGGTGCGCGGGTGCCGGTTTGGGCGCTGCCGTTCGTCGACGCGCCGTAGGCCGTGGCTTCTGCAGCGCCGTTCTGCTGGGCGACGCGCGCCTCGGCAGCCTGCAGGTCTTCCGGATAGTACGGGCTCGACAGATTCGGGCGGTAGCCGGCCTTTTCCAGTTGAACCAGTTCGGCGCGAACTTGAGCGCGCGTCACGGGCGCTTGCTCGGCTTGTGCGAACGACAGGGCCGGAGCGGCGAGGACGGTAGCGGCGAGTGCAGCAGCAATCAGTTTCTTCATGGTAACAACCTCCGAAAATTATGTTGTCGATCCGTAACAATCGTGCTGTTCGAACCGTTGATGACACTTTATTGCCGCGCACTTCAAAGAAAAATACCGCAGTCCAGCAAACATCATTACCGAGATTGCAATAATTCCGCCGATCAGCGGCGCTTCGACCGGGCTGGTCGCGCTCGGGTGAGGCAAAATAGGGCACCCGGGGCCGCGCGTTGCGACGGCTGCGCAGCCGATCGCTTGCTGCGAAACCCATTTCGAAGTTCAAGGAGAAACGCGATGAAGAACTCTCTCGGCCGCCAGGCGCTGATCGCCGCCGCGCTCGCGGGTCTGGCGACGGCCGGCGCGGGCGTGGCCCACGCGGACGACACCGTGAATTGCTACGGCGTCGCCAAGGCCGGCCAGAACGATTGCTCGAGCAAGACCGGTGTGCACGACTGCGCGGGCCAGGCCAAGGTCGACCATGACAAGGGCGACTTCAAGACCATGCCGAAGGGCACGTGCGAGAAGCTTGGCGGCACGGCCGAAAAATGAGCCTCGCGGCTGAGGCGGCGCGCAAGGCGGGACGCGCGAGATGAGCGCGCCAGGCGCACTCAGTGGCGTGGGCATTGGCCTGCGTCACGCGCACTACGAGGCCTTCATGGCCGGGCCTCCTGCGGTCGACTGGATCGAAGTCCACAGCGAGAACTACTTCGGCGAAGGCGGCTACGACCTGCACGTGCTCGAAACGGTGCGCCGCGATTTGCCGGTGAGCCTGCACGGCGTGGGGCTGGGGCTCGGCTCTGCCGCGCCGCTCGATACGGCGCATCTCGCGAGGCTCGCGCGGCTCGTGGAGCGCATCGACCCCGCTGTGGTTTCCGAGCATTTATGCTGGGGCGCGAGCGCGCAAGGCGCGCTGCACGATCTGCTGCCGATGCCGCTCACGCAAGCCTCGCTCGATCACATGAGCGCGCGCGTCTCGCAGATGCAGGACGCGCTGCGCCGGACCGTGTTGATCGAAAATGTTTCGACCTACGTACGATTTCGCGGCGATACCTGGAGCGAGGCGGAATTCCTCGCGACGCTCGCGCAGCGCACGGGCTGTGGCGTGCTGCTCGACGTGAACAATCTGTACGTGAATCAATGCAACCACGGTGAAAATGCACTGGCGGCCATGGCCGCACTGCCGCCGCAGATCGTCGGCGAAATCCATCTGGCAGGGCATCGCGCGACGCCCGCCGCCGTGATCGACGATCACGGTTCGCGCGTCGCGCCGGCGGTCTGGGCGCTGTACGAGGCCGCGCTCGAACGCTTTGGCGCGACGCCCACGCTCATCGAGTGGGACACGGCGGTGCCGGCGCTCGAGGTGCTGCTCGACGAGGCGCGTCTCGCGCGCGAACGCTGCGCGAAACATGCGCGTCAAGCATCGGAGCTGCGCTCATGACCGTGCACAACGCGCTGGAAGCGACGCAACAAGCTTTCGCCGCCGCACTGGACGATCCCGCCGCCGATGCGGCGCTCGCCCACGAACTGCTTCCCGCCGATGCCGCGCTGCTGCACGAGCGCATGGGCCTGTATCGCGGCAATGGGCGGGCGGCGCGGCGGCTTGCGCTTGCGAACGCGTATCCGGTGCTCGCGGCCCTGTCTGGCGAGGCCTGGTTCGATGCACTCGCGCTGGCCTACGCGCGCGCGCATCCTTCTCGCGATGCCGATCTGAACCGCTTCGGCGCGCGACTGCCCGAATTCGTCGAGCGCTACGAGACCGACATACGTTATGCGTATTTCGGCGATGTCGCGCGGCTCGAATGGGCGCTGCACGCCGCCAGTTACGCAGCGAACGCCACGCCACTTAACGCGCAGCAATGGCAAGCGCTCGGCGCGGAGCGTCTGGCGCAGGCGCGTCTCGCGGTGCATCCCGCCTGCGCCGCGCTCGCGTTACGCTTCGATGCCGTGGCGATCTGGCGGGCGCACCAGCCGGGCGGCGTCTGGCCCGAGCGTGTGGACATGCCGTCGTGGACGCTCGTGGTCCGGCCGCAATGGCGGCCCGCGCCGCTCGTGCACACGCATGCCGCCCACGCGGCCTTTGTGGCGCTGCGTGATGGCGCCACGCTCGACGATGCGCTTGCGCAAGCCTTCGACATCGACCCGGCTTTCGACTTCGGCGGCCAGTGGCGAGCATGGATCGAGGCGCGCGCAATCGTCGGCGTGCACGACGACTGACCCTGCAGCATGACAAGCGCAAACGGACTCACACGATAAAGCAGAGGAATCCAAACTAACCAAACGCACGGCACTCGAAGCGCACTTTATTCAGGAGAATGGGGCGCTCGACCGGACTTGCCCGCATAGCCACGACTCACATGGCATGCGAGGATGAATGCATACGCACAGCAAGCGCCCGGCAACCGGCGCCGCTGCAAGGCCAGCCCCCGAAGGCCCGAGATGATGATCCGCCGACCGAACGCCGTGCTTGCCATCGGCATCGCGCTGGCCGCAGTGCTGACGCTGATCGCCGCGTGGGTCATGGCGCAGATGCGGCACGACGCGCTCGCGAGCGCCCGCGCTTCCGCCTCCAATATGGCGCTGCTTTTCGAGCGCGACACGGCGCGCAATTTCGACGTCTACAACCTTTCGCTGCAGGCCGTCATCGACGCCATCGACGATCCCCGTCTCGCCGCGCTGCCCCCCGACATTCGCCAGAATGTGCTGTTCGACCGCTCGGCCACGGCGAAGAATCTCGGCGCGATCTTCGTGACCAACGCAGTGGGCGACGTGGTGTTCGATTCGCGCGCGGTGCCGCCGCGCGCGCTCAATGTGGCCGACCGCGACTACTTCATCGCGCAGCGCGACTCGCCGCACGTGGGCCTCTTTCTGAGCCACCCGTTCATTCCACGCGACGGACCGGCCAACGCGACCATCGGATTGAGCCGCCGTCTCTCGAACCCCGACGGCTCGTTCGCGGGCGTCGTGGTCGGCACGATGCGGCTCGATTATTTCCGGCAATTGTTCAGCGGCGTGGACATCGGCACGAACGGCGCGCTGGCGCTCACGCTCGCCGATGGCACGCTGCTCATGCGCCGCCCGTACGTTCCCGATCTGATCGGCAAGAGCGTTGCGGAATCCGCGCTCTTCCAGCGGTTCCAGCGATCCCAGGCTAGCGGTTTCTTCTCGCTCGGTCCGGTCGACCGCGTGCGGCGCTGGTTCGCGCTGCGGCGCGTGGAGGGTTACCCACTCGTGTTCAGCGTCGCGGTCGCGGCGGACGACATCTATCGCGAATGGCGCGTGCGCGCCTGGATCATCGGCACGCTCACGGCGGTGCTCGACGTCTCGCTGATCGCGCTCGCGTTGATGTTCACGCGCCAGTTGCGCCAGCGCGGCGCAGTGGAGGCGGAGTTGCGCGCGCAGGCGGGCACGGACGCGCTCACGTCGCTCGCGAACCGGCGCGCCTTCGAAACCCGCGCGGACCACGAATGGGCGCGCGCACGCCGCTCGGGCAGCCCGCTCGCGCTCGTGCTGCTCGATGTGGACCGCTTCAAGCTCTACAACGACCGCTACGGTCACCTCGCGGGCGACGACGCGCTCGCGGCCGTCGCCCACGCGATCGGCGCACACGCACGCCGCGCGGCGGACTGTGCGGCGCGCTACGGCGGCGAAGAATTCGTGCTGGTGCTGCCCGACACGGGCGAGGCCCAGGCGCTCGCCCTGGCCGAGAAGGTGCGCGCCGCGATCGAGGCGCTGGCGCTGCCGCATGCCGACAGCCCGAACGGTGTGCTCACGGTGAGCGTGGGCGTGGCCTGCACGACGCAAAGCGCGTTTGCCGACTGGCGCGCGCTGACCGATGCCGCCGACGCGGCGCTTTATACCGCCAAGCGCTCGGGCCGCAACCGCGTGGCGGCATGGCTGCCCGCCACGACCGACGACGCGCGCGGCGCGGATCTAAGAGGCCGCTCCGGCTGACCGTCATCAAATTTTACCCGGATGATATTGCGCCACCCAATTTACCCGGGTAATATTCGCCCATCATTGGATACCAGGAAGGAGAACACCATGGTGGTGGCGAACGGCTGTACGGCTTTTGCGGGCACGCGCCTGATCGCGCGCGGCGCACCGCTTCAGGTGGCGCTGGCGGTCAAGGCGGAACTCGAACGCGAAGTGAACGAAAACGGAAACGAAAACGGCGCAACGATGCTGGTCTTCGACGACCGCGACGCGCGTCCGCTCGAATTCGATCTGCGCGGCACGGATAAGGACATCGAGGCGCGCATCGTCGCACAGGCCAGTCGCGAGGAAGGCGCAACCGCGCCGGACGTCATCGACGAAGCCGCCCCGGACGACGCCCCGCGCGGCCGCGGCCGCCCGAAGCTCGGCGTGGTGGCGCGCGAGGTGACGCTGTTGCCGCGCCACTGGGACTGGCTCGGCGCGCAGCCCGGCGGGGCATCGGTGGTGTTGCGCCGGCTCGTGGATGCCGCGCGCCATGCGAGCGAGGCACGCGAACGCGTGCGCGCGGCCCAGGAAACCGCGCATCGCTTCATGACTGCACTGGCCGGCGATATGCCGAATTACGAGGAGGCGTTGCGCGCGCTGTACGCGGGCGAGCGTAGCCGCTTCGAAGCGGCGAATGCGCCCTGGCCGGAAGACGTGCGCGATTACGCGCGGGAACTCGCGGAATCCGCATTCGCCTGAACGCGCGAAGGGCTCCGATCGTGTGGGCAAAAAAAGCCGCTCCAGCGGGGAACTGGAGCGGGGAAGTCGGAGAGTTTGCTGCTTGCCAACACTGCATGAACTCTCGTGAGGGTCACGCAGCAAGGACAGTCTAGATCCGGCAACCCACCCCTAATATAGGATGAGTCTGAAACTCCATTCGGTGCTGACTTCACGGCTCGGGTCGACGGCCGCCGGGAGTGTTTCGGATGCCCGACATCCGGCTTGCCACGCCGATTGCGGCTCCGTACACTCCCGCCTGACCTGCATCAAGGGCGGCCGTTGCTTCGATGCGTGCGCGCCAACAATCAAAACCACAACCAGACCGCAAATCACGCCGACAAGAGGAACCCATGTCCGACTCCTATTTCCCCCGCTGGCGCGCGCAGACGGGTGACGCCCGCAGCGTCGTGGCTCCCGACGAGCGCCTGCCCTGGCCGCAGATGTTCGCCATGGGCGTGCAGCACGTCGTCGCGATGTTCGGCTCGACCGTGCTTGCGCCGCTGCTCATGGGCTTCGATCCGAACCTGTGCATTTTCATGTCGGGTGTCGGCACACTGCTGTTCTTCGTGGTGGTGGGCGGGCGCGTGCCGAGCTATCTCGGTTCGAGCTTCGCGTTCATCGGTCTCGTAATCGCTGTCACGGGCTACGGCGGGCAGGGACCCAATCCCAATATTCCGGTCGCGCTCGGCGGCATCATCGCGTGCGGGGTGGCTTATACGCTGATCGGCCTGCTCGTCTCGGCCGTCGGCACCAAATGGATCGAAACGCTCATGCCGCCGGTGGTGACCGGTGCGATCGTCTGCGTGATCGGGCTGAATCTCGCGCCCATCGCAGTGAAGGGCGTGAGCGGTTCGATCTTCGACTCGTGGATGGCGATCGTCACCGTGCTCTGCGTGGGCGGCGTGGCCGTGTTCACGCGCGGCATGCTGCAGCGTCTGCTGATTCTCGTCGGCCTGTTGATCGCCTATGTGATCTACGCGATCGTCACGAACGGCATGGGCCTGGGCAAGCCGATCGACTTCTCGATTGTCGCGAACGCCGCCTGGTTCGGTATGCCGAAGTTCACCGCGCCGGTGTTCGACCCGCACGCCATGACGCTGCTCGTGCCGATCGCCGTGATTCTGGTGGCGGAGAACCTCGGCCACATCAAGGCGGTTTCCGCGATGACGGGCTACAACCTCGACCGCTATGTGGGCCGCGCGTTCATTGGCGACGGCCTAGCCACGATCGTCTCGGGATTCGCGGGCGGCACGGGTGTCACGACCTACGCGGAAAACATCGGCGTGATGGCCGTGACGAAAATCTACTCGACGCTCGTGTTCGTGATCGCTGCGCTCATCGCGCTCGTGCTCGGCTTCTCGCCGAAGTTCGGCGCCGTCATTCAGACGATTCCCGGCCCGGTGCTGGGCGGCGTCTCGATCGTCGTGTTCGGTCTGATCGCCGTGACGGGCGCGCGTATCTGGGTCGTCAACAAGGTGGACTTCTCGGACAACCGCAATCTCATCGTCGCCGCGGTCACGCTCGTGCTCGGCGCGGGCGACTTCTCGCTCAAGCTCGGCGGCTTCGGGCTGGGCGGCATCGGCACCGCCACGTTCGGCGCGATCATTCTCTACGCGCTGCTGCGTCGCAAGCCGGCGCAGGAAGCGGCGGTTTAAGCCTCACCGTGACATGCGGCGCCGGTCCTCGGCGCCGCGTTTTCCCGTCTCCCGATTCCCACGCATCTGCGCCTACGTGCTCAGTTGCGATTGCGCCCGCGCGTCGTCATCGCCGTCTCCGAAAGATCGACTTCGCGCATCAGCTTCGCGAGCGTCTCGTCGTTGATCTGCATCTGGTTGCGCAGCCTGAGCAGCGTCGCGCGTTCGGCGCGCATGCCGGCGAGGCGCATTTCCATTTCCAGCGCGTCCGAGCGGCGCGCGTTCGCGCTGCGGTCGCGGTCGGCGTCGAGCGAGGCGAGGCGGCGGCGATAGGCGTCCATTACGCGCGCGGTCGTGTCGGCGGCGTAGGCGGCCTGCGATTCGTCGAGATCCTCGCTGACCTTTTCGTGCACCGCATCCACGGCGCGGATGGCCGCCTGCGCCGCCTGGATGCGCGCCGCGCGCTCCTCGGCCGCGTGCGGTCCCTGCGCGCCGCGCCGCACGCCGCGCAGCAGGAGCGGCAGGCCGACGATCGCCACCAGCAGCGAGGCGAGGATCACGCCCGTCGCGATGAAAATGGCGCTGTCGCGCCCGGGCAGCGGGCTGCCGTTGGCGAGCGCCACGGGCAGCGAGAGCACGCCCGCGAGCGTCACCGCGCCGCGCACGCCCGCGACCGTGGTGATCGCCACGGTGCGCAGGCCCGGCACCGCGTTCGCCACGCCGTGACGCGCGGCGCCCCGGCTCGCCACCCAGCGCAGCAGCCACACCCAGCCGAAGCGCATGGCGTAGAGCGCCGCAAGCACGGCGGCGATGTAGCCGATGAGGCGCAGCATCTGCACGTTGCTCGTGTGGTGCGCGTCGAGCAGCGCCTTGCCGAGAATGCCCGGGAACTGCAGGCCGAGCAGCGTGAACACCATGCCGTTGAAGACGAACTCGATCATCGACCAGGTGCTCGTGGCGCGCACGCGTGTCGACACCGGTCCTTTGTGCGCGACGCTCGTGAAGTTCATCGTCATCCCGGCGGAAACGGCTGCGAGCACACCGGACACTTCGAGGTGCTCGGCGAACAGATACGCCGCGAACGGAATCAGCAAGGTGAGCACGACGCCGGGCGCGGGGTCGCCCTCTTCGGTCGTGTTGAGAAAGCGCGCCGACACGAAGCTGAAGAGCCAGCCGATCGCCGCCCCAAGCGCCAGACCGCCCGCCGCGATCACGACGAAGCTGAGCGCCGCCGCGCGCAGCGAAAAGTAGCCGGTGAGCGCGGCCGCCACGGCGAACTTGAGCGCGACGAGGCCCGAGGCGTCGTTCATCAGCGCTTCGCCTTCGAGGATGTGCATGAGCTGCGCGGGAATGCGGTCCTTGCCGGCGATGCCCGCGAGCGCGACGGCGTCGGTGGGCGAAAGCACGGCGGCGAGCGCGAACGCCACGGGCAGCGAGATCTGCGGCACGAGCCAGTGCACGAAATAGCCCACGGCGACGACCGTCAGCAGCACGAGCCCGAGCGCGAGCATGAGGATCGCGCGGCGCTGCAAGAAGAACTCGCGTTTGGGCATGCGCCAGCCGTCCGCGAACAGCAGCGGCGGAATGAACAGCGCCATGAAGATGTCGGGATCGAACGTGACGTGCGGATTCACGAGCGGAAACGTGAGCAACGCGCCGATACCGATCTGCACGAGCGGCAGCGGAAGCTTGAGTGGCACGGTGCGCGCGAGGATGCCGGACACGGCAACGGCGAGCAGCAGAATGAGAACGGTGAAGAGAATGTCCATCGAAAAACGTAGCGGGGGCCAAACGGGACCCAACGAGGCCAAACGAGGCCAAACGGGACCAAGGGGAAGCGTTGAAGAGGGGACGGACGCCTCTTTTCAAGCGCGATGCGGCACGGCGTTCTGGCGCGCATTAGAGGAGGGCGCGCCGGTCGAGGGACAGTGTAGCCTGACGCGTCTGTAAGCTGCCGCGAAGCGCGCAGGGCGAACGCGTGGCAAGCCCGATATGTGCCGAAAATGCGGCAATTTGTCCGCCCTGTGTGCGCCACCACCGAAGCAAAGGCGCGTGGAAAGGCGCACGATATCGGTGCGCCGTGCGAGGTCTCGCGCGGTGCACGGCGTGCCCCTTCGCGGCGCACGCGATGGGCGCGAACGCATTTCGCGATGCGTGCCAGATCGCAGTGCGAGCGAGCACGGACCTTGCTTAACCCCTCCTGTGGCGCAACGAAAATCAGGCTATGGAGGACGAGCGCGGGCCGTGCAGAGGCTGTGCGGACTGCAGCGTCCTTCCTACGCGCTAGAGGATGGCATGATCACAGAGCAACAGGACAAAACAGCCGTGACCCCTCACGGCTTCGATCTCAGCGTCACTTCGGGGCTGCAGCGCTACAGCGCACACCATGGCGACCTCACGCTCACGAGCGTGTTCCAGCCGGTGTTCAGCCTCTCGCACATGCGTGCGGTGGGCTACGAAGGGCTACTGCGCGCGCACGATCCGCTCGACCGCCCGGTTTCGCCGCTCGACGTGTTCGGCGACGCCGCGCGCGTGGGCGAAGCGCTGCTGGTGGACCGGCTCGCCCAGGGGCTGCATCTGGAGAACTTCGCGCTGCTCGGCGCGGAGCGCGAATGGCTCTTTCTCAACGTGCATCCGGGCACGCTGATCGAGCCGTATCACTCGGCGGCGCTGCTCGCGAACCTGCGGCGGCTGAACATCGCGCCGCGGCGCGTCGTGCTCGAGGTGCTGGAAGACGACGCGACCGATCTCGACGCCCTCGCGCAGGCCGTGGCGACGTTTCGCGAGCGCGGCTTTCTCGTGGCGCTCGACGACTTCGGCGCGGGCAACGTCGATATCGGCCGCGTGTGGCAGCTCAATCCCGACATCGTGAAGCTCGACCGCATCATGCTCATGCACGCGCAGCATCGCGCCGACATGGCCGCGACGCTGCCCGCGCTCGTGGCGCTGTTGCACGACGCGGGCAAGCTCGTGCTGATCGAAGGCGTGGAGACGGAACACGAGGCGCAGCTCGCGCTCGCGTGCAACGCGGATTTCGTGCAGGGCTTCTTCTTCGCGCGGCCCGCGCCCGGACTCGCCGACGCCGCCCAGGCGCAAGCCGTGATCGCCGAGGCGACCGAGCGTTTTCGTCAGCAGACCGAAACGCGCGAGCGCGGCGAGACGAATCGCCTCGTGCCTTATCTGCGTGCGTTCGAGCGCGCGGCCGAACGGCTTTCGGCCGGCGAATCGATGGAGGAGGTGTGCTGGAACTTCCTCGCGCTCGATCATGCGGCGCGCTGCTATCTGCTCGATTCGAACGGCCGGCAGGCGGGCCGCAACGTGGTGCTGCGCGTCGACCGCGCGGAGCGCGATGCGCGCTTTTTGCCGCTCGAGGACGCACAAGGCGCGAGCTGGCTGCGCAGGCCGTACTTCCGCACGGCGCTCGTCACGCCGGGGCGCGTGCACGTGACCGGACCGTATCTGTCGATCAACGAGGCGCTGCCGTGCCTGACGCTGTCGATGGCGGTGCAGGTGGGCGAGCGCCTGTGCGTGCTGTGCGGCGACATCGACTGGTTCGAGTAGGCGTGCATCTGCGATCATGTCGTGTTTCTCACGACATGGCGCGCAAACATGCCACATGAACGGGTACTGCTGGAGGTCATCGCGACCACCGTCGCCGATGCGCAAGCCGCCGAGCGCGGCGGCGCGGATCGTCTCGAACTCGTCACCGCAATGGGCGAGGGCGGCCTCACGCCGAGCATCGGCATGATCGAAGCCGTGGTCGCGGCGGTGGCGATTCCCGTGAACGTGATCGTGCGGCCGCACAGCCGCGCGTTTATTTACGATTCGAACGATTACACGGTGATGCTGCGCGACGTGCGCGCCGCGAAGCTCGCGGGCGCGCATGCGGTCGTGATCGGCATGCTCACGCCTTCGCATGAAGTCGATCGCGAAGGACTGCAGCGCGCGATCGACGCCGCCGACGGCATGTCGCTCACGTTTCATCGCGCGTTCGACGAAGCGCGCGATCTGCAGGAGGCGTTCGACGTGCTGCTCGGTTTCGACGCCGTGACGAACGTCCTCACCTCGGGCGGCAAGCCTTCGGTGCTTGACGCGCAGGCGCAGATCGCAACGCTCGTGCAGCGCGCGGCGCACACGCATTGCACGGTGCTGGCGGGCGCAGGACTCACGCTCGACCGCGTGGCGCAATTCGTAAGTTCGACGCGGGTACGCGCGGTTCACTTCGGCTCGGGCGTGCGCATCGACGGCAAGGGACTCGCTCCCGTCGACGAAAACAAGGTGCGGCGCGCGCGGAACCTGCTCGACGCCTGACCCATAAAAAAGCGCGCGCCATTCAGATGAACGGCGCGCGCCTGCCGGCTCACTTCACCTTATTTCGCCACGACCACCGGAATGCCGCGCAACGCGCCAGCACCCTTGAACGACGCGAGGGCTTCCCGGACGGCGACGCTCGTCTTCACGTCGATGGCAAGGCGCGCCGCCAGTTCGCGCTCGCTGCGTTTGACCGCCGCGAGGTTCGCCAGCTTGACGTGCCCATAGCCACGCACACGTTGATGCAGAGTCGCGAGCTTGGCGATGTCGTCGGCGTTTTCGGCGGTGAGGCTCGCGAACGCACCGCGCAGCGTCGCCTCGTAGTCGCCGGCGAGGGCGCGCTCCATGCGGCGCTCCAGTGTCTTGCCGAACGGATCGAGCCACGTGCCGCGCACGCTGCGGCCCTTCTTGAGCAGCCCGAACGCACTCCACATCCACTGGCCGAACTGCATCTTTCGCGGAGGCTGGCCGTTCTTTTCACGCGCGATGAGCGGCGGCGCGAGGTTGAACTTCACGGTGAAGTCGCTGCCCGCCGTGCCCTCGAACTGCGCCTCGAGCGCGGCGCGCAACGCCGGGTCGGCGTGCAGGCGCGCGACTTCGTATTCGTCCTTCACGGCAAGCAGCCGATAGAACGTGGTCGCGACGGCGCGCGCGAGCGTTTTCTCCGCACTCTTGTCGGCGCTGCGTGCGGCATCGACCAGCGCGCGATAGCGCTTCACGTAGCTCGCGCCGCCATACGCGAGCAGACGCGCTTCGCGGTCGGCGATCAGTTCGTCGAGCGTTTGCGTGAGCTTGCGCGCCGTGGCTTTCGCGGCGGCCGCACGTTGCGTGTCGAGCGCTTCGAGCGCAGCGGGATCGGCGGCGGCCATGCGGCCGATGGAGAACGCGAACAGGTTCGCCTGCACGGCCACGTTGTTCAGCTCGATGGCGCGCGTGAGCGCCGCGAGCGAAACCGGCACGAGGCCAAGTTGCCACGCGAAGCCGAGCATCACGATGTTGGCGCCGATCGTGTCGCCGAGATAACGCTGCGCAAGCGCCTGCGCGTCGCATGCGGAGAGTGGATCCTGCGCGTTCGAAGCACCGCCGGTCGCCGCGTGCCGCATCTTCGCGAGCAGCGCGTCGGCGTGCAGGTTCGCTTCGGGGTTCTGCACGAACGACGCGTTCGGAATCTCATGCGTGTTCACGACGATGCGCGTGCGGTCGTGCCGCACGGTTTGCAGCGCGTCGGCGCTCGCGCCCACCACCATGTCGCAGGCGAGCAGCAGGTCGGCCTGCTGCGTGTCGATGCGCACCTGGTTGAGCAGCGCGTCGGTGGCCGCGAAGCGCACGAACGAGAGCACCGAGCCGCCCTTCTGTGCGAAGCCCATGAAGTCGAGCACCGAAGCGCTCTTGCCTTCCAGATGCGCGGCCATGCTGATGAGCGCGCCCACGGTCACGACTCCGGTGCCGCCCACGCCCGTCACGAGGATGTCGTAGGGCGCGTTGTCGAGATGCGTGGCCGGCATGGGCAGCGCATTCACGCGCGCGGTGAGCGCCTGCGGATCGAACGCGGCGCCCGCGGCCTTCTTGAGCTTGCCGCCCTCGACGGTCACGAAGCTCGGGCAGAAGCCGTTCACGCACGAATAGTCCTTGTTGCACGACGACTGGTCGATGCGGCGCTTGCGGCCCAGCTCCGTTTCCACGGGCTCAACTGAAAGGCAATTCGACTGCACGCCGCAATCGCCGCAGCCTTCGCACACTTCCTCGTTGATGAAGAGACGCTTGTCCGGGTCGGGGAATTCGCCCTTCTTGCGGCGGCGGCGCTTTTCGGCGGCGCAGGTCTGGTCGTAGATCAGCACGGTCACGCCCGGCGTTTCGCGCAGTTCGCGCTGCACCGTGTCCAGTTCGCTGCGGTGATGGAACGTCGTGCCCTTCGGGAACAGGCCGTGATGGCCGTCGTACTTCTCGGGCTCGTCGCTCACCACCACGAAGCGCGAGACGCCTTCGGCTTCCACCTGGCGTGCGATCTGCGGCACGGAAATGCTGCCGTCCACGGGCTGGCCGCCCGTCATCGCCACGGCGTCGTTGTAGAGGATCTTGTAGGTGATGTTGGTCTTCGCCGCGACTGCCTGGCGAATCGCAAGGATGCCTGAGTGAAAGTAGGTGCCGTCGCCGAGATTCTGGAACACGTGCGGCATCTTCGTGAACATCGAGTGCGCGGCCCAGTCCACGCCTTCGCCGCCCATCTGGATCAGGCCCGTGGTGTCGCGCTCCATCCACGAAGCCATGAAGTGGCAGCCAATACCGGCCTGCGCGATCGAGCCTTCGGGCACCTTGGTCGACGTGTTGTGCGGGCAGCCCGAGCAGAAGTAGGGCGTGCGGCGCACGGCGTCGGCGGCGTTCGAGAGGATTTGCGGCGCGACGAGATCGACCACGCGCTCGCGGCGGTCGAGCGCCGGACGGTGCTTCGCGAGCCACGCGGCGAACACGGGCAGGATGCGCGAGGGGCGCAGCTCGCCCAGCTCGGAGAGCAGCAGCGTGCCGTCTTCGGCGTGCTTGCCGATCACGGTGGGGCGCGCGCCTTCCTTGCGGTTGTAGAGGTAGTCCTTGATCTGCTGCTCGATCACGGGGCCCTTCTCTTCGATCACGAGCACGTCGGTGAGGCCCGAGACGAACGCGTCGATACGCGACATTTCCAGCGGGAACGACAGGCCCACCTTGTAGATGCGCACGCCCGCGCGATCGAGGTCGTCGACGGTGAGATCGAGACGGCGCAGCGTTTCCATCAGGTCCAGATGCGCCTTGCCGCAGGTGACGATGCCCACGTTCGCATGCGGGCTCGGCGCGATCCACTTGTCGATGCTGTTCATGCGCGCGAAGTGGCGCACGGCGTCGAGTTTGGCGGCGAGGCGCTGCTCGATGGCGAGACTCGGCAGATCGGGCCAGCGGTTGTGCAGGCCGCCCGGCGGCGGCGTAAAGCCTGCAGTGGCCAAATCGGGTGCTTGCCAGTCGGTTTTGATGGCATCGAGATCGACGGTCGAGCCCGACTCCACCGTCTCCGAAATCGCCTTGTAGCCCACCCACGCGCCCGAGTAGCGCGAGAGCGCCCAGCCATACAGGCCGAATTCGAGCATGTCCGCGATGTTCGACGGATTCACGACAGGCATGTGCCACGCCATCAGCGCGAAGTCGCTCTGATGCGGCATGGACGACGACACGCAGCCGTGGTCGTCGCCGGCCACCACGAGCACGCCGCCGTGCGGCGACGAGCCGTAGGCGTTGCCGTGCTTGAGCGCGTCGCCGGCGCGATCGACGCCCGGGCCCTTGCCGTACCACATCGCGAACACGCCTTCGACGGTGCGCTCCGGGTCCGCTTCCACGCGCTGCGTGCCGAGCACGGCGGTGCCGCCCAACTCCTCGTTGATGGCGGGCAGGAAGCGCACGTCGGCGGCTTCGAGCAGTTTCTTCGCCTTCCACGCCTGCTGATCGACCATGCCGAGCGGCGAGCCGCGATAGCCGCTGATGAAGCCCGCGGTGTTCAGGCCATGCGCGCGGTCGAGTGCGCGCTGCATGAGCGCGAGGCGGATCAGCGCCTGGGTGCCGGTCAGGAAGATGCGGCCGCGCGTGGCGGTGAGGTTGTCGGTGAGCTTGTAATCAGCGAGGGGCGGCGTATCAAGCGGCGAGGACGTGTCGCCGAACGCGGGGCGCGCGGTCATTGGGGGAGTCTCCATATATCGACCGCAGTGAGCGCTTCAGCTGTCGCCCGGAGTTAGTGCTTCAGCACTTACTCCGGGCCCATGCAGAGCACTTGCTGCGATCTCATGCTTAGCTTTGCTGTCGTACGCCCTCCGAGGAGAGCGGCGAAAGAGACTCTATTTTTTCTCGCCAATGACGGAAATTTTTTGCTAACTCTCCGGCGCTGCCGCCTATTCGCGCGAGAGCCTGCCCGCGCCGGGCGAATTTGGAGAGAGATTTTCCCTGCGCGGCCGCGATCCCGCCCGGATCGGCCTTCGGGACAATCCGTCAGATCGTCCGCGGTGCGTAGGGCTTCGCGCGATCGAATGGCACGACATCGTGAAAGTGCGTGTAGTCCATCGTGCTCACGCCGTCCGCGTCGCTCATCAGGTCGACGTAGCGGTAGTCCCAGCGGATCTGGCGGTCCGACCAGCTAAAGCGCGCCTGCATGGTCTGCGCGGTCGATTCGTCGGAGCCCTCGATCACGACATGCAGCGTACCGTGCTGCTCGGCCAGCATCTCGGGTGTGACGCCGTAGAGCGGGCTCGATTCGTCGATCACGTGCATGAGATTCCAGCCCAGCGTGAAGAGCGGATGCTGGTCGCGCACGAGCTTGAGGTCGTGGATGCGCCGCGCGCGAAAGCCGTCCGACGAGGTTTCGATGCGGATGAGCCGCAGCTTCGCGCCCGCTTCGGCGATCACGTTCTGGCGGGCGTTGGCCGCGCGCGCCATCAGCGTCATGCGGCCTTCGATGGGGTGCACCACCACCTGGCTCGCGAACATGATCTTGGCGCGCGGGCGCGAGAAGCGCGCGAACACGAGGCCGGTCGCCAACGCGATCCCCGACATGCCGACGAAGATCTCGAACGTGGCGACGATATGCGCGTAGAGCGTTTGCGGATGCATGTCGCCGTAGCCGACGGTGGCGAGCGTCTCCACGCTGAAGAAGAACGCGCCGAGGAAGCCCTTTGGATACTGGTTGGCGATGGGCGCGGCGCCGAGCTGGTAGAGGCACGCGAACACGCCGTTCATGAGCAGGAAGAGGGCCGCGAGCGACGCAAAGAAGGTGGGCCAGCGCATGGTGAGCGCCGTGTGATAGAAGTCGCCCCAGGACTGCGGCATGCCGTAGACGAGCACCTCGCGCGTGCCGATCATCAGCTTGCGCGGCGTGCCGCGTCTGGCTCTTTTCCTCGGCCCCGCGGGCGTTTCGGCCTTGCAGGCGTCCATATCCACGCCGGGCGAAGCCCCGGATGCCGAATCGGCTTGCTGGGCTGCTTCCTGGTTGGCGAAGCGCTCCGGCGTCTCGGACGTCATGATGGTCCCTGCGGATCTGAAGTAAGGAGAAGAGCGTAGCAATGCCGCAGGGACAGGACAAGCGGGCACGCGCCGACGGGCGCTGGCAGGGCGCAGGGCTAGCGCGACGAGAGCAGCAGCGAGACGCGGCAGGAACGGCGTCGAACGAAAGGCTTACGGAAACCCATGCGGCTTCGGAATGCCCGCGCCATGTTCGATATCGGCGATGGCCTGGCGGCGCGCGGCGTCCACGGCGAGCGTCGCCGCGTCGAATCCCGAGTTGCCGCCGACCGTGACCCACGGCTGCACGGCCTTGTCGCGATGCGTGATCTGATACTCGGCGTCCCAGCGAGCGCCCTGCAGTTCGAGCGGATGCACGTGGATGGCGTAGACGCCGTATAGAAAGAGCTGTTCGGACATGGCTAACCTCCTGTCGACCAGAGTTGGCGCTTTAGCTGTCGGCCGGAGTTAGTGCTTCAGCACTTACTCCGGGCCCATGCAAAGCCTTTACTCTGGTCCCATGCACAGCTGTCGACCAGAGTTGGCGCTTTAGCTGTCGGCCGGAGTTAGTGCTTCAGCACTTACTCCGGGCCCATGCAACGCCATTACTCTGGCCCCATGCAGAGCCCCCCGTCTCTTGCAGCGCTGCCGGCAGTCCCCGAGCGGGCCCTGGGCTCACCGGGCGACTTACAGCTCGAGCTCGCCGAGAATGCGATGCGCCAGCGCCTTGGCTTCTTCGAGAGCTTCTTCCGGCGTGCCCGATGCGGCTTCGACTTCATACACCGCGTTTTCGAGTTCCTCGCCGTCGTCGCGCGCCAGGGAGACCAGGCCCTGGTACTGGCCGGCGTTCATGGGCCGCACTGTGGCGACGGCCGTGTAGATCCCCTTGGTGTAGCTGACGTCTTCCATAACGTGCTCCTCGTGGAAGGAAACTCCCCTCGACGGGTCACAGTGGATGAAGGCGCGCAAGCGTCGCGCCTGACCCGCAACAAGAGGGAGATTCCATGCTAGCACGTTGCCCGCGGGGCTGCGGGACACGCATATGACGACGGCGCGGCGCTTTCGTGTCAGCCCCGCGCCGTGTCCCGGCGGCGCGCCAGACTGCGCGCCGCGGGCGCCTTCAGTCGGCGAGCAGCGCGACGACTTCGTCGAGCGTCGGCGAATGCGCGCCGGGCCGGCGGCACGCGGCCGCGCCCGCGGCGAGCGCGAAGGCGAGATGCTGGCGCCAGTTGCGCTGCGGCGCGCTCATGAGGCTGAACAGCAGTCCGCCGATGGACGCGTCGCCGGCACCCACCGTATCGGCCACTTCGACGCGCGGCGGCGCCGCCTCGATCACCTCGGTGCCCACATAGAGCGTGGCCGCCTGCGCGCCGCGCGTGACGAGCAGCGTGGCGGCCGGATTGAGCGCGCGCACGGCGTCGATGGCGTCGGCCTCGCTCTTGCCGGCGAACAGCATGCGCAGGTCTTCGTCGGAGACCTTGATGAGATCGGCGAGCGCGGCCATGCGGCGAAGGATCGGCTCGTAGCCGTGCGCCATGAGGTTGCGGTAGTTCGGATCGAAGCTGATCTTCACGCCGGCCGCGCGCAGCTCGGCGGCGAGCGTGGCGAGCGTTTCGCCGAGCGGCTGCCGCACGAGGCTGATGCAGCCGAAGTGCGCCCACTTCGCATGCGCGCGCCAGCCTTCGGGCAGCTTCGCGGGATCGAAGGCGAGGTCGGCGCTGTGCTCGCCGATGAAGTAGTACGCGGGCGGATGCGTCTGATGCACGATCGCGAGCAGCGGCGCGCGCTCCACGCGCTGCATGAAACGCATGTCGAGACCGGCGGCCACGCTTGCGTTCCAGAGCTCGTCCGAGAAGTTGTCGACGCCGAGCGCCCCCACGCTCGCCGTGGGCAGCCCGAGGCGCGCGACCGCGCGCGCGACGTTCCAGCCCGCGCCGCCAGGATGCGCGCGCCAGTGCGAGTCCATGCCCGGTGCGCCGGGCTGCGACGTGTGCGGCGTGCCCTCGGGCGCGGGAGTGCGCACGAGATCGGTGAGAATGTCGCCGGCCGAGATGAAGGCCGGGAAGCCGGACGAAAAGTCCGGGCCGGTGCTGCAGGTGCTCATCGTCGTGTTCCTCTCTCTAGTTCTGGCCGCTCGTGCCCGTCATGCGTTCGCGCCACCGGCGTCGGCGGCGGTCGCTTCCTCGCGGCCGATGACCGGCGCCATGCCGCGTCCGGGCAGCGCGTTCAGCGCTTCGTAGCACGCGCCCATCGTGTGATAGTCGGTCTTGCCGGCGGGACTCTTCTCGTCACTGTACTTACGGTTGTCGCAGGTGAGGATGCGATACCACGCACCGTAACGATGATCGACGAAATTCGCCCAGCTGTAGCGCCAGATTTCGTCGTACCAGTCCCAGAATCGCTCGTTGCCGGTGCGCTTGCCGAGCAGCGCCGCCGTGGCGAAGGTTTCCGCCTGCACCCAGAAGTACTTGTCGTGATCGCACACGGTGCCATCCGGGCCGAAGCCGTAGTAGAGGCCGCCGTGATCGTTGTCCCAGGCGTGCGCCATGGCGGCGTCGAACAGTTCGATCGCGCGCGGCAGCAGCCAGGGCAGCGGCCGGTGCCGTTCGAGCAGCAAGAGCAGCTTCGCCCACTCCGTTTGATGGCCCGGCTGGAAGCCCCACGGGCGGAAGATGTTCGAGCTGTCTTCCTCGTTGTAGTGCCAGTCCACCGACCAGTCCGCGTGAAAGTGCTCCCACACGAGCCCTTGCGAGAGCTTCGCCTGGCGCAGCGTGATGTTCGAGGCGACGCGCTCGGCGCGGTCGAGATAGACGAGATGGCCCGTCGCTTCGTAGGCCGCGAGCAGCGCCTCGGTCGTGTGCATGTTGGCGTTCTGGCCGCGATAGCCCGAGACGATCCAGTCGGCGCTCGCCTCGTCGGCGTAGAGGCCCGCCGCGCCGTCCCAGAAGCGGTGTTCCATCAGATCGAAGGTCGCGCCGATCATCGGCCGCGCTTCCTCGATGCCGGCCATCGCCGCATGCGCGTAAGCGAGCAGTACGAACGCGAGGCCGTAGCAGTGGCGCGTGGCGTCGAGCACGCGCTTCTTGCCGTCGCGCCAGTCGATCTCCCAGTCGTAGCCCTGCAGATGCGGGTCCCAGTGGCCCTCGCGCAGGAACTGCAGGCCGTGGCGCGCGTATTCGAGGTGCTGCGGATCGCCGAACTCGCGATACGCCATCGCGTAGTTGAAGACGTACCGGCAGCTGCTCACGAGGTGCCGCGAGTGCGCGTTGTAGATCGAGCCGTCGTCGCGGAAGTAGTGGAAGAAGCCGCCCGAGGGATCGAGCACGTTCGGCGCGTAAAAGCGCAGCGTGTCCTGCACGTGGCCGAGCAGGAAGCCGCGGTCGCGAAAGCTCGCGACGCCCGGTACGGCGACGGGGTTTGCGGTGGCGGGGGTGGCGGTGTCGGCGGTCATCGTCATGGCTTTCTCTTCTGTCCTGGACGTGGCTTCAGCGTATTTCGTGTGTGTTCAGCGTGTTTTCGACGGCGCGCGTCAGGCGCTTTGCGGCGCGCCTACAGTGTGGTGGACGGCCTGCGCGGCAACGAGATTCGATGACGCCGCACCCAGCGTGCTCGCACGCGCGACGAGCTGCACCGGCAAACGGATTTCGCTCGCGGCAGGCGTTTCTTCGAGCAGCAGTTCGACGCCGCGCCGCCCGAGTGCTTCCTTGTCGACGGCGATCGTCGAAAGCGGCGGCGTGGCGTGCGTGGCGCCCGCGATATCGTCGAAACCGATGATGGCGATGTCCTCGGGCACGCGCAGGCCATTGGCGAGGCACACACGCATGGCAGCGAGCGCGGCGGCGTCGTTGTAGGCGAAAAGCGCGTCGGGCGGCGGGCGCGATGCGGCGCGCGCCGTGTCGATCAAGCGTTGCATGGCGAGCGACGCGCCCGTGTCGGGATCGAGGCCGCCGTCGATCGTCGTTTCGAGCGACGGGTCGAACAACAGGCCCGCCTCGAAGAACGCGCGCCGGTAGCCGAGCGCGCGCTGCGCGATGCTGTAGTGCGCGAGCGAGCCGCCGATGAACGCAATGCGCCGCCGTCCCAGCTCGAACAGATGCTGCATGGCGAGCGCGGCGCCCGCCGCATTGTCGATGTTCACCGAGCGCAGACCCGCCGCCCACAGATCGATCAGCACGAGCGGGCGTTGCAGCGCGACGAGCGCGGCGAGCATTTCCGGTTCGACGAAGCCCGCCACGGCGATGGCGTCGGGCGCGTGCAGGCGCAACTGCTGGACGGTGTCGTCGGCGGGGCCGGCGGTGAGCAGCGCGGGCACGATGCCGTGTTCGCGGCACGCGTCTTCCACGCCGTGCAGCACGTGCGAGAAGAACGGGCTGGCCGCGAAGTTGTTGTGCTGGCGGTGGAGCAGGAAGGTGAGCCGGCGAATGCGCGGACGCAGTTGCGCGCAGTCATAGCCGAGCGTGCGCGCGATCTCGACGATGCGCTCGCGCGTGGCCTCGGAGAGGCCCGGCTGATTTTTCAACGCGCGCGACACCGTGCCGATCGACACGTTGGCGGCCTGCGCGACGTCGCGAATGGTTGTCCCCATGATTCCTGGCTAGCGGTGGCGCGGTGAGCGTTCCGGGTGTGGTCAGGTGTGCGGCGATTGTATAGTAAAAATCTGTTCGAAAAACCCAAATCGACGTCTCGAATTCCAGGTAAATACCAGTAAACAATGAAATAAACGCAAACATTAGTGTTTAGTAAAATTAGCTAAACACGTGCGGGCACGACGGTTGCGGAAAGGCGGATGCCAACATTCGACTTTCGGAGGCCTCATGCTCGGCACCCTGCTTCTGGTCATTCTGATCCTGCTGCTCATTGGCGCGTTCCCGGCGTGGCCGTATAGCCGCTCGTGGGGCTATGCGCCTTCAGGCACGCTCGGCATCATCGTCGTCGTGGTGGTCGTGCTGGTCTTGATGGGGACGATCTAGCGACTGCGCAGCAGTCAAGCAACGCAAGCAAAACGGGCCGGCGCGCGGCACGAGCCGCGCGGCCGGCCCGTTGATGTTGCGGGCTGCCGCAGGGGAGGCTCAGGTCGCTATGCTGTACCGGCGGTTCCGCCTGATGCCGAACTGAGCATGGGCACGAGGTTGGCGCTCGCGTTGCCGTCGATCACGACGAGGCCGCTCGCTTCCTGTTTCGCGCGGCGCTTGGCGAGCGCCGCGAGCGAGGCGATGGCGTCGCTGCTGTGCTGCGCACCTTCGCCCGGTGCCACGTGCACGCAGCCGATCGCCATCGTCACGAAGGTGAAGAAGGTGGCGTTGCCGTGGCGATCCTCGCCGTGAATGCCGCCCGCGAGGCGGTCGCCCGGCGCGTAGAAGCGCTGCGCGCCCTCGTTGAACGTTTCGATCGCCTGGCGCGCGCGCTCGCGCCACGTCTCGCTCTGGAACAGGATCAGGAAGTCGTCGCCGCCCACGTGGCCGAGGAAGTCGCGCGTGGGGTCGCAGGCGTCGGCGAGCACCGTCGCCGCGAACTTCAGCACCTCGTCGCCCTGCCAGTAGCCGTACTGATCGTTGAAGGGCTTGAACTGGTTCAGGTCGACGTAGCACGCGTGAAAGCCCGCGTCGTGCGACAGCAGCCGCTCGATATGCGAACTGATGGGAATATTGCCCGGCAGGAAGGTGAGCGGATTGGCGTAGCGCGCCGCCTGGATGCGCACCTCCGTCACGGCTCGCACGAGGCTCTCGCCGGTGCCGAGCCCGGCGTACCGGCCGTTATCGGTGATGACGAAACCATCGGCGAGATAGCGCTGGTCGTCGCTGACGAGCAGCGTCGCCATCTGCTCGACCGTCATCGATTGCTCGATCACCACCGGCTGCGCGTTGGCGAATTGCAGGCAGGCCTTCTTGCCGAACAGCTCGCGGTGATACGGCAGCGCATAGCGGTCCATGAACGCGCGCCGGTTGATGAGCGCGACGGGCGCCTCGTCTGCCACCACGGCCACTGCGTGCAGGTCGGGTTGACCGTTGAACAGTTCGAGCACGTCGTTGTTGGTCGCCTCGCGCGGCAGCGCGGGCGCGCGCACGAGCATCTTGCTGGCCGGCGCGCCGCCACCCGCGGGCTGCGTGGCGGCGCTGCGCGTGGCCTCGGGGAACACGGCGATATGATCCGCGCGAATCGCCTCGCGCGCTTCGCGGGCGAGCACGCGCAGCGGCTCCACGTTGGGGCGGCCGAAGAAAAAGCCCTGGCCGCAGTCGATGCCCATGTCGCGCAGCACGATCAGGTCGGCCGCGTTCTCGATGCCTTCCGCCACGAGCCGCGTGCCGCTCGCCTGCGCGAAATGCTGGACGGCGCGCACGGCTTCGAACTTGAGCGCGTCGTTGGCGATGTCGTGGATGAAGAAGCGGTCGATCTTCACGACATCGGGCTGCAGCTGCACCCAGAGGTTGAGGCTGGCGTTGGCCGTGCCGTAGTCGTCGAGCGCGAACTGGGCGCCGGCCGCGCGCAGCGTCTCGACGACGGCCGAAAAGTTGCGCAGGTCGTGGATGGCGCTTTGCTCGGTGAGCTCGATCACGACGCGCGTGGGGTCGATCGGGCCGTCGAAGAGGGCGAGTGCGGCGTCGCCGTCGGCGGTCAGCTGGCGCAGCGCGTCGGCGCTGAAATTGAGGAACAGCTTGCCGGGGCAGTCGAGTTTCGCGAACGTTTCGATGCAGGTGCGGGCGGCGGCGCGTTCGAGCGAGGCGGTGCACTGTTCGTCGCCGGCGCGCGCGAAGAGGGCGGCGGGCGTTTCGAGCGGCGAGCCGGTCGGCCCGCGAATGAGGCCTTCATAGCCGAGGATCGCGCCACCCTCGAAATCGACGATGGGCTGGAAGACGGCGCGCAGCTGGCGCTGGGCGATCAGCGCCCCGACGCCGGGCGCCGCGTGCAGGAGTGGCGCGGGAGCAGACATGGACAGGCCGGAACGGGCGAAGACGATGAACTTAACGGCATATGATCGGATGAATTAAATGAAATTTTGGTGACAGCGCCGCGAAGCCCAGTCTTTGGGCATGTGACGCGGGAAGGGGGCTGGCGGGGGAGGGTGAAATGCCGGGCGCTAGCCACGGCGTTTGCTGCAGCGGGGCGGCGGCCTCTCGCCGCCCCGGGTGACGTACTTGATGCCGATTAACGGCGCGCAGCAGTAGCCGTGCGCTCGTTCGCGCCGGCGCGCGATTCGTCGCCCGCGCTGGCGGCGCGCTCGGCGCTCATGTCGCGGGCGCCCCAGCGCTGGGCGAGCGCCGCGCACACCATGAGCTGGATCTGGTGGAACAGCATGAGCGGCAGCACGACCGCACCCACGGCGTTCGAGGCGAAGATGACCTTCGCCATCGGTACGCCGGCCGCGAGGCTCTTCTTCGAGCCGCAGAAAATGATGGTGATCTGGTCCGCGCGCGAGAAGCCGAGCTTCTTGCTCGTGAACATCGTGATGCCGAGCGCGAGCGCGAGCAGCACGGCGTTCACCACGAGCAGGCCGCCGAGCGCGGTGAGCGGAAGGTGATGCCAGAGCCCTTCGTTCACGGCCTCGGAAAACGCGCCGAACACCACGAGCAGGATCGAGCCCTGATCGACGAACTTGAGCACGCCCTTGTTGCGTTCGATCCAGCGGCCGATCACCGGGCGCAGCAGTTGGCCCGCCACGAACGGCACGAGCAGTTGCAGCACGATGTTCCACACGGTGTGCCAGGCCGAGCCGCCGCTCGCGCTCTGGTTCGTGACGAGCAGGCTCACGAGCGCGGGCGTGACGAAGATGCCGATCAGGCTCGACGCCGAAGCGCTGCACACGGCGGCGGGCACGTTGCCGCGCGCGATCGAGGTGAACGCGATGGACGACTGCACCGTGGAGGGCAGCGTGCAGAGGAACAGCACGCCCGCGTAGAGCGCCGGGGTGACGAGCGGCGAAAGCACGGGCTTGAGAGCCAGGCCCAGCGCCGGAAAGAGCACGAAGGTGCTGAGCAGCACGACGATGTGCAGCCGCCAGTGCGTCGCGCCGGCGATGATCGCCTCACGTGAGAGCTTGGCGCCGTGCAGGAAGAACAACAGGCCGACCGCCACATTGGTCAGCCAGTTGAAACCGGTGGCGGCCTGGCCGTGCACGGGGAACAGGCTCGCGAGAATCACCGTGCCGACGAGGCAAAGGGTGAAGTTATCGGGCAGGAATTTCGGACGTGCCATCGGACAATCTCAAGTGCGCGCCTGGGCGCCTGGCTGCGCGCAGATCGATGTGCGTGCAACGGGTGAATCGGATCGTCTATTGTCGGCGCAAGCCGATTGAAAAAGCAAATTCATTTGAAGCATCGATTAATGACGGATGCGCATGTATCGCCGGCATCGATCCCACCTTTATGCCGGATTCCTTATCGACGTGCGAGGGGCGTTCCCGGGCCGCAAAAGCCGTCAGGACTCCGCGCATTCTTCAGATCTTCAGACGTCTATCAACCATAAACGAACCGTTCCCAGACTTGCGCGGAGAACCGTGCCTGGCGGCCTTCCCAGGGCTTGCCCGAAGGCAGAAAACCCAGCAGTAACATGGTGTTACAACCCTTCGGGCGGCATAACATCTTTTGGCTCGACACCCATACAGCACGCCCATAAATTACCGTCAATGGGACGCCGCGACCGTTGTGGCGGCAATCGTTACGCGCCAGCGCGGCGAGCGTCCCGGGACTGGCCCGCCATGGCCCGAGCGGCGGGTGCCAGGCGCGAACGTCGGGCAGGTGAAACGTCACAATGCAGGCAGGGTTGTCAAAACTCGGACAGTGGGTCTTGGGGGCCGGATTTGCGGCCTTCGTTGCGCTCGCCCATGCTCAGCCCGGTTTTCCAGGGCACGGCGGGGGCGGCGGCTTCGCGCGCGCCCCTTCCATGCCCACGAGGCCCGCCATGCAATCGATGCCCGCGCCGCGCGGCGGCGGCATGGCGTGGGGCAGCGGCTACCACGGCGCCCCTGAACGCGGCCGTGGCCCCGCCGCTTACACAGGTGCCGCTTCGCCCATGCGCGTGGCCGACCAGGGCGGCCGGTACGAGCGCGGCGGTAACCGCTCGCCGAACCAGTGGCAAGGCCAGGTTCAGCAGCCGGCCCCGCATCGCGATTACAGCTACGGCACGCCGTTCGGCGGCTACGGTGGCTATCGCGGCAATCCCATCACGCCCGTGAGCGCGGAATCGCGCCAGGTGCCGCATCCGCCGCCCGAGTCGCCGGTGCGCGCGGGCTCGATCCGCGAAGACGTCGCGCGCTACAACGAGGAGCGCGGCGGTACCTACCGGCCCTTCACGCGCAACGGCGGCGAGGTCCCGCGTCCGCCCATGCCTTCGCCCTACCGTAATTGAGCGGTGCCACGCCGCGCGCTTTTGCTTTCTTCCCTCCGCACGCTTTATCCCGCTGTCTTCGTTTGACTCTCCTCAGGATTCGCTTCAGGCATTGACCTGTTAGCGCCGCCGAAACACGTCCAAAACAGGTTGCGTTCGTCCACGCCGCGAAAACTGACGCGCGGATACCACACTTTTTTGGAAATCTCTCGTCACGCAGAACCCTTTCGTCTCAAATCTCGCTTTCGTTTTGGCGGCGCGTCATTCGCAGCCACGCACGCGCGGCAGCGCCCCACTGGGCGCGGCGCGGCAGCCTGCGATTAACCGTGACGCAGCGCAGCGCAAAGCAGAGTCGACAGCGGCAAACCGGGTGCTATCGGCGGCAAACTAATCCGCCCGATATACCGGCAATAACACCGTTTATTTTTGACCATAAAAATGGTCCGCAAAGATGGATCCGCCCAGAACGGCCACGTCTGCGAACGACGAAAAAACAAAGCCTTGCGCGAGCGCCTCAGCCGCCCGACACCCTTTTTTGACAAAGACTGGAGAACCCATGAATACAACGGTCAGCCGAGCGCTGCGCACTACCCTGAAGGCGAGCGCGCTCGCCGCTGTTCTTGCCGCCGCGTCGTCGTCGGCGTTTGCGCAGTCGAGCGTCCAGCTCTACGGCCAGGTCGACGAGTGGGTCGGGGCGACGAAATTTCCGGGCGGCCAGACCGCCTGGAACGTGAGCGGCGGGGGCATGTCCACGTCGTACTGGGGCATGAAGGGATCGGAAGATCTGGGCGGCGGCTTCAAGGCGATCTTCACACTGGAAAGTTTCTTCCGCGCGCAGAACGGTCAGTACGGCCGCTTCGCGGGCGACACGTTCTTCGCGCGCAATGCGTACGTCGGCCTCGAATCGCCGTACGGCACGGTCACGGCGGGGCGCCTGACGACGCAGCTGTTCGTCTCGACGATTCTCTTCAACCCGTTCATCGATTCGTACACCTTCTCGCCGATGGTGTACCACGTGTACCTCGGCCTCTCGACGTTCCCGACCTACACGACCGATCAGGGCGTGGTGGGCGACTCGGGCTGGAACAACGCCGTGCAGTACTCGACGCCTAACTTCAACGGCCTTTCGGGTTCGGCCATGTATGCGTTCGGCAACCAGGCCGGCCAGAACGGCTCGAAGAAGTGGAGCGTGCAGGGTCTGTACTTCCACGGCCCGTTCGCGGCTACGGCGGTCTACCAGTACGTGAACTTCAACAACACGCCGGGCGACATCGGCAGCATCGTGAGCGGCGACACGACCATCATCGGCCTGAAGAGCCAGGGCGTGGCGCAGGTCGGTCTTTCTTACGACCTCAAGTACGTGAAGTTCTTCGGCCAGTACATGTACACGGCGAACTGGCAGCAGGTGGGCAGCTGGCACGTCAACACCGCCCAGGGTGGCGTGACGGTCCCGGCCGGCCCGGGCACGGTGATGGCGTCGTATGCGTACTCGCGCGACGGCGGCGGCCTGAACCAGACGCGCCAGACGGCGGCGATCGGCTACGACTACCCGCTTTCCAAGCGCACCGACGTCTACGCCGCGTACATGTACGACCACTTCGACAACATGTCGAGCGGCCAGACCTACGGCGTGGGCATGCGCGCGAAGTTCTAAGCGGTGCAGCCTTCAAGGCCGGCGTTCGACGCGAAAACCCCGCGCTATTTGCAGCGCGGGGTTTTTTGCTTTCTGGCCGCCTCACATAGGAAGCGCGCCTGCGCGTTTCAACACTCGCATTTGATAAAACGAGGAAAATATCGCCGATTGATTCCCATTCTTTGATGTTCGAGTTGAAGGTCGCGCAATGGATACCCTCGTCAGCATGAAAGTGTTCCGCCAGGTGGTGGAGGCGGGCAGCTTCGTCGCGGCGGCCGAGCGCTTGAACATGTCCGCCGCGATGGCGAGCAAGCATGTGATGCATCTGGAGCAGCAGCTCGGCGCGCGGCTGTTGAACCGCACCACGCGCCGCGTCGCGCCCACCGAGGCGGGGCGCGAATACTACGAGCGCGTGGCCCAGGCGCTAACCGAACTCGACGAGGCCGGCCAGGCCGTGGGCGCGGCGAGCGTGGTGCCGCAGGGGCGGCTGCGCGTGTCGTCGCTCACGGCATTCGGGCTGCGTCATGTGATGGGCGCGGTCGCCGACTACGCCGCCGGATTTCCTCAGGTGACGGTCGACATCACGCTGTCCGACCGCGTGGTCGAGCTGATCGACGAGGGCTTCGACGTGGCGATCCGCGCCGCGCCGTCGGGGCTCAAGTCTTCTTCGCTGATCGCGCGGCCGCTCGCCACCGCGCACATCGTGCTGTGCGCCTCGCCCGAGTATCTGCGCCGCCACGGGCGCGCCGAAAAGCGTGGCCGATCTCGCGCGGCACAACTTCGTCCAGTACGCGGGGGCATCGGCCCAGGAACTCGCGCCGTTCGCGGAGGGCGCGGGCGGCGTGAAGCCCAAGCCGGGCGGCAACCTCATCGTCAATCACCTGGAAGCGCTGCGTGTGGTGGTGCTGCAAGGCGGCGGGCTGTCGATGCTCGGCACCGAGGTGGTGGGCGACGATATCGCCGAAGGGCGCCTCGTGCCGCTGCTCGTCGACGCACTGCCGCCGCGCGAGCTGCCGATCTACGCCGTGTACGCGAGCCGCCGCCATCTGTCGGCGAAGGTGCGCTCGTTCGTCGATTTCCTGGCCGCGCGCTTTTCTGAGCGCGAGCTTTGGCCGGGCGTCGAGGCGATCCGCGCGGCGGCGCTCAATGCCGACGTCGCCCGTGTTGCGTCTACCCGGCGCTGAAACCGGGCGCGCCTCGCGCTCAGCGGCCCACGCCCAGCCGCGCCTTCGTCGCCTCGTACTCGTGCTTCAGGCGCGCCACGAGATCCGCCACCGAGGGCACGTCGTCCATCAGGCCCACCGCCTGGCCCGCACCCCACACGTCTTTCCAGGCCTTTGCCTTCGAGGTGCCCGCGCCGAAATCCATCTTCGACTTGTCCGACTCGGGCAGCGCATCCGGATCGAGCCCGGCGTTCACGATGCTCTCGCGGATGTAGTTGCCGTGCACGCCCGTGAAGAGGTTCGTGTAGACGATGTCCGCGGCCTTTGCTTCGAGAATGGCGTGCTTGTAGTCGTCCACGGCGTGCGCTTCTTTGGTCGCGATGAAGCGCGTTCCCATGTAGGCGAGGTCCGCGCCCATGGCCTGGGCGGCGAGGATCGAGCCGCCGTTGGCGATCGCGCCCGACAGCACGATCGGGCCGTCGAAGATGCGCCGTACTTCGCCCACGAGCGCGAACGGCGAGGTCGTACCCGCATGGCCGCCCGCGCCCGCTGCCACGAGGATCAGGCCGTCTACGCCCGCTTCGAGCGCCTTGGCGGCGTGGCGCAGGTTGATGACGTCGTGCAGCACGATGCCGCCGTAGCTGTGCACGGCGTCGAGCAGCTCGCGCGGCGGCGCGCGCAGACTCGTGATGAAGATCGGCACGTGGTGCTCGACGCAGACGCGCACGTCGTGCTCGAGCCGCGCATTCGACTGATGCACGATCTGGTTGACGGCGATCGGCCCGATGACGGCCTCGGGGTTCGCGTTCTTGTAAGCGGTGAGCCCCTCCCGGATCTGCGTGAGCCAGACACCCAGCTCTTCGGCGGGGCGCGCGTTGAGCGCCGGAAACGAGCCGACGATGCCCGCCTTGCACTGCGCGAGCACGAGCTCCGGATAGCTGACGATGAACATCGGCGAGCCCACGACGGGCAGCGAGAGGTTTTGCAGGACGGCGGGCAGTGCCATGGGGAGGTCTCCTTGCGGCGCTTCGATAGACGGCGGGGCGCGAAATCGGCCGTTCGATTATAGGCGTGGGGTCGTTCGGGCATCGCGCGTGCGGATCCCTCGTGCGGTATTCGAGGGAGTGTTCGGTTTCTACCGCAATGGGCTCAAAAGCACATTTTCGAGCCGCGCTCGCCTCATACAATGACCGCAGACCAACAAACACAAGAGACTAGCCCCATGCCTTTCGACGGATTCCAGCCTTTCACCGTTCGCACTGCGGGCGGCGTAGACATCTGCGGCGTGAAGGGCGGCGATGGACCGCCGCTATTGCTGCTGCACGGCCATCCGCAGACGCACATGATCTGGCACCGGTGCGCTTCCGCGCTCGCGCAGCACTTCACCGTCATCGCGACGGATCTGCGCGGCTATGGCGCCTCCTCGAAACCGGCCAGCGACGACACGCACGCCGCCTATTCGAAACGCGCGATGGCGGCCGATCAGGTCGAAGCCATGCGCCACTTCGGCCACGAGCGTTTTCTCGTATGCGCGCACGACCGCGGCGCGCGCGTGGCGCACCGCATGGCGCTCGACCACGCCGACGCCGTCGAGCGGCTGATGCTGCTCGATATCGCGCCCACGCTCGCCATGTACGAGCAGACCGACCGCGAGTTCGCCACGCTCTACTTCCACTGGTTCTTCCTGATCCAGCCCGCGCCGCTGCCGGAAACATTGATCGAAGCGAACCCCGACGTCTATATCGAGCGCGTCATGGGCAGCCGTCACGCGGGTCTCGCGCCCTTCGCGCCGAAGGCACTGGGCGCCTACCGCGCTGCGCTGCGCCAGCCGGGCGCCGTGCATGCGATGTGCGAGGACTACCGCGCCTCGGCAACCATCGACCTCGAGCACGACCGCGCCGACCTCGAGCGCGGCAACAAGGTGGCGTGCCCGCTACGCGTGCTGTGGGGCGCGGAAGGCGTGATCGAGCGTTGTTTCGACCCGCTCGCCGAATGGCGCAAGGTGGCGCGCGACGTGAGCGGGCGCTCGCTGCCGTGCGGCCATTACATTCCCGAGGAGGCGAGCGAGGCGCTGGTCGAGGAGATGCTGGCCTTCTTCGAGACCACGGAGCGCTGACGGGCTGCCGCGCCTCGGCTTCAACGCAGCGGCGGCAGGCGGCGCGGCACCGGGGTGGACTTGACGATGGCCGTGCTGGTCTCGGCGCGCTCGGTGACTTTCGCGAGAATCTCGTCGAGCTGTTCGATCGAATGCAGATACAGCCGGGCGATGAAGCAGTCGTCGCCCGTGACCTTGTCGCACTCGACGAATTCGGGAATGCGCCGCAGCACCTCTTCCACCAGATGCAATTGTCCGGGCAGCGGCTTCACGCGCACGATGGCCTGCAAGGTGTAGCCGAGCGCGCGCGGATCGATCTGCACCGTATAGCCGCCAATCACGCCTTGCGCTTCGAGCCGGCGCAGCCGCTCGGACGTGCTAGGCGCCGACAGCCCCACGTGCTTGGCCAGTTCGGCGACGCTCGCGCGGGCGTCCTCGGCCAGCGCCGCGAGCAGCATGCGGTCGATGTCGTCGAGCGGGGCGGCGGTGGGCGTTGGGTTCGGGCGTCGGTTCATGATTGCGCGGGTGCTCCGCCAGGTTGGCCTTTCAATCGAAGGCAAGGGTTGCCTATCGCCTAAGTTTAGCCATGTATTCCTCGCCCTGCAGCCGATAAACTGACTTGCAGATGCGAAGGGCCGCGCGCCTTTCGTCCGCCACAACGAGGATGCAAGCTCATGTCTTCCACCACCCCTGAAATTCGCCGCGGCGCCGCCGAGATGGTCGTCGCGATGCTGATGTCCGGCACCATCGGCTGGCTCGTGGTCGCCTCGCGCCAGGCCCCGATCAACATCGCCTTCTTGCGCTGCGTGCTGGGCGGCGCGACCCTCACGCTCGTGTGCGCCGCGCTCGGCCTGTTGCGCCGCAAGCACCTGCCGCCACGCACGCTCGCGCTTGCCGTCCTGGGAGGCGCTGCCATCGTTGCGAACTGGGTGCTGCTGTTCGCCGCCTATTCGCGTGCTTCGATCTCCATGGCCACGGCCGTCTACAACACGCAGCCGTTCATGCTCGTCGGTCTCGGCGTGGTCATTCTGCGCGAGCGCGTGAGCGCTTCGACGGTGGCGTGGCTGGCGGTGGCCTTCCTCGGCCTCGTGTGCGTGGTCGAGGTGCAGCCTGCCGTGCTCGCCGTGCCCGGCGAGTATCTGCAGGGCGTGGCCTGCGCGGCGGGCGCGGCGTTTCTCTACGCGATCTCGTCGATCATCACGCGCCATCTCAAGGGCACGCCGCCGCACCTCATCGCGCTCGTGCAGCTCGCATTCGGCGCGCTCGCGCTCGCGCCGTTCATCCACTACGGCACGCTGCCGGCCACGCCGCTGCACTGGGCGCAGCTCGTCACGCTCGGCATCGTGCACACGGGCATCATGTACGTGCTGCTCTACGGCGCGATCCAGAAGCTGCCCACGGCGATGACGGGCGCGCTCTCGTTCATCTACCCGGTGGTCGCGATCCTCGTCGACTGGTTCGCGTTCGGCCAGCGTCTCGCGTGGATCCAGGTGGTGGGCGCCGCGCTCATCCTCGTCGCGGCGGCGGGCGTGAACCTCGGCTGGCGGATCGTGCCGCAACGGCGGGACACGCGTTCGGCCTGAGGCGTCGCGAGCGCGCCGCGCTGGCGCGGCGCTTCGGCATGCGGCGGTTGGCGCGCGGGCAGCATAATGTTGCGATTCGAACCCGCGACTCCCTGCTCCTCATGACGCCTTCGCACGCCCCACGGGACGAAGCCGAACTCACGCGCGCCAAGCGCCAGGCGCTGGCCTTTCTGCTGGTTGCGGCGCTCGTGTTCGCCGGCACGGCACTCTTTTTCCCGCCAGGCGTCGTGACGGATGGCGTCAAGTCCGTGAGCGAAGCGGCCATGGTCGGCGGCCTCGCCGACTGGTTCGCGGTGGTCGCGCTGTTCCGGCGCGTCCCGATTCCGTTCGTTTCGGCGCATACGGGCGTGATTCCGCGCAACAAGGAGCGCATCGCCGACGAACTCGCCGCCTTCGTGCGCGACAAGTTTCTCGACGTGGGTTCGCTCGTCGGGCTGATCCGGCGTCACGATCCCGTGGCGCGGCTCTCCAGCTGGCTCACCGCGCCGCAGAATGCGCAGCGCCTGGGCGACTACGCGGTACGCATGATGTCGGGCGTGCTCGGCCTAACCGATGACGCGCGCATCCAGAGCTTCATCCGCGACAGCCTGCACGCGGCGCTCGCGCGCGTCGACTTCGCGAAGTCGGCGGGCGCGATTCTCGACACCCTCACCCGGGATGGCCGCCACCAGGAGCTGCTCGACCAGATGCTCGAGCAGTTCGCCATCCTGTTGCGCGACGAGGGCACGCGCGCGTTCGTCGCGTCGGCCATCGTCGACTGGCTCAAGAGCGACTATCCGACGACCGAGAAGTTTCTGCCGAGCGAGTGGATCGGCGAGAGCGGCGCGCGCGTGGTGGAAAGCGCCGTGAACCGGCTGCTGCTGCAGGTGAGCGAGGATCGCGAACATCGTCTGCGCCAGAAGTTCGACGAAGTCGTGGAAAAGCTGATCGTGAAGCTCAAGAGCGATCCGGCGTTCCTGCGAAAGGGCGAGGAGCTGAAGGCGAGCCTGAGCGAGGGCGGCGCGCTCAACGATTACACGCGCGCGCTGTGGGACAGCCTGCGTGCGTGGCTGCGCGACGATCTGGAGCGCGAAGATTCGGCGCTGCACGCGAAGGTCGCCGCCACTGGCCAGTGGCTAGGCGAGACGCTCGCCGCCGACGCCGACCTGCGCGCCTCGCTCAACGGCCATCTCGAAGACGCCGCGCGCGCCATGGCGCCCGACTTTGCTCGCTACCTTACGCACCACATTCGCGACACCGTGAAGAATTGGGACACGCGCGAGACCGCCCGGCTCATCGAGTTGAAAATCGGCAAGGATCTGCAGAAAATCCGCGTGAACGGCACGGTGATCGGCGGCGCGATCGGGCTCGGACTTTACCTGTGTTCGCATCTGTTCGAACTCGTGCGGCTCAAGCTCGGGCAGTGAGATTGATTCGGATTCCAGATGAATGAATCCTGCGAGGACGCGCCAGGCCTGCGCTCGTAGGTGATCTGTAGGGAAATCACCGATGCTTCGGGAATTCCGGCGCGAGTATGATGACCTCGACAGTTTGATCACGTCAGAGCTAATTCCACCGCTCGTCCGAAATCGGACGAGCGTTTTTTTTTGCGCTTTCCCAGCGTTTGTCCTGCGGCGCGGCTAGACCGCTGCCGCCGGTGCTTCGAAGCGTTCGCCGTTTATGACCAGGGCGCCGCTCTTCGCCAGCTCCCCGGCCAGCTCGCGCAGCAGCCCGGGCCACGCGCTGCGCGGGCCGAGTTGTTGCGCCGCGGCGCGCAGGGAGGCGGCGTTTTCCAGCATCGCCAGTAGCGAGTCGAAGGTCATCGCGCGCACTTCCAGCAGCTTGAAGACGATCAGCACCTTGAGCGCGTTCTTCGCGTTGCGGGCAGGGTCGGCGCGCAGCCAGGCGAGGCGCGAGAACGCGCGCTCCAGCGCCGCCTCGACGTTTGTGAACGGCTTGCCGTGGCCCGGAATCACCACGCGCACGTCGAGCTTCGCGATGGCTTCGAGCACCGCGTGCTGCTCGGCGAACCCGCTTTCGCCCTCAAGCTCGGGAAAGATCACACCGAAGCCATGCTCCCAGAGCGCATCGGCGCTGATGAGCAGGCGCGGTCCGGCTGCATAGAGCATCACCGAGTCGGGGTCGTGCCCCGGCGCGCCGATCACTTCCCAGTCGAAGCCGCCTAGCGTGAGCCGTTCGCCTGCCGCGAGCGTGCCTGTGAACGCGAATCGGTCGCAGGTCTGCCCGGTGGCGAGAAAGCTCAAACGCGCTTCGTCCCAGTCGCGCACAATCGTCGCGCTCGGCGCGGGGATCAGCGTCGCGCAGGGCCATTGCGCCTGCAGTCGCGCGTTGCCGCCGCAATGGTCGGAGTGCAGATGCGTGTTGACGATAAGGTCGAGCGCGCGCGGGCCGAGCGCCTGGCGCACGAGCGCGAGCGTCTGTTCGGCGTGCGTGGCGTAGCCGGTATCGACGAGTGCGGCACGCGCCTCGTCGACGAGCAGCACGTTGTTCGACGACAGCCAGCCGCGCTCGAAGACGCGGATCGATTCAGGGAGGGCGGGCGCGGCGCTCATGCCGGTGCGTGCTCGGCCTTCGGCATGACGAGGATCGTCGCGCGCCCCACCACGAGCGTTTCGCCCTTCTGGTTCACGGCCTCGCCCACGAGCTTCACGAGATCGCCGTTCAGGCTCGGCTTCCACCACGCTTCGTCCACGCGCCACTCGAACGTGATCGTGTCGTTCGCGTGTGCGGCGCGCTTGAGCTTCATGTCGAATTCGAGCCCGAGCGGTTGCGCGTACTGCGAGTAGTGCGTGGCGAGCAGCGCCATGAAATGCGCCGTGGGTTGCGTGCCCGATGCGATCAGGCCGCCAAAGCGGCTTTGCGCCGCGTAGGCTTCGTCGTGATGCAGCGGGTTCAGGTCGTTCACGAGCAGTCCGAATGATTTCACCGATTCGGGTGTGAGCTGAAGCGTCGAGCGGAACGTCTCGCCGACCGTGACGACGCGGGCGGGCGCGTTCATTGTTGTTCTCCTTGCGACGCGAAGCGCTTCGCGACCCATTGAGCGTGCCGCGTCTCGATCGCGTCCCAGACGGCGCGCTTGGCCTCGTCGTCGAGCGTGGACCAGTTCGCAATCTCGTCGATGGTGCGCAGGCAGCCCTCGCACAAGCCGCTGCGCTCATCCATGCGGCAGATGTTGATGCAAGGCGAGGGCGGCGGCGCGACGGTGTCGTGAATCGCGGTCATGCTCACGCGTCGCGCAGCGCGACGTCCACCACGGGCGCGCCGGTCAGCGCTTCGAGTTCCTGTGGCGAGAGGTTGAACACCGCATGCGGATGGCCGGCAGCGGCCCAGAGGCTTTCGAGCTCGAACAGATCGGCGTCGATCAGCGTGACGGGCGTCGTGGCGTGGCCGATCGGGCACACGCCGCCAATGGCGTAACCGGTCTTCTCGCGCACGAACTTCGCGTCGGCGCGGCCGATCTCGCCCACGTGCGCGGCCACTTTCTTTTCGTCCACGCGGTTTGCGCCGCTCGCGATCACGAGCACGGGCGCGTCGTCTTCACGGCGGCGGAACAGGATCGACTTGGCGATCTGCGCGACTTCGCAGCCCAGACCCGCGGCGGCTTCGGCGGAAGTCTTGCCGGTCTCGGGCAGCATCACGACGGGTCTGGCGTGGCCGCGCTCGCGCAGCATCAGGGCGACACGGCGCGCGGACTCGGGCAGGGCGTCGAGGTTATCGAGGGTTTCCGTCATAGATTGATTTCCTTCGTACTGCGATTCGATGGGTCGCGTGTCACGAGCATGCGGCTTCGCTGCGGGCCTTCGCGAGCAGGGCCTTACCCGCGCGCGAGACGTTCGCCCGGCCGATGGCGGTCGAAATGAAGTCGCCCGCCGCGACGACCTGGTTCAGATCGATGCCGGTATGAATGCCCAGGCCGTTCATGAGGTACAGCACGTCTTCGGTCGCGACGTTGCCCGTGGCGCCCTTCGCATACGGACAGCCGCCCAGGCCCGCCACCGAGGCGTGGAAAATGGCGATGCCTTCTTCGAGCGCCGCATAGATGTTGGCGAGCGCCTGGCCGTAGGTGTCGTGGAAGTGGCCCGACAGGCGCTCGCGCGGGAACACCTTCGTCACCGCCTCGAACACTTCGTGCACGCGCTTCGCCGTACCCACGCCAATGGTGTCGGCAATGTCGATCTCGTCGCAGCCGAGCGCGGCGAAGCGCTCCACGACATCGACGACCGAAGCGACCGGCACTTCGCCCTGATACGGGCAGCCGAGCGCGCACGACACGCTGCCGCGAATGCGCACGCCGCGCTCCTTCGCGGCTTGCGCCACCGGTGCGAAGCGCTCGATGCTTTCCGCGATCGAGCAGTTGATGTTCTTCTGCGAGAACGCTTCGCTCGCCGCGCCGAAGATCACGATCTCGTCCGCGCGCGCGGCGAGCGCGCCTTCGAAGCCGCGCAGATTCGGCGTGAGGACCGAGTAGATCGCGCCGCTGCGCCGCTCGATGCCGGCCATGACTTCGGCGCCATCGGCCATCTGCGGCACCCATTTGGGCGAGACGAACGAGGCGGCCTCGATGTTCGGAAAGCCCGCGGCCGAGAGCCGGTTGATCAGTTCGATCTTGGTTGCGGTGGGAACGAATTCCTTCTCGTTCTGCAGGCCGTCGCGCGGGCCGACTTCGACGATCTTGACTGCGGTGGGTAGTGCCATTGCCGTGTCTCCAACAATTTTTTGAAAAGGCTTCGCGATGTGCCGCCGCGATGTTCAGTAACCGCGCCCGACATGCACCACGCCGCTCACGGTCTCGCCGCGAGCCAGCGCGCCGATCTTGTCGGCGACCTGCGAGATCGCTTCGTCGCGTAATGTGAGCGCCGAACTGTGCGGCGTGATCGTGATGCGCGGCTCGCGCCAGAAGAGATGATCGGGCGGCAGCGGCTCTTCGCGGAACACGTCGAGCGTCGCCGCCGCAAGCGTGCCGTTGGCGAGTGCGTCGAGCAGATCCTGTTCGTTCAGATGCGTGCCGCGCGCCACGTTCACGACATACGCGCCGCGCGAGAGCTTGCCGAAGGTGCGCGCGTTGAGCACGCTTTCGGTGTCGGGCGTGGCGGGCAGCAGGTTCACGAGCAGTTTGACGCCGTCGAGGAAGGCGTCGAACTGCTCGCCGTGCAACTCGCCCGAATACGTTTCGATGCCTTCTATCGTCTTCATGCCGCGCGAAAAACCGCGCACCGGCACGCCGAGCGAGGCGACCGCGTGCGCGACCTGCGCGCCCAGTACGCCGAGGCCGAGCACGCCCACCGTGAAGGTCTCGTGCGGATGCGGCGCGAGCACGTGCCATTCGCGGCGCGCCTGCGCGAGCGCGTATTCGTCGAAACGGCGCAGGTAGCGCAGTACAGCATGCTGCACGTACTCGCTCATTTGCCGGCCCATGCCCGAGTCTTCGAGCCGCACGAGCATGGCGGTGCCGGGCAGCGTGCCCGGTCGCTCGCGTTCGTGGGCGAGGATCGCGTCGACGCCCGCGCCTAGATTGAAGATGGCGCGAAGCCCCGGCACGCCGAAGAGTTCGCGCGGCGGGTGCCAGACGACAGCATAGTCGGCGGGATCGGTGTCGCCGGGCTGCCACTCTCGCAACTCGGCATCGGGCAGCGCGCGCGCGAGGCCGTGGAGCCACGTGGAGGCGTCGGTCTGCGGGAACCAGAAAATGATCTTCATGATGGGTGAACCTGTCCCTGGTAACGGCTGTGCGGCTCGAGCCTACGCGCGCTGTTGCGTTGCGTGCAGCCCGCGAGGGCCGCGAGAGCCGCGTGCACCGGCACCATTCTACTTTTTCAGGCCCGCGCCCGCCGCGCAAATCGCGGCGCGCCAGCCCGCGGCCTGTCTCGGGCAGGACCCGGCCGGGCGCGCCGAAAAGCTAAGCAAAAAAAATTGGTTCGGGGTGCGCGGCTCGCAGGCCACAATCGATTCACGCCGTGTTCCAGCGAGGAAATAATCATGCTTTCGTGCGCGCAAATGCGTTGGCCGCCCCGCCTCGTCACCGTGCCGGGTCTGCACGGCAGCGACGGCGCTCACTGGCAGAGCTGGCTCGAACGCCAGTTCGCGCGCTCGCTGCGCGCGGAACAGGACGACTGGGACGCGCCCGATCTGGCGGCGTGGGGCGCGGGGCTCGCGCGGCGGCTGGCGGGCGAGCGCGGGCCGTTCCTGCTGGCCGCGCACAGCTTCGGCTGCCTCGTGGCGGCGCATGCGCTGCACACGGGCATGCTGGGGGAAAGCGGCGCCGACATTGCCGGTGTGCTGTTCGTCGCGCCCGCGAGTCCCGAGAAGTTCCGCTTTGCCGGCGTGTTCGAGGCGCGGCAGCTTCCCGTGCCGTCCATCCTCATCGGCAGCGAAACCGATCCGTGGATGCCGCTCGAAGGCGCCCGCGCGCTCGCGCAGCAACTGGGCAGCACGTTCGTGAATCTCGGCGATGCGGGTCACATCAACACGGCGGCAGGCTTTGGGCCGTGGCCGCGCGCGAAGTATTTCGTCGATACGCTCGTTCACGGCGCGGCGCCGGGGCGCTTGCGCGACGCGGCATTCGACCGGGGCGGTCCGGCGTACGCCTGAAGTCAGGCGTAGCGAACCGCGGCGCCGTGCCCGCTCAGTGCCTGAGCGCCGCCCGCAACAGCCGCGCCGTATGGAGCGCGATCATCCCTTCTTCGTCGGTGCGGATCGCGAAAACGGGAACGCGGCTTTCGCGCGTGCTCACGCGCTCGTTGCCGTTGCTGCTGCCCACCTCGTTGACTTGCGCGTCGAGCACGGTGCCGAACACCGGCGCGAGCCGCTCGCACACCTGCGCGCGAATGGGCGCGGCATGCTCGCCGATGCCCGCCGTGAACACGAGCGCGTCGAGCCCGCCCAGCACCACGGCGAGCTTGCCGACGTCCTGCGCGATGCGATACGTATAGAAGTCGATCGCGAGCCTCGCCCGGTCGCTGCCGCTCGCGAGCAACTCGCGCATGTCGCTGCTCAGGCCCGACAGGCCCTTCAGGCCCGACTCCTGATACAGGACCTTCTCGATGGCGTGGTAGTCCATACCCTTCGCCATCATCCAGAGCACGGCGCCTGCGTCGAGCGCGCCGCAGCGCGTGCCCATGGGCAGGCCGTCGAGCGCGGTGAGGCCCATGGTGGTCTCGATGCTCTTGCCGTCCTTCATCGCGCACAGGCTCGCGCCGTTGCCCAGGTGCGCGACGACGACGCGCCCGCGCGCAATGTCGGGCGCGACCTGATGGAGGTGCCTGGCAATGTATTCGTACGAGAGGCCGTGAAAGCCGTAGCGCCGCACGCCCTCGCCGTAGTAGCTGTACGGCAGCGCGAAGAGCTGCGCCATGATGTCGTTGCCCGCATGGAACGCGGTGTCGAAGCACGCCACCTGCGGCAGCTCCGGCGTGGCCTGACGCACCGCACGAATCGCGGCGAGATTGTGCGGCTGATGCAGCGGCGCAAGCGGGGTGAGCGCGTCGAGCTCCTGGATCACTTCGTCGTCGATGAGCACGGCGTCGGCGTAGCGCGCGCCGCCGTGCACCACGCGGTGGCCGATCGCGGCGGGCGGCGTGTCGCGCAGCCCCACGGCGAGCACGAGGCGCAGGAGGCGAAACGCGGCGTCGTGATCGGCGACCTGGGCAACCGGAAACTTCTCGTCGACGATCAGGCGCCCGTCGGCCATATGCGCGACCACGCGCGGCGCGACGCCGATGCCCTCGATCTGCCCGCCCGCGCCATGCAGCGCGCGCGCACCGCCTTCCACGTGGTCGTCTTCGATCACGCGAAACACCGAACACTTGATGCTCGACGACCCCGCATTCACGACGAGCACGACATGGCCTTCCACGGCCGGCTGGGCTTGGACGCTGCTCACAGGATCTCCGTTGCTTTGCGCGCACGTCGCGCGTGCGCAAGCAGGACGGCGATCGCGCAACTGCCGATGCGCGAGCGCACGCTGTCGGCGCGGCTCGTGAGGATGATCGGCACGCGCGCGCCGAGGACGATGCCGGCTGCTTCCGCGCCGGCGAGGAAGGTGAGCTGTTTGGCGAGCATGTTGCCCGCTTCGAGGTCGGGCACGAGCAGGATGTCGGGGTCGCCTGCAACGGGCGACGTAATGCCTTTGATGCGCGCGGCTTCGGCGCTGATCGCGTTGTCGAAGGCGAGCGGGCCGTCGAGCAGGCCCCCCGTGATCTGGCCGCGGTCGGCCATCTTGCACAGGGCGGCGGCGTCGATGGTGGAGGGCATCTTTTCGGACACCGTTTCCACGGCGCCGAGGATGGCGACCTTCGGCGTGCCCACGCCCAGCGACTGCACGAGGTCGATCGCGTTGCGCACGATGTCGGCCTTGTCGGCGAGCTTGGGGAAGATGTTGACGGCCGCATCGGTGATGAAAAGCGGCTTGTGGTACGAGGGCACGTCCATCGCGAACACGTGCGAGAGGCGTCGCTCGGTGCGCAGGCCATTGGCGCCGAGCGCGACTTCGTGGAGCAGCTCGTCGCTGTGCAGGCTGCCCTTCATGAGCAGTTCGGCCTGGCCCTCTCGCACGGCGCGCACGGCGAATTCGGCGGCGGCGTGGCTGTGCGGCGCGTCGATGATGGTGATGCCGTCGAGGCGCAGGTCGGCTTCCTCGGCCACCGCGCGGATCTTCGCTTCGGGGCCGACCAGAATCGGCACGATCAAGCCGAGGTTCGCGGCGTCGAGTGCCCCGGTGAGCGAGGACACGTCGCACGGGTGCGCCACGGCGGTGGGCACGGGCGCAAGGCCGCCACAACGGGCGAGCAGAACCGAATACTTGTCAGGCGATGAAGTCATGACGGTCTCCTCCAGGATGTGCATCTGGACCATGCTGCGGCGCGCAAAGCCGTAACAGTGTAGACCAGCGCGAACGAGGCGGTCGGCTGGATGCACGCCGGGCCGGCGCGGCATCGTGACGCGTCGCGGCGAGGTCCGGCAGTCGCGCCTGTCATGCTTCGTTCACAAGGCGTTGCGATCATGGAAGAGGCACTAGAGCCCGCCGCGAACCTTGACTTTCACAGGGCCGCCGCCTAAGTTTTTAGATGCCGCAGTGCAACATGATCTGGCTCTTTTCACGTCGCGGTCGCGTGGCGTACGAAACGCGCACGCGGCCGCGAATACCTTTTGCCGGCCCCGTTGCCCGCAATGCCGCCGCTCCGAGGGCGGCAGAACAGGGGCAGCGGCCAGGCCTCGCGCGTCGTTCGTCGTGACGGCACGCGTCCACGGCCCGCGTCGGCCTGGCGCTTGCTTGCCGCGAGGCGAGCCGGCGCTCCCTTAAAGGAGATTCGTCTCGTGGCAGTTCCCGCCTCCTCGCCGCTCGTTTCGTCGCCGTTTTCGTTTCTGCCCACGCTCGCATCGGGCACGTCTTTCTGGCCCTTCGCGCCTTTCTGGCCCCTCGCGGGCGCATCCGACGAGGAGTCATCGCCCCAGACGCCGCTGACCGAAGCGGCTTCGGCCATGTCCTCGGCCGTGAACCGGGCAATCGAAACGGCGCAATCCGCACCCACGGTTGCGCAGCCGCTCTATGACTACGTCTACGACGCCTGGCAGCGCAGCGTGCTGTTCCTCGACGTGCTGCGCGAGCGCGGCAACCAGACTTATGTGCACGAGCAGGCGGGCATGCCGCCGGTACTCGCGTTCGACTATGAAGTGATCGTCGATGGCCGCGAACTCGACGATCCGTGCAATTACGCGCTGCTGCGCATCAAGCCCGAAGAGGGCGTGCCGACCGATCCGCGCATGCGCCCCTTCGTCGTGATCGACCCGCGTGCGGGCCACGGCCCCGGCATTGCCGGCTTCAAGATGGACAGCGAAGTCGGCATCGCGTTGCGCAAGGGCCACCCGTGCTATTTCGTGACGTTCTTCCCGCTGCCCTGCGAAACGCAGACGATCCAGTCGGTCGCGCAGGCCGAAGCCGTTTTCATTCAACGTGTGCGCGAGCTGCATCCCGACGCGGACGGCCTGCCGTTCATCATCGGCAACTGCCAGGGCGGCTGGGCCGCGGCGCTGCTCGCGGCCTCCGCGCCCGCACTGGTCGGCCCGCTCATGCTCGCGGGCTCGCCGCTGTCCTACTGGGCCGGCGTGCGCGGCAAGAACCCCATGCGCTATTCGGGCGGCATGCTGGGCGGCTCGTGGATGTCCTCGCTCGCGGCGGACCTGGGCGACGGCCGCTTCGACGGCGCGTATCTCGTGCAGAACTTCGAGTACCTCAATCCGGCCAACACGTACTGGGGCAAGCTCTACAACCTCTATTCGAAGGTCGATTCCGAGCGCGAGCGCTTCCTCGAATTCGAGCGCTGGTGGGGCGGCCATTTCCAGCTGAACCGCGCCGAGATCGACTGGATCGTGCAGAACCTCTTCGTGGGCAACCACCTCACGCGCAATGAAGTGTTCGCGAAGAACGCTCGCTCGCCGGTGGACCTGCGCAACATCCGCACGCCGATCATCGTGCTCGCCTCCTGGGGCGACAACATCACGCCGCCGCAGCAGGCGCTCAACTGGATTCCCGATCTCTACGCGAGCGTCGACGAGATCGTCGCCAACGAGCAGGTGATCGTGTACTGCCTGCACGACAAGGTGGGGCACCTCGGCATCTTCGTTTCGGCGAGCGTGGCCAATAAGGAGCACACCGAACTATTCTCGGCGCTCGATCTGATCGACGTGCTGCCGCCGGGCCTCTACGAAGCGAAGATCACCGACTCGACGCCGGAAGCCGGGCGCCTCGAAGCGCTCGAAGGGCGCTACGAGATCCGCTTCGAGCTGCGCACGATCGAAGATATTCTCGCGCTCGACGACGGCCGCGACGACGAACAGCCCTTCGAGGTGGTGCGCCGTCTCGCGGAAAACAACCAGCGCCTGTATGACCTGTTCGTCTCGCCGTTCGTGCGTGCGTCGAGCAACGCGTTCAGCGCGCATGCGCTGCGCGAGTCGCATCCGTCGCGCGTGGAGCGCAGCGTGCTGAGCGACGCGAATCCTACGTTGGGCGTGCTGCCCGCCATGGCGGAAGCGGTGCGCGCGCATCGCAAACCGGCCGCGCCCGACAATCCGTTCACGCTGCTCGAAAGGCAGGCGTCGGCGACCATCGAGGCAACCCTCGATGCGTATCGCGACGCGCGCGACACCTGGGTCGAGAGCACGTTCTACAACGTGTACACCGCGCCGTGGGTGCAGGCCTGTGTGGGCGTAGCGCCCAACCAGCCGCTCGAGCCCATCGCGCCGCCGCTCATGGCGCTGCGCAAGGAGCTTGCGCAGTACCGCCTGCGTGCGGCGCGCGCGCATCTCGCGAAGGGCTCCCTCGTCGACGCGTTCATGCGCATCGCCGCGTATATCGTCGATGAAATGCATGCCGTGCAGTACCGGCCGTTCCAGCGCATGCGCGAACTCGCGCGGGAGTATCTCGGCGATCGCCAGCCGAGCATCGCCGAGCTGAAGGAATCGGCGCGCCGCCAGGGCGCGATCGTGCAGCTCGATCCGCAGGCCGCAATCGACGCCTTGCCCGAGATCGTGCCCGACATGAAGACGCGCCGCGCGCTGCTCGCAGCCGTGTACCGCATCGCGACCGTATCCGGGCCGCTCGAAGGCGAGCGGCGCGAGCGCTATCGCCACGTGCAGCGCGCGCTGGGCGTCGAGCCGGGCAGCGAGAAGACGGGACTGCCGCCGCTCGATGGCGGCGGGTCGTCGTCGGAGGGCGGCGGTGTTTCGGGCCCAGGCGGCGGCACGGCTGGTGACGGCGGCGCCGAACAGGGTGTCCAGGCGTCCTCCGCCGCGCAGGCTGAGGGACCTGAGCCTGCAACTGAAGCCCCGACAGCTTCCGCAAAGTCCTCCCGCGCGAAGGCCGCTCTGGCGGGCGAACACGCCGCGCCCACGAAACCCATGCGTGCGGCGCGCGCCGGCGTGAAGGTAAAGGCCGCGGAACCGGCCGAAGCGAAGAAGGCGCCGGCTGCCGCCAAGACGGCGGCGCGCCGCTCGCGCGCGGCATCGACGCCCACCGCCACGCGGGCAGCGGGCACGACGGCCACGCGCCGCCGCGCGACGCGCAACGCAGGCGAGTAACGAAGCCCGTTCTCGTTTCACCCTGCACGCGCCGCATCCCCACCGATGCGGCGCGTCGTTTTGAGCTCGACACACCGGCAGCCAGGTCGGCAACTGCATCCGCGGCCATCACCGGCCGTCTTCCACTGCGAGGTCAGCCATGCATAATCCATCCGAACGGCCGCTTGCCGGCATGCGCGCGCTCGTCACCGGCGTGGCGAACGCCGATTCGATCGCTTACGGCTGCGCCCGCGCGTTCGCCGATCTCGGTGCGCAACTCGCCGTCACCTATCTCAACGACAAGGCCAAGCCCTACGTCGAACCGCTCGCCAACGAACTGGGCGCGCAATTGCTGCTGCCATTGAACGTCGAGGAAGACGGCCAGCTCGACGCCGTGTTCGACGCCGTGCGCGAAACGTGGGGATCGCTCGACATCGTGCTGCACTCCATCGCCTATGCGCCGAAAGAGGATCTGCAAGGCGGCCTGCTCGATTCGTCGGCGAAGGGTTTCGCGTATGCGATGGACGTGTCGTGCCACTCGTTCATCCGCATGGCGAAGCGCGCCGTGCCGCTGATGCCGCACGGCGGCACGCTGTTCGCGATGAGCTACGACGGCGCGAACCGCGTCGTGCCCAGCTACAACCTGATGGGCCCGGTGAAGGCGGCGCTCGAAGCGTCGTGCCGTTATCTCGCGTACGAACTCGGGCCGATCGGCATCCGCGTGCACGCAATCTCGCCCGGGCCGCTCAAGACGCGCGCAGCCTCGGGGCTGCCCGACTTCGACCGCATGCTCGCCGAGGCCGTGGAGCGCGCGCCGCTCGGCGAACTCGTCGACATCATGGACGTGGGTTACGCCACCGCATATCTCGCCACGCGCTACGCCCGGCGCATGAGCGGCAACACCGTGTATATCGACGGCGGCGCGCACATCATGGCTTAGCACGAAAGCCGCAAAGCAAAGCTCGCATTGGTATAAGCCGTGCGCCCCGGCTCGCTAGAATCGGGCGTTCGGCCTGCTTACGAAAATCATGCAGGCAGGCCGAAACGCCTTTCAACGACAGACGGGGATCACCATGGCAGGTTTGGGACGCACGGCGCGCTGGCTCGGCGCGGGCATCATCGCATTGAGTGCAGCGGCTGCTCATGCCGAAACGTCGCTGCTGAACGTCTCGTACGACGTGACGCGCGAACTGTACAAGGACATCAACGCGAGCTTCATCGCCGACTATCAGAAGAAGACCGGCGAGACCCTGTCGATCAAGCAGTCGCACGGCGCGTCGAGCGCGCAGGCGCTCTCGGTGCTGCAAGGCCTGCAAGCCGACGTCGTGACGATGAACCAGCCCAACGACATCGACCTGCTCGCGCAGCAGGGGCATCTCGTGCCCGCCAACTGGCGCACGCGCTTGCCCGACGCGAGCGCGCCCTATACGACGACGATGGTGTTCCTCGTGCGCAAGGGCAACCCCAAGCACATCAAGGACTGGGACGATCTCGCCAAACCCGGCGTGCAGGTCGTGATCGCCAATCCGAAGACTTCAGGCAATGGACGCTACGCGTATCTGGCCGCATGGGGCTATCGCAAGCAGCAGGGCGCGAGCGACGCCCAGGCGCTCGACTTCGAGCGCGCACTGCTGAAGAACGTGCCGGTGCTGGACGCGGGCGGCCGGGGCGCGACGACGACCTTCACGCAGCGCGGCATCGGCGACGTGCTCGTGACCTTTGAAAACGAAGTGGCGCTCATCGATACGGGTGTGGGTGCGAAAGACTTCGAAGCGGTCTATCCCTCGGTGAGTCTGCTGGCGGAGCCGCCGGTGACGATCGTCGACAAGGTGGTGGACAAGCGCGGCACGCGCAAGAGCGCACAGGCGTATCTCGACTATCTGTATTCGCCCGCCGCGCAGGAGATCATCGCGCAGCATCATCTGCGTCCGCGCGATGCCGCAGTGCTCGCGAAGCACGCAAGCGAGTTCAAGCCGATCAAGACCTTCACGGTCGAGCAGGTGTTCGGCAGCTGGCAAAACGCGCAGGCGACGCATTTCGCCGATGGCGGCACGTTCGATCAGATCGTCGCGGACCGTAAGTGATCGGGGCGTCACGCAACGATAGTGCGTAAAACAAAAGCGCCTCGCAGTTTGCGAGGCGCTTTGCATTTCGGGCTGCGGCTTTAGTACCAGCCGCGACGGCCATGCCATTCGTTGCGGCCGTACCAGCGGCGGCCGTCCCAGTAGCGGTCGCCGTGCCAGCCGATCACGACAGCCGGCGCGTAGGCCACGCGCACGGGCGGCGCGACGTAGACGGGACGCGGCGCGACATAAACGGGCTGCGGCGCGACATACACCGGTGCGGGTGCAACATAAACCGGTGCGGGCACGCCGACGTTCAGGCCGACCATCACACCGGCCATGGCGGTTTGCGAGGCGGCCAGGACGAGCGCTCCAGCACCCAGCGCGGCAAAGAGTTTGGTTTTCATTTTGAGCCCCTTCGGTTGAAGATTCGATGGCTTCAATGTAGCCGGGCGCTCGCCGGCTTGAGTTACCAAACTGCAACAAACTGCGCGCGAATCTTACCGGCGGTAATGGGAGGAAAGGGCGCTCGCCCGCCTGTGGCGCGCTTCCCGCATGTCTGGCGCAAGCGGGCGTGTTTCAATTCGTGATCGTCAGGGCAGCTCTGTAATGGCGCGCCGGGCGCGAACGCCCGGCGCGGCGAGAGCCGTCACTGCACCGCGACGCTCGCGAAGTTCTGGCGTCCGAACGGGCTCACCTGATAGCCGCTCACGTTCGTGCGCGTGATGGCGGAGGCGGTCGGGTAGCCAAGCGGAATCCACAGCGCCTGGTCGCGGATGATCTGCTGGGCGGCTTCATACAGCTTCACGCGCTTGGCCTGGTCGGCGGTGGCCTTGCCTTCGGCGATCAGCTTGTCGAGCTGCGGATCGCAAAAGCGCGCGAAGTTGATGCCCGACTGCACCGCATTGCAGCTAAAGAGCGGCGAGAGATAGTTGTCGGGGTCGCCGTTGTCGCCGGCCCAGCCCATGAAGAGCGTGTCGTGCTGGCCTTGCTTCGCCTGCTTGATCAGCTCGCCCCACTCGATCACCTTGATCTCGGCCTTCACGCCGATCTTCGCGAAGTCGGCCTGCAACAGCTCCGCGCCCGCGCGCGGGTTCGGGTTCAGCACGCTGCCGTTCGGACGCACCCAGATCGTCGTCGCGAAGCCGTTGGGGAAGCCCGCGTCGGCGAGCAGCTGCTTCGCCTTCGCCGGGTCATACGGATACGGCTGGATCGACCGGTCGTAGCCCCAGGTGATGGGCGGCCAGGGGTTGGTCGCGGGCGTGGCGGTGTTGTCGAAAATCGCCTTCAGGTACGTCGTGCGGTCGAACGCCATGTTCAGCGCCTGGCGCACCTTCTGGTTGTCGAGCGGCTTCTTCTGCGTGTTGAGCGCGACGAACGCCGTCATGAACGCTGGCGTCTCCACCACCTTGAGCGACTTGTCGTCCTTCGCCGCGGCCACGTCCTGGGGCTTGGGCGAGAGCGCGATCTGGCATTCGCCGGCCTTCACCTTCTGCGCGCGCACGGCGGCGTCGGGCGTGATCGCGTAGATCAGGCGGTCCACCTTCGGTTTCGGCCCCCAGTAGGTCGGGTTCACGTCGTAGCGGATCACCGCGTCCTTCGTGTAGCTCTTGAGCACGAACGGGCCCGTGCCCACCGGCTTCGCGTTGAGGTCGACCTGCTTGCCGACCTTGAGCAACTGGTCGGCGTACTCGGCGGAATAGATCGACGCGAAGCCCATCGTGAGGATCGAGAGGAACGTTGCATTCGGCTCGTTGAGCTCGAACTTGACCGTGTTCGCGTCGACCTTCGTGACCGCCTTCACGAGCTTCACGAGGCCCATCGACTGCGCGTGCGGGAAGCCGCTCGCGCCGGCCACCTTGTGCCACGGGTTGTTGGCGTCGAGCATGCGGTCGAACGTGAAGAGCACGTCGTCGGCGTCGAGCGTACGCGTGGGCTTGAACCACTCGGTCGTCTGGAACGCCACGTCGGGCCGCAGATGGAACGTGTAGGTCAGGCCGTCGGCGCTCACTTCCCACTTGTCCGCGAGTGCGGGCACGACCTTCTTCTGCGCTTCGTCATAGGCCACGAGCGAATTGAAGATGACGTCGGCGGACGCGTTGGTCGTGACGAGCGAGTTGAACTGCACGACGTCGAAGCCGTCGGGGCTCGACTCGGTGCAGACCGTCAGCGGTTTGGCGAGCGCGGGCGTGGCCGCGAACGCGGCGCCAAGCGCGGTCGCGAGCACGAGAGCAGGCGCAAGCGTGCGCGCGGAGGGCGAGGTGAAGCGCATGGGATCTCCGTGGTTCTTCGGTGGCGGGCGGCGCCCCGTTTTGTTCGATTCAGGAGAGGCGAGAAGGCTCGGAAGGGCGCCCGGACGAGCCAAGCTTATCGAAGGGAAATTGCCGAGACAACAATTTAATCCACATACCCATATGGCATGGAGGCGCCGTGCGGCAAGTCGAAGCGGCTTAGTGGCTCGCCGCGCGCGGCTTGCGCGGCGCCTTTTCGAACACGCGGTCGTAGACCCAGCGGGGCAGCGCGCGCAGCAGCGTGGCGGCCACGCGCATCGGCCAGGGGAACACCGCGAACGACGTGCCGCGCGCGATCGCTTGCGCGGCCTTCGCGGCGAACTGGTCCGCGTCCATCAGGAAGGGCATGCGGTAGGGGTTCTTCGCCGTCATCGGCGTGCGGATGTAGCCGGGCGCGATGGTGACGACGGGCACGCCGAACGGACGCATTTCCACGCGCAGCGCTTCGAGATAGGCGAGCGCCGCGGCCTTCGAGGCGCTGTAGGCGCCCGAGCCCGGCAGCCCGCGCACGCCGGCCACGCTCGCGATGCCCACGAGCGTGCCGCGTCTTGCCTTCGCCATGGCCGACGCGAACGGCTCGAAGGTGGCGACCATGCCGAAGTAGTTGGTGTCCATCACGTCGCGGAACGTGGCGAGATCGCCTTCGCCCGTCAGCACGCCGCGGCTCACGCCCGCATTGGCGATCACGATGTCGGGCATGCCGTGCTGGGCGATGAAGTCGCGCGCGGCGGCAGCGAGCGCATCGGCGTCGCGCACGTCGGCGGGATAGATGGAGATGGGGTGATCGGGGTGGGACTGCCGGAAGCCGGCAAGGGCCTCGCCGCGGCGCGCGACGAGCCCGAGGACGGCGCCCTGCCGCGCGTACACGGCGGCGAGCGCGGCGCCAATGCCGCTCGACGCGCCGGTGATGAAGACCTTCAGTGGCGCGTCTTGCATGGCGCTAACCTCACATCTTCTTCGCGCGGATCTGCGAGATGATGAAGTCCATCACCTGGGCCGTGCCCGGCAGCGCCTTGTCTTCCGGACCCTGGACCATGGCCGGGCCGGTTTCGTATTTGCCCTGGATGGCGATGGTCGGCACGCCGTCGATCTTGTAGGCGTCGAGCAGGGCCTTGTCGCGCTGCAGCGCGCTCTGCGTCGAGAACGAGTTGTACGCTTCCATGTACTTCTTCGCATCCACGCCTTGCGTCGCGAGGAACTTCGCCTGCTCTTCCGGCGTGAGCAGGTAGTTCTTGTTCACGTGGATTTCGTGGAACACGACCGGCGTGAGCTTCTGGGCGAGACCGAGCGCGTCGAGCGCGTAGTACATCTTCGAGTGCGGGATGAAGTCGTCACGGAATGCCACCGGCACGCGCTTGAACACGACGTCCGGGCCCTGCTTCTTGATCCACGCTTCGAGATACGGGTCGAACGCGTTGCAGTGCGGGCAGCCGTACCAGAAGAACTCGATCACTTCGATCTTGCCCGCGGGCACGTCGAGCGCCTGGGGTGCCTTCAGGACCGTGTAGTCCTTGCCGGCCACGGGTGCCGCGGCCGAGGCGTGGGCCACGCCGGCGATCAGCGAAAGCGAGAGAAAAAGCGTACCGAGAAGTCGTTTCATGGCGTAGGAATCCACTGTTCTTGGACCGGCGGCGGCCGGTTGTCTGCCGCAGGACGCCGTTGGCGCGAACCAGACGCATGCGGGTGCTGCGCGGGTGTTGCTTGTTGACGGACTTCGCGCCGCGCACCGTGGCCGGGCCTCACGCGAATGCCGCTGAATGGCTGCGGCTTCGGTGGGCGGGCGCGCGGTGCGCGGCGCGGACGGCGATTACTGCTTCGTGAAGCGGATGACGGCCGTATCGATACCGGCGTCGGACAGGCGCTGACGCGTCGAGTTCATGTCGTCGAACTTCGTGAACGGACCGATGCGCACGCGATAGTACGTCACACCGCCGGCGTCGCGCTGCGTGACCTTCGACTCGAACCCCTGGAACGCGAGGCGCGCACGCTGCTGCTCGGCGTCGCCCGACGTCTTGTACGCGCCCACCTGCAGGAAGTAGCCGGTGTTGGCGTCGCCCGGTGCGGGCGCGGCGCTGCCGGGCTTGGCGCCCGGGGGCGTGGGCACCGCGTTGGCGGGCTTCTGCGGCGGGTTGTTCGCGAGGATCTGCGCCGGGTTGCTCGTCGAGTTGCTGGCCGACTGCGGCTTCTTCGCGATCGCCGTGCCGCTCGTGACGTTTTCACCCGTCGACGGTTGCGGCGCGACGGCCACGCCGTTGTTATTGGCGGCGTTGCTGTTCGAACCCGAGGGCGGCACTTCCACGATCTGCGGCTCTTCGAGCATGCCCGAGGACTGCGACTGGTTCGTGGTCTGCCCCGGCGCCGTGTTGGGCGGCGTGCTTTGCGCGGCCTGCGGCACCGGCTGGCCCGGCGACTTGCCCTGCAGCGCGCGGTTCGGGTCGACCTGCTCGTTGTTCTGGCCGACGTCGGAAGCGGCCGGCGGCGCGACCTTCGAGACGAACGGCGTGGGCGCGCGCGTGATGTAGAGCGCCACCACCACCGCGATCGCAAGGCCGACGATCAGGCCCAGCACGATGCCGAGAAAGGTTCCCCCGGACTGCTTCGACTGCTGTTTTGTAGTGCGGCGCGGTTTTGCCATCGTCTGAATCACCTGCAAACAAGAGAATCCTGGAATGGCCGTCCGCGCGAGGCGGCGGCCCCAAACAAGCTGCTGCGCGCGGGTCTCGCGCGTCTCGTTACATGCGCTCCGGCGCGGACACGCCGATCACGGCCAGGCCGTTCGCGAGCACCCGGCGCGTGGCCGCGAGCAGGGCGACGCGGGCGTCGCGTTCGGCGGCGTCATCGACGAGAACGCGTTCGGCATTGTAGAACGAGTGAAACTCAGCGGCGAGTTCGCGCAGGTAGAACGCCACCGCGTGCGGCGCGAGTTCGCTGGCGGCATGCGTGAGCATGTCGGGGAATTCGCCGAGTTTCGCGATGAGCGCGAGCGCGCGCTCGCTGGCAAGCGGCGCGAGATCGACCTTGGGCAGCGCGGCCGGATCGCCGCCGAACTTGCCCTGCCAGTCGCCGAGAATCGACGAGATGCGCGCATGCGCGTACTGCACGTAGTACACCGGGTTTTCGTCGTTTTCCTTCAGCGCGAGGTCGATGTCGAACACGAATTCGGTGTCGGCCTTGCGCGAGATGAGGAAAAAGCGCACGGCGTCGCGGCCGCGGCGGATGGTCGCCTCGTCGAGCAGGTCGGGCGAGACTTCGCTGCCCGGGTTCGCGCCGCCCGACCATTCGATCAGGTCGCGCACCGTCACGTAGCTGCCCGCGCGCTTGGAGATCTTCACCTCCTGGCCGTCGCGCATCACCGTGACCATCTTGTGCAGCACGTAGTCGGGATAGCCCTTCGGAATGCCGATGCCGAGCGCCTGCAGTCCCGCGCGCACGCGCGCGATGGTGCCGTGGTGATCGGAGCCCTGGATGTTGATGACCTTCGTGAAGCCGCGCTCCCACTTGGTGACGTGGTAGGCCACATCGGGCAGGAAGTAGGTGTAGGTGCCGTCGGACTTGCGCATCACGCGGTCCTTGTCGTCGCCGTAGTCGGTGGTCTTGAGCCACAGCGCGCCTTCCTGCTCGTAGGTCTGGCCCGAAGCGACCAGCGCCTCGACGGTCTTCTCGACGCGGCCTTCCGTGTACAGCGACGACTCGAGGTAGTAGCGGTCGAACTTCACGCCGAACGCCTGCAGGTCGAGATCCTGCTCGTGGCGCAGATAGGCGACGGCAAAGCGGCGGATCGCTTCGAGGTTCTCCGGGTCCTTCTCGCCCGTGACGGGCTCGCCGTCCTTGGCCGCGACCGTTTCGCCCGCGAGGTAGTCGCGCGCGATGTCGGCGATGTATTCGCCGTTGTAGGCCGCCTCGGGCCATTCTGCGTCGCCGGGCTTGAAGCCGCGCGCGCGCGCCTGGGTGGAGACGGCGAGGTTGCCGATCTGCACGCCCGCGTCGTTGTAGTAGAACTCGCGGTGCACGTCATAGCCCTGCGAGGCGAGCACGTTCGAGATGGCGTCGCCGAGCGCGGCCTGGCGGCCGTGGCCCACGTGCAGCGGGCCCGTGGGGTTGGCGGAAACGAACTCGACGAGTACGCGTTTGCCGGCTTCGCGCTGCGAGCGGCCGAATGCCTCGCCCTGCTCGAACACGGCGCCGATCACGGCGCGCTTCGCGTTGGCGGTGAGACGCAGGTTGATGAAGCCGGGGCCGGCCACTTCGGCCGCCTCGACGAGGCCGGCGGCCTCGGGCTGGGCGAGCACGGCGTCGACAATCTGCTGGGCGAGCTGGCGCGGATTCGCGCGCATGGGCTTGGCGAGCTGCATCGCGACGTTGCAGGCGACGTCGCCGTGGGCGGCGACCTTGGGACGCTCGAGCGTGATCACGGGCACGACGAATGCGCCTTCGCTCGCGCCTTCGGTGGCCTTCGCCACCTGGGCTACGGCTTGCGCGAGCAGGGTCTCCAGGGTGTGTTTCTGTGCGGGCAGCATGCTGGTTGCAAGTCCTGTGCGGGTAATGGGATGCGGGGCCGGGGCGTCCAGGGGCATGCATGGCCTCTGGCTTTCCGGCGCTGACCGCCTGATACGGGTGAGGGCGCGCCAGCCTCGCGGTGGCCCGATTGCCATGCGCCAATGCGCGGCGGGCCTCGTTGCGGCAGGCGGCGTGGCGGCGTACCTGACGCCAGAACGTCCGGGCGCCGCGCCCTGCGGGTAATTCCGTCCTGACGGATTTTAGCAGGTGCTAATATGTGAAATGAGGTAGCGCGACATGGGTCGCCTTGGCCCGTCTGGCTTCGCAGGCCGGAACGTCACGCGCAGATCCAAAAAATCATAAAGGGAACAGACATGCTGGTTACTTTTAAATGTCACGCGGCGCCCGACGTCACGATGCTGGAGAACCTCGCACAGTACCTTCTCGGCATCATCGGCAAGCGGCTCGGCCCGCGCGGCGTGATCACCCACGACGAACTCGATACCGCCATCACCAAGCTCGAAGCAGCCATCGCCACTGACAAGAAAGAGCGCCACGAGCAGGAAGGCCACTTTCACGAAGGCGAGGATGACCACGTGCATCACGAACTGCCGGTCGGCCTCGCGCAACGCGCCTTTCCGTTCCTCGATATGCTGCGCGCCGCGAAGAAGGAAGACAACGACGTTTTGTGGGGCATTTGAGGTCCGTGCTTGACGTCCTTGCGTGACATGACTGGGGGCGAGCGCGCCATTGCGCCTGATTGACCCGCCCAATTCAACGTTCCAAAAGCAAAGAGCCCGCAATCTCGCGGGCTCTTTGCTTATGTTCACCTTCGGCTCACCTTACTGGCTGGCGGCCGCCGGTTCGGCAGCAGAAGCCTCCGACTTCATCATTTTCTTTTTCTTCGGCTTCTTCACGTGCTTTTCGGTGGGCGCCGAATACGACGTCGCCGGGCTCGCCTGCTCCGGCGCGGCCGGCTGGGCGAACGACGGCTGCGCAAGCGCCGCGACGCCGAAGGCAGTCAACATCAACATCAGCTTCTTCATACGATTTCTCCGTCGAGGTTGCTTCGATTTTGCGTTTTAAGGATTTGCTGATGAGCGAGCCGGCGCGGCCTTGCCGCATGTGGCCGGGTGTCATGCAGGTGATACCGGGTCTTGCCGGGCCATCTTACAAAGCCGAAAAATCGCGCGCGCGTAATCTTCACCTTGCCGGATGGCGTATGTCGGGCGGCGACAACAGGGGGTAGCGCAACGGGGGAAAAGCGCGCCGCGCGGGGCGGCGCGCCGTGCGGCCTAGAGTTGCGGCGCGAGCGCGCGGCGGGCGTCCTGGTCGGAGAGCGACATACGCTTTGCATAGTCGGCGAGCTGGTCCTGGCCGATCTTGCCCACCGAGAAATACGTGCTGTCCGGGTGCGCGAGATAGAAGCCCGAAACGCTCGCGGCCGGCAGCATGGCGAGCGATTCCGTCACGCTCATGCCAATCTCGCCCGCCTGCAGGAAGTCGAACATGTCGCGCTTCACGAGGTGATCCGGGCAGGCCGGGTAGCCGGGCGCCGGGCGAATGCCCGCGTACTTTTCGGCGATCAGGGCGTCGTTGTCGAGCGTTTCGCTCGCCGCATAGCCCCACAGGTCGCGGCGCACGCGTGCGTGCAGCGCTTCGGCGAACGCTTCCGCGAAGCGGTCCGCGAGCGCCTTGAGCATGATCGCGCTGTAGTCGTCGTGGTCCTTCTCGAACTGCGCTTCCTTCACGTCCACGCCAATGCCCGCCGTCACCGCGAACATGCCGATGTAGTCCGCCACGCCCGAGTCCTTCGGCGCGATGAAGTCGGCAAGCGACCGGTTCGGCCGCATCACGCCGTCCACCACCGGGCGCACCGACTGCTGGCGCAGGTTGCGCCACGTGAGCGCGACTTCGCTGCGCGACTCGTCGGTGTAGATCTCGATGTCGTCGTCGTTCACCGTGTTCGCGGGCAACAGCGCGATCACGCCGTTGGCCTGCAGCCAGCGGCCCTGAATCAGGCGCGAAAGCATCGACTTCGCGTCGGAAAACACACGGCGTGCCGACTCGCCCACGATCTCGTCGTTGAGGATCTGCGGATAGGGGCCGGCGAGATCCCACGTCTGGAAGAACGGACCCCAGTCGATGTAATTCGCGAGTTCGTTCAGGTCGAAATTCTTGAACACGCGGCGGCCGATGAACTTCGGCTTCACGGGCTGGAAGTTCGCCCAGTCGATCTTCGTCTTGTTCGCGCGCGCTTCTTCGAGCGTCACGAGCGGCGTCGCCTTCCGGTTGGCGTGCTGGTCGCGAATGCGCTCGTAGTCGGCCTTGAGCTCGTCGAGGTACTTCGCCGCGCCTTCGTCCGACAGCAGGCTCGACGCCACCGAAACCGAACGCGACGCGTCCGGCACGTACACAACCGGACCTTCGTAGTGCGGCGCGATCTTCACGGCCGTATGCACGCGCGAGGTGGTCGCGCCACCAATGAGCAGCGGAATCTTCTTGATGCGGAAGTAGTCGTCGCGCTGCATTTCGCTCGCAACGTAAGCCATTTCCTCGAGCGACGGCGTAATGAGCCCCGAGAGGCCGACGATATCCGCGCCTTCGACCTTGGCCTTCGCGAGGATCTCGTTGCACGGGACCATCACGCCCATGTTGACCACTTCGAAGTTATTGCACTGGAGCACCACTGACACGATGTTCTTGCCGATGTCGTGCACGTCGCCCTTCACGGTCGCGATGACGATCTTGCCCTTCGCGCGCACGTCGGCGCCCGACTCGGCGAGCAGGCGCTTTTCTTCCTCGATGAACGGAATGAGGTGGGCCACGGCCTGCTTCATCACGCGCGCCGACTTCACGACCTGCGGCAGGAACATCTTGCCCTGGCCGAACAGGTCGCCGACGATGTTCATGCCGTCCATGAGCGGGCCTTCGATCACGTTGATCGGGCGGCCGCCGCCGCCCATGATCTTCTCGCGCGCTTCTTCGGTGTCCTCGACAATGAAGTTCGTGATGCCGTGCACGAGTGCGTGCGCAAGACGCTTTTCGACCGCCTGGTTGCGCCACTCGAGGTTCTCTTCCTTCTTCGCGGCGCCGGTCTTGAACTTGTCGGCGATCTCGAGCAGACGGTCGGTGCCGTCGGCGCGGCGGTTGAGCACCACGTCTTCCACGCGCTCGCGCAGCTCGGCGTCGAGGTCGGCGTACACGCCGAGCTGGCCCGCGTTCACGATGCCCATGTCCATGCCGGCCTGAATGGCGTGGTAGAGGAACACGGTGTGGATCGCTTCGCGCACGGGGTCGTTGCCGCGGAACGAGAACGACACGTTCGACACGCCGCCGCTGATCTTCGCGTAGGGCAGGTTCTGCTTGATCCAGCGCGTGGCTTCGATGAAGTCCACCGCGTAGTTGTTGTGCTCCTCGATGCCCGTGGCCACCGCGAAGATGTTCGGGTCGAAGATGATGTCCTCGGGCGGGAAGCCCACTTCGTTCACGAGGATGTCGTAGGAGCGCTTGCAGATCTCGGTCTTGCGCGCGAATGTATCGGCCTGGCCCTGCTCGTCGAACGCCATCACCACGCTCGCCGCGCCATAGCGGCGAATCAGCTTCGCGTGATGCACGAACTGCTCCTTGCCTTCCTTGAGCGAGATCGAGTTGACGATGGCCTTGCCCTGCACGCATTGCAGGCCCGCCTCGATCACATCCCACTTCGACGAGTCGATCATGATCGGCACGCGCGCAATGTCGGGCTCGGAGGCAATGAGGTTCATGAAGCGCACCATGGCCGCCTTCGAGTCGAGCATGGCTTCGTCCATGTTGACGTCGATGACCTGTGCGCCGTTTTCGACCTGCTGGCGCGCAACCGCGAGCGCCTCGTCGAACTGGCCGTTGAGAATCATCCGCGCGAAAGCCTTCGAGCCGGTCACGTTGGTGCGCTCGCCCACGTTGATGAACAGCGTGCCTTCGGTCACGTTGAAGGGTTCGAGGCCGGAAAGGCGCAGGGTATGGTCAGTCATGGCGTGGGACCGGATCGTAGGGTGTGGGGGCGGGACTCGGAAGCAGCGGTCGAAATTGCCTTCAGGCGGCGTCGCGATACTGGCCGGGCCAGCGGCGCGGCTTGACCTCGGCGAGCGCTTTGGCAATGGCCGCGATGTGCTCGGGCGTCGTGCCGCAGCAGCCGCCCGCCACGTTCACGAGACCGGCGCTCGCGAATTCCTTGAGCAGTGCCGAGGTATCGGCGGGCGTTTCGTCGAAGCCCGTGTCGCTCATCGGGTTGGGCAGGCCCGCGTTCGGATAGCACGAGACGTAGGTGTCGCAGAGCTTCGCAAGCTCGGCGATGTACGGGCGCATGAGCGCCGCGCCCAGCGCGCAGTTCAGGCCGAACGTGAGCGGTCTCGCGTGTCGCAGCGAATTCCAGAACGCTTCGACGGTCTGGCCCGAGAGAATGCGGCCCGAGGCATCGGTGACGGTGCCCGAGATCATGATCGGCAGATTCTCGCCCGTGTCTTCGAAAAGCTGGTCGAGCGCGAACAGCGCGGCCTTGGCGTTGAGCGTGTCGAAGATCGTCTCGACGAGGAAGAGGTCGCAGCCGCCGTCCATGAGCGCCTTCGCCTGCTCGTAGTACGCATTGCGCAGTTCTTCGAACGTGACGTTGCGCGCGCCCGGATCGTTCACGTCGGGCGAGATGCTTGCCGTTTTCGGCGTCGGCCCAATCGCGCCCGCGGCGAAGCGCGGCTTGTCCGGCGTCGAATACTTTGCGCACGCGGCGCGCGCGAGCTTCGCCGACTCGACGTTCATCTCGATGGCGAGATCGCCCATGCCGTAGTCGTCCTGGGCCACCGTGGTCGCGCCGAACGTGTTGGTCTCGATGATGTCCGCGCCCGCCGCGAGATACTGCTCGTGAATCTCGCTGATGATCTGCGGCTGCGTGAGCGAGAGCAGTTCATTGTTGCCCTTGATATCGCGCGGGTAGTCCTTGAAGCGTTCGCCGCGATAGGCGGCTTCGTCGAGCTTGTAGCGCTGGATCATCGTGCCCATCGCGCCGTCGAGGATCACGATACGCGAGGCGAGCAGCGCGGGAAGCGCTGCGCCGCGCGTGTATTTGGCGTCCCCGGCGGGGCGCGGGGCAAGGGCTGCGGGCTGGTTCATGGATCGCGGGCGGGCGTGGTGCCGGTTGAACTGGGAAACCCCACATTGTAGCCGCTGCGGCAACGCGCCGCTGCGGGCGGCGTCGCGCGCAGGCAACCGCTGTGGCTCGCGCCGGACGGCCAAAAGAAAACCCCGGCCGGGCAAGCCGGACGGGGTTTCGTGTGAAGGACGCTGCGCGTTGAGTGCCGCGGGGTGCGCTAGCGTCAGTGAAGCACGACGGGTTGCTGCATGAGGCTGTCGAACTGTCCGAGGAATTCGTCGACTTCGTCGAGCGACTGGTCTTCGTCCATCAGCTTTTGCACGTCTTCGCGAAAACGTGCCGCCATCACGCCGTCGATGAAGATCTCGCGGCGCGCGTTCTTGTCGACGATCTCGTAGCCTCCTGCGCGCATCGCGCTGTGGCCGTCCTGCGGTGGGAACTCGACGACGCAATAGTTGGGACTGTTGTAGATCATTTGCATGGCGACACTCCTTTTTCCTGTGCTCCCTGACCTTCTCGGTCAATACATGGAGCGTTCGTTCTGGAATTCAAGGGGTGGGTCCCGCATCACCTCTTATGTGGACTGCTCTCCCTTTTTACTTCACTTCTCAACTGCGTCTGCTGCCACTGCCATGATGCTTTTACTTCGAACTGCTTAGACCAACTGTTTGAGAAACGTTTCTAGCAAAGCGGTGAAACGGTGCGACTCCTCTACCGGGGCCAGATGTGCGGCATCGAGCACCACGAAATGCGACCCTTCTATCGCGCGTGCAAGGGCCTGCGTCATGGCCACCGGCGTGCCGCTGTCGTGGCGGCCCGCGACTGCGAGCGTCGGCACGCGCAGTTGCGCGAGCCTCTTTTGCACGTCGAAATCGCGTAGCGCCTCGCAGGCCATCGCATAACCTTCTGAAGGGGTCCGTAATAAAACGTCACAAATGCGCTCGACAGTCGGCGCATGCGCATGCCGGAAGTCGGCGGTGAACCACCGTGCCATCGTTGCGTCGACGAGCGCCCCGAGGCCTTCGCTGCGTACTGTGGCGGCGCGCTCGTTCCATGTTTCGCGCGCTTGTGGCGGCGTATGACTCGCCGTGTCGCAAAGCGTGAGCGTCGTCACGCGTTCCGGGAAATCGAGCGCAAACTGCTGCGCGATCATGCCGCCCATCGACATGCCCACGAGATGCGCATGCTCGATGCCAGTGGCGTCGAAAAGCGCATCGAGGTCGGCGGCGAGTTCTGTGAAGCCGAAAGGCTCGCTCGCGACGGCGCTCGCGCCGTGGCCGCGCACGTCATAGCGCAGTACGCTGTGGCGGTGGCGGAAATGTCCGGCGAGCGTGTCCCACACGCCAAGGTCGCCGCCCAGTTGGTGAATGAACGCCAGCGCGGGCCCACCGCTCCTGTCGTCGAAGACATAGTGCGTATCGATGCCATTGACAGTCACTTGCATGGGTTCCTCCTTCGCCTTCCAGGCTGGGAGTCAAGCCGTTTGCGAGGTACTGCATGCACGCGATGCTGGTGGAGCAATCCGCGCGCCTGGCGCGCGCAGACGATGCGCGATGCGATGTTCGTTAGCTTGTGTGTCGCGTCCCTGTTTGCTGCGCTGTTTATTGTGTCGTGCCGATTTTGTCCGTCTTGTGCAGCGGTGTATCGGTTTGTTCGTGCTGGTCCGTTTGTCGGTCCGTTCACTGGTCCGTTGTTTGCGCGCGGCGTCGTGCTGCCGTGTTTCGTCTGCTTGTTCTTTGGCCCTTCGTGATGCGCGCGATGCCTTGCGATCCTTGACGCATGGCTCGATTCCAGTATGCGCTATTTCGCGAATTTGTGTTGTGAAGCGGGCCGTCCGGATCGAGTGGTGCGTGCGCTTGCGCGCTCAGGGATGCTCGGCCGCCGGGCCTGGCGAATCGGATGAGGGTTGCGCATCGCCAGTAGACGGTTGAGGCGGTGATTCTGTTGGCTGTTCTGTCTGCAAATTGGCGGGTGGCGCCGGCTGCGCAGACGGTTGCGGTTGCGCTTGTGATGCAGCAGGCGCAGAAGCCGGCGCCGCCTCCGGTGTTGCCGATTGTGCCGATGTTGTGTCGGGTGCCGCGCTGGGCGCCGGGGCGGTTGCGGCCGCCGCAGAATCGGGCGCTGGCGCGGGCGCGTTCGATGCGCTCGGCACCGTGAGTGCGCCACGCCACACCAGTTCGAACTGGTTGCCATTCGGTTCGGTTTGCACGAGGCGCACGGGCAACCAGCCGAGCGACTGCGCGAGCCACACGTCGATGCGCCGCTTGTCGCCCTCGCGACGCGGCAGACGCATGAAGTGGCGCGCGGTGACGTAGCCATGATCCGTGCTCACGGTTTCGTCGCCGATCGTGGTGATGGGCCAGGTCTCGCCGCTGTCGTTGTCCGCGACATAGAACTCGCGCGTGACGCCGGGCTTGTACGCGTCGGGGTCGCCGCGCACGAGGCTCGCAAGCTGCATCACCATGCTGAAGCGGTCCTGCGCGCCATCGGGCAGCGCGAGCGAGTTCGGCGTGCGCGTGAACACGATCTGCTTGTCGGTGCGATTGAAAACCGTCACATCCGAAGGGCGATGGCCGCGCTTTTCGATGTACTGATCGGGTGCGAGGCCGAAGGCGTCCACACGGCCCTTGCTCGTCCAGCTGAACTCGCCGACGAAGGGCAGGGGCACACGCACGACCATCTCGTAGCGCTGCCCGTCGCTCGACCAGTGGATCGTGCCGGGCTGATTGCGCACGCCGTTATAGAACGTGTCGTACTGCAGTTCGCCCGATGGGGGCACCGAAAACTTCAGTCCGTGCGAGGCCTGCGTGGCTTGCGCCGAAGGCTGCTTGCCGTTGCCGGGCGCCGTGCCAGCGGTCCCGCTGGTGCCGGCGGCGCTCGCGCTGGCTGGCGACGCGGCTGCGGGCGCGGACGCCGCCTGCGTATCCGGCGGCGCAGCCGGCGCTTTGGGGTGCGGTTTGGGCGGCGTCACCGCGTGCAGCGTGTGCGGCTCGGCAGGCTTCGGTGCGGGTTTGGGCGCGGCATGCGCGGGCGCTGCCGCGGGGCCCGCGGGCTTGGCCTCGCGCTCGATGCGTTCGGGTTTGAGGAGCGCCACTTGCACCGGCACGCGCACGTGCGCGACAGGCGGCGGCGCGCCGTGATGCCGCTCGAACCATTCGGCCGCGAGCCAATGCAGCGCCGTGACCGCGACGAACACACCGACCCAGCGCCACGCGCGCATGCGCTGCGGCGTGCGTGAGTCGGTGTCGAGGCGGCGTACCTCGCGCGGGGCGGCTGGCGTGGACATCGGCGGTTCGTGAGTCGGTATCGGTCGTACGTTAATGTGACACAACCCGCCGGGTGCTTGCAGAAACGCAGACGCGCGCGAGCAGGGTCACATGTGCCGGCCCCGGGGACGCAGCCCTCAGCGCGGCGTTGGACTGTACCCCAATTCGTACGACAGTTTTTCGGCGCACGCGCGCAGCGCGGTGTCCACGGCGCCGTTCCAGGCGATATCGAACGCGCCTTCGTGACCGAGCGCGATGAGCCCGAGCGCGAGTTCGCCGCTCGCGTCGAACACGGGCGTGCAGAACGCGTGGATGGTCGGCAGCAACATGCCTTCCACGCGGGCTGCGCCATGCTCGCGCACTTCCACGAGCGCCTGTTCGAGCGCATCGGCCGTGCGCGGCGTCGAGCCGTACGAGTACTGCTGCGCGCCCGCGAGTTCGCGCTCGATCATCGGGGCCGTCTTGCTGCGCGGCAGGTAGGCGGCGAACAGCAGGCCCGTGGCGGAACTGAGCATCGGCATCACATCGCCGAGCTTGAGCGACGCTTTCGCGGGGTGGCTCGACTCCAGCCAGTGCACGACGGTCGGCCCCTGGTTGCCCCACACGGCGATGCCCACGGTGATGTCGAGCGCGTCGCGCAATTCGGTGAGCGCGAGGCGCGCGAGCTTGACGCCGTCCACGCGCGCGAGGCGCGCGAGTCCGAGCTGCAACGCGAAGCCGCCCAGTTCGTAGCGTCCCGTCAGCGGGTCCTGCGCGACCACGCCGAGGCGCATGAAGCTCACGAGATAGCGGTGCGCCTTCGCGGGGCTCATGCCCGCGCGCTGCGCGAGGTCGCGCAGCATCATCGCGCGAGGCTCGCTGGTGAGCACTTCGAGCAGGCGAAACCCCACTTCGATCGACTGGATGCCCGAGCGCAGTTTTTCTTCGCCGGCTTCGGCGCCTTCCGCAGCTTCGGCGGTGTCGAGGGGATCGGCGAGATCTTCGGCGTTCGTGGCGTCTGGGGCGCTCGCGCGCGGCGAGGCGGATCGGACGGTTGGCGGCATGGGATGCGTTGTGGTGTTCAAACGTACGGCGACTGGGGCGTACGGCACGCCCGCTTGGGGCCCGCCGATTCACCATCGTAGAATACATTTCCCTTATCGTCACTCACGTCTGATTCCATGAAACTTGCCACGCTGAAGGACGGCACCCGCGACGGCCAGCTGATCGTCGTTTCCCGCGACCTGCGCAGCGCCGCCATTGCCGATGCGATCGCACCCACGCTGCAGCGCGTGCTCGACGACTGGCGCTTCTACGCGCCGCAGCTCGCCGAGCTGTACGACGCGCTCAACTACGGGCGCGCGCGCAACGCGTTCAGCTTCGACGCGCGCGATTGCATGGCGCCGCTGCCGCGTGCGTACCAGTGGGCGGATGGCTCGTCGTACGTGAATCACGTCGAACTCGTGCGGCGCGCGCGCGGCGCCGAGATGCCCGCCGAATTCTGGACCGACCCGCTCATGTACCAGGGCGGCAGCGACGACTTCATCGGGCCGTGCGACGACATCGTGTGCGCGTCCGAGGCGTTCGGCATCGACTTCGAGGCCGAAGTGGCCGTCGTGACCGGCGACGTGCCGATGGGCGCGAGCCCCGACGAAGCGCTGCGGGCCGTGCGGCTCGTTGCGCTCGTCAACGACGTCTCGCTGCGCAATCTCATTCCCGCGGAACTCGCGAAGGGTTTCGGCTTTTTCCAGAGCAAGCCGGCCAGCGCGTTCGCGCCGGTGATGGTCACGCCCGACGAGCTCGGCGAGCACTGGCGCGAAGGGCGCGTGCACCTGCCGCTCATCGTGCACTGGAACGGCAAGAAGGTGGGTCAGCCCGATGCCGGCACGGACATGGTGTTCCACTTCGGCCAGCTGATCGCGCACGCTGCGAAAACGCGCAATCTGCGCGCGGGCGCCATCGTCGGTTCGGGCACGGTCTCGAACAAAGACACAAAGCGCGGCTACTGTTGCATTGCCGAGAAGCGCTGCCTCGAAACGATCGAAAGCGGACAGGCGAGCACCGAGTTCATGAAATTCGGCGACAGCGTGAAGATCGAGATGCTCGACGAAGCGGGCAAGTCGATTTTCGGCGCGATCGATCAGGCCGTGGCGTCGCTCCACGGCGAGCATTGACACGCAAACGCTGAAGGGTTTCGCCGGATGCCGCGCGCCACGCGTGCGGCTACACTGGCGAACGCCCTTTTTCTTCGGGCGCATCGGGCAGAGCAGTCAAGGTACGAGCCGTAGAAGCACGCAGCATCCGAACGTAAAACGACAAGGAGACACCGTGAACGCTTCTCGCCCCAGCCGTCTTGCTGTACGCATCGCCCTGCTTTTTTCTGTCTGTGTGCCTACGTTCGCGCTCGCGCAGGTCAAGATCGGTCTCGTGCTTTCGCTCACGGGTCCGGCCGCCTCGCTCGGCATTCCCGCGCGCGACACCGCCGCGATGTTCCCCACCGAGATCGCGGGTCAGAAAGTTCAGTACATCGTGCTCGACGACGCGTCCGACACGACCCAGGCCGTGCAGGACACGAAGAAGCTCATCGACGAGCAGCATGTCGATGCGATCATCGGCTCGTCGATCACACCCAACTCGCTCGCGATGCTCGACGTGATCGCGCAAGGCGAGACGCCCACGATCTCGCTCGCTTCGTCGGCGAAGATCATCGAGCCCGTCGACGACAAGCGCCACTGGATGTTCAAGACGCCGCAAACCGACGCGATGATGGCCGGCGCGATCATGGAGCACGCAGCCGCGCACAACGTGAAGACGCTCGCCTATATCGGCCAGGCCGACGCGCTCGGCGAGACGTTCTACGCCGAGATTGCGAAGGCCGCGCAGCAGCACGACATCAAGCTGGTCGCGAACGAGCGCTTCAATCGCACCGATCCGAGCGTGACTGGGCAGGTCCTCAAGATCGTCGCGGCGCACCCGGATGCCGTCGTGGTCGGCGCGGCCGGTACGCCCGCCGCGCTGCCGCCCAAGGCGCTCAAGGAGCGCGGCTACAAGGGCGTCATCTATCACAACCACGGCGTGGGCAACCGCGACTTCCTGCGCGTGTGCGGCGCCGACTGCAACGGCACCTTCCTGCCCGCAAGCCAGGTGCTGGTGGCCGCGCAACTGCCCGAGGACCAGCCCGGCCGGCGCCTCGCGCTCGACTATATTTCGCGTTACGAGGCCCGTAACGGCGCGGGCACCGTGTCGGCATTCGGCGCCTACACGTGGGACGCGGGGCTCCTGCTGCAGAACGCGATACCCGTCGCGCTCAAGTCGGCTGCGCCCGGCACGCCCGCGTTTCGCCGCGCGCTGCGCGACGCGCTCGAAGCGACGCACGGGCTGCATGACACCAATGGCGTCGTCAACATGAGCGCCACCGATCACCTCGGCCTCGACGCGCGAGCGCGCGTGATGGTCGAGATCCACGATGGCAAGTGGATGTATCAGCCGCATTGATGAGCGGCAGTGCCATCGCTTTCACGTAATCAGTAATCCGAAGCAAAGGAGGTCCGCCCATGAACGATCCTTTTTACGCCCACTATCACGCTTTGCGCGTGCGGCGGCACGAGCACGGCATCGTCGAGATCGTGATGAGCGGCGAGGGCACGAACAAGAGCGGCCTCGCGACCGCCGACGCCAACATGCACCGCGAACTCGCCGAGATCTGGCGCGACGTGGATCGCGATCCCGACGCGCGCGTCGCCGTGATCCGCGGCGAGGGCAAGGGCTTTTCGGCGGGCGGCGACTTGCAGCTCGTCGAGGACATGGCCACGCATTTCGACGTGCGCGCGCGCGTGTGGCGCGAGGCGCGCGACCTCGTCTACAACGTGATCAACTGCGGCAAGCCGATCGTCTCGGCCATGCACGGTCCGGCGGTGGGCGCGGGGCTCGTCGCGGGACTGCTGGCCGACATTTCCATCGCCACCAAAACGGCGCGCATCATCGATGGCCATACGCGCCTGGGCGTCGCGGCGGGCGACCACGCGGCGATCGTGTGGCCGCTGTTGTGCGGCATGGCGAAGGCGAAGTATTACCTGCTGCTGTGCGAGCCGGTGAGCGGCGAGGAGGCGGAGCGCATCGGCCTCGTCTCGCTCGCCGTGGACGAGAACGACTTGCTGCCGAAAGCGTTCGAAGTGGCGAAGCGCCTCGCCAACGGTTCGCAAACCGCGTTGCGCTGGACCAAGTACGCGCTCAACAACTGGCTGCGCATGGCGGGGCCGAACTTCGACACGTCGCTCGCGCTCGAATTCATGGGCTTCGCGGGACCCGACGTGCGCGAAGGCGTGAAGTCGCTGCGCGAGCGGCGCGCGCCGGAGTTTCCGGGCGGCGATCCATTCTGATTCGCGCTTTCTGCCGATTTCTGGTTTTACGCGCGCTATCATCGAAGAGATCGTTTCGTGCCGCCCACACGCGCGCATTTGACCACCTATCTATGCGAGGGAGTACCGCATGACCGACTCAGCAGGCACCATGCCGCCGTTCCCGGGTTTTCCGGGCTTTCCGCCCGCCGAAATGCTCGACCAGATGTGGGGGATGATGCGCCTCACGCCGTTCGGCGGCGCGTTTCCAGGCGGCGAACCGGGCGTGGCGCAAGCCTTTGGCCCGCCGCTTTCGATGATGACCGACATGATGACGCCGCTCACCAACATCGAGGAACTCGACAAGCGGATCACCGATCTGCGCGCCGTCGAGCAGTGGCTCAAGCTCAATCTCGGTATGTTGCAGTCCGCCATCCAGGCGCTCGAGGTACAGCGCGCCACGCTCACCACGCTGCGTGCGTTCGGCGCGTTCGCGCAGGCGCAGATGACGCCGACGCACGCCGAATCCGAAGCGCCGAGAGCGGGCGCCGCGCGCGAGCGGGCCACCGAGCCCGAGGCCGCGAACGCAGGCGCTGCGTCCGAAGGTGCGGCAGCCGCGCCGCCGGGCTTCGACGCGGGTTCGTGGTGGAATCTCGTGCAGGCGCAGTTCAACCAACTTGCGCAATTCGCGATGGCGCAGCCCGCCGCCGCGGCGCAGGCCGCGCAAGCGGCGGCGCAAGCGGTGAGCGAGGCGCAGGCGAAGACCGAAGCCGCCACGGCCAAACGCAGCAGCACCGCCAAGCGGAGCAGCAACACCGGCAACGGCAACGGCAATGGCAACAGCGGCGGCGCAGGCCGCAGCGCGCCGCGCGGCGCGAAGAAGGCGCCGGCGCAGCCCGAATAAGGCGCGCCGCGGCGCTCGCCGTCACGGCGCAGCTATTCGTCGGGGCGGCACGTCATGTTCTACCAGGTGCAAGCCGATTGTCGTGGCGGCGCGTGCAACGCACCGCGCGCATGGTCGCGCTCACGCCCGCGCATCTGCTCGCTTCGGCGGCGATTCCATTCGTGTTCCCGGCCGTGCGTCTCGAACTCGACGGCCGCCACGAATATTTCGGCGACGGCTGAATTGATCGAGCTGGGTGACCACGACACGCTCGCTCAAAGCGACGTTCTTTTGACTTGGCTCAAAGCTCCGACAGACGGCGCGATCATGGATTTCGGGGCGCGGCGGAACTGAAACATCGGCATGCTATTATTGTGTAAGGTTTTTCCGGTCATTTGTGGGAGTTGCGGACGGCGTTGCGACGCTCCGCCGCGCAGGTTCCACGGCCTTGACGGGCGGGATGTCGGCCCATTGGAAAATCAGCCAGCAGGTGTGTCAAAAAGACGTCGACGTGGGGTGCGAGAATGCGGCATTGTGTCGCATAGCCGCGCGGCGATGGCTTGCATGCCTTGCCGGTATCGGTAGTGATCAGCGGTATCAGGCGGCCGGGTTCGAGGAACGGAGCAGCTACCCAGAATCCACGACGGCGCCTTCATTCCGGTTGGCTGGATTGTCGTGGGGCAACGCGTGTTGCGTTCGCCGGTCTGCGATTGCGTCCAGAGGGCCGGATACCGCGTAAAATTAAATGCTTTTTGCCTGCGCGGCCGCGTTGTATGCGGGCACGCGGCACGCTACGAATTCGTCATGCGCGCGTTTTGCGCAGATCAGGGGCGGGACTATGAACACGATGCTTTATCCGGAACTTTACAAATCGCTCGAATCGGTCCGATGGGACATGGAAAAGGACATTCCCTGGGACAAGTTCGATGCGTCGCTCCTTACCGATGAGCAGGCCGCGACCATCAAGATGAACGCGATCACCGAATGGTCGGCGCTGCCGGCCACGGAAATGTTCCTGCGCGACAACCATCACGACAGCGACTTTTCGGCGTTCATGAGCGTGTGGTTCTTCGAGGAGCAAAAGCATTCGCTCGTGCTCATGGAATACCTGCGCCGCTTCAAGCCGGAAATGGTGCCGACGGAAGAAGAGTTGCACGCCGTGCGCTTCGAGTTCGATCCGGCGCCGCCGCTCGAAACGCTCATGCTGCACTTCTGCGGCGAAATCCGCCTGAACCACTGGTATCGCCGTGCCGCCGAATGGCACACGGAACCGGTCATCAAGGCCATCTACGAAACGATTTCGCGCGACGAAGCGCGCCACGGCGGCGCCTATCTGCGCTACATGAAGAAGGCGCTCAACAATTTCGGCGACGTCGCGCGCGCGGCGTTCGCGAAGATCGGCGTGCTGATGGCTTCGGCGCGCCGCACCGAAAAGCCGCTGCACCCGACGAATCTGCACGTGAACCAGGCGCTGTTCCCGCGCGACACCGTGCAGTCGCGCCTGCCCGACCCGGAATGGCTCGAGCGCTGGCTCGACGAGCAGATCCGTTTCGACGACGGCTGGGAAAAGAAGGTGATCGAGCGCATTCTGCACAACCTCTCGATCCTGTTCGAGCGCACGTTCACCACGGCGCAGGAACTGAACCGCTATCGCAAGGAAGTGGTGCAGCGCCTGCAGGCCGAGCAAGGCACGCAACAGCCGGCCTGACGCGCCGGGACATCTCGCGTGCGTGCTTTCGTGGCGCGCCGCGACCGGGACGGCCCGAAGCGCTTTTCGCGTGACGGGCCGTTTTCATTGGCGCGCGTCTCACTGGCTTGCTCAATGCGGCACGCCCAAATCGATCCGCGCCTATTTTTTATCCGAGCCTCATTCCATGCCCGCTTCCTTCGAACGCAAGATCACGACCCGCGAGGCGCTCGCGCAACTGCGCGCCTCGCTGCCCGGCCCTGTGGTGTTCACCAATGGCGTCTTCGACATCCTGCACCGCGGACACGTCACCTATCTCGCCGATGCGAAGGCGCTGGGCGCCACGCTGATCGTCGGCGTGAACAGCGACGCTTCGGTGAAGATGCTCGGCAAGGGCGATGACCGCCCCATCAACAACGAGAACGACCGCATGGCGCTGCTGGCGGCGCTGGAGAGCGTGGACTGGGTCGTGCAGTTCGGTGAGCAAACGCCCGTCGAGCTGATCGGAGCCTTGCGCCCGGACATTCTCGTGAAGGGCGGCGACTACGACATGGACGCGCTGCCCGAGTCGGCGCTGGTGCGCGGCTGGGGCGGTCGGGCGCTCGCGATCGCCTTCGAGCACGACCGCTCCACGACGAAGCTGCTGCAGAAAGTGCGCGCGCAGGAAGGATCGAAGTAAGTCGCGACGTACGTCCGCACGATGTGGCGGACGATGCAAAACCGGCCGGAGGCCGGGCCGCCCAACGCATGGGCGCGCCCGACCCCCGGCCGGTTGCGTTTGAGCTGTCGCTTACTGCGTGAGGGTCGACGCCTGCACCGACGGTACCGTCACCGGGCCGCCGACGGTCGGCACGTCGGCCGATTCGGACGGCCGGATCGGCTTCACCACGAGCCGCTCGGGGTGGATCTGCCGGTTCAGGTGCTGGGTTTCGCGCGAACCCGACGAGGGCGTCGGGCCGAACACGCCGCCAATGGCCGCAAAGGCGAGGCCGTTGGCGAGAATCAGAATGGCGATCAGCCAGCGCAGCATCGTGTGAAGCTCCTTCGAAAACGTTCGTTCAGTTTCAGGGCCGGATGTAAGCGGCGCGCGGGTGACGCGCGTCTCAGGACTGCGCCGCGATGAGCGCCAGGCCCGACAGCACCAGTGCATCGTGGCGAGTATGCGGCACCTTGAGCGCCGCTGTCACTTCGGCCGCTGCGCCGCCGCTCACCACGAGCCGCACTGGCATTCTCCACGCATCCTGTAGATCCGCCCAGGCGCGCTCGATGAGCGCGGCCTGCGCGAGCGCACAGCCCGCCGCAATCGAGCTTCGCGTGTCGGTGGCGAAAGCGATGCCTGGCTGGGCAGCATTCGCCATGCCGCCGGCGACCACGGGCAGCTGCGCGGTGTGCTCGCCGAGCGAGCGCATCATGAGCGTGAAGCCCGGCGCGATCATGCCGCCCACGAAGGTGCCGTCGGCGCGCAGCGCTTCGAGCGTGGTGGCCGTGCCGAATGTTGCGATCAGGAGCGGCTCGTCCGGATAGGCGGCGTGCGCGCCGATCATGCCGGCCCAGCGGTCGCTACCGAGCGCGTCGGGCGTGGCATAGCTGTTCGTCACGCCGCACTGCTGCGCGCAGGCCCGCACGACAGTGCGCGGGAGACCGGGCCAGTGCGCCTCGACCAGCGCGCCGAGGCGATCGCCCACCGCCGCGCCCGCGACGTTCGATATCCACGCGCCGGCGGGCCGGGGCAGCGTCGCCCATTCTTCGCTGCTACCAGCTTCATGAGCGATGGGCGCGGATTGCGCGCCGTCGTCGCGCACATGATTCATCGTTCCCGCGTGCAGGCGCGACCCATCCTGCGCGACGAGCGCCCATTTGATCCGGCTGTTGCCTGCATCGATGAGGAGGAAGGGGCCGCGGCTCATGCGCCGCTGTCCGCGAGCCGCAGCGACACGTCGCCGGCCGTGACGGTCTCGCGTCCGTTCGGCGTATCGAGGATCAACTGGCCGCGCTCGTCCACACCGGTCGCGGTGCCGCGCAGCAGTTCCTTGCCCTGCTCGTAGATGGCGACCTCGCGGCCCGCGTACGCGTGGCACGCGTTCCAGCGCGCCTGGAAGGGCGCAAAGCCCGCCGCGCCGAAGCGTTGCAGCGCGGCTTCGAGTGCGTTGAGTTCGGCGGCGAGCGTGTCGGTGAGATTGGCGTTCGGCCACGCGCGCGAAAGCGCCGTGGGCGTCGTGCCGGGCACGACTGCCGCGCTGCCGCCCGCGGCGTTGAGCGCCTCGACGCCGGCGGCGAGCGCATCTTCGCCGCGCACGTTCGTGCCGATGCCGATCACGACCGCTGTGGCGTCGGCGGTGGTCCAGGCGGTTTCCACGAGGATGCCCACCAGCTTGTCGCCTTCGAGCAGCACGTCATTGGGCCACTTGAGCGCGATTTGTCCGGGCGCCGTGACGGGCAGCGTGCGCAGGCCGTCCACCAACGCCGAGCCGACGGCGAGGCTCAAGCCCGCAAGCCCTTCGATCGGGCGCGGCAGCACGCAGCCGATCGAGAACAGCAGTGCGTCGCCGGGCTGCGCGACCCAGGTGCGGCCGCGCCGGCCCCGGCCGGCCGTCTGCAGATAGGCCACGCGCACGATCGGGCGTGCGAGGGCGTCGCGCTTTTGCGGCAGCGCCTTCAGGCGCGCCATGAGGTCGGCGTTGGTCGAGCCGGTTTCCTCGACGATCTCGATGGGCCAGTCGTGTGCGGCCGGGCCGAACAGCGTGATCGCGCGGTCGCGGTCGATGCGCCAGTCGCCGGCGCTCGGAGTCTCGGGGGTGGGGGGCGTCGCATTCATGTCTCATATTGTAGTGGCTGAGGCGCGGGTAGCAGCCCGCAACGCTGTTTCGACCCGAAATGTGGGCAATTCACATGCCACCCACAGGCAGCCCACAGGTTATCCACGGAATCGTCCACAGGCGCGAAGGTGGCAATCGCCCCGTCGATTCCCCGCAATTTGCCCAATCTTTAGGCAATTCACAGGCCGCCCACAGGCAGTCCACAAGTTATCCAGAGAGTTGCCCACAGTTCGCCTCGTGTCTGAAAGCCGACCGTGCGCTTTCGGACCGACGAAACGGGGCGCGTTCGTTACAATGTTTGCTCACCCCGTCCGTCGAGTGCTTACCCTTGAATCAAGACACGCCGCCCGGCCTTGAAGTCTCGGCCGGCACCCACGGAAAGACCGTGCGCCTGTCTGGCCAGTGGACAGCGCTCGCGCTCGCGCGCGACCGCGATCAGGGCGGCGCCGCGCGCCGTCTGCGTGCGCTCGCCGAAGAGCGCGTGGGCGCTTGGGACCTCTCGGGCGTCGAGCGCATGGATCACGTCGGCGGCCAGGCGCTCTGGCGCGTCTGGGGCCACAAGCTGCCGGCCGACCTCGTCGACCTCACGCAAACGCAGCGCGACATCTTCGAGCGCATCGCCCTGCTCGACTCCGTGCGCGAGCCGGCGGAGCGCATCGTGCGCATCGATCCGGTCACGCAGCTCGGCCTCGCGATCTTCTCGTTCTTCGACCACCTGTACGGCGGCATCGCCATGTTCGGGCGCGTGATCCTCGATCTGCTGCTCGTGGTGCGCAAGCCCAAGGTCACGCCGTGGATCGAGATTTCGGCGAACATCTACAACGCCGGTGCGCGCGCGCTGCCGATTACGGCGCTCGTCGCGTTTCTGATCGGCATCGTGCTGTCGTACCTCTCGGCGCAGCAATTGCGCCTGTTCGGCGCGAACCAGTTCATCGTCAATATCCTCGGCCTCGCGGTGATCCGCGAACTCGGGCCCGTGCTCTCGGCGATTCTCGTGGCGGGGCGCTCGGGCTCTGCCATCACGGCACAGATCGGCGTGATGCGCGTGACCGAAGAACTCGACGCCATGCGCGTGATGGGCATCTCGCACGGCCTGCGTCTGATCCTGCCTCGGGTGATCGCGCTCGGCATCGCAATGCCGCTGCTCGTGATCTGGACCGACATCATTGCGTTGCTAGGCGGCGCGATCGCGGCGAAGATCGTGCTGGGCATCGACATTTCGTGGTTCATGCGCTCGATGCCCAGCGTCGTGCCGATCGCCAATCTCTGGATCGGCCTCGGCAAAGGAGTGGCGTTCGGCATGCTGGTGGCGATCGTGGGCTGTCACTTCGGCTTTCGCATCAAGGCGAATTCGCAGAGCCTGGGCGAGGGCACGACCACGTCGGTCGTCACGTCGATCACGATCGTGATCCTCGCCGACGCCGTGTTCGCGATCCTGTTCCAGAACGTGGGGCTTTCATGAGCACGACTGGCACGACGGTTACGACGATCGAGACGAAAACGACCGGCACGATCACCACGCCGCTCAAGGAGGTCGCGCAGGATCTGCCGCTGCCGACCATCGGCGAGCCGGTGATCGAGGTCCACAACCTCTCGAAGCGCTATGGGCGCAACGTCGTCCATCAGCATCTGAACCTGGAAATTCGCCGTGGCGAGATCGTCACGCTGGTAGGCGGCTCGGGCTCGGGCAAGACCACGCTCGTGCGCCAGATCCTCGGGCTCGAGAAGCCGACCTCGGGCACCATCAAGATGTTCGGCGAGAACATTTCGACCATCGACGCCGAGCGTGCGCGCCTCATGCGCACGCGCACCGGCATGCTGTTCCAGCAGGGCGCGCTGTTCTCGTCGCTCACGGTGTTCGACAACATCGCGCAGCCCGTGCGCGAACTCGGCAAGGTGCCGGCCGGCCTGCTGCGCGACATCGTGATGCTCAAGCTCGAAATGGTCGGGCTGCCGTGCAAGCACGCGTCAAAAATGCCGGCCGCGCTCTCGGGCGGCATGATCAAGCGCGTGGGCCTCGCGCGCGCGATCGTGCTGGAGCCGGAGCTGCTCTTTCTCGACGAACCCACGGCCGGGCTCGACCCGCGCTCCTCCGACGAAGTGGTGGAGCTCATCAGCACGCTGCACCGGGCGTTGGGGCTCACGGTGGTGCTCGTCACGCACGACCTCGACGCCATGGTCGCGCTCTCCACGCGCGTGGCCGTGCTCGCCGAGCGCAGGGTGCTCGTGGCGGCGCCCGTGGAAGAGGCGGCGAGCGTCGATCATCCGTTCATCCGCGAGTACTTTCTGGGCATGCGCGGTCGCCGCGCGCTCCAGGCGCTGCCGCCCGAGCGGCGCGCAAAGCTGCCGCCGGCGGCGCTCGCTCCCGCAGCCGTGGGGTACAAGCCGTGGTAGGGTCCGCGCGCGCCGCTATCCGGCTCGATCGGCCTGACCGGCTCAACCGGCGCGCCGCGGCCGCCAAAGAAGGAATCTGACGATGGAAAACAAACCGCATGCGTTCTGGGCGGGCATGTTCACGATAGGGCTGCTCATCGTGATCGCGCTTGTCGTCGTCTTCTTCAGCGCCGATCGGGCCGTGCGCGTGCCGTACGACCTCATTTCGCGCTCGAGCGTGACGGGCCTCTATCCGGACGCGGCGGTGCGGTTTCGCGGGATCGACGTGGGCAAGGTGCAGTCGATCAAGTTCGATACCCAGCATCCGGGCCAGATCCGCATTCGCATTCTCGTCGACCAGAAGGCGCCGATGACGCGCTCCACCTTCGGCTCGCTCGCGCTGCAGGGCGTGACGGGCATCGCGTTCGTGCAGCTCGACGACAACGGCGTGGACCTCTCGCCGTTGCATTCTTCGCCAGCGCGCGTGGCCGAGCTGCCGCTGCGCCCGGGCTTGCTCGACCAGCTCCAGCGCCGCGGCGACGCGCTCCTGCGCAAGCTCGACAACATTGCCGGCGACATCGACGAAATGCTCTCCGAGGACAACCGCAAGCAGGTGATGCAGGCCGTGAACAGCCTGCAGCAGGCCGCGAGCAGCGTGAACGTGCTCGCCGAGCAGCTCCAGCCCGCCACGAAGCAGCTACCGGGCGCGGTGACGCAACTGCAGCACACGCTGCAGTCGACCAACACGCTGATCACGAGCATGAACCGCCCGGACGGCCCGTTCCAGACCAACCTCAACAAGGCCGGCACGGCGGCGGCCCAGGCCGGCGCGGCGCTCACCTCGATCGACACCTCGATCCAGGACCTGTCGGCGCGCGTGGGCTACGACACGCTGCCGCGCGTCGACTCGCTCACCGACGATGTGCGCTCGGCCATGCGCGCCGTGGACCGCGCGGCGGGCACCTTCAGCACGAGCCCGCGCAGCGTGCTGTTCGGCGGCGCGCCGCAGCCGGCGCCCGGGCCCGGCGAGGCGGGCTTTGCGTGGCCGGCTACTGCGGGGACGAGGTAGGCCGCGCCGCTGCCTGACGGTCCTACGCGACACCATTCGATGCACTTCGCGCGGCGCATGCGCCGCGCGCCAAAGAAGGAAACGCAATGTCACGCACATCACGCCTGCCACCATCGATGCAACGCGCTGCAGCGGCCGGCTCAGCCTGGCTGGCGGCGCTCGCGCTCGGTGCGCTCCTCGCCGCCTGTGCGAGCAATCCGGCGATCAACGAGGCTCGCTACGACCTCGGCCTGCAGTCGTCGCAGGAAGCGCCTGGCGCCCAGGCCGCCCCGGCGGTGCCCGGCGCGCCGGGTGCCCGGCCGCTTTTGAAGGTGCTGGCGGTGAGCGCGCCGCCGCCGCTCGATAACGACGGCATCCTCTACCGGATGAATTTCGACTCGCAGCGCACGGCGCGCTACGCGAACAGCCGCTGGACGATGTCGCCCGCGCGGCTGCTCACGGAACGTCTGCGCACGTCGCTCGGCGCGCACGCGACGGTGCTCGCCGGCGGTGACGCCGTGCAGGCGCCGATGCTCAAGGTCGAGCTGTACGAGTTCGAGCAGGTGTTCGAGAGCCCGACGCAAAGCGCGGGCGTGCTGGCTGCGCGCGCAACGCTCATGCAGGGCGGCAGGGTGCTGGCGCAGCGCTCGTTCGCCACGCGCGCGCCGGCGCCCACGCCCGACGCCGCGGGCGGCGTGCGTGCGCTGCAGGCGGCCAGTGACGATTTCGCCAATCAAGTGGGCGCGTGGCTGAGCACGCAGTCGTTCGCGGGCACGCCTTGAGGGATATAGAGAGGCGTCGCGCGATTGCGATGCGCGGCGTGACATCGGGGGCAAGGGCGGGATAGCGGCATGATCGAAGCGGGACGGCTCCGGCTGCGCGCCCCGCACGGCGGGCGGCGCGGGATGGACGGCGACGAGGGTGGTCAAAGCGGTGGCCAAAGCAACGGCCAGGGCGCTGGCGACGAACGCGGTGCGATCGCCAGCGGCGACACGCCCGCGTCGTCAGCGCCAGTGCCATCGCCATCGCCTGCCGCCGCACGCGAGCCGCTGCCGCGCCAGGCCTCGACGCTCTCGCGCCAGGCACTCGCGCTTTACACGGCGCTGATCGTCTACGGCTCGTGGTATCCGTTCACTGGCTGGCGCTCGCTCGGCCTCAGTCCCTTCGCCTATCTCGGCGATCCGTGGCCACGCTACTGGACGGTTTTCGACATCGTCACCAACGTGCTCGGCTACATGCCGTTCGGCGCGCTCGTCGTGCTCGCCGCGTGGCCGCGCTGGCGCGGTTGGCTCGCCGTGTTGCTCGCCGCCATTGCGGGCACGCTGCTCTCGGGCGTCATGGAGGCCGTGCAGACCTGGCTGCCCACGCGCGTGGCGTCCAATCTCGATCTCGCCTCGAACGCGCTCGGCGCACTGCTCGGCGCGCTCGTGGCGGCGCCCGCCACCGGCGCGCTGCTCGAGCGCGGCTTCCTGCGCCGCCTGCGCTTTCGCTGGTTCGAGCGCGACGCGGCCGTGCTGATGGTGCTCGCGGGGCTTTGGCCGTTCGCGACGATGTACCCTACGCCGCGCCTCTTCGGCTTGGGCGAGTGGGCGCGCGCTCTCTGGCAGCGCCTCGACGGCTCGATGCAGGACGCCGTGATTGCCTGGACGCCTGCCGCCTGGCATCTGCGCTCGCTGCCCGACATGCTGGCCGCGCGCCTGCCCGATAGCGGCTGGGAAGCGATCGTCACGACGCTGAACCTGTTCGGCGCGGCGGCGTTCGCGACGCTCCCCATGCGCTCGCGGGCGCCGCGCGCGCGGCTCGTCATTGCGCTGATTGCGGTGACACTCGTCGTCAAGGTAGGCGCGACCTTTCTGCAGTCGCAAAGCGGCCTGATTTTCGACTGGGCGACGCCGGGGGCGCTCGCGGGCCTCGTGTGGGGCACGCTGCTCGCGTTTCTCGCCTTGCGTCTGCCGCGCGTCGTGCGCGCCGCGGCGGCGACGCTCGCACTCGCGGCGGCCCTCGTGTTCGTGAATGTGCTGCCCGTGAATCCGTATTTCGACGTCGTGCTCGCGGACTGGCGCCAGGGCCGCTACCTGCACTTCAACGGCCTCGCGCGCTGGCTCGCGTGGACGTGGCCCTGGGCCGCGCTCGCATGGACGGCGTTCTCGCTCGAACGCGCGTGGCTCGTGCGGCGAGCGCGCCGGGCCGCGAAGCGCGCTCGCCACGACCGGTGAGGGCGCGCGGCGCTCGCAAGAGCGTTCACGCCGCGCTCGCTATAATCGACCGGATCGCCGCGCAGCCACGCTCGCGCGCCACGCAATGTATTGCCGCCAAGGCGGGCCACACGCTTTCAGCAAGCCCGCGCTCACTGCGCGACACTCACCGGTGCCCCACGCCATGACCGATTCGTTCTACAAGTACCACGTCTTTTTCTGCCTGAACCAGCGCGACCCCGGCGCGGACCGCCCGAGCTGCGCGAATTGCAACGCACAGGCCATGCAGGAGTACGCGAAGAAGCGCGTGAAGCAGCTGGGCCTCGCCGGTCCCGGCCAGGTGCGCATCAACAAGGCGGGCTGTCTCGATCGCTGCGAGGAGGGCCCGGCCGTCGTCGTGTATCCGGAAGGCACGTGGTACACGTATATCGACGAGAGCGACATCGACGAAATCGTCGTCTCGCATCTGCAGAACGGCCAGGTGGTCGAGCGCCTGAAAATCGATCGCTGATTGCTCCAATGCACGGCCAAACAGTACCCGTAAGGACTGCCGCACGATGAACGCCCAGACACATAAATTCCAGATCGACGGTCCCGTCGGCAAGATCGAGTGCGCGCTCGACGTGCCCGACGCCGGCACGACGCCGCGCGGCATTGCGCTCGTCGCGCATCCGCATCCGCTCTTTGGCGGCACGATGGACAACAAGGTCGCGCAAACGCTCGCGCGCACGCTCGTGCAGCTCGGCTACACGACCTATCGCTCGAACTTTCGCGGCGTGGGCGAAACGGCGGGCACGCACGACAACGGCATCGGCGAACAGGACGATCTGCTCGCACTCATCGCCTACATGCGCGCGCAACCAGGCCAGGCCGACGTGCCGCTCGTGCTCGCGGGCTTTTCGTTCGGCACCTTCGTGCTCTCGCACGTCGCGAAGCGCTACCTCGAAGCGGGCGGTGCGATCGAGCGCATGGTGTTCGTCGGCACGGCTGCGAGCCGCTGGGAAGTCGCGCCCGTGCGCGACGACACGCTGGTGATCCACGGCGAGCTCGACGACACCGTGCCGATTCTCTCGGTGTACGAATGGGCGCGTCCGCAGGAATTGCCGGTCGTCGTGATTCCGGGGGCGGAACATTTCCTGCACCGCAAGCTGCATATCCTCAAGCGCATCATCGTCGAAGCGTGGCGCTGAAGCGTCGGCCCCACAGTTTCGGGGCCCGATGCTAGCCCTTCGTCACCTCGCTTATGTCGGCAGAAATGCGTGAAAAATGCACGACAGGTATGCGCAAACGTGTGACTTAGCGAAAATTCGCCACGACGTGACGCGTATAATGTTCGCCAATTTTGTGCTTGCTGCGCCGCGACCGGCGCATGCACGGCACCCGCATTCCGGCTTTCACCGACCGTGCGCCGCATGGCGCGCTACGTTCATCCCGTCCCCATTCAGCCCGACCTGAACCTATGCGTTTTCTCTCCTCCGGCCAACCGTCTTCTTTCGTTCCTTCCTCCGTCGTCCGCAATGTCACGCTCGCAACGCTGCTGCCGGCCACACTTCTCGTGAGCGCGAGCGCGTTTGCCCGCACGCCCGCACCCGCCGGCGCGAAAGTGCAGGCACAGCCGCAGGCGCAGGCGTCTGCCGGCGCGGCCGCAGACCAGGTGCTTGGCGGCCTGCCGCCGCCCGGCGTGAACGCGCGCTCGTGGGTGCTCGTCGACGCCACCGCGAACCAGGTGCTCGCCTCCGGCAACGCCGATGAGCGCGTCGAGCCCGCATCGCTCACGAAGCTCATGACCGCGTACCTCGTGTTCGAGGCGCTGCAGAGCAAGAAGATCTCGATGGACCAGATCATCGAGCCGAGCGAAGCCGTGCGCCGCGTGAAGAACGACGAGTCGCGCATGTTCATCGAAGCCAACAAGCCGGTCTCGGTGCATGACCTCGTGTACGGCATGATCGTGCAGTCGGGCAACGACGCGGCCATCGCGCTCGCCGAACTCGTGGGCGGCAGCGAGGCGAATTTCACCAACATGATGAACGCCGAGGCGCAAAAGCTCGGCATGACGCACACGCATTTCGCCGACGTGAACGGCATGCCCGACCCGAATCACTACACGACGGCCGGCGACCTCGCCAGGCTCTCCGCGCGCCTGATCCGCGACTATCCCGAGTACTACGAAATCTTCTCGGTCAAGGAATTCAAGTACAACAACATCAAGCAGCCGAACCGCAATCGCCTGCTGTGGATCGACCCGACCGTCGACGGTCTGAAGACCGGCCACACCGAAGCTGCGGGTTACTGCCTGATCGCATCGGCCAAGCGTCCGATCGCGGGCGGCGCCTCCCGCCGTCTCGTTTCGGTGATGATGGGCGAGCCGAAGGAACACGACCGCGTGCAGGACAGCCTGAAGATGCTGAACTACGGCTATAGCGCATACGACACCACGCGCATCTATCAGGCGAACCAGGCCGTGGCGACGCCGCGCATCTACAAGGGCACGCTCGACGCCGTAAAGGTCGGCGTGCAGAAGGATCAGTTCGTCACGCTGCCCAAGGGCGCCGCCGAGAAGGCCAAGCCGCAGGTCGAACTCAGCAGCCCGCTGATTGCGCCGCTCGCCGTTGGCCAGCAGGTCGGTTCGGCGAAGTTCGTGGGTGCGGACGGCAAGGTGCTCGCGCAGGTTCCGCTCGTCGCGCTCGAAGCCGTGCCGCAGGCCGGTGTCGTCGGCCGCGTGTGGGATTCGCTCATGCTCATGGTCAACAAGAAGAAGTCATGACGTCCGCTTCAGCGACGCAGCCGGCCGAGCCGCTCGTCTGGCTCAACGGCGAGATCACGCCGCTTTCCGAAGCACGCATTCCCGTGCTCGATCGCGGCTTCATCTTCGGCGACGGCATTTACGAAGTCATGCCCGTCTATGCGCTCGCCGATGATGAAGGCACGGTGCGCGTGCCGTTTCGCATCGCGCAGCATCTCGCGCGGCTCAAGCGCTCGCTCGAGAAGGTCGGCATCGCGAATCCGTTCGACGAAGTAGGCTGGCGCGCGCTCCTCGCGCGTCTCGTCGAGGCGAACGAAGCGGCGGGTGCGCTCGCGCGCGATGCCCACGCCAACTTCTACGTGCAGGTGACGCGCGGCGTGGCGCCGCGCGGCCACGCCTTCCCGGCGGCGGCCACACCCACCGTGTTCGCGATGGTCAATCCGCTCAAGCTGCCGGGCGTTGCACAGCGCGAACAAGGCGTGCGCTGTGTGACGGCTGAAGACAAGCGCTGGCTCAATTGCGACATCAAGTCGACCTCGCTGCTCGGCAACGTGCTGATGGCGCAGCACGCGGCGGAAAACGACGCGTTCGAAACGATCCAGCTGCGCGACGGCTGGCTCACCGAAGCGTCTTCGTCGAACGTGTGGGTCGTGAAGGGCGGCGCGCTCTTTGCGCCGCCGCGCAGCAACCGCATTCTCGAAGGCATTCGCTACGGCCTGGTCGAGGAGCTGGCCGGGGAGTGCGGCGTGCGCTTCGAAGCGCGAGAGATCGCCGAAGCCGAACTGCGCGAGGCGGACGAGATTCTCGTGACCTCGGCAACGAAGGAAGTGCTGGCGGTCGTCGCGCTCGACGGCAAAGCAGTAGGCTGCGGCAAGCCGGGCCCGGTCTATGCGGCGCTTCACGCAGCGTACCAGCGCGCAAAGCAACGCGAGGCGCAGGCATTGCGTGCAGCAGTTGCCGAGCTACAGGAAGTGGAGAAATGAACGTGACACAACAGGCAAACCCCCCCGCAGCGAAAGAATCGCTGATCGAATTCCCCTGCGACTTCCCGATCAAGGTGATGGGCAAGACGCATCCGGAATTCCAGGACACCATCGTGACCGTGCTGCGCGAATTCGACGGTGGCTTCGACGCCGCGACCATCGAGACGCGTCCGTCGAGCGGCGGCAACTACACGGGCCTCACCGTGACGGTGCGCGCCACGAGCCAGGCGCATCTCGACGACATCTATCGCGCCCTCACCGGGCATCCGATGGTGAAGATCGTGCTGTAAGCGAGCAGAAGGCATTCGAACGAAAAGGGCCGCAATATGCGGCCCTTTTTGCATCGGGCGCCGCATCTGGCGTCCAGATGGACGTCAGGGCATGTCGCCGATGCGCGCGCGCTGCGCCGCGGCGGCGGCCGTCATCAGCGGACCGGCTTCGCAAGCGTCCTCGTAGAGCCGTCGAAAGCGCGCGACCTCGTCGAACACCCAGTCGCGGAACGCCTGCACGCGCTCGGTCTGCATGCGTTGCGGCGGGCAGATGAAGTAGTAGCGCCACGGGCTCGGTCCGTCGATGTCCTTGAAAAGGCGCATGAGGCGCCCGCGTGTGATCTCGTGCATGGCGAGCGAGCGGCGCACGAGCGCGATGCCCTGGCCGTCCATCGCCGCCTGCAAAAGGTTCGACGAATCCTGGTAAAGCACGCCGCGCTTCGGCTCGGGCAGGTCCTGGAGGCCAGCGGCGTCGAACCACGGCCGCCACAGTTCGTCGTCCGAGCGCAGTAGCGGCAGCTTCGCGAGTTCGTGTGGATCGGTGGGCAGATTGCCGCCGTTGAATTCGGGCGAGCAGGCGGGAAAGAAGATTTCGTCGAGCAGCAGTTCGGCGTGCAGCCCCGGATAGTGCCCGTAGCCGAAGCGGATGGCGACATCGACGTCGTCGCGCGCGAAGTCGGTGAGCGAATTCGTCGATTGCAGCTCGACGTCCCACTGCGGATGCGCCTCGATGAAGCGGCCGATGCGCGGCGTGACCCAGCGCGCCGCGAACGACGACAGCATCGAAACGACGAGCCGCCGGTCGCGGTCGCCGGCGCGGATCTCCTGGGTGGCGTGCGCGAGCTGGCTGAGCGCATCGCGCACCTGGCCGGCGTAGCGGCGGCCGGTGTCGGTTACGCGCACGCGTTTGCCGTCGCGGGCGAAGAGCGCCACGCCCAGTTCCGCTTCGAGCGCGCGAATCTGATGGCTCACGGCGCCGTGCGTGACGAAGAGTTCGTCGGCGGCGCGCGAGAAGCTTTCGTGGCGGGCGGCGGCTTCGAAGGCCTTGAGCGCATTCAGCGCGGGTAGCTGGCGCAGATCCATATCGTATTTTTTCTCACATAGGCGTGAAAATTGATCGTTTTGCTCGACCCCTTATGGTGTCTACGATTGTAGCTATCGAAGCAGGTCATTCGGAGTGGAAAATGAGAGAAATTTCTTCGGATATCACGTTTGAAGTGGCGGCCGGCCAAACGGCTTCAGTGCGCGTCGCGCGCAGCACGCGGCTGAGCGTGAAGTGCGGCACCGTCTGGGTCACGCGCAGCGACGACACCGCCGACTACTGGCTCGAACCCGGCCACACGATGCGGCTGCGGCGCGGCGAGCGCCTGTGGATCGGCGCGGAAGGCGGCGCGCCCGCGTGGGTGGGGTTCGCCGCGCCGGCGCGCCTGAGTGAGCGCGTGGTCGACCTGGCCGCGCGCGCCGCACAGCGCGCAGGCGTTCACATCGGCGACGGCTGGCGCACGGTTTGACCTGACGGCTCGTCACTCGAAAGCGGCGACGATGGGAAAGCCACCCATCGCCGCCGTTGTCCGCAGCATGCCCGGCGCGCTCGCCCCGAATTCGGTAAACTCCCGAAATCATGTGCGCCACCCCGGTTTCACCCTCGCAAATTCCTTCCGACCCCGGCGCGGCCGCGGTCGCGTCTCAAACGGCAAGTTCGTCCATCGTCGTGCGCTGGCGCGGCAACGAGGCTTATCAAGCAAGCTTTGACGCCATGCGCGAGTTCACGGCCGCCCGTGACGCCAATACGCCCGATGAAATCTGGCTCGTCGAGCATCCGCCCGTGTTCACGCTCGGCCAGGCCGGCAAGCCCGAGCATCTGCTGGTGGCGAACAGCGGCATCCCGCTCGTACAGATCGATCGCGGCGGCCAGATCACGTATCACGGGCCGGGCCAGGTGGTGGCCTACCTGCTGCTCGACTTGCGGCGCAGGAAGCTGATGGTGCGCGAGCTCGTCACGCTCATCGAGGACGCCGTGATCGAAACATTGGCGGCGTATAATCTCGCCGGCGAGCGCAAGGCCGGCGCGCCCGGCATTTACGTGCCAGAAGACGCCAGCGGCGCGAGCGCGCTGCATGTGGGCGCCAAGGTTGCAGCGCTCGGCCTGAAGATCCGCAACGGCTGCAGCTATCACGGCGTGAGCCTGAACGTGTCGATGGATCTGAACCCATTTCTGGCGATCAATCCGTGTGGATACGCCGGTCTCGAAACCGTCGATATGGCCACGCTTGGCGTCCGGGCGGACTGGCGCGAAGTCGCCGCCACGCTGGCGGCGCGGCTCGAGGCGAATCTCGCGGCGCACGCAGCAACACTTCTGGCGGTAGCCGAAGCGGCTGCCACAGACCCTTCAGCCGAAGCGGCCGGGACGCACCCGGTCGCAGAGGCGGCTGAAAAGGAAGCGGCCGCTTACGCGGCCGCGATGGACCCGGCCGAAGCGGCCGTATCAGGCGGGCAACCGCCGCAACCGCAGGCTGGCGTTGCACCGGCGGCCTGACTGGATCGAAAGCATGACTGACGTAACCGCGAACCCCGCCGCAAACCCCGCTGGCACGAGCGCCGACGCCGTTGCCTACGACGCCACCGCAAAACAGAAGGCGCAGGCCAAGACCTCGCGCATTCCGATCAAGGTCATTCCCATCGAGAAGCTGAAGAAGCCCGAGTGGATCCGCGTGAAGGCGGCCACGGGCAACTCGCGCTTCTACGAAATCAAGAACATCCTGCGCGAGCACAACCTGCACACGGTGTGCGAGGAAGCGAGCTGCCCGAACATCGGCGAATGCTTCGGCAAGGGCACCGCGACGTTCATGATCATGGGCGACAAGTGCACGCGCCGCTGCCCGTTCTGCGATGTGGGCCACGGCCGCCCCGATCCGCTCGATCCGGATGAGCCGGCGAACCTCGCGCGCACGATCGGCGCGCTCAAGCTCAAGTACGTCGTGATCACGAGTGTGGACCGCGACGACCTCCGTGACGGCGGCGCCGGCCACTTCGTGGAGTGCATCCGTCAGGTGCGCGAGCAATCGCCCGAAACGCGTATCGAGATTCTCACGCCGGACTTCCGCGGCCGTCTGGATCGCGCGCTGCAGATCCTCAATGCCGCGCCGCCCGATGTGATGAACCACAATCTCGAAACGGTGCCGCGCCTCTACAAGGAAGCGCGCCCGGGTTCGGATTACGCGCACTCGCTCAAGCTGCTCAAGGACTTCAAGGCGCTGCATCCCGAAGTCGCGACGAAGTCGGGCCTGATGGTGGGCCTCGGCGAAACCGAAGAAGAAATTCTTCAGGTGATGCGCGACCTGCGCGCGCACGACGTCGACATGCTGACGATCGGCCAGTACCTCCAGCCTTCGGAGCACCATCTGCCAGTGCGTTCGTATGTGCATCCCGACACCTTCAAGATGTACGAGGAAGAGGCGTACAAGATGGGCTTCACGCACGCTGCCGTTGGCGCGATGGTGCGTTCGAGCTATCACGCCGATCTGCAGGCGCATGGGGCAGGGGTGGTTTAAACAATTCCGCCCTTCTCGCAAGCACGCAATCGAAAAGCCCGCTGAAAAGCGGGCTTTTTGCTTTTTTGCATCGCGCCGCGCTCGAACAGCGCGATGCATGCATCGATTCCCGCACCATCCACCTCAACGCGAAAAGCAATGCTCCAGCAGCGTCATTAGCTAACGCGGATAAGTTAGAACCGGCCGCCGCCAGACTCCCTATAGTCGGAACCTTCATTCACTCGAACGTCGTTTCGCCGGAGTCTCCCGATGAACCCTCGCGCTATCCCTGCATTCGCACGCCGCCCGCACATCGCCGCCGTCGCATTCGCCGCCGCCTGCCTCGCTAGCGCGTTCGGCGCGCCGCGCGCGCACGCCGAAACGCGCGAGGTCGTGATCGCGTATCAGGACATGGTGGTGCCGTGGCGCTACGCGCAGGCAACCGGCGAAGTCGAGAAGGAAACGGGCTACAAGGTCACCTACCGTAAGCTCGCGAGCGGCGCCGATGTGATCCGCGCGCTCGCCTCGGGCTCGGTGCAGCTCGGCGAAGCCGGTTCGAGCCCGATTGCGGCGGGCCTCTCGCAGGGCGTGGATCTCTCGCTCTTCTGGATTCTCGACAACATCAACGACGCCGAAGCGCTCGTCGCGCGCGACGGTTCGGGCGTGACGAGCATCGCGGGTCTGAAGGGCAAGACGATCGGCGTGCCGTATGTCTCGACCTCGCACTTTCACGCGCTCGTCGCGCTGCAGAACGCGGGCGTGAATCCCGCCGACGTGAAGATCGTCAACCTGCGTCCGCCCGAGGTCGCGGCCGCCTGGCAGCGCGGCAACATCGACGCGACCTACATCTGGGACCCCGTGCTCGCGCAGGTGAAGAAGAACGGCAAAGTGCTGGTGACTTCGGGCCAGGTGGCGAAGGCCACGGGCAAGGCGACCTTCGACGGCTTCGTGGTCGATCGCAAGTTCGCGAAGGACAACGGCGATTTCGTCGCCAGGTTCGTGAAGGTGCTGGCCGCCGCCGACGCCGATTACAGCGCGCATCGCACGGCATGGAACGCGGCTTCGCCGCAGGTGCTGGCGGTGGCGAAAGAGTCGGGTGCGAATGCCGCCGAAGTGCCCGCGAGCCTCGCGCTCTACGCGTTCCCCACGCCCGCCGAGCAGGCCTCGAAGACCTGGCTGGGCGGTGGCGCGCAGTCGGGGGCGGCGCAGTCGCTGCTCGCCACGGCGGCCTTCCTCAAGGAGCAAGGCACGATCCAGAACGTGCTGCCCGACTATTCGGTAGGCGTCGATCCGCAGTACGTGCAGCGCGCCGCTGCGCATTGAACGCAAGGAGCAACCCATGAGCGCGCTCGAGATCCGCGATCTCACCGTCATCTACGAAGGCGCTCGACGTGACGCTGCGCCGAACGTCGCGCTCGCGAACGTGAACCTCGACGTGGCGAGCGGCGAGTTCGTCGTGGCGCTCGGCGCTTCGGGCTGTGGCAAGACCACGTTGCTCAACTGCATCGCGGGCTTCATCGAGCCGGCGCTTGGCGAGGTGCGCGTGAACGGCGCGCGTGTGGAGGGGCCTGGCGCCGAGCGCGGCGTGGTGTTCCAGAAGCACGCGCTCCTGCCGTGGCTCGACGTGCTGGAAAATGTCGCGCTCGGCTTGCGCTTTCGGCGCGTGCCGAAAGCGCAGCGCGAGCGCATCGCGCGCGAGCAGCTTGCGCTCGTGGGCCTGGAAGCCCAGGCGCGCGAACGCGTGTATGCGCTCTCGGGCGGCATGCAGCAGCGCGTGGGCATTGCGCGCGCGCTCGCGAGCGATCCGCAGATCCTGCTGATGGACGAGCCGATGGGCGCCCTCGACGCCATGACGCGCGAGCAGGTCCAGACGCTCGTGCTCGACGTCTGGGCGCGCACGCAGAAGACGGTGTTCTTCATCACGCACAGCGTCGAGGAGGCGCTCTTTCTGGCGACGCGCATCGTCGTCATGACGCCGGGCCCGGGCCGCATCGAGCGCGAGTACGAGGTGCCGTTCGCGCGCCAGTATCTCGCCACGCGTGACGCGCGCGCCGTGAAGTCGTCGCCGGAATTCATCGCGTGGCGCGAGCGGCTGGTGGAATTGCTGCATGCAGACGCGGGCGCACATGCACACGAGGAGCCGGTATGAGCGTGTCGCACGAATCGTTGAGAGAAGTCGCGCTTAAAGCGGCCCGCGCGCTGCCCCGCACTGACGAGGCGCACGCGGCGCAAGCGGCGCGCTCCAAAGTCTGGCGCATGCCCGGCGAAGGCCCTACGGCGGCGCTGAGCGCGGCGTCGGTGGCGGCGCTCGCGCTGCTCTGGTGGCTCGCGACGCACCTGCACTGGCTGCCGCCGCTTTTCCTGCCGACGCCGGAAGCCGTCTGGCAAGCCTTCACGGACGCGCTGCACGGCCGCATCCAGGGGGGCCTGCCGCTCTCCGAGCATCTGTTCTGGAGCGCGCTGCGCGTGTTCGGTGCGTTCTTGCTGGCGGTGGTGACGGCCGTGCCCGTCGGCATTCTGATGGGCGTCTCGCGCATCGCGCGCGGCCTGCTCGATCCGCCGCTCGAGTTCTACCGGCCGCTGCCGCCGCTTGCCTACCTGCCGCTCGTGGTGATCTGGTTCGGCATCGACGAAACGGCCAAGATCGTCGTGATCTGGCTCGCGTGTTTCGCGCCCATCGCCATGGCCGCGCGCGCCGGCGCGAAGAGCGCGAGCGTCGAGCAGATACGCGCGGCGGCGTCGCTGGGCGGCAGCCTCGCGCAGATCGTGCGCTTCGTCGTGCTGCCCGCCGCGCTGCCGGAGATCCTCACGGGCCTGCGCATCGCCATCGGCTTCGGCTGGACTACGCTCGTGGCCGCCGAGATGGTCGCCGCGACGGCAGGTCTCGGGCAGATGGTGCTCAACGCATCGAGCTTCCTGCGTACCGACGTCGTGGTGATGGGCATCGTGCTGATCGGGCTCATTGCCTGGGGCTTTGACCTCGCCATGCGCGCGCTCGAACGGCGCCTCGTGCCGTGGAAGGGACGCGGCTAAGGCGGCTCCTGTCTTTCTGGAAATCCGAACGCTCATAGGGCGCGATTCTGGAAAACCAGATTCGCGCCTTGGTTCGTTGGATAAAAATCCTTATAAATCAATGGCATGAGCGGTTGCGCTAGCTGGCATTCTCCTTGCAAATAAGAACGCGCGGCCACCCCGGCCGCGACAAAAAAAACAGCAAGGAGACAGCCGATGTCCGATCCCCTCTTCCGGTTTCGCTGATCCCCAGTTTCGACCTGTCGCGGCCCGAACTCGATTCGTTCGGCCATTGGCTTAACTCATTTGCAGGAACCATCGTGAAGAAACCTCTCCACAAAGTCCTCTATTTCCAGGTGATCGTGGCGATCGTCATCGGCGTGATCCTCGGCCATTACTGGCCCGCCATCGGCATCGACATGAAGCCGCTCGGCGACGCCTTCATCAAGCTCATCAAGATGGTGATCGGGCCGATCATCTTCTGTACCGTCGTGACCGGCATCGCCGGCATGGAGGATATGAAGAAGGTGGGCCGCGTGGGCGGCAAGGCGCTGCTGTACTTCGAGATCGTCTCGACCTTCGCGCTCGTGCTCGGCCTGATCGCCACGCACGTGCTGAAGCCGGGCGCGGGCTTCAACGTCGACGTCCATTCGCTCGACGCCAAGGCCGTGGCCAGCTACGCCGAAAAGGCGCATGGCCAGAGCAGCGTCGACTTCCTGATGCACATCATTCCGGACACGATCACCTCGGCGTTCGCGCAGGGCGAAATCCTGCAGATTCTGCTGATCGCGCTGCTGTTCGGCGCCGTGCTCACGCAACTGGGCGAGCGTGGCCGCGTGGTGACCGAGTTCATCGACAGCATCTCGGGCGTGCTGTTCGGCGTCGTGAAGATCGTCACGAAGCTCGCACCGATCGGCGCGTTCGGCGCGATGGCGTTCACCATCGGCAAGTACGGCGTGGGCTCGCTGATCCCGATGCTCAAGCTCATCGGCACGTTCTACCTCACGTCGATCGTGTTCGTGCTCGTCGTGCTCGGCGCGATCGCGCGCTTCACGGGCTTCTCGATCATCCGCTTCGTTTCCTACATCAAGGAAGAGCTGCTGATCGTGCTCGGCACCAGCTCGTCGGAATCGGCCCTGCCGCAACTGATGCAGAAGCTCGAGCGCCTTGGCTGCTCGCGGTCGGTCGTGGGCCTCGTCGTGCCGACCGGCTACTCGTTCAACCTCGACGGCACCAACATCTACATGACGATGGCGGTGCTCTTCATCGCCCAGGCGACCAACACCGATCTCACGTGGACGCAGCAGCTCACGCTGCTCGCGGTGACGATGCTCACCTCGAAGGGCGCGAGCGGCGTGACCGGCGCAGGCTTCATCACGCTGGCGGCCACGCTCGCCGTGGTGCCGACCATTCCGCTCTCGGGCATGGTGCTGATCCTCGGCATCGACCGCTTCATGAGCGAGTGCCGTGCGCTGACCAACATCGTCGGCAACGGCGTGGCGACGGTCGTGGTCTCGGCATGGGAGAAGGAGCTCGACCGCAACAAGCTGCGCGCCGTGCTCTCCGGCGAGGTCGAAGAAATGAAGGAAAGCGCAGGCGCGTAAGCCGCGCTGGGCGGGCGCGCGCAGGCCGTGAGGCGCGCCGCCCGTCGATGTCTGTTCTCTCGATCTTTCGCGGCCATCGCCGCTGGGCGGCGCGAGCGTTTCCCCTGCGCGAGCGCCGCCCGTTTTTGTTTCTCGTCCGACTTCGCCGCAGTTTGGCTGAGTGGGCCCCAAGCGCACCGTGCGACCCGGACGCCCCGGCGCGGCGCGGCCGTGTGCCACAATCTCCCTCATCCCCCTCGACCGTCTGGAAGCCGCTCACGTGACGCGCCGCCTCATCATCCTCTTCGCGCTCGCAGCCGGCCTCGTCGCGGTCTGCGCGCTGACGTGGGCGCTCACGTGGCAGACCGGGATCGACGCGCTGCGCCGCAACGCTGCCGTGCGCGGCGACCGCACCGCGGCTTCGCTCAAGAGCACGCTCGAGCGCTACGACTCGCTGCCTTATATCGTCGGCGAGCATCCGCTCGTGCAGGACGTGCTGGTCGATCCGAGACCCGAGTGGGTGGCCGCCGCGAACCGCTATCTCGAAGACGTGAACCGTCACGCGCGCGCCACGACGACCTACATCATCCGCGCCGACGGCAAGAGCATCGCGGCGAGCAACTGGCGCGACCCCGACAGTTTCGTGGGCGCGGATTACCGCTTCCGGCCGTATTTCATCGACGCGATGAACGGCCGCGTGGGGCGCTTCTTCGGCATCGGCACGATCTCGCACGATCCGGGCTACTACGTGTCGCAACCCGTGCGGCGCGACGGCAAGATCGTCGGCGTGGCCGTGGTGAAGCTCAATCTCGAATGGTTTCCGGGCACCGATGCCTCGGAGCCGCTGCTCGTCACCGACGACAACGGCGTGATCTTTCTCTCTTCGGTGCCCGCGTGGAAGTACCGCACGGTACGCCCGCTGCCGCCGGCCGTGGTGGCCTCGATCGACGCCACGCGCCAGTACGCGAGCGAGCCGATCGCGCCGCTGCCGACGCGCGTCGAACGCGTGTTGCAGGGCGGCGCCGACATCGTGCGCATGGGCGCCGGCATCCGCGCACCGCGTTACCTGGAAACGCGCCGCTCGCTCGTCGAGCCCGACTGGCATCTCGTCACCATGTCGTCGATCGACCCCGTGCTCGAAGCCTCGCGCAACGCGACCATCATGACCGGTTTCGGCTACGTTTCGCTGTGCCTGTTCGGCTTCTACTGGCGCATGCGGCGCGCACGCGTGAGGGAAGTGATGCGCAGCCGCGCGATGCTGCAAAAGGCCTACGCGATGCTCAACGAGCGCGTGGCAGAGCGCACCGCCGATCTCTCGCAGGCCAACGAGCGCCTGCAGCGCGAGGTAGCGGAGCGCACGCGCGCCGAAGCGGAACTGCGCGCCACCCAGGACGAGCTGATCCAGGCGAGCAAGCTCGCCGCGCTCGGCCAGATGGCGGCGGGCATCACGCACGAACTGAACCAGCCCCTCGCGGCGTTGCGCAGCTTCACGGACAACACGCGCGTGTTTCTGGAGCGCGGCCAGTACGCGGCGGCCACCGAAAACCTCGAGGCGATCGGCTCGCTCACCGAGCGCATGGGCAAGATCGTCAATCAGCTCAAGCTGTTCGTCGGGCGTGCGCGGCCGAGGGGCGCGCGTGCACCGGTGGCCCGCGCGCTGCGCAACTCGCTCGCGCTGCTCGGCAAGCGGCTCGACGGCGTGCGCGTGGATCTCACGTTGACGGAAGACGGCGCGCCGACCGTGCCGCTCGACGTGGACGCCGAGTACCCGGACCTGAGCGCGCAGAGCGACGACCTGCGGCTCGAACAGGTGCTCATCAACGTGCTCGGCAATGCGCTCGACGCCGTGGGAGGCCTGCCGTCGCCGCGCATTGCGATCGACGTGCAGGCGAGCGCCGCGACGCTCGCCATCGCGGTGAGCGACAATGGGCCGGGCATTCCCGACGATGTGCTGCCGCGCCTCTTCGAGCCGTTTTTCACGACGAAGGAAATGGGGCAGGGGCTCGGCCTCGGACTCGCGATCTCCTCGTCGATCGCACGCGACTGCGGCGGCTCGCTCACGGCGAGCAACGTACCCGAAGGCGGCGCACGCTTCGTGCTGACGTTGCGCCGCGCGCGTGCCGATGCCGAGAGCGCGGCGCGTGCCGCGGGGTTGTGACGCTGGGTTGTGTGGCTGGCTTTTGAATCAGGATGACGAACGAACATGGTGAACGCATGGTCAATACCACGCCCGGCCGGGTGCTCTACGTAGAGGATGACGAACTGGTGCGCCGCGCGGGCGTGCAAAGCCTGCAGCTCGCCGGCTTCGACGCCGCCGGTTTCGCCAATGCGGAAAGCGCGCTGCCGCTCGTCGATGCCGACTTCGCGGGCGTCGTGGTGAGCGATATCCGCCTGCCCGGCATGAGCGGGCTCGATCTGCTCGCGCAATGCCACGAGCGAGCGCCCGAGGTGCCCATCATCCTCGTGACGGGCCACGGCGATATCTCGATGGCCGTGCAGGCCATGCGCGACGGCGCTTACGACTTCATCGAAAAGCCGTTTGCCTCCGAGCGCCTCATCGAAACGGTGCGGCGCGCGCTGGAGCGGCGCCTGCTCGTGCTCGAAAACCTCGCGCTGCGCCGCGAGCTGGCGGGGCACGACGCGCTCGCGCCGCGCATCATCGGCAAAAGTCCGGCGATCGAACAGGTGCGCAAGCTCATCGCGAACGTCGCGCCGACGGACGCCTCGGTGCTCATCAACGGCGACACTGGCGCGGGCAAGGAACTCATTGCGCGCAGCCTGCATGAGCTTTCGCCGCGCCATGACAAGCCGTTCGTCGCCGTGAACTGCGGCGCGCTGCCCGAACCGATGTTCGAGTCGGAGATGTTCGGCTACGAGGCGGGTGCTTTCACGGGTGCGGCCAAGCGCCGGATCGGCAAGCTCGAGCACGCGAGCGGCGGCACGCTCTTTCTCGACGAGATCGAAAGCATGCCGCTCTCGCTGCAGGTGAAGCTGCTGCGCGTGCTGCAGGATGGCGTGCTGGAGCGCCTCGGTTCGAACCAGCCGGTGCGCGCCGACTTGCGCGTGGTCGCGGCGGCGAAGGGCGACATGAGCGAGCACGTCGCGGCGGGGACCTTCCGGCGCGACCTGCTGTACCGGCTGAACGTCGTGACGATCGCGTTGCCGCCGCTGGCCGAGCGCCGCGAGGACATCGTGCCGCTCTTCGAGCACTTCCTGCTCGACGCGGCGGTGCGCTACCAGCGTCCTGCGCCGCTCCTCACCGAGCGCGATCGCATGCGGCTCGCGCAACGCGACTGGCCGGGCAACGTGCGCGAACTGCGCAATGCGGCCGACCGCCGAGTCCTCGGGATTCCCGACGATCTGTCGGCAGTCGCGGCGGCCGGCGAGGACGACGCGTTGCCGCTCAAGGAGCGCGTGGAGCAGTACGAGCGCGCACTGATTGCCGACGCGCTGCAGCAGACCAACGGCGCGGTCGCCCAGGCCGCCGAGCGGCTACAAATGGCGAAAGCCACGCTGTACGAGAAAATTCGCCGCTATGGGCTGGTGGCGCGCGGCGAGGCGTGAAGCGGCACAAAGAGGCATAAAAAAAGCAGCGGGTTTTCCGCTGCTTTTTTTATGGCTACGCGAATCGCGTATCAGGTCGCCAGCGCCTTCTGCAGCAACTGGTCGAGTTCGGCGAACTGCGGCTCGCCCACGTAGCGCTTGAGGATCTTGCCGTCGCGGCCGATCACGAAGGTAGTGGGCGTGAGCTGGACGTTGCCGAACTGCCTGGCCGCCGAGCCGTCGTCCATCGCCACCTTGAACGGCAGCTGGCGCGTTTGCGCGTAGTTGGCGACGTACATCGGCGCGTCGTAGTTCATCGCCACTGCGACGAACTCGAGACCTTCGCCCTTGAAGCGGTTATAGGTCTGGACCATCTTCGGCATTTCCGCCATGCAGGTCGTGCAGCTCGTCGCCCAGAAGTTGACGAGGTAGACCTTGCCCTTGAGGTCGTTCGTGGAGACCTTCTGGCCGGACAGGAGCGTGAAGGTGGCGTCGGGCACGCGCTGCTGGCTGCCGAAGAACGCGAAGTAGCCGGCCACAGCGATCGCGACGACGACCACCGCCGCGCCAATGCGCGTGAGCGCGCCGGAACGCTTGTTCGAAGAATTCGGGGATGCAGCGGTCATGAGCCTTGCCTCGTGCGCCGAAGGGCGCGGGTGTCGAGCCCAAATATTGTAGCGCGGAATTTCCCGGCATAGCGGTTGCGAGACAACATCCGGGTATGCGTCGACGGATAATGTCGCGCACCTTTCACCTCCGTGACGAACCGCGCCCCATGGTCCTGGACATCCTTCGCCGTGCCCGACTCCCGTTGAATCTACCGATGCGCGCCTCCGTTCCTGCCCGCGTGGCGGCGCTGGGCATAGTCGCCGCCGCGTTCGCGCTGGCCGCCTGCTCGCCCACTTACGATTGGCGCACGATTTCAAACGATGCGAGCGGCTACGCGATCGATCTGCCGGCCAAGCCCGACAAGGACGAGCGCCGCATCGACGTGAACGGCACGCCGATGCGCATGCGCGTGCAGACGGCCGAAGTCGCCGGCGACGTGTTCGTGGTCGGCACGCTCGATCTGCCCGACGCGCAGCCCGCAACGCAGCAAAAGGCACTCGACTTCCTGCGCGCGGGCCTCGCGCGCAACGTGGGCGCGGCTGCCGAGACACACGCGGTGGGGGTGCCGCTTGCAATGGGCGGCTCGGTCGAGGGCGTCGAAATGCGCATGGCCGGCAAGGCGGGCGCCAACGGCGAGACGCGCACGATCCACGCGCGGCTCGTGGCAAAGGGCGCACGCGTCTATCAGGTGGCGATCGTCGGCCGTACCGAGCCGCCGGTCGAGCAGGTCGATCAGTTCTTCGGATCTTTCAAGCTGTACTGAGTTTTGGGAGTCCGCAGTACGCCTTGCGTCGCGATGTTTTGGTCACACAGCGGCGGGCGCTTGCGGGCCGAAGTGAAAGTTGCGCTGCAGGTAAACACGCTAATTATCGGATTTGATTGACGGTTTACTGGTTACCCACAGGAGCTGTGGGTAACTTTGTGGAAAACAACGCCCCGTTGGCCGGAAAGGGCCGTCCTGTGGGCTTTCTGTTAGTTTTGGCCGCTTTTCTGTAAATCCAGAAGGGTAGAAGAATCAATGGGTTACGAAAGCGATCGTGGCGTAATGCGAACCATGCTCAGAACCAGGGGCATCATGACGAAATGTGCATAAGTCAAGTCTTGACTTCGACTTATTGGCGCTATTCACATTCCCTGCGGCGCAAAGCGGCAGCGCTCTCCGGCGAAACCGGCACTGCGGGTTACCGCTCGGTGAACACGCGCCGGTACTGCACGGCCTCCGCCACGTGGGCGGCTTCGGGCATCGCGGCGCCCGCGAGATCGGCGATCGTGCGCGCGACCTTGAGCACCCGGTAATGGGCGCGTGCCGACCAGCCAAAGCGCTCGCCCGCTTCGCGCAGCAGCGCTTCCCCGGCGGCGTCCGGCTGGCAGACTGCGTCGGTTTCGCGGCCGTTCAATTCGCGATTGGTTTTACTCTGGCGCGCCAGCTGGCGCTCGCGTGCCGCCTGGACGCGAGCGGCGATCGCGGCGCTCGATTCGGCGTTCGTGCTCGCGCGAGCGGCCAGTTCGGCGGGCGGCAGCGCTGGAATCTCGATCTGGATGTCGATGCGGTCCAGGAGCGGCCCCGACAGCTTGCGCAAATAGCGCGCGGCGCTTTCGGGCGTGCAGCGGCAGCGACCAGCGGGGTCGCCGCGCCAGCCGCACGGGCAGGGATTCATCGCGGCAATGAGTTGGCAGGCGGCCGGAAAGTCGGTTTGCCACGCGGCGCGTGAAATGGTGATCGCGCCCACTTCGAGCGGCTCGCGCAGGGTCTCCAGCACGTGGCGGTCGAATTCGGGCAGCTCGTCCAGAAATAGCACCCCTAAATGCGCGAGCGTGATCTCGCCCGGCTGCGGCGGATTGCGCCCGCCGATCAGCGCGGCGGCACTCGACGAGTGATGCGGCGCGCGAAACGGCCGCTTGCGCCACTGCTGCGGCGTGAAACCGACCGCGCTGGCGGAGAGCAGGGCGGCGGAGGCTAACGCCTCGTCGTCCGTCATGGGTGGCAGGAGCCCGGGCAGGCGTGCGGCGAGCATCGACTTGCCGGCGCCTGGCGGCCCGACCATCAACAGATGGTGCCCGCCGGCCGCCGCGACTTCGAGCGCCCGGCGCGCCCCGCGCTGGCCGACGACGTCGGCCATGTCAGGGGGCGTGGCGATGGGTCCAGTGTCGAGGGCGCGCGCACGCACGGGGGCGAGGCGCGCTTCGGGATCGCCGCCCGCCAGATGGGCGCACAGGGAGCGCAGGTCTGCCGCGCCGTACACCGCGACATCTGGCACGAGCGCCGCTTCGGCAGCGTTTTGCGCAGGCAGATAAAGCTCGGGCATGCCGGAGCGCGCTGCTTCGCCGGGTTCAGTATCGGGAATCCGAAGGATGGCGCTTTCGCCTATGGGCTCGCGGCTGAACGCTGCCGCTTCGTCGAAATGCGCTGCGCGCTCTCTGTGCGCGCGTGCCGTGCCGCACGCCATGGCAAACGCGCCGCGCATGGGCCGCACGGCGCCGGTGAGCGAAAGCTCGCCCGCGAACTCCCGGTGTTCGAGCGCAGCAACCGGAAGCTGACCGCTCGCCGCGAGAATGCCGAGCGCGATGGGCAGATCGAAGCGGCCGGATTCCTTGGGTAGATCGGCGGGCGCCAGGTTGACGGTAATGCGCCTCACCGGGAAATCGAAGCCGCAGTTCGAGAGCGCGGCGCGCACGCGCTCGCGGCTTTCGCGCACTTCGAGGTCGGGCAGCCCCACAATCGAAAACGACGGCAGACCGTTGGCGAGATGGACTTCGACGGTGACTTCGGGCGCGCGGCCAGCAGCCGGCGCGCGGCTGCGCACCACGGCAAGCGACATGGGATTCTCCGGAAGGCTCGCATGCGGAAGTGGCGCGCGGTGTACGAAGCTTCGGACCGGGCTTCGTATGTGTTTCGCGCGCCGTGCATGCGCCAGGCTGGTGAGGCGTATGCCCCTTTACGGTTCCATTGCGACCACGCTACGGATCGCTTGCGGCGGGGCGGCAGCGGTGCTGCACTCAATTGCGCACAGGAGTGCGCAAGGAAATGATCAGGAGGACTGGCTAGTCACCGGCAGCTTCTGCTCGAGCTCGGCCACGCGGCGCTCGAGTTCTTCGAGGCGCTGGCGCGTGCGCACGAGCACCTGCGTTTGCGCGTCGAATTCCTCGCGCGTGACGAGGTCCAGCTTCGAAAAGCCTTGCGACAACATTGCGCGAACATTGCGTTCGACATCGCGCGCCGGCGAGTTCTTGAGCAGATCGCTCATGCGCGACTGCAGATCATTGAATACATCGTTAGGTTGCTTCATTCGATTCCCCTTCGCTGCACAAAAAATGTGCAAGTTTTGTTTCGCCTGTGCCCCGCGGCGGACCGTGATCGATCTTGGTGCGAACTCGCAGGGCCCCGGCCAGTGTGCGCGCAAGTGGTGCGCACCGCGGGCCCGTGTGCTTCGCGCTGTGGCGCGGCGGGCCATTTCCAGCCGCCATGCGGCGCCCGGCGCGGCAGCAATGCCTGAGAACACTGTAGCAACGTTCCCCCCGCCACGCCACCGCGCGCGCCACGCTGGCCGTTCGGCCAGGGCCTTGCGCGCCGCGCCCCTCAAGGCGCGGACCGCATTGTCCACGGCTTTGAGCGCGCTTGCATCGAAGTTCATCACACCGCCTTTACGCACGGACTGCAGCAAATTGGCACGGGTGTTGCTAATACTGCCCCGCGCACCGAACGACAGGTTGGCTCACGGTGTGCCAGCGACGCGGCGAAGCATCACGCGCCGTTCGCCGGGCGCCCGTTGCAGAAGCAGACAAAGGAATGAAGCAAACCACAGCGAGGACTACATGAAACTCATTACAGCAATCATCAAGCCGTTCAAGCTCGATGAGGCGCGCGAAGCCCTTTCGGCGATCGGCGTTTCGGGGATCACGGTGACGGAGGTGAAAGGCTTCGGTCGCCAGAAGGGGCACACCGAGCTGTACCGCGGCGCGGAGTATGTCGTCGACTTCCTGCCGAAGGTGAAGATCGAAGCCGCCGTGGCCGACGACATCGTCGAGCAGGCCATCGAGGCAGTCGAACGCGCGGCCCGCACGGGCAAGATCGGCGACGGCAAGATTTTCGTCACCCCGATCGAACAAGTGATCCGCATCCGCACCGGCGAGACCGGCGCCGACGCGCTGTAAAGCCTAAAGAGACCGAGACAAGAGGAAAGAGGAAACCGAGATGCGCAAACTTTTGATGTCCCTGATGATGGCCGGCTCGCTGCTGGCCGGCGGCGTCGGCGCCGCGCTGGCGGACGACGCATCCGCGCCCGCCGCGGCCTCCGCGCCGGCCACCACGGCTTCGGCGCCCGATGCGTCCGCAGCCGACGCGGCTTCGGCCCCGGCAGCAGCAGCCAGCGCCCCGGCCGCCGCCGCCAGCGCCCCGGCCGACGCATCGGCCGCTGCCGCAGCTGCGGCGCCCGCCGCACCGACCGCGCCGTTCTCGGTCGATTCGTCGAAGATCAACTCCGGCGACACCGCGTGGATGCTGACCTCCACCGCGCTCGTGCTGTTCATGACGATCCCGGGCCTCGCGCTCTTCTACGGCGGCATGGTCCGCAAGAAGAACGTGCTCTCGACGCTCATGCAGAGCTTCGCGATCACCTGCGTCGTCACGGTGATCTGGACGGTGGTCGGCTACTCGATCGCGTTCACGCCGGGCGGCTCGTTCATCGGCGGCTTCTCGCGCATCTTCCTTGAGGGCATGAACTACATCAAGGGCGACAAGGCGACGACGCTTACCGTGAGCCACCTCGCGCCGACCATCCCCGAGACCGTGTACTTCGTCTATCAGATGACGTTCGCGATCATCACGCCGGCGCTCATCACCGGTGCGTTTGCCGATCGCATGAAGTTCTCGGCGATGCTCGTGTTCATGTCGCTGTGGTCGGTCATCGTCTACTCGCCGATCGCGCACATGGTGTGGGAGCCGACGGGCTGGCTCGCCAGCGCCGGCATCCTCGACTTCGCGGGCGGCACGGTCGTGCACATCAACGCCGGTATCGCGGGCCTCGTGTGCTGTCTCGTGCTCGGCAAGCGGGTTGGCTATGGCCGCGAAGTGATGGCTCCGCACAACCTCACGCTCACGCTGATGGGTGCGGCCATGCTGTGGGTGGGCTGGTTCGGCTTCAACGCGGGTTCGGCAGTCGCGGCTGACGGCCGTGCCGGCTTCGCGATGCTCACGACGCAAATCGCTACCGCCTGCGCCGCGCTCGGCTGGATGTTCGCGGAGTGGATCGCGAAGGGCAAGCCGTCGGTGCTCGGTATCGCTTCGGGCGCCGTTGCAGGTCTCGTGGCCATTACGCCGGCTTCGGGTTTCGTCGGCGTGCTGGGCGCAATCGTGATCGGTGTGGTGGCGGGCGTGGTCTGCTTCTGGTCGGCGACGTGGCTCAAGCACAAGTTCAACTATGACGACTCGCTCGACGCGTTCGGCGTGCACGGCATCGGCGGCATCATCGGTGCGCTGCTGACCGGCGTGTTCGCGGTGAAGGACATCGGCGGCGCGGATGGCAGCCTCATCCTGCAAGCCAAGGGCGTGCTCACGACCCTCATCTATAGCGGCGTGGTGAGCTTCGTCCTGCTGAAGGTGATCGACATGGTGATGGGCCTGCGCGTTTCGGAAGAAGAAGAGCGCGAAGGTCTCGACGTGGTGCTGCATGGCGAACGCGTGGAATAAGCGCGCCGCGTTAGACGGTTTGATCTAGCAGGGCAGTAAGCAGCGACCTGGGCCCGCCTTTTCGGCGGGCCCTTTTCTTTTGCGCGCTGCGGCGCCGGGTGTGGGCTTTGCTCCCGCGGAAGGGGGAATAAGCGCCGCGCACGCGCGTTCGCATAGTGCCCCTTCAATCCGTGTGCCCAATTGCGCCGGGCGGCGCGGGCGGTCCAGAATGGATATCCGGCTTGAATATCCGCGCGCGCGAAACGCTCGATTGACCCTACCGCGCCCAGGGAATTCATGACGGGGATTCACGAGGGCAATCCCGTCTTGCAACTGGCGCAATCGTCCCCAGATAAACGACCGGTTTCCCTACAATCAAAGCATTTCGTCCGCGAGTCACCCCTTATGGTCCCGCATCTGGTTACGGCGTTGAATGGCCCGCTCCTCGAACTGGAGCAGCGCATCCTCGACGCGACGCCGGCCATCGAGCGCTGGTTCCGCCTCGAATGGCAGGAGCACACGCCGCCGTTCTACGCCTCGGTCGACCTGCGCAACGCCGGCTTCAAGCTCGCGCCCGTCGACACCAACCTTTTTCCCGGCGCCTTCCACTGCCTGCCGCAGGAAGTGCTGCCGCTCGCCGTGCAAGCGGCCATGGCCGCCATCGAAAAGATCTGCCCGGACGCCAAGAACCTGCTGGTGATTCCGGAGATGCACACGCGCAACGCGTTTTATCTGGAGAATGTCGCGCGGCTCGCCACGATCATGCGCCAGGCGGGCCTGAACGTGCGTTTCGGCACCCTCGACGACACGATCGCCGGGCCGGTCACGATCTCGCTCGCGGACGGCCAGAAGATCGTGCTCGAACCGCTCGAGCGCTCGCAGCGGCGCCTCGGCCTGAAGAACTTCGACCCGTGCTCGATCCTGCTGAACAACGATCTTTCGGCCGGCATTCCGCCCGTGCTCGAAAACCTGCACGAGCAGTACGTGCTGCCGCCGCTGCACGCCGCCTGGGCGGTGCGCCGCAAGTCCACGCACTTCTCCTGCTATGACGACGTGGCGAAGAAGTTCGCGAAGATGGTGGGCGTGGACCCGTGGATGATCAATCCGTACTTCGCGCACGTGGAAGGCGTGGACTTCGAGGCGCGCACGGGCGAGGAGCCGCTCGCGACCGCCATCGACGCCGTGCTCAAGAAGATCGCGAAGAAGTACCGCGAGTACGGCATCACCGAAAAGCCCTATGTCGTCATCAAGTCCGATGCCGGCACGGACGGCCGCGGTGTGATGACGGTGCACGATGCCTCGGAGGTCGCCGCACTCACGAAGCGCGAACGTGCGAAGATGTCGGCCACGAAGGACGGGCTGGAAGTGCACGACGTGATCGTGCAGGAAGGCGTCTATACGTTCGAGCATATCGGCGACGAAGTGGCCGAGCCGGTCGTGTACATGATCGACCGCTATGTGGTGGGCGGCTTCTACCGCGCGCACGGCAGCCGCGAGCGCGACCAGAACCTGAACGCGCCGGGCATGCATTTCGTGCCGCTCGGCTTCGAGCACACGGCGCTGCCCGACACGCGCGCGAAAGCGGGGGCGGCGCCGCCGAACCGCTTTTACATGTACGGCGTGGTGGCGCGGCTCGGCTTGCTGGCGGCCTCGGTCGAGCTGGAGAAGACCGACCCCGAAGCGATCCAGGTCTGATCCAGCCGTCATCCTTCACACAATCGAACGCAGCGCCCGCCACCGTGCGGGCGTTGCCGTCATGAAAGCAGGCACCACACCAGGCGCCACCAGGCGTCAAGCAGCGACAGGACAGGGACAAGGCAGAGACGATATGGACATTCTCTTCATCGCCGATCCGCTCGAGCGGTTCAAGATCTACAAGGACTCGACCTACGCGATGATGGCCGAGGCCGCGAAGCGCGGCCACCGGCTCTTCGCGTGCGAGCCTCGGCACCTCGCATGGGTGAACGGCCAGGTGGAGGCCGACGTGCGGCGCTTCACGATCATCGGCGATACGGCGGACCTGCATCGCGAAACGTGGTTCGAAGCCACGGCCGATGCGCGCGCGCTGACCGGCTTCGACGCCGTCGTCATGCGCAAGGACCCGCCGTTCGACATGGAGTACGTCACGTCGACGTGGCTGCTCGAGATCGCCGAGCGCGCGGGCGCGAAGATCTTCAACAAGCCGCAGTCGATTCGCGATCACTCGGAGAAGCTCGCCATCGGCGAATTTGCGCAGTTCGTCGCGCCGACGCTCGTCACGCGCAGCGCGGCGCGCCTGCGCAAGTTCCATGAGGAGCACCAGGACGTGATCCTCAAGCCGCTCGACGGCATGGGCGGCATGGGCGTGTTCCGCGTGAAGGCGGACGGCATGAACCTCGGCTCGATCATCGAGATGCTGAGTCACGACGGGGCGCGCAGCGTGATGGCGCAGAAGTTCATCCCCGAAATCAAGGCCGGCGACAAGCGTATCCTGCTGATCGGCGGCGAGCCGGTGCCGTTTTCGCTCGCGCGTATTCCTCAGGGCAATGAAGTGCGCGGCAATCTGGCGGCGGGTGGGCTCGGCGTCGCGCAGCCGCTCACCGGGCGCGACATGGAGATCGCCAAAGCGCTCGGCCCGACGCTCGCGGCACGCGGCCTGCTGCTTGTCGGGCTCGACGCCATCGGCGACTGGCTCACCGAGGTCAATGTCACGAGCCCGACGTGTTTCCGCGAAATCATGGAGCAGACGGGCTTCGACGTGGCCGCGATGTTCATCGACGCGCTGGAGCGCGCGGCGGCCTGAATCTGCTTTCGAAACGGGGACCGGGCGCATTTGAAGCCCACACCTGGAGCGCGGACTTGAAAGCCTCGCGTATGGCTGCATTTGCCGGATGTGGACGCCTTGCAGGGCAGGCGCCCCCTCCAGACCTTGACTGGCGGGCAGTTTTGGACCACGAAAGGTCGAGCGCGTACGCGGAGCCTGTGAATCGCGCGCGATATCTGTCGCCGCTGTGAGCAGAACCGCCTCGCGTGCGCGAAAATGACCCTGCTACAATGCCGCGAGCCCGCGTTCCGGGCTGGCAAGCGGGCGTCGACGAGACGCTTTGGCTGCCGCGCGGCGCGTGTTCCGACCCTGCGAGCTCACGGCTGGCTGCGGGGTTGGCGCTGCAGGACGCGATCTACGGGGTCGTCCGAGCATCAACCGGAGCCGTTTTTTGCAGTCAAGCTGACATGGCAGGGATTCTGATCATTGCGCACGCACCGCTCGCCACCGCGCTACGCGAGTGCATCGCGCATATCTATGGCGGTTGTCCGGCGCGCATCGGCGCGCTCGACGTGCTCCCCGACAGCGACCCGGCTGAAGTGGTCGCCAAGGCGAATTCGGAGATCGAGCGCCTGCGCGAAGAAAACGGCGCGCTCGTGTTGACCGACATGTTCGGCGCCACGCCTTCGAACATCGCGGCGCGCCTCGCCACGGTGCCCGAGGTGCGCGTGCTGGCCGGCGTGAATCTGCCGATGCTGGTGCGTGCCGTGTGCTACCGGGCAACGCCGCTCGACACGCTGGTCGAAAAGGCGCTGGCCGGCGCGAGCAAGGGCGTGCAGACCATCGGCCCGACCATGCCGCCCGTTGCTCCTGCGAGCGAATGCGCTTGCCCGCCCACGCCCTGCACCGAAACCACTGCGGAGGCGACAAAGCAGGCCGCGAATCCGGTAGCGGGCCAGGGCACCAGCCAGCCCGCAGCCGCGACGCGCGGCGCGGCTTGCACCGGCGGCGTTGCGGCGGGCGTGTTCAGGCCGGCTGGCAGTACCTGAGCCGGCGGCGCGCCAGCGAAAGCCAACAACAAGGCACAGCGAAACAACCCAGTCTCACTTCCACACACCGCGTCCGGATCGACCTATGCTGCAACAAGAAACGACCATCGTGAACAAACTCGGCCTGCACGCGCGGGCGTCGGCGAAGCTGACGCAGCTCGCAGGCAACTATCAGTCGGAAATCTGGATGAGCCGCAACGGCCGCCGCATCAACGCCAAGAGCATCATGGGGGTCATGATGCTGGCGGCGGGCATCGGCAGCACGGTGATGATCGAAACCGAAGGCCCGGACGAGGCCGACGCCATGAGCGCGCTGCTCAAGCTGATCGCCGATAAGTTTGGCGAAGGCCAGTAAGACGCGCGTGGTCATTGCGCCTTGCTCGGAACGCCGCGGTTTGCCGCGGCGTTTTTGTTTGCGGGCGGCGACTGCTGCACAACGCCGCAGTCATGCGCGCACAGGTGCGCATGGCCACATTCCGCCGCGCTGGAATTTATAATCATCGCCGGGGTCTGAGAGAGCGCATTGCAGCGGTTTGCCGCAGCATCAAATAACCAGAGGAGGTGCGCGTGCCGTTCACGCTGCATGGAATTCCCGTATCACGCGGTATAGCCATCGGGCGAGCGTACCTGATCGCTCCGGCTGCGCTCGACGTCGACCATTACCTCATCGAGCACGCGCAGATCGAAGACGAAATCGTGCGCTTTCGCGCGGCGCTGCAGGCCGTGGAGCACGAACTCGACACGCTGCGCGCCGATCTCGCCGCCGACGCCCCTTCCGAAATGGGCGCATTTATCGGTGTGCACCTCATGATCCTGAACGACGTGATGCTCGTACAGGAGACCATCGATCTCATCCGCACGCGCCGCTTCAATGTGGAGTGGGCGCTTACCGAACAGCTCGAACGCCTCTCGCGTCACTTCGACGACGTGGAGGACGAGTACCTGCGCGAGCGCAAGGCCGATATCGAGCAAGTCGTGGAGCGCGTACTGAAGTCGCTCGCCGGCGCCATGCCGCCTTCGCTGCACGGCGGCTGCGACGAGATGATCGTCGTCGCGCACGACATCGCGCCGGCCGACATGCTGCAGTTCAAGGGGCAAACCTTCCAGGGGTTCGTCACCGATCTGGGCGGCCGCACCTCGCACACGGCGATCGTCGCGCGCAGCCTCGGCATCCCGGCCGCGGTGGGCGTGCAGCAGGCGAGCGCGCTGATCCGCCAGGACGATCTCATCATCGTCGACGGCGACCACGGCATCGTGATCGTCGATCCCGCGCCGATCGTGCTCGAGGAGTACACCTACCGTCAAAGCGAGATGGCGCTCGAGCGGCGCAAGCTGCAGCGCCTGAAGTTCTCGCCGACGCAAACGCTATGCGGCGCGAAGATCCAGCTGTACGCGAACATCGAGCTGCCCGACGACGCGCAGGCCGCGCTCGACTCGGGCGCGACGGGCGTGGGCCTCTTTCGCACTGAGTTCCTGTTCATGAACCACAAGAACCACTTGCCGGAGGAGGACGAGCAGTTCGCCGCCTACCGCCGCGCGGTGGAGCTCATGAACGGGCTGCCCGTGACGATCCGTACGATCGACGTGGGCGCGGACAAGCCGCTCGACGCCATGAATGCGGGCGACGGTTACGAGACGGCTGCGAACCCGGCGCTCGGCCTGCGCGCGATCCGCTGGAGCCTGTCCGAGCCGCAGATGTTCCTCACGCAGTTGCGGGCGATCCTGCGCGCCTCGGCGTTCGGTTCGGTCAAGATCCTGATTCCGATGCTCGCGCACGCGCAGCAGATCGACCAGACGCTCGACCTGATCCGCGAGGCCAGGCGCCAGCTCGACGACGCGGGCCTCGCCTACGATCCCAACATCCAGGTCGGCGCGATGATCGAGATTCCGGCGGCCGCGCTCGCGCTGCCGATGTTCCTGCGGCGTCTCGACTTCCTCTCGATCGGCACCAACGACCTGATCCAGTACGCGCTCGCCATCGACCGCGCCGACAACGCGGTGGCCGACCTGTACGATCCGCTGCATCCGGCCGTGCTGCAGCTGATCGCGCATACGCTGCGCGAGGCGAAGCGCGCGGGCGTGCCCGTTTCGGTATGCGGGGAGATGGCGGGCGACCCGTCGTTCACGCGTTTGCTGCTCGGCATGGGGCTTACCGAGTTTTCGATGCACCCGAGCCAGTTGCTCGTGGTGAAGCAGGAGATCCTGCGCTCGCAGCTCAAGACGCTGGAAAAACCGGTGGCGGAGGTGCTGGCCGCTTACGAGCCCGAGGAGCTGCAGGCCGCGCTGCAGCGTGTGGCCCAGGCCTGAGCGTGCACCTGCTGATACGCGAAAATGCGAAAAGCCCCGGCATGTCCGGGGCTTTTTTCTTGACTCGCGCGGGGGTTCAGGCGTGCCGGCGACGCTCGCCGCACACCGGGCAATCCGGCTGCCGTGCCACGCGCATCGTGCTCCACTCCATGCGCAGCGAGTCGAGCATCATGAGCCGCCCGACGAGCGGCGTACCGATACCGCCGATCACGCGCAGCGCCTCGGCCGCCTGCATCGCGCCGATGATGCCAACCGTTGGCGCGAATACGCCCATCGTCGAGCACGCCACTTCCTCGAATGGCTGATCTTCCGGGAACACGCAGGCGTAGCACGGCGAGGCGTCGTCGCGGAAGTCGAACGTGCTGATCTGTCCGTCGAAGCGCAACGCCGCGCCCGAGACGAGCGGCACGCCATGCTTCACGCACGCGCGGTTGATGGCGTGGCGCGTGGCGAAGTTGTCGGTGCAGTCGAGCACGACCGTCGCGCCCGGCACCTGCGCGTCGAGCCACGCATCGTCGATGCGTGTTTGCAGCGCGACCACCTTCACTTCGGGATTCAGGCGCGCGATGGCGTCGCGGCCCGACTCGACCTTCGCGCGGCCGACCGAAGCCGTCTCGTGCATGATCTGCCGCTGCAGGTTGGTGAGGTCGACGGTGTCGTTGTCGACGAGCGTGAGCGTGCCCACGCCCGAGGCCGCGAGGTACATCGCCGCGGGCGACCCCAGGCCGCCCGCGCCCACGACGATCGCATGCGCGTCGAGAAAGCGCTGCTGCGCCTCGATGCCGATCTCGTCGACGAGGATATGGCGGGAATAGCGAAGGAGTTGGTCGTCGTTCATCGCGATGCGCTGGTTCGATGGCGCTGCGATGGACTCGAGAGCCTGAATGGCCCTGAATGGGGGAGCGCGCGCCGGGGAAATACCGTGCCGTTATTGTAACGACGCCAGCGGCTGGAGGAGGGGCGGCCTCGCGACCGGCGCACGAGGCGCACGGGTCGCGAGGCGGTACGGCGTGTTACTTCGCCGGCGCGGGAGCGGAGGCCGGCGCGGCGGAGCCCGGAGCCGGCGCCATGATGAGCGCGCCCGGCTTCACGGCGATCGGCGCGGAAGCCGAGGTCGGCGGCTTCTGCTGCGCGAGGCGGCGCTCCATCGGCGACTTCGATTCGGCCACCGGCTTGCCCTGGAGCTTGTTCAGCGCCTGCTGGAGCATGTAGTCGTCGGTAGAACCGAACTCGACCGGCTTGCGCTCGCGATCCTTCTGGCGCTGATCCGGCGTCTTCTTGTCGTTCTGCTCTTCGAGCTGACGCAGCATGTCCATGCGCTCCTGCTCGCGCACTTCCTGCTCCTTCTTCTCGTCCGGATCCTGCGTGTTGGCGAGGTGGTTCTGGTAGTCCACTTCGCGCGTGACGAGTGCGTCGTCCGGATCGCCGTCTGCGTACTGGTCGACCGCGATATCAGGACGGATGCCCTTGTTCTGGATCGAGCGGCCGCTCGGCGTGTAGTAGTACGCCGTGGTGAGACGCAGCGCCGTGTCGGCCGTCATCGGGCGCACGGTCTGCACCGAGCCCTTGCCGAACGTCGTCTTGCCGACGATCAGCGCGCGCTTCGAGTCCTGCAGCGCTCCCGCCACGATTTCCGAGGCCGACGCCGAGTAGGCGTTGGTCAGCACGACCATCGGCACGGTCTTGAACTCGGCCGCCTCGCCCTTGAGCGGGTCGCCGTCGAACGACGGCAGGCGGTAGTTCTCGTAGGTGTCGCGGTAGACCTGCTTCGAGTCCGGGATCTGGCCGTTCGTCGAGACGACGACCGAATCCGGCGGCAGGAACGCGCCCGCAACGCCGACGGCGCTTTGCAGCAGGCCGCCGCCGTTGTTGCGCAGGTCGAGGATGATGCCCTTGAGGTTCGGCTCCTGGCGCGCGATATCTTGCAGCTTCTGGGCGAGGTCGGGGACCGTGCGCTCCTGGAAGCTCGTGATGCGGATATACGCGTAGCCCGGCTGCACGATCTTCGACTTCACGCTCTGGACCTTGATGATGGCGCGCGTGATGGTGAGCGGGAAGGTGCGGTCGTCGGTCTTGCGGAAGATCGTGAGCGTGACCTTCGTGCCCGGGTCGCCGCGCATCTGCTTGACGGCCTGGTCGAGCGTCATGCCGCGCACCGGCTTGTCGTTGATGCGCGTGATGAGGTCGCCCGGACGGATGCCGGCGCGGTAGGCGGGCGTGTCTTCGATCGGCGAGATGACCTTGATCAGGCCGTCTTCCGACGAGATTTCGATGCCGAGGCCCGCGAAGCGACCCTTGGTCTGCTCCTGGAGTTCCTGGTAATCGGTCTTGTCGAGATACGACGAGTGCGGGTCGAGGCTCGACACCATGCCCTTGATGGCGGCGGTGAGGAGCTTCTTGTCGTCCACCGGCACGACATACTCATGCTTGATTTGACCAAAGACTTCGGCGAAGAGCCTCAGCTGGTCGAGCGGCAGCGGTTCTACGACCGTCTGCTGGGTTTGCTGCGCCTCGGCGGAAATCTGCAGGGTGGCAAATACGCCGGTCGCGAGGCCAGCGGCGATCAGGCCGATGTTTTTCAGGTTCTTTCGCATAGAGTATGTTGCGTGCAGTCGAAAAGGCGCGTGGCAGCGTCTATTGGAAAAGCGACGGACAAGTATAACTGCACACCCGCCGTGGCTGTGTATATGGCGCGTACGATGGGGACTAAGACAGTGCCGCAGCCGCCAGGTTCGCAAACCGTGTGCCGCAATTTTGCTTCTGGCACGGTGCTGGCAGTGCGCTGGCAATCCTGCCAGCCAGGCCCGGAAAAAGACAGAAAAGGGGAATGTGCAACGAATTCCAGCGCGGCCAGAGTGCCGGGGCGAAGCCGCGCGGCGCTTCGCCTGGTGGGAGGGCATGGCCTGCGGACAGGCCGCCGGCCCGACGGACCGGCGGCTGCCTGAATCAACCAGGCATGGCCAGGATGCGGCCGATGAAGGGAAGCACCAAGCCTCAGCCCGCCTTCTTGCCCTGGTTCGCCACGGCGGCCTGCGCCTTCGCGATGGCTTCGGCGTCGCCCAGGTAGTAGTGCTTGATGGGCTTGAGGCTCTCGTCCAGCTCGTAGACGAGCGGCACGCCGTTCGGGATGTTCAGACCGACGATGTCGTCATCCGAAATGTTGTCGAGGTACTTCACGAGCGCGCGGATCGAGTTGCCGTGCGCGGCGATCACCACCTTCTTGCCCGCCTTGATGGCCGGCGCGATCGACTCGTTCCAGATCGGCATCACGCGCGCGACCGTGTCCTTCAGGCACTCGGTGAGCGGCAGTTCCTCGCGCGGCACCTTGGCGTAACGCGGGTCGTTGTACGACGTGCGCGAGTCGGACGGCTCGAGCGCCGGCGGCGGCGTGTCGTAGCTGCGGCGCCAGACCAGCACCTGCTCGTCGCCGAATTTGGCCGCCGTTTCGGCCTTGTTCAGGCCCGAAAGCGCACCGTAGTGACGCTCGTTCAGGCGCCACGAGTGGACCACGGGCAGGTACATCTGGTCCATCTGGTCCTGCACGTGCCAGAGCGTGCGGATCGCGCGCTTGAGCACGGAGGTGTAGGCGATGTCGAACGTGTAGCCGGACTCCTTGAGCAGCTGGCCTGCCTGCTGCGCTTCGCGGTTGCCCTGCTCGGTGAGGTCGACGTCCACCCAGCCGGTGAAGCGGTTTTCCTTGTTCCAGGTCGATTCGCCGTGGCGGATGAGTACGAGTTTGTACATGAGGATGCCGGTCGGTAGTGAAGGAAGCGGTAATCGGGGACGGAAGACGCAACACGGCAGCAGCGCCATGGCGGCGGTCCAGGTCCGGCGGGTGGCACGCCCGGGCTGGGGGGCGGTAACCCTGCGACAAACGGTTATTTTATAATGAGCGGATTGTCCGAATCCGATTTCGCACGATTTCTCCGACTTTCCCTTTTTCCGGCGGCCCCTCCGTGACGTTCTTCACCAATTACATCAACCTTGTACTCATCGCGATCGTCCTCATCTCAGGAGGGTTGCTCCTTTGGCCGACGCTCAAGCGCGGCGGCCGCGGCGGGGTTTCCACCGCCGAGGCGACGCAGCTCATCAACCGCCGCAACGCGGTGGTGGTCGACCTGCGTCCCGCGGGTGAGTTCGCGAAGGGTCATCTGCCCTCGGCGCGCCAGGTTGAATTCGGCGAACTCGAGACGAAGATCGGCCAGCTCGTGAAGAACAAGAGCAACCCGGTGTTGCTGGTCTGCCAGACGGGCCAGCAGTCGCACAAGGCGCTGCGCCTCGTGAAGGACGCCGGTTTTGCCGAAGTCCACGTGCTGGACGGCGGCGTGAACGCCTGGCAGCAGGCCGGTATGCCGGTCGTGAAACAAGGAGGTTCGAAGTGAGCAAAGTGGTCATGTACAGCACCCAGGTGTGCCCGTATTGCCAGATGGCCGAGCGTCTTTTAAAGTCGCGCGGCGTCGAACACATCGAGAAAGTGCTGATCGACCGGGACCCGGCGCGGCGCGAAGAGATGATGACGCGCACCGGCCGGCGTACCGTGCCGCAGGTTTTCATCGGCGAGACGCACGTGGGCGGTTACGATGACCTCTCCGCGCTCGACCGTGCGGGCGGCTTGATGCCGCTGCTCGAAGCCGCCTGAGGTTACGGGCGGATTCAAGGCCTGATTCGCAGCCCGATAGCCTTGCGGCCTCGGTCCGCAGGCGGGCTGCGCAGCGTGACGTAGCGACGCAGGGTTTCGGCCCGCGCGAGCCAGTGAGGCTTGCGCGGGCCTGTTGCCGTTCATTGCCGTAGCGCGGCGCATTTTCGGGACGCTGAGATGTCACGAGGATGCCGCCGCGATCCATTCAATCAGGGAAGCCATACACCATGTCTGACGAGAACAACCAGCCGTTCTTCAATATCCAGCGCATTTACCTCAAGGACATGTCGCTCGAGCAGCCGAATTCGCCGGCCATCTTCCTTGAGCAGGACATGCCTTCGGTCGAAGTGGAAGTCGACGTCAAGGCCGAGCGCCTCGCCGAATCGGTGTTCGAGATCATCGTCACCGGCACCGTCACGGCCAAGGTCAAGGACAAGGTTGCGTTCCTGATCGAAGCCAAGCAAGCCGGCATTTTCGACATCCGCAACATCCCGGCAGAACAGGTCGATCCGCTCGTCGGCATCGCATGCCCGACCATCCTGTTCCCGTACCTGCGCTCGAATATCGCCGACGCGATCACGCGCGCGGGCTTCCCGCCGATCCACCTGGCCGAGATCAACTTCCAGGCGCTCTACGAGCAACGCCTGCAGCAACTCGCCCAGCAAGACGGCGCAAGCAGCGCAACGCACTAAAGCGTACGTTGATAGTTTCCACGAACTACCGGTGCGGAGTATCGGAATGAACATCGCCGTTCTCGGCGCCGGAGCGTGGGGCACCGCGCTGGCAGGGCATCTCGCCCAGGCGCATCACACGCTGTTGTGGGCGCGCGATGGCGCGCTCGTCGACACCTTGCGCAAGACGCACGAAAACGCCCGCTACCTCGCGGGCGTCGCGCTGCCCAGCAATCTCGAATACGAAACGGATCTTGCCGCCGCGCTCGACCATGCGTCGGGCGAGGCGGATCTCGTCGTGCTCGCCACGCCCGTGGCCGGCCTGCGCGGCATGCTTTGCACACTGCGCGACATGGGCCGCGTGCCCGCGCACTTCGTCTGGCTCTGCAAGGGCTTCGAAGCGCAAACGCAATTGATGCCGCATCAGGTCGTGGCGGCCGAGCTGCCGGGCCACGCGAGCAACGGCGTGCTTTCGGGGCCGAGCTTCGCGCGCGAAGTCGGCGAGGGCCTGCCTGTCGCGTTGACGGTGGCGAGCGCCTCCGCCGGTTGTCGCGAGCGCACGCTCGCTGCGTTCCATCACCGCGCGATGCGCATCTATACCGGCGACGACGTGGTCGGCGTGGAGGTGGGCGGCGCGGTCAAGAACGTGCTCGCGATCGCGACCGGCATTGCCGATGGTCTGGGCCTCGGCCTGAACGCACGCGCGGCGCTCATCACGCGCGGTCTCGCCGAGATGACGCGCCTTGGCGTCACGCTCGGCGGGCGTGCCGAGACCTTCACGGGGCTGACCGGCCTCGGCGACCTCATCCTCACCGCCACGGGCGACCTCTCGCGCAACCGCACCGTGGGCAAGCAGCTCGCGAGCGGCCGCACGCTCGACGATATCCTCGCCGCACTCGGTCACGTGGCCGAAGGCGTGCGCTGCGCGCAGGCCGTGCTGGCACTCGCGCGCGCGCACGGCATCGACATGCCGATCACCCAGGCGGTATGCGCCGTGCTGTTCGACGGTGTCACGCCGCGCGACGCCGTGAGCGCGCTGCTGCGGCGCGACGCGAAGGCGGAGTAGGGCGCTTCGGTCCTGCTGCGCCAGGTTTTGAGCACGCTTTGCGTGGACCGGATCGCAAAGGAGGACCGTATGCTGACCATCGGAAACTGCCGCATCGAAGCGCAGGCCGTCGACATCACCACGTTGAAGGTCGATGCGATCGTCAACGCCGCGAACGAATCGCTGCTCGGCGGCGGCGGCGTGGACGGCGCGATTCATCGCGCCGCCGGGCCGGACCTGCTGCGCGAATGCGAGACGCTGAACGGCTGTCCGACCGGCGACGCCAAAATCACCGGCGGCTATCGCCTTCCCGCGAAACACGTCATCCATACCGTGGGCCCCGTCTGGTACGGCGGCGGCCGTGACGAAGCGCATCTGCTCGCTTCCTGCTACCGGCGCTCGCTCGAGTGCGCGCGCGAGGCGGGCGTGACGAGCATCGCGTTTCCGGCAATCAGTTGCGGCGTCTACCGTTTTCCTGCCGACGACGCGGTGGCGATTGCGGTATCGACCGTGATCGACGAGCTATCGAAATATCCGACGCTCGAACACGTGATCTTCGCGTGCTTCGACAATGCGATGCTCACGCGCTACGAGCGTGAGCTTGCGGCGCGCGGCAGGGCGTAGGGCGACGCGGTACAACGTACCCGCGTCATTCGCCGCCTTCGAATCCCGCTTGACGCCACGCTTCGAACACCACGACCGCAACTGTGTTCGAGAGATTCAGGCTGCGATTGCCGGGTCGCATCGGCAGGCGCACGCGCTGTGGCGTCGCAAAGCGCTCTAGCACCGCGTCGGGCAGGCCGCGCGTTTCCGCGCCGAACACGAACCAGTCGCCCGGCTGGAACGCATGCGCATGAAAGCGGCCCGATCCGCGCGTCGTGAACGCGAACATGCGCGACGGGTCCGGCGCTTCCTTGACGATGAAGGCATCCCAGTCGGCGTGCACGTGCATCTGCGCGTACTCGTGGTAATCGAGGCCCGCGCGGCGCATTTTCGCGTCGTCGAGGGGAAAGCCGAGCGGTTCGATCAGATGAAGCCGCGCACCGGTGTTCGCGCACAGGCGGATCACGTTGCCGGTGTTCGGCGGAATTTCGGGTTCGACGAGAACGACGTTGAACATGACGATGAAACTCTCTCGATGTCTTGAATAGTGTGAGGCCGATCAGTCTTTCGGCGTGCGTAGCGCGACGAAATTGGTCACGCGCCGTGCGCCCGCGGCCTTGAGCGTGTGCGCGAGCGCGTCGAGCGTGGCGCCCGAGGTCATCACGTCGTCGACGACGCCCACGTGCAGGCCGGCAAGCGGCCGCGCGAGCGCGAAGGCCCGGCCGACGTTGCGGCGGCGCGTCTCGCGATCGAGCTTCGATTGCGGCGCCGTATGCAGGATGCGTCGTACGAGCGTGGCGTCCGCGGGCGTGCCCAACCGGCGCGCGAGCGGCCGCGCGATCTGCCAGGCCTGGTTGTGGCCGCGCTCGATCAGGCGTTCGCGCGAGAGCGGCACCGGCACGACGATCTCCGGCATGCCGTGCTCATCGCCCATATCGTGTGCGGCCAGCGCCAGGCGTCGCGCAAATTCCTCGCCGAGCGCGAGGCGCGCGCGAAACTTCAGGCCACGCGCGAGCAGGTCGAGCGGCGCGCGATAATCGGCGAGCGCGAGCGTGGCGTCGAACGCAGGCGGTGCATCGGTGCAGGCCTCGCAGCGGTAGCGTGCGCGTCCCGCCGCACCGCGCCTGTGCGCGAGCGGCATCGCACAGACCGTGCAGCGCAGGCGCGGCTCATTCCAGTACGCGGCATCGCAGCACACACAGAGCGTGGCTCGCGTCAAATTGCCGCATAATGGGCACAGATTGGGCAGCACGAAGTGGGCAAGCTGTGACGGCAGCGCCCGCGCTTTTCGACAGACGCGCGCAACGCCCGCAAGACGAGTGCGGTGCGAAGCGGGCGGTGTGACGCCCGCTGCGTTGCGTGCGTCACGAGAAGAAGGGCGCGGCGGCATCGAAAGACGGCCCGGGCAGCGGGCTCGCGTGACTGAAAGGAAAGGAGTGAGCGAGTATACTTCGCAGACTTCGCCAATACGACCGACATGTCCCCGTCTCCCGCAAGAACTGGCCGTCCGGACTATGACACCCGGCACCTGCGGCGCATCTTCGATCGCCGTGCGGCGACTTTCGACGACGTTGCCTTCCTGCCGCGTGAAATCGCGCAACGCATGCGCGAGCGCCTCGAGTACATCAAGGTGAAACCTGCGGCCGTGCTCGACATCGCGTGCGGCCAGGGCGACGACCTGCCCGGCTTGCGCGAGCGCTTTCCCGAAGCGCCCGTGTTCGGCACCGATCTCTCCCTCGCCATGCTGCGCCGTGCCCGCGAGCACGACGCCCCCGACACGAGCTGGCGGCGTTTCCTGCCCGCAACGGTCGGCCGCGCCCTCGGTTCGCGCGGTCCGCGGGTTGCGCAGGCCGACTTCGCCGAACTGCCGTTCGCGCACGGTGCGTTCGAGCTGCTGTGGTCGAATCTCGCACTGCATTGGCATCCGCGCCCCGACCTCGTGTTCGGCGAGTGGCAGCGCGTGCTTAAGGTCAACGGCTTGCTCATGTTCAGCACGCTCGGCCCCGACACGCTCAAGGAGCTGCGCGGCGCGTTCGCCGAAGTCGAAGCCGCGCACGGCGTGCCGACGCGCGCGCACGTCATCGATTTCGTCGACATGCACGATCTCGGCGACATGCTCGTGGAGAACGGTTTCGAGATTCCGGTCATGGACCAGGAAACGCTCACCATCACCTACAAGACGCCGGAGAAGCTGCTCGCCGACGTGCGCCGCTGGGGCGCGTATCCGTTCGAGCGCAACGGCGATGGCGACAGTGAGAACGGTGGCACCGCGCGGCGCCTGCACCGTGCGCTCGTGGCGGCGCTCGAGGCGCGCCGCTGCACGGACGGTCCGCACGCGGGCACGATCCCGCTGACCTTCGAGATCATCTACGGCCACGCGTGGAAGGCCGTGCCGCGCACGACCGCCGAAGGCCATGGCATCGTGCGCATCGAAGACATCGGCCGGGGTCCTGCAAGGAATCGGTAACGTGGTAAGGGGGCTTTCGTTATGCCTGAAATTAGCGCCGGAAAAGCCTTGGGGAAATGCTTGAAAAATCGCTGTAAAGCCCGTCTGGTATGGGTTCGCGGGCGATTGGGCCTTGCTTGTGAGGGCTGGGGATCGCGCCTATAATGCGTCAGTTTGCTGCGCGGAAGGGTCCCCAAATTCCGTTGTGGCAAGTCCAGATGTTCCCGTAGTTGTGCGAGGCGCGACGCGGCGATAGTCTGGCGAAGTTGCAAGTGGGGGAAGCGAGCGATGCAGGCGTCTGATCTGCTGGCGAGTCCGGAACCGGTCCTGAAAGACTGGATCATGAAGCGCAACTGTTCGGTTTCGCCCAGGCAATTCGTGTTCTTCTATGTTTCGCTGGCGCTGGTTTCCATCGCGATCGCCGTTCTGTTGTTGATCCACGGCGCCTGGCTGGTTTTGCCGTTTACCGGTATCGATCTGTTGGTAGTAGGCGGCGCTTTTGTCATCTATGCGCGCCATGCTGTCGATTACGAACGTATCAGGCTTTATCCGAACCGGCTGGTGATCGAACAGATGAGCGCCGACGCGCTCACGCAGTTCGAATTCAATCCCCGCTGGGTCCGGGTCGAGCCGGGCGCGACCCCACGCGACCCGGTGCGTCTCGTGTCCCGCGGTCAGGCGGTCGCTGTCGGGTTGCATCTGCCGCAATATCGGCGTGCGCAGTTCGCGCGGGAACTGCGTGCCTGGCTTGCGCGCGCGCCTTGATGCGCGGCGCGTGAGCTTGCCGGTTGGCGGTACGAGCGTCCCAGGGGGCGCCCTGGTTGCAAAACCTTCCTGCGGGGTCGAGGGTTTGAATGGAAATTATGGGTAAGGAAGCTATGAAAACAATCAAGCGAGCCCTCCAGGGCGTGCTGGCGTGCAGCGGATTCCTCGTCGCCGGCGCGGCACTCGCAGTCGGAGACAGCCCAGGCGGCCCTGCGGTCAACGAGATCAATTTCCAGCCGCCCGTCACGCGCATCGCCGAAGAGCTTTACAGCCTCCACATGATGATGCTGCTCTTGTGCGTCGTGATTTTCGTCGGCGTGTTCGGCGTCATGTTCTATTCGATCTACGCGCACCGTAAGGCGAAGGGCCACAAGGCCGCTCACTTTCATGAGAGCACCACGGTCGAAATCATCTGGACGGTGGTGCCGTTCATCATCGTCGTGCTGATGGCGCTGCCCGCCACCAAGGCCGTCGTCGCGATGAAGGACACCTCCAACGCCGACCTCACGGTAAAGGTCACGGGCTACCAGTGGAAATGGGGCTACGACTACGTGAAGGGGCCGGGCGAAGGCATCAACTTCCTCTCCACGCTCAGCACGCCGCGCTCCGAGGTGAACAACCGCGTGCCGATCACCGATACGTACCTGCAGGAAGTCGACAATCCGCTCGTCGTGCCGGTCAACAAGAAAATCCGCGTCATCACCACGGCCAACGACGTCGTGCACTCGTGGTACGTGCCCGCGTTCGGCGTGAAGCAGGACGCGATTCCGGGCTTCGTGCGCGACACGTGGTTCAGGGCCGACAAGGTCGGCACCTATCGCGGCTTCTGTACCGAGCTGTGCGGCAAGGAGCACGCGTTCATGCCGGTCGTCGTCGAGGTGCTCTCCGACGAGGACTACGCGAAGTGGGTCGATACGCAAAAGGCGAAGATGGCCTCTGCCAACGACGACCCGAACAAGACCTACACGCTGGCCGAGCTCAAGGAGCGCGGCGAAAAGATCTACAACTCGAACTGCGCGGTGTGCCACCAGCCCACCGGCAAGGGCGCGGGCGCGTTCCCGGCGCTCGACGGCAGCAAGGTCGTTCAGGGTCCGCTCGCGGAGCACGTGAGCATCGTCCTGCACGGCAAGAACGCCATGCCATCATGGGCGCCGACGCTCAACGACGTCGAGATCGCATCGGTCATCACGTTCGAGCGCAACTCGTGGGGCAACCACACCGGCGACATTCTGCAGCCGCGTCAGGTGGCCGACGCGCGTAACGGCAAAATGCCCGAGGGCGGCGGCACGACGGCGGCAGCGGGCGAGGGCGCCGCGAGCGGCGCGGCCGCGGCAAGCGGCGCGGAAGCCGCTAGCGGCGCGGCCCAAGCGAGCGCGGCGAGCGGCGCGGTCCCCGCAAGCGGCGCGGATCAGGCGTCGGGCGCAGCGGCGCCGAGCGCAGCCGCGTTGCCGGCGAGCGTCTACTTCGAAGTGGGCAAGAGCACGCTGCCCGCCGACGCGAAGGACGCCATCCAGGCGGCAGCCGATTACGCGAAGGCGCATCCGGACGCGAAGTTCACGCTGTCGGGCTACACCGATTCGAGCGGCAACGCCAGCACGAACGCCGACCTCGCCAGGCACCGGGCGCAAGCAGTGCGCGACGCGATGAAGGCGGCAGGCATCGCCGAAGACCACATCATTCTGAAGAAGCCGGAAACGATCACGGGCGGCGCGAACGCGAAAGAAGCGCGTCGGGTGGAGATCAGCGCGGCGGCCTGAACGGGCCCGCGCCATAAGAACAAGCAGCAAGAGACGCAAAAGCAATTCGCTTCAGCATTTCAATTGCATGGGGCTGGAGTCAGGCGCCAAAGCGCCAAATCCGGACCGACAGGAGATAAGACATGTCTAGCATCGGACACGATGTAGCTGGCGGGCACGGTCACGTGCACGGCGACCACGCGCACGCCACGCCCCACGGCTGGCGCCGCTGGCTGCTCGCGACGAATCACAAGGACATCGGAACGCTATATCTGCTCTTCTCGTTCGTGATGTTCCTCTCGGGCGGCGTCATGGCGCTCGCCATTCGTGCGGAGCTGTTCGAGCCGGGCATGCAGATCATGCGCCCCGAGTTCTTCAACCAGCTCACCACGATGCACGGTCTCATCATGGTGTTCGGCGCGATCATGCCGGCGTTCGTGGGCTTCGCGAACTGGATGATTCCGCTGCAGATCGGCGCCTCGGACATGGCGTTCGCGCGCATGAACAACTTCAGCTTCTGGCTGCTGCCCGCCGCCGGCTGCCTGCTGGTCGGCTCGTTCTTCTCGCCGGGCGGCGCGACCGCCGCGGGCTGGACGCTCTACGCGCCGCTTTCCACGCAGATGGGCCCGGGCATGGACTTCGCGATCTTCGCGCTGCACATGATGGGCGCCTCGTCGATCATGGGCGGTATCAACATCGTCGTGACGATCCTGAATCTGCGCGCGCCCGGCATGACGCTCATGAAGATGCCGATGTTCGTGTGGACGTGGCTCATCACCGCCTACCTGCTGATCGCCGTGATGCCGGTGCTCGCGGGCGCCATCACGATGCTGCTGTTCGACCGCCACTTCGGCACGAGCTTCTTCAATGCGGCCGGCGGCGGCGACCCGGTGATGTACCAGCACATCTTCTGGTTCTTCGGGCACCCCGAGGTCTACATCATGATCTTGCCGGCGTTCGGGATCGTTTCGCAGGTGATTCCGGCGTTCTCGCGCAAGCCGCTGTTCGGCTATAGCTCGATGGTGTACGCCACGGCGTCGATCGCGATTCTCTCGTTCATGGTCTGGGCGCACCACATGTTCGCCACCGGCATGCCGGTCACGGGCCAGCTCTTCTTCATGTACGCGACGATGCTGATCGCCGTGCCGACGGGCGTGAAAGTGTTCAATTGGGTCGCCACGATGTGGCGCGGCTCGCTCTCGTTCGAAACGCCGATGCTGTGGGCCGTGGGATTCCTGATCGTGTTCACGTTCGGCGGTCTCTCGGGCCTGATGCTCGCCATGGCGCCGCTCGACATCCAGTATCACGGCACTTACTTCGTGGTGGCGCACTTCCACTACGTGCTGGTGGCGGGGTCATTATTCGCGTTGTTCTCAGGGTGGTACTACTGGGCGCCAAAATGGACCGGCTGGATGTACAACGAGACGCGCGGCAAGATCCACTTCTGGTGCTCGCTCATCTTCTTCAACCTCGCGTTCCTGCCGATGCACTTCGTCGGCCTGGCCGGCATGCCGCGACGCTATGCCGACTATCCGGCCCAGTTCACCGACTGGAACCAGGTGATCACGATCGGCGCCTTCGGCTTCGGGCTTTCTCAGGTGTACTTCCTGTTCTTTGTCGCGCTGCCCGCGTATCGCGGCGGCGGCGAGCTGGAACAGGCCGGCGACAAGCCGTGGGACGGCGCAACGGGCCTCGAGTGGACCGTGCCGAGCCCGGCGCCGTTCCACACGTTCGAGAACCCGCCGACGGTCGAGTAACCCGTTGAGTGGGTGGCGTCCGGCTGTGCGCAGCCGGACGCGAACGAAGCACGCGGTCTTCACGCAGTCTTCATCGGAGCACGTACGAGAGGCGATTCACGATGCAAGGAGAAGCCGCGGCCAACCGCGCTGAACGCATGACCCGGGATCCACAAAAAAGACGCACGCCCGAGCAGATCCGCGCGGGCAATCTGCGGCTCGGCCTCATCTTGCTGGCTGTCGTAGTCGGTTTCTTTGTGGCGGCCGTCGTCAAGCAGGTGTATTTCCCCGGCCACTGACGCGCAGGGCGTTTGCCGGAAGATCGTTCGAGGAAGTTCGATGTCCACGCAAGCTGGAAATGATCGCGCATTCAACCGGTCGATGCTCATCAAGCTCGCCGTGGTGGCGCTGCTGATGTTCGGTTTCGGTTTTGCGCTGGTGCCGATGTATCGAGCGATCTGCCGGGTCACAGGCATCAACAACCTGGTGCAGCGCGACGCCACGGAGCGCGAGGCGCGCAACACGCAGGTGGACAGGACACGCACGATCTCGGTCGAGTTCGACGCGAACGCACGCGGGCTGCTCGGCTTCAAGCCGGAGCAGACGAGCCTCGACGTGCATCCGGGCGAAGTCATGACGGTGATGTACGACATTTCGAACAACGAAGGACGCACGATCGACGCGCAGGCCATTCCGAGCTACGCGCCGAAGCAGGCGACGGAGTACTTCCGCAAGATCGAATGCTTCTGCTTCACGCAGCAGGTCCTGAAGGCGAACGAGACGAAGCGCATGCCGGTGGTGTTCGTGATCGACCCGAAGCTACCGAAAGACGTGAAGACGATCACGCTGTCGTACACGTTCTTCGAGCTGAACAAGCCGGCTGTGCCGCCGCCGCCGAAGCAATCGGCGGGCGCGTGAGCCTTCAGCGCCGAAGTCAACGATGCCAGGAGGCGAAAGGCGCATGAGTGACGAACATGGCGGAGCGGGGCCGGCGAAGAAGAAGGGCGGCATCCTGCAGTTGATGAAAGCGGTGGCGTGGTCCTTTCTCGGCGTGCGCAAGCGCGCCGACCTCGAAGACGACGCGGCGAATCTGCACCCCGTGCAGTTGATCATCGCGGGCATCATCGGCGCAGTGCTGTTCATCGTCGTGCTGCTGTTGATCGTGCACGCGGTGGTGGGATGAGCGAGTGCGCGCAACGCTGCGCACGAAGCAGTGAATAACGAGGACTCACTCGGACAAATGCAGCCGGCGATGTCCGGTGCAACTGGAAACTGGAGAAACAGGCATGAGCGGCCAAAACGATAGCCCGTACTACTTCGTACCGCACCCGTCGCGGCATCCGATCAGCGCGTCCATTGGGCTTGTGGTCATGCTCGGGTCGCTCGCCTCGTGGATCAACGGCGAGTCGTGGGGGCCGATCGGTGTGCTCGTCGGCCTGCTGTGGCTGCTCTTCACGCTGTGGCACTGGTTCGGCGACGCCATCGCCGAGTCCGAAGGCGGCATGTACGGCAAGCGCGTCGATGTGTCGTACCGGTGGAGCATGAGCTGGTTCATCTTCTCCGAAGTGATGTTCTTCGGCGCGTTCTTCGGTGCGCTTTTCTACGCGCGCGCGATCGCCCTGCATCAGCTCGGCAGCCTCGACTACAGGCTGATCTGGCCGGACTTCTCCGCGGTGTGGCCGAACAACGGTCCCGCGGCACTGGTCTCGCACTTCCGCTCGATGACGCCGTGGCCCGTGCCGACCATCAACACGGCGCTGCTGCTTTCCTCGGGCGCGACGCTCACCGTTTCGCACCATGCGCTGCGCGACAATCATCGCTCGAAGGCCATCGCCTGGCTCGCCGCGACGATCGTGCTGGGCGTGTGCTTCCTCTTCCTGCAGGCGTTCGAGTACATCCACGCGTACGGCGAGCTGAATCTCACGCTCGCTTCGGGCATCTACGGTTCGACGTTCTTCCTGCTCACGGGCTTCCACGGCTTCCACGTGTTCCTGGGCGGCACCATGCTGACCGTCGTGATGATCCGGCTCATTCGCGGCCACTTCACCGCGGAGCATCACTTCGCCTTCGAAGGCGCGGCATGGTACTGGCACTTCGTCGACGTGGTGTGGCTCGGCCTCTACGTCGTCGTGTACTGGCTGTGATGCGGGGTGCGCCGCGCAGGCCGCGGCGCGCGAGCCGGGAACGAAACAAGGCGCCCCCCGACCTCGTCGGCGCGGCGCCTTGTGTTTTCCGGAATGCGGTTTGCGCGGCGGTGTTCGGTGACGGTCAGCGGTGCTCAGCGACCGTAGGGAATCCCGGTGGACTGAATCCAGCCCATCCAGTGCGCGAACAGGATGAACAGAAAGAGCGAGATGGAAAGGCCCACGCGCGTGGCGAGCGACCAGACCATCCGCTTGGTGCGGCCCCGGTCGTGCATCATGAAGTAGAGCGCGGAGATCATGCTCGCGATGATCAGCGCGAACGCAACCGGGACGAGTATGTGCATGAAGTTCACGGAATTTGGCATGCCTGAAAACGTCTGTCTCATTATCGCACCACGCTGCGTGGCGCGGGGTTCGATCACCGGTATCTCACGCATGGGACGTGCCCAATGAAAATCCGGCTCGTCCCCACGCTGCTCATCTTGATCGTGATGGCCGTGACGATCCGGCTCGGCTTCTGGCAGCGCGACCGCGCGCATCAGAAGGAGGCGCTGCAGGCGCAAATCACGCAGTACGAATCGTCTGCGCCGCAACCGGTGGGCGCCGCGCCGCTCCCGCTGAAGGACATCGAGTTCCATCGCGTGCGGGCGACGGGCACCTTCCTGCCCGAGCGCGTGGTGTATCTCGACAATCGTCCGTATAACGACCAGCCGGGTTTTTATGTCGTGATGCCGCTTAAACTCGAAGGCGGCGGCTACGTGCTGGTCAATCGCGGCTGGCTGCCGCGCAACGTCGCGGACCGCGCCGCGATCGCGCCCTATGTCACGCCGCCTGGGCAGGTCGTAGTCGAAGGCATTGCGCGCGCAAACGCCTCGCGTGCGTTCGAACTCGGTGCGGGTGGCTCTGCAGCGCATCAGAAGATACGGCAGAATCTCGGCGTCGCTTCCTACGCTGCGGAAACCGGGTTGCCGCTGCAATCGTTCGTGATCCAGCAAACCGGCTTCGTGCCGGCCTTCAAGGACGGGCTCGTGCGCGACTGGCCGGTGCCGGATACCGATGTCGAGCGCAACTACGGCTACATGCTCCAGTGGTGGGGCATGGCGCTCGCGGCCCTCGGTTTCGGTCTGTTTGCGGCCCGTAAAGCTGCGAAAAGCGCTGCGACAAAAGCGCGCACCGAAGGCGAAGCCGGGCGGCACGCCGAAGAGTCCGCAGGGCAAGACGCAGGCAGCGCGAAGGACGCCTGATGATCCGTCGGACGAATCGATTCGATCCCGACATGATCCGGACAATGGCGCTGCGCGTGCAGCACATGGACAACTGAAAGCGACAGAAGCGAGGTTCCACGAGAGTGTCGACGCAATCCCCCCGTTCCGCCCAGGCCAGACAAGCCGCACAGCCGGCCGCCACGTCCGCGCAGAATCACGCGAAGCGGCGTGGCCGCTGGACGCTGCTCATCATCATGCTCATCTGCGGCGCGCCGATCGCGATTTCGTACTTCTCGTACTACGTGATCAAGCCGAAGGGCGGCTCGACGAGCTATGGCACGCTCATCGAGCCGCAGCGGCCCATTCCCGGCGCGCTCATGGTGACGGGCGACGACGGCCATGAAGTGCCGCTCGCCTCGCTCAAGGGCCGCTGGCTAATGATCTCGGTGAATGGCGGCGCCTGCGACGAAGCCTGCGCCACGAAGCTCTATTTCATGCGCCAGGTGCGCGCGACGCAGGGCCAGGAGCGCGAGCGCATCGTCACGGTCTGGCTGCGCACCGACGACACGAGCGTCCCCGCGAAAGTGAAGGGCGCCTACGCGGACACGCGCGTGTTGCGCGCCGATCCGGTCGCCGTCGCGGCGTGGCTGCCCGCGACGCAGACGACGAACGACACCGACCACATCTATCTGGTCGATCCGAACGGCAACCTGATGATGCGATTCCCGGCGCAAGCCGATCCGTCGAAAATCAAACAAGACGTCACTAAACTGCTCAAGTGGTCCCGCATCGGTTAAGGTGCGCAGCGCGAGTCTGACAGAGAAGAGTAAGAGAGATGTTTATCCTGGAGCTGGGCCTGATCGGCCTGTGCATCGCGTTGCTGCCGCTCTCGTGGGTCTGGGTCAAGGCCGACGACAACAAGTTTCGCAAGCTCGTGTGGCTCACGACGTTCATGACGCTCGACCTCGTGATGTTCGGCGGCTTTACGCGCCTGACCGACTCGGGTCTCGGCTGTCCTGACTGGCCGGGCTGCTACGGCACGTCGTCGCCGTTCATCGCGCACGTGCAGATTGCCGCGGCGCATCTGGCCATGCCGAGCGGCCCCGTGAGCATGACGAAGGCGTGGATCGAGATGATCCACCGCTATTTCGCCATGGCGATCGGTGTGCTGATCATCGCGCAGATGGCGATTGCCTGGCGCGCGCGCATCAAGCGCCTGCCGCTGCATGTGTCGCCGTGGTGGCCCACGGCGCTGCTCGGGCTGATCCTCGTGCAGGGCGTGTTCGGCGCGTGGACGGTGACGATGAAGCTGCAACCCATCATCGTCACGACGCACCTGCTGCTCGGCCTCACGCTGCTCGGCTCGCTCGCCTGGCTCGCCGCGCGCATGACGCCGCTGCCCGCGTACGAGCCGGACGCCGCGCGCTGGCGCATGGCCGCGCTGGCGGCGCTCGTGCTGCTCGTTTTGCAGATCGCGCTGGGCGGCTGGGTGAGCACGAACTACGCGGTGCTGGCCTGCACCGACTTCCCGACCTGCAACGGCGCGTGGATTCCGCCGATGGATTTCCATCACGGCTTCCACGTGTGGCGCGCGCTCGGCATGGACGGCAACGGCGACGTGATCACGCAGGACGCGCTCGTCGCGATCCACTGGACGCACCGCACCTTCGCGTTCGTCGTGATCGCTTATCTGGTATGGTTCGCCCTCAAGTTGCGACGCTATGCCTCGCTGCGACGCCCGGCAAACTGGATCATGATCGTGATCTTTATCCAATTTCTGACAGGGCTATCCAACATCGTGCTGCAGTGGCCGCTGCCCGTGGCAGTGGCGCACAACGGTGGCGCGGCGATCCTGCTGCTTTTGGTCGTCGTGCTAAACTTTCGAATTGCTTGTAGCCGCCCCGGCCGCGCCGTTCTCCCTGCGCGCGACACCGCTGCGGTGTGATCCCGCCCTATGGAAAGTACAACCCTATCCCAGACGCCCGGTAGCCGGATTTCCCAATATCTCGCGCTCACCAAGCCGCGCGTCACGCAACTCGCCGTGTTTTGCGCCGTCATCGGCATGTTCCTCGCTGTGCCCGGCATGGTGCCCTGGAAGCAGCTGATCGGCGGCACCGTCGGCATCTGGCTCACGGCCGGTGCGGCCTTCGCGATCAACTGTCTCGTCGAGCAAAAGGTCGATGCGCGCATGCGTCGGACTGCCTGGCGTCCTTCGGCGCGCGGCGAGATCACGAGCACGCAGATCCTGATCTTCTCGGCGGTGATCGGCGGCCTGGGCATGTGGGTGCTGTACACGTTCACCAATGCGCTCACCATGTGGCTCACGGTCGCGACCTTCATCGGCTACGCGATCATCTACACGCTGCTGCTCAAGCCGGCCACGCCGCAGAACATCGTGATCGGCGGCGCCTCGGGCGCCATGCCGCCTGCACTCGGCTGGGCCGCGGTGACGGGCCACGTGCCCGGCGACGCCTGGATTCTCGTGCTGATCATTTTCGTGTGGACGCCGCCGCACTTCTGGGCGCTCGCGCTCTACCGCCGCAAGGACTACGAAAACGCCGGCCTGCCGATGCTGCCCAACACGCACGGTGAGAAGTACACGCGTCTGCACATCCTGCTCTACACCGTGATTCTGTTCGCGGTCACGCTGATGCCGTACATCTCGGGCATGAGCGGCGTGCTGTATCTGGCTTCGGCCGTGCTGCTCGGCGCCGTATTCCTCGCCTACGCGTGGAAGATCTACGTCGAATATTCCGACGCACTGGCGCGCAAGACTTTCCGCTATTCGATCGTCTACCTCTCGTTGCTGTTCATGGCGTTGCTCGTCGACCATTACGTGCATGCGCTCATCGCGGCGTAACGACATGGCCCACCGCACGCTTGCGCGCTTCGTGCGCGCCACGGTCGTCGCGCTTGCCGCTGCAGGCGCATTCGGCGGCACGCTGGTTCTCGAGGGCTGCGGCCAGCAGCCGCCCGCGTTCTCGAACCTCGACATCACCGGCAATACCCAGTTCGGCAAGGACTTCGCGCTGCCCGACACCAGCGGCAAGACGCGCACGCTCGCCGACTTCAAGGACAAGGTGGTCGTGCTGTTCTTCGGCTATACGCACTGTCCGGACGTTTGCCCGACCACCATGGCCGAGCTTTCGCAGGCGCTCCAGCAGCTCGGGCCCGATGCGGCGAAGCGCGTGCAGGTGCTGTTCGTCACCGTCGATCCCGAGCGCGACACGCCGCAGATCCTGGGCCAGTACGCGGCCGCGTTCAATCCGACCTTCATTGGGCTGCGCCCGGCCAACGAGGACCAGCTCAAACAGGTGGCGAAGGATTTCCGCGTGTACTACGCGAAGGTGCCCGGCAACACGCCGGATAGCTACACGATGGATCACACCGCCGCGAGCTACGTGTTCGACACGACCGGCAAGCTGCGCCTCTTTGCGCGCGACGGGCAGGGCGTCACGCCCTGGCTGCACGATCTGAAGATCCTTCTCGGCTCGAATCCCGACTAAGGGAAGCGCGGCGTGTTCGCCTCGAGAGGCGAACGCGCGCCGCACGCCTCAGGGCTGCGCGCGCATACCAGTATGCGAATTCATTATTTCCCGCAACCGGTTCCATATGAGACGATTTATATCGTCCGGCAGATGGCGCTCAACGCCACGGAACCGGAGCAATACCAAAACCACGCAGGAACATCATCTTCATGCAGCGCAGAAATCTGATTAAAGCACTCCTCGCCGGCATCGCCGCCACCACGCTCGCAGCCAGCTTCGGCGCACGCGCCGACGACCAGGTCGTCAAGGTCGGTACCGTTTCAGGTCCGGACGCGCAAGTCTGGGCCGTCGTCCAGAAGGTCGCCAAGCGCGAAGGCCTGAACGTCAAGGTCGTCGAATTCAACGACTACGTGCAGCCGAACGCCGCGCTCGACGCCGGCGAGCTCGACGCCAACAGCTTCCAGACCGGCCCGTATCTCGACAGCCAGATCAAGCAGCGCGGCTACAAGCTCGTGAACGCGGGCCTCACGTACATCTCGCCCATCGGCGTGTACTCGAAGAAGCTCAAATCGCTGAACGATCTGCCGCAAGGCGCGAAGGTCGCCGTGCCGAATGACCCGTCGAACGAAAACCGCGCGCTGCTGCTCCTGCAAAGCAAGGGCCTGATCAAGCTGCGCGCTGGCGCGGGCGTCAACGGCAACAACGCGACGCCGCTCGACCTCGCCGAAAACCGGAAGAAGATCAAGCTCGTCGAACTGGACGCCGCGCAGCTTCCGCGTGCGCTCGGCGACGTGGACGCCGCCGTGATCAACACGAACTACGCGCTCGCGGCCGGCCTGCAGCCGACCAAAGACGCGATCGCCATCGAGGACATCCACAGCCCGTACGCGAACCTGATCGCCGTTCGCACCCAGGACAAGGACAAGCCTTGGGTGAAAAAGCTGGTCGCCGCGTACCAGTCGGAAGACGTGCGCCAGTTCATCAAGAACGAGTTCAAGGGCTCGATGGTTCCGTCGTTCTAAGGGACCTTCGAGCAGCGGCTGCCTGCGTCCAATCGACGCGGGAGCTCAGCAGGACCCGAACGCCGTGGCGACCGCCACGGCGTTTTTTTATTGCGCGTGCACTCTCGGAGCCGCGCGCTCTTTCCAAGTCGCGTGCTGGTCCTACGGCGGTACTACGGTGGGCTATGTCAGATAACCTGTTGTTGCCACTCTGGTCCCGTTGTGGGGCGCCCGGATACCGCGCCAGGGTAAATCCTGATGCTAGGCTGCGCCCCGTTTGAGCCTTATGTATTCGTGCAATGCATTGATTTTTAACGATAATTTTCTATGTGCCGCGGCGAGATAGCCTCTGTTGACTGGTCTTATTGTGGTTATATAATGGGCTCGCTTCCACACCGGACCAATCTGCACCACCGGCACTGCCACGCAGCGTGCCCGTCCGGCCCCCCACGAACGTCCAACCGCTGGCGCCAAGTCCATGGAAACCCGTTGGTCTGCCCTGATGCCCGATGCGCGCAATGTGACGCCGCTCTATCTGCAGCTGGCGCGCAACCTTGCCACGGCCATTCACTGCGGCGTGTGGTCGGCCGGCGAAGCGCTGCCTTCGGAGCGCACGCTGTCGGACGCCATCGGCGTGTCGCGCATCACCGCGCGCAAGGCGATCGAGCTGCTCGTGGAGCAGGGGCTGATCCGGCGCGCACGCGGTGCGGGCAGCTTCATCACGCCGCGCGTGGAAGATCCGCTTTCGCGCCTCACGGGCTTCACGAAGAAAATGGAGCAGCGCGGCTTCACGCCCGACTCGGTGTGGCTCGCGCGCGAGGTACGGCCCGCGCACCGCGAGGAGATCGTGCAGCTCGGCCTCTCTCCGGGCGCCTCGGTCGCGAGCCTGCGCCGCTTGCGCCGCGCCGACGGCACCGTGATGGCCGTCGAGCATTCGGCGCTGCCCGTGTCGATCGTGCCCGACCCGGAAGCCATCGAGGGCTCGCTGTATGCGTATCTCGAGCAGCATCGCGTGCCCGTGGTACGCGCCCTGCAGCACTTTCGCGCGGTCAACGCGACGGGCGAAATCGCCGCGCTGATGGGCGTCGAGCCGCGCGCGGCGCTGCTCGTCATCACGCGCGTGGGCTTTTCCGCCGATCAGCGGGCCATCGAGCTGACCGACACCTATTGCCGCGACGGCTATTACGACTTCGTTGCGGAGCTGCGCCAGTGAGCGCCGCCGCAGTCTCTCTCATGCACGTCACCGAAACGTCCTACCGCGCTTCGATGCGCCTCATCGGAAAACTCTCATGCTGAGCGGAAACATACTCACCCCTGAAGGCTGGATCCACGGCACGCTGTCGTTCGAGAACGGACGCATCACCGCGATCACGGGCGAGGCCACCGATCCGGCGAACAACGACGCGCCCTACATCCTGCCGGGCTTCATCGACCTGCACGTGCACGGCGGCGGCGGCGCCGACGTGATGGAAGCCGGCGACGCGATCGAAACCATCGCGCGCACCCACGCCCGCTACGGCACCACGAGCCTGCTCGCCACCACCATGACCGCCCCGCGCGACGAGCTGATGAACGTGGTCGCGGGCCTCGGCAACGTTACGCGCAACCGCACGGTGGGTGGCGCGCGCGTGCTGGGCGTGCACCTCGAAGGGCCGTACATCAATCCGGGCAAGCTCGGCGCGCAGCCCGACGCCGCCGTTTCGGCCGTGCTCGACGAAGTGCTCAAGTACCTCTCGATCGCGCCGATTCGCGTGGTGACCGTGGCGCCCGAGATCGCGGGCCATATCGAGATCATCGGCGAGATGGCGGCGCGCGGCGTGCGCGTGCAGATCGGCCACTCGCTCGCGACCTACGACGACGCCGTGGCCGCGCTCAAGCATGGCGCCTGCGGCTTCACGCACCTTTTCAACGCGATGTCGCCGCTGCACCATCGCAACCCGGGCGTAGTCGGCGCGGCGCTCGCGCATGCCGAGTACGCGGAGATCATTCCCGACCTGCTGCACGTGCATCCGGGCGCGATCCGCGCCGCGCTGCGCGCCATTCCGCGCCTTTATGTGGTGACCGACAGCACCTCGGCCACCGGCATGCCCGACGGCGAATACCGCCTCGGCAGCCAGCACGTGACGAAGTGCCTTGGCGGCGTGCGCCTCGCCGACGGCACGCTCGCGGGCAGCACCCTCACCATGGACCAGGCGCTGCGCAACCTCGTCTCGATCGGCTTGCCGATCGCAGACGTGTCCGCGCGCCTGTCGCGCTATGCCGCCGATTACCTCGGCATCGAAGACCGTGGCCGCCTCGCGCGCGGCGCATGGGCCGATGTCAACGTGTTCGATCGCGAGCTGGCGCTCACCGCGACCTACGTCGAAGGAGAATCGATTGTCGAATATGCTTAAGGAAGCGCTGGCCTCGGCCAGCGTTGTCGCCGCGCAACTCGCGGACACCGCGCGCGTCGAGGCGCTCGCCCGCGCGCTCGAGGCCGAACCGCGCCATGTCGCGCTCACCGTCGCGCGCGGCAGTTCGGACCACGCGGCGAGCTACTTCGCTGCGCTCACCATGAGCCGCATCGGCATACCGGTCGCCACGCTGCCGATGTCGATCGCAACGCTCCAGCAGGCGCCCTTACGCGTGCGCAGCCAGTTTGCCCTCGCTTTCTCCCAATCAGGTAGGAGTCCTGATCTGGTTGCGACGATCAAGGCGCTGCGCGAAGCCGGTGCGCTGACGGCGGCGATGGTCAACGTCGCGGGCTCGCCGCTCGCCGAGGCCGCCGGCATGGAGCTGCCGCTGCTCGCCGGTCCCGAGCTGAGCGTGGCGGCCACCAAGAGCTATATCGCGATGCTCGCGATGTCGGCGCAACTCGTCGGCTTCTGGCAGCGCGACGCCGCGTTCCTCGACGCCGTGCGCGCGCTGCCCGACGCGCTCGATCGCGCGGGCACGCTCGACTGGTCGAAGGCCGTCGAAGAATTGCGCGACGTGAAACAGATGATCGTGATCGGTCGCGGTCCGGGCCTCGCCGTTGCGCAGGAGGCTGCGCTCAAGCTCAAGGAAACCTCGGGCATTCAGGCCGAAGCGTTTTCGAGCGCCGAGGTGCGCCACGGCCCGATGGAGCTGATCGACCGCGATTACCCGCTGCTCGTGTTCGCCCCGCGCGGGCCGGAGCAGGCGGGCCTGATCGAGTTCGCCCGCGACATGGAGAAGCGCGGTGCGCGCGTGCTGCTCGCGGCGCCCGCCGACGTGGCTGGCGCTGCGCTGCCGCTCGAAACGGCTGCCGACGCGGCACTCGATCCCATCGCGGCCATTTTGTCGTTCTACGTGATGGCGGCGGGCCTTGCCGCCGCGCGCGGCCGCAATCCTGACGAGCCGCGTTACCTGAACAAAGTCACCGAAACACACTAGATTGGAAAGCGAATGGAACGCATCGAGGAGTCTCGCCTGATGGATCCGCATACTCGCGCCGAGGGGCACATCGTACTGGTCTCTCCGCTCACCGGCCCGGTTGTGCCGCTCGCGTCGGTGCCCGATCCGGTGTTCTCGGAAGGGTTGTTCGGCGACGGCATCGGCGTCGATCCGCTCGTCGGCCGCGTCGTCGCGCCGTGCGACGGCATCGTCGTGCATCTCGCACGCACCGGCCACGCGGTCACGCTGCAATCGGCGGAAGGCGCACAGGTGCTCATGCACGTCGGCATCGATACGGTCGAGCTGAACGGCAAGGGCTTCACGCCGAAGGTCGCGCAGGGCGCTCAGGTGCGGCTCGGCGACACCTTGATCGAGTTCGATCTCGACGTGGTGGCGTGCACTGCACCGAGCCTCGTTTCGGTCGTCGCGATCGCCAATTCGGATGCATTCGAAGTGATCGAGCGCGCGGGCGCGGGTCACGTCGAAGCGGGCAAATCCGCGCTGCTCGTGCTGCGCGTGCGTGACGGCGCGGAGATCGCAGCCGCCCATGAATTGATCGCAAACGAAGTGCGCCGCAGCGTGACGCTCACGCATGCGGGCGGCCTCCATGCGCGGCCCGCGGCGCGGGCGCGCGAAGCGGTGCGCGGCATCGACGCGCGCGTCGAGGTGCGCTTCGGCGAGCGCAAGTCCGCCATCGAGAGCGTCGTCGGCCTGCTCGCCTCGGCGCGGGCGAGGGCGCGACCATCGAACTCGTCGGCATCGGCCTGGAGGCGCAGCGCGCCGTGGACGCCGTAGCGAATGAGCTCCTGCGCGAAGCGCCCGGCGAGCACGGCGAAGCGCCGGCGCGGCAGCAGTCGCCCGCGCCCGTGATGCAGGAAGCCGCGGCCGCCGTGGCGTCCTCCGCCGAGCCGGGCGTGCTCGCGGGCGTGTGCGCCGCGCCGGGCGTCGCGGTCGGCAAGCTGGTGCGCTGGGACGAAGCCGAACTGACGCCGCCCGAACTCGCGAGCGGTACGTCGGCCGCGGAAAGCCGCGCGCTCGACAAGGCGATCGCCGCTGTCGACGCCGAGCTGAACCAGAGCGTGCGCACGGCGTCGCAGCGCGGCGCGATCGGCGAGGCGGGCATCTTCACGATGCACCGCGTGCTGCTCGAAGACCCGACGCTCGTCGACGCCGCGCGCGACGCGATCAGCCTCGGCAAGAGCGCGGGCTACGCGTGGCGCGAAGCGATTCGCGCGCAGATTGCGGTGCTCGGCAAGGTGGACGATCCGCTGCTAGCGGAGCGCGCCGCCGACCTGCGCGACCTCGAAAAGCGCGTGCTGCGCGCGCTCGGTCTGTCGAACGCGGCCGCGCGTACGCTGCCCGAAGAAGCCGTGCTCGCCGCCGACGAATTCACGCCTTCCGATCTCGCCTCGCTCGACCGCAAGCGCGTGATGGCGCTCGTGATGGCGCGCGGCGGCGCGACCTCGCACGCCGCGATCATCGCGCGCCAGGCCGGCATTCCGGCGCTCGTCGCGCTCGGCGACGCGCTGCATGCGGTGCCCGAGGGCACCGAAGTCGTCATCGATGCGAGCGCCGGCCGCTTTGCGTACACGCCGAGCGCGCTCGACATCGAACGCGCGCGCAGCGAAAAGCAGCGCCTGGCCGGCGTGCGCGAAGCGAACCGCCGCACGTCGCACGAGGCCGCAGCCACGCGCGACGGCCACGCGGTGGAAGTCGCCGCGAACATCGCGACGCTGGAGGATGCCAACACGGCGGTGGATAACGGCGCGGACGCCGTGGGGCTGCTGCGCACGGAGCTGCTCTTCATCCATCGCCAGGCCGCGCCCACGGTGGACGAACATCTTCAGAGCTACCAGGCCATCACGGACGCACTGGCGGGCCGCACGGCGATCATCCGCACGCTCGACGTGGGCGCGGACAAGGAAGTCGACTATCTCACGCTGCCGCCCGAGCCGAATCCGGCGCTGGGTCTGCGCGGCATCCGCCTCGCGCAGGTGCGGCCCGATCTGCTCGACGATCAGCTGCGCGGACTCGTTGCCGTGAAGCCGGCGGGCAAGGTGCGCATCCTGCTGCCGATGGTGACCGACGTGGGCGAACTCGTGCGTCTGCGCGAGCGCATCGACACATTGGCACGCGAAGCGGGCCGCACGGAGCCGGTCGAAGTGGGCGTGATGATCGAGGTGCCCTCGGCGGCGCTGCTCGCGGACCAGCTCGCGCGCCACGCCGATTTCCTCTCGATCGGCACCAACGATCTCACGCAGTACACGCTCGCGATGGACCGTTGCCAGCCTGACCTCGCGGCGCAAGCCGACGGGCTGCACCCGGCCGTGTTGCGTCTCGTGGCAGCGACGGTCGAAGGCGCGAACAAGCGCGGCAAGTGGGTCGGCGTGTGCGGTGCGCTGGCGGGCGATCCGCTCGCGGTGCCGCTGCTCGTCGGCCTCGGCGTGACGGAGCTTTCCGTCGATCCGGTTTCGGTGCCGTCGATCAAGGCGCGCGTGCGCAAGCTCGACTACAACGACTGCCGCCAGCGTGCGCAGAACGCCCTCGCACTCGAATCGGCGCAAGCCGTGCGTGCGGCAAGCCGCGAAAGCTGGCCGCTCGATTGATGATTTCTGTTTCACCCACCCTAAGTAATCCTTGGAAACATGCCGGCGTGCGCAGCGATCGCGCGCCGGCTTCTCTCACCCACACGCGTCAAGCAAGAGATAGAGACTGGAGGCAGTTCAATGGATGGCAATCCGTTTCTCAAGATTCAAAGCCTCGGCCGCGCGCTGATGCTTCCCATCGCAGTGCTGCCGGTCGCCGGCATCCTGCTTCGTTTCGGCCAGGCCGACATGCTCAACATCAAGATCATCGCCGACGCGGGCGGCGCGATCTTCGATAACCTGCCGTTGCTGTTTGCGATCGGCATTGCGGTGGGCTTTGCGAAAGACAACAACGGCGTCGCCGGCCTCGCGGGTGCGCTGGGCTATCTGGTCCAGACCGCCGTGATGAAGGACATCAACGACAAGCTCAACATGGGCGTGCTGTCGGGCGTGGTGGCCGGCGTCGTCGCGGGCATGCTGTACAACCGCTTCAAGGACATCAAGCTGCCCGAGTTCCTCGCGTTCTTCGGCGGCAAACGCTTTGTGCCGATCGTCACAGGGCTCACGTGTCTCGCGCTGGGTATCGCGTTCGGCTACGTCTGGGGACCGGTGCAGGGCGTGATCGACACCGCCGGCCACTGGCTCACCACGGCGGGCGCGATCGGCACCTTCGTGTACGGCTTGCTCAACCGGCTCCTGCTCGTCACGGGTCTGCACCACATCCTCAACTCGCTCGTGTGGTTCGTGTTCGGCTCGTTCACGCCGGCAGCCGGCGGTGCGGCGGTCACGGGCGACCTGCACCGCTTCTTCGCGGGCGACCCCACGGCGGGCAGCTTCATGGCCGGCTTCTTCCCGGTGATGATGTTCGGCCTGCCGGCAGCGTGTCTCGCGATGCTGCACGAAGCGCCGAAGGACAAGCGCGCGATGGTGGGCGGCCTGCTGTTTTCGATGGCGCTGACCTCGTTCCTCACGGGCGTGACCGAGCCGATCGAGTTCACGTTCATGTTCCTCGCTCCCGTGCTCTACGCGATCCACGCGGTGCTCACGGGGCTGTCGCTCGCGATCTGCTCGCTGCTCGGCATCAAGCTCGGCTTCACCTTCTCGGCCGGCGCGATCGACTACGTGCTGAACTACGGGCTCTCCACGCACGGCTGGTATGCAATTGCGCTCGGCGCGGTCTATGCGGTCGTGTACTACGGGCTGTTCCGCTTCTTCATCCGCCGCTTCAATCTGCCCACGCCGGGCCGTGAAGCTTCGGCGGGCGATACGGCAATCGCCTCGTCGATGTCGGGCGTTGCGGTGGCGGCCGGCGGCGCGGCGGCGGCATCGCTCTCGCGTGCTGCGCGTTACATCGATGCGCTGGGCGGCGCGGCCAACCTCAAGGTGGTCGATGCCTGCACGACGCGTCTGCGTCTCACGGTGGCCGATCCGGCACATGTTTCCGAGCCGGCGTTGAAGGCGATCGGCGCACGCGGCGTGCTCAAGCGTGGCGGCGAAAGCGTGCAGGTCGTCATCGGGCCGGAAGCGGACATCATCGCCGATGAGATTCGCGGAGAGATCGCCCGCGGCGGTTCCGCGGCTGGCAAGGCGGCTCCCGCGGCGCAGCCTGCGGCTCAGGCTGTTCTGGCTGCTCAGGCGAGCGCGAGCGCAGATATCGCGCATGGCCCGCTCGATCCGAATCCGTCGCGCTGGCTCGCGGTGTTCGGCGGCGTTGCCAATATCGTTTCGCTCGACGCGGTGGCGGCCACGCGCCTGCGCGTGATCGTGCGCGACCCGGCGGCCGTGGATCGCGAGAAGCTCGGCGCGCTCGACGCGGTGTGGACTTCGGCGGATACGCTGCACATCGTGGTCGGCGACGCCGCGCCGCGTTATGCACGCGAGCTGGCGCTCCAGCCGGCGTAATCGATTCGCTGTATGCCTGTGAAAGACGCCGCGGCACCCGCCGCGGCGTTTTCGTTTCCAGCGCCGCTCAGTCGCCTGGGCGCTCAGTACAGCGTATGGTGGTTGTCCTGTATCGCGCTGGCGGTGATCTTGCCGCGCATCACGCGATAGACCCACGCCGTGTAGGCGAGCACGATCGGCAGAAAAATGATGACGGCCACCAGCATGATCTCGAGCGTCATCTTGCTCGAGGTTGCGTCCCAGACGGTGAGGCTCGAACGCGGGTCGAGCGAGGAGGGCATGATGAACGGGAACATCGAAAAGCCCGCAGTCAGAATCACGCCGACGATCTGCAGCCCCGTGCTGAGGAACGCGAGCCGCTCGAAGCGCGAGCCCGCGAGTGCGAATGCGAGCACGCCGCCGAGCACGCCCACGGCAGGGGCGAGCGCCATCCACGGATAAAGCCCGTAGTTCGCGAGCCAGAGCCCTGGCCCCGCATCGACACGTTTCAGGAGCGGATTGGCCACGGTATCGAGCGGCGCCGGCGACGTGATCGTATAGCCGCCGATGAGCGTCGCCACGAGCGCGCCCGCCACGAGAAACAACACGATCGTGAGCGCCGAGAAAAGCCGTAGCGCCTTCGAAGCGCGCATGGCGACGACGCCATCGGTCTTCCTCTTCAGGAACGCCGCGCCGTGCGCGGTGAGCATGCACAGGCTCACCAGCCCGCAAACCAGCGCGAACGGATTGAGGAGTGCGAAGAAGCTGCCGTGATACGTCACGCGCAGGTCGGTGTCGTAGGCGAACGGCACGCCCTGGAGCAGATTGCCGAACGCCACGCCGAACACGAGCGCCGGCACGAAGCCGCCGATGAAAAGACCGCAGTCCCAGCCCTGGCGCCATCTCACATCGACGCGCTTGCCGCGATAGTCGAAGCCCACGGGACGGAAAAACAGCGAGAACAGCACGAGCAGCATCGCGAAGTAGAAGCCCGAGAACGACGCCGCATAGGCGAGCGGCCACGCGGCGAACATCGCGCCGCCCGCCGTGATGAACCACACCTGGTTGCCTTCCCACGTCGCGCCGACCGCGTTGATGACGATGCGGCGCTCCTCATCGGTCTTGCCGACGAAGGGCAGCAGCACGGCCGCACCCATGTCGAAGCCGTCGGTGAGCGCGAAGCCGATCAGCAGCACGCCGATCAGCACCCACCAGATCAACTTGAGCGTTGCGTAGTCCATGGCGTGTTTCCTCGCGTCTTTCGGTGTCTTGCAGCGATCACGAGACCTTGCCGCTGGTGGCCAGCGCGGCCGTCTGCTCGTGGAAGTAGCGACCGGTATGCAGCGACGAAGGCCCGAGGCGCGCGTACTTGAACATCAGCGTGATCTCGATGATGAAGAGCAGCGTGTAGAAGATCACGAAGCCCGCGATGCTCAGCATCACGTCGCCGGGTGCGAGGCTCGAAGCCGAAAGACGCGTGGGCAGCACTTCCGCGATGGTCCACGGCTGGCGGCCGGTTTCCGCGACGACCCAGCCGAACTCGGCGGCGAGCCACGGCAGCGGAATCGCCACCAGCGCCCAGCCGAGGAACCAGCGGCGGCTGTCCTTGAGCAGCGAGCGCTGCGCACAGAACCAGAACGCGAGTACGAAGGTCACGAGAAAGAGGATGCCGAGACCCACCATCACGCGAAACGACCAGAACACCGGCGCGACGGCCGGAATCGCCGTTCGCGACGCGGCCCTGATCTGGCCGGAAGTCGCGTCGACCACGTTCGGCGTGAACTGCTTCAAGAGCAGGCCGTAGCCGAGATCGGCCTTGTGCGCCTCGAACACGTCGCGCGTTTCGGTGTCGGCGGTGCCTTCCTTCATCTTTTGCAGCGCGGCGTAGGCGAGCATGCCATTGCGGATGCGCACTTCGGCGCGGTCCATCAGGTCTTTCAGGCCGATCACGGGCGTGTCGATCGAGCGCGTGGCGATGATGCCCATCAGCCAGGGAATGCGGATCGCGTAGTCGGTGCGCTCTTCCTTCTGGTTAGGCAAACCGAATAGCGTGAACGGCGCGGGGGCGGGCGCGGTTTCCCATTCGGCCTCGATGGCGGCGAGCTTGACCTGCTGCACCACGCCGTCGGTGTAGCCCGATTCGTCGCCGAGGATCAGCACGCATAGCGTGGACGCAAGGCCGAAGCCCGCGGCGATCGCGTACGAGCGCAGCGCGAACTCGACGTCGCGCCGGCGCAGCACGTACCACGACGAAATGCCGAGCACGAACATCGACGCCGTCACATAGCCGGCCGAAACCGTGTGCACGAACTTCACCTGCGCGACGGGGTTGAAGATCACCGCGAACAGGCTGGTGAGTTCCATGCGCATGGTTTCGTAGTTGAACGACGCACCCACGGGGTTCTGCATCCAGCCGTTGGCGATGAGAATCCACAGCGCCGAGAGGTTCGAGCCGAGCGCGACGAGAAACGTGGTGAAGAGGTGTGCGCCTTTCGACAGGCGATTCCAGCCGAAGAAAAACACCCCGACAAAGGTCGATTCGAGGAAGAACGCCGCGAGCCCTTCCACGGCGAGCGGCACGCCGAAAATGTCGCCCACGTAGTGCGAGTAGTACGACCAGTTGGTGCCGAACTGGAACTCCATCGTGAGGCCGGTGGTGACGCCCATCGCGAAGTTGATGGCGAAGAGCTTGCCCCAGAACTGCGTCATGTCCTTGTAGATCTCCTTGCCGGTCATCACATAGACGGACTCCATGATGACGAGCAGCCACGAGAGGCCGAGCGTGAGGGGCACGAACAGGAAGTGGTAGAGCGCGGTGATGGCGAACTGAAGACGCGAGAGTTCCACCGATTCAATCGTGGGCATGACGGTCTCCTCGCGGGGGCGGCATGGTCGGGGATTGGGACACTGACGGCTTGAGCGCCGTAGACTCGGGCACGGCCAGGATGGCCTGCGCGACAGCGGCAGGCGGCATGTTCATGTCTTCTGCCTGCGGATGATTGAAGAATGCGTATTTGAGCGCCATCAAGAGGACGAGCTTGACGGCGAGAACGAGGGCAATATCGCGCGCGAAGGTGGGGCCGCGCATCCACTGGAGGATGCGCGTGCGCAGCAGCGACGATATGCGCTGGCGTTGACCGGATGCCGGGATCATGGCGACGGGTGCCCTCGAACGCGTTACGAGGCCAGACCGCGGCGCGGCCTCTGGCTCACCACCTCGAAATCATCTTAGGGTGGAATCAGCGAGGCCGGTGCGAAGGTGCGCAGCGTGTGGTGCGCGCAAAAGAAAAACCCCGTTCGCGGGAACGGGGTTTTCGGTGTGCCGGTGAGACCTGGCGACGCTTACGCGTAGTCGGCGAGGGCGGTGCGCATCTTCTTCATGGCGCTCGCCTCGATCTGGCGAATGCGCTCGGCCGAAACGCCGAACTCGTCGGCCAGCTCGTGCAGGGTCGAGCCGCCCGAACCATCGTCGTCCACGTTGAGCCAGCGCGCCTCGATGATGCGGCGGCTGCGTGCGTCGAGCGCTTCCAGCGCGCTCGCAATGCCGTCCGACTGCAGGCGGTCGCGCGAACGTGCGGCGAGCACGGCGCTCGGCTCGCTGTGCGAGTCGGCGAGCCAGGCGATCGGGGCGAACGACTCCTCGCCGTCTTCGGTCTGGCCTTCGAGCGCGATGTCGGCGCCCGACAGGCGCGTTTCCATCTCCACGACCTCTTCGCGCTTCACGTTCAGTTCCTGCGCGAGGCCGTCGATCTCTTCCGGCGTGAACGACTGCAGGCCCTGCTTGTGGCTGCGCAGGTTGAAGAACAGCTTGCGCTGCGCCTTGGTCGTGGCGACCTTCACCATGCGCCAGTTGCGCAGGATGTATTCGTGGATCTCAGCCTTGATCCAGTGCATGGCGTACGACACCAGGCGCACGTTCTGCTCGGGGTCGAAGCGCTTCACGGCCTTCATCAGGCCGATGTTGCCTTCCTGGATCAGGTCGGCGTGCGGCAGGCCATAGCCGAGATAATTACGCGCGATCGACACCACGAGGCGCAGGTGCGACAGCACCAGGCGGCGCGCGCCTTCAAGATTGTTCTGCTCGCGAAACTCGGTCGCGAACTGACGCTCTTCTTGTGGCGTCAGCATCGGGATCCGGTTCACGGCCTGAATATAAGCGTCGATGTTGCCCAGCTGGCCGGGCAACAGGGAAGCATTCGCGAGCGCCAATGAGCCCCCGGCCTTGGCCGACGACGGGCTCAGCGTACTCGGAAGGGTCATGGTCATTGCGTTGCTCACGTAGCGAACTCCTCAGGAATCTTGCGAAAGTCAGACACCGACTCCACGGTGGATGTTAGCACTCTGAATCCCCGAGTGCTAATACTTGGAGTCTGTAGGGGCTTCAAGGTTCCTTGATTCCTATCGAAATGGTTGTATCGATAGATTACACTAAACGCCGGCAATCAAGCAGGGCGGGGCCCAGCGCCCGGCGCAGGCCTGCGCAAGGGGCAGGCCGAAGGAACACTCTAGAACGGGACAGCGTCCGGCGCGAAGCGCGCGGGAAATAAGGGGTGAAATCAGCGACGTTCGACGGGCCGCGCAGCGCCAGGACCTTGCCACACAATCTGAGAGATAGACATCGGATAAAGCGGAAAGTGCTGCGCTGCGACATCCGGGCGCGGCCGCGGAGATGTCGCTACGCCAGGCGCAGTTCTCACCGGGCGCGTGGCGTATCCACCATAGATGGAGGCGATGTCTTTGATCGCAAGTATCCTTGTGCCAAAACCTGGTATAAATTTCAGCCAGACGTATGCAGAAATCTTCGGCGGAGATCTGCGCTCAGGCGCGGGCCAACGCGCAAGGGGCTCGAGCGATGGCGGCAAAACTGATCGATGCGATTCGCGGACTTGAGCGCGAGCGCTTTCGCGCGATGGTCGACGGCGACGGCACGTCGCTGGACCAGTTGCTGTCCGATCACGCGACCTTCGTCCACACCAACGGCAAACGCGAGACCAAGCAGCAGTTCATCGACGCGATCACGGCCGGCCGCCGCCGCTACCGCCAGATCGAGATCCAGTCGCAGGACGTGCTGCACGCGGGCAACGAGGCCTGCGTGGTCTCCGGCCGCGTGTTGATCGAGATGGAAGCGAACAACGGTGCGCTGCTCTTTCCGATTGCCTATACGGCGATCCAGACGCAGGAAGGGGGCCACTGGCGTCTGCTCGCATGGCAGGCGACGCGTTGCGCGATCGAGTGATGACCGGTAAGTCCACTCGCTGAAACGCCGTGTAGGCGCTTCAGGCGCACGCCGGCGGCCCGTTTTGCCGCCGGCGCTCAACAATGCCGCCGATTTCCCTGCTGAAACCCAAACTGCTTCGCGCACAGCGCGCGACACGCGCGAAAGGCGTCAGGCCGCCGCGCGCCGATCCACTTGCGGCCAGGCCGCGCGGTTCACCGCGCTGACCACTGCCGCGACGCACGCATGGACCGCGTCTTCGCCCACGCCGACGCCGTGGCGCAGCGGCTGGCCGCCCACGCGCGCGCCGACGAACACGGCCGTACCGCCCTGCGAGGTGCGCTCAGTCTCGAACGACGTGATTTCAATGTGCTCGCCGGCGAGTGCCGCGATGGCGGCGGCCACAGCTTGCGCATGTGCCTCATCGCTGCTCGTGGCAGCCGGCATGGCCACATCACGGCCTTCCCAGCGCACGCGGCCCGAACCGGCGTTGGCAACCGGCCCGCGCGTTTCGAAGTACTCACGCGCGAACAGTGCGCAGACCGCCTCGCCCGTGATCTCTTCGCCAGACGTATCGGCGACGGTCTGCACGGCGTGGCTGAACTCGATCTGCACGCGGCGCGGCGGCGTGAAGCCCATGCCGCGCTCGAGCAGATAAGTCGCGCCACCCTTGCCCGACTGGCTGTTCACGCGGATCACCGCGTCATAGCTGCGGCCGAGGTCGGCGGGATCGATCGGGAGATACGGCACTTCCCAGACGGCGTCGGGCTGCTGCTGCGCGAAGCCCTTGCGGATCGCGTCCTGGTGCGAGCCCGAGAACGCCGTGAACACGAGGTCGCCCGCATACGGATGACGCGGATGCACGGGCATCTGGTTGCAGCGCTCGACCACGCGGCGCACGGCGTCGATGTCCGAGAAGTCGAGGCCCGGGTCGATGCCCTGGGTGTAGAGGTTCATCGCGAGCGTGACGAGATCGACGTTGCCGGTGCGCTCGCCGTTGCCGAACAGGCAGCCTTCGATCCGGTCCGCGCCCGCGAGCAGCGCCAACTCGGCGGCGGCCACCGCCGTGCCGCGGTCGTTGTGCGGATGCACCGACAGCACGATGCTGTCGCGGTACGCGAGATTGCGGTCCATCCACTCGATCTGGTCGGCGTAGACGTTGGGCATCGCCGCTTCGACGGTCGCCGGAAGATTCACGATCATCTTGTGGTCGCGCGTCGGGCGCCACGTCTGGGCCACCGCGTCGCAGACTTCGCGCGCGAAGGTCAGCTCGGTCATGCTGAAGGTTTCGGGCGAATACTGGTAAATCCAGTGCGTTTGCGGGTTCTTGTCGGCGTGTGCGCGGATGATGCGCGTGCCTTCGACCGCGAGCGCTTTCACTTCCTCCTTCGACTGGCCGAACACGATCTTGCGGAACGACGGGCAGATCGCGTTGTAGAGGTGGACGATGGCGCGCGGCACGCCTTCGAGCGCTTCGAACGTGCGTGCAATCAATTCTTCGCGCGCCTGCACGAGCACTTCGATCGTCACATCGTCGGGAATGCGTTTTTCGTCGATCAGCTTGCGCACGAAATCGAAGTCGGTCTGCGAAGCGGACGGAAAGCCGACTTCGATTTCCTTGAAGCCGATCGCGACGAGCATTTCGAAGAATTCGGTCTTCTGCTCGATGCTCATCGGCTCGATCAGCGACTGGTTGCCGTCGCGCAGGTCGGTGCTCATCCAGATCGGCGCGCGCTCGACGGCGCGCGTGGGCCATTTGCGGCCGTTCAATCGGATGGCGGGGAAGGGGCGGTACTTCTCGGCGGGATTACGCAACATGACGAGCCTCGTTCTTCATGGTGTCGTTTGCGATGGTGGTCGGCAGCGGGCGGTTGGCGGGCTGGCGACGGAGCACGATGCGCGAAACCTCATGCGTACGGGCGGCAACCTCGGACGCGAAGAAGACGGCCACGGTGACGGCGGTAACCGGCGCGGCGAAAGCGGACGTGAACGATGCCCATGCAACGTGCATTTTGACCTCGCGACTCGTCCGAACGGTAAGCGGACGTATGCAGACGACAAGTTGTAGAGATACAGCGGATTTGGGGTACTGCGAGAACTGCTTTGGGAGGACCGCGGTGACCGGAGGAGGGGTCGTTGCGGCGCTACACCAGCTTTAGGCCAGGCGTAGCGATAGGGCCGATAGTCGGCCGAAGGTAATTCGGAGGGTGTTCGGGTAGGAACGCATTCGTCCAATGTAAATCAGGGCGGCTGCGCGTGTCAACAGCGAATTTGCTGGTTGGGCGCGTGAAGATGCGTGAAGATGGCCGATGAAGCGCGCCGATACGCTTGCGGCGGACCACGCGCGTCGCCCGCCCCGCGCGGCCCTCGGCGGCTTGAGCGCCGGGTTTTCGGGTTCGATCGTCAGCGCTTCGCGATGCGTTTGATCGTCTCGATCTGGCGCGAGAGCGCATCCGGCACCGGCGCTTCGCCGCGCTGCACGGCGTCGATCCAGGCGGCTGTAGTCGGTGCATCGCGGCCTTCGGGGAGATCGATTTCGGGCGCGCCGGGCGACGAGCGCTCCGGTTCGACCAGCGTTTCGCAGATGCCGTCGTGCAGCCAGTCGACCTGCACCTGGCGGCGGGTATCGGCGACGGCTTCGCCCTCAGTGCCGCGCGCGAGCAACGCGCCGCCCACCGCCGCTTCCGGATGCGCCGCGAAGAGGGCGCTGAGGCTTTCGCGGTACGGCGGGTGCGTGTAGTTCACGAGACGCAGGCCCGGCTCCGCGAACGGCTGCAGCAGCTTCACGAGCGTATGCGTGGAGTTGCGCACGCCCATGCGCCGGCGCATCGAGAGCAGGCGCGCGAGTTTGGGCGCGAGCGTGTCGATCGACGAAAACGCCACGCGGCCCGACGCCAGTTGCGCCTCGATTTCGGCGTGATCGCGTGCTTCGGGACGATTCAGCGCCGCGAAGATTTCCGCGCTCGTGACACGACCCGGATCGGTCACGACGCCGTGCACGAGCGTCGGCACACCTTCGCGCGCGAGCAGCAAGGCGAGCAGCGGCACGAGATTCGGCTGCTTGCGCGCGCCGTTGTAGCTTGGGATCGACACAGGCCGATAGTCGCCTCGCGGCACCGCGAGCGGCGCGAACGAGGCGTGCGCCGCGCAGAGCATGGCGGCCAGCTCATCCGCGGTTTCGCCCTTGAGGCGGTAGGCGAGCAGCACCGCGCCTAGCTCCAGCTCGGGCACGCGACCGTCGAGCATGGCGGCGTAAAGGGCGTGCGTGTCTTCGGACGAGAGCGAGCGAGCGCCGTGCGGTCCGCGGCCGATCTCCTTGATGAAGCGGGCGCACGGGAAGATGTCGGTGGAGTCGGCGGTGGTCATGGGCGCGATTCGTTCGGCGTGCCGAGGGCCGCCGTCGTATTGAAATGGGGATGCGGGAAGTATCGCACGAGCACGCGGTGCCTCGCCGGCACGCATCGCCGGCCGCGCCCGGCCGGCCGCGTGAAGACGCCGCCGCGCACGCCCACCGCCGCGCGTTACACTCGCGATTGTTCTGACGGCGCAAGCCGCGCGATCGACAGGCACGCGTGCTTCGTGCACGCGCCATCACAAAGACGGAGAACTCCATGACGTACGTATTCGAACCGGCGGCACTCGCCTCGGTGCCGGTGGCAGGCACCGATACGCGTTTCCCGGTGCGGCGCATCTATTGCGTTGGCCGCAACTACGAAGCGCATGCGCGCGAGATGGGCCACGATCCGAACCGTGAACCGCCGTTCTTCTTCTCCAAGCCCGCCGACGCCGTGCTCTACGTTGCACCGGGCTCGACCGCCGAATTTCCGTACCCCGCACAATCGCAGAACGTGCACTTCGAGATGGAACTCGTCGCGGCAATCGGCAAAGGCGGCAAGGACATTCCGGTCGCGAGCGCGCTCGACCACGTGTTTGGCTACGCGCTCGGCCTCGATATGACACGCCGCGACTTGCAGGGCGAGGCGAAGAAGCTCGGGCGTCCGTGGGATACGGCCAAGGGCTTCGACCATTCGGCGCCGATCGGCCCGATCCATCCGGTTTCGAAGATCGGCCAGCTCGAGAAGGGCGAAATCTGGCTCGCAGTCAACGGCGAGGAGAAACAGCGCTCGGATATCTCGCAGATGATCTGGCCGGTTGCCGACACGATCGCGTTCCTTTCGACGCTGTTCGAACTCAAGGCCGGCGACCTGATCTACACGGGCACGCCCGAAGGCGTGGGCGCCGTGGTCAAGGGCGATCTGATGACGGGCGGTGTGGCAGGAATCGGCGAATTCGCCGTGCGGGTCGTCTGAGCGGCGCGCGCCGCAGCACGATTCAAGAGGAGCAAGAGAGGAGCATGAAGCTTTACAGCTATTTCCGCAGTTCGGCATCGTATCGGGTGCGAATTGCGCTGAATCTGAAGAACCTGTCGTACGAGTACGTCCCGGTTCACCTCGTGCGCGACGGCGGCGAGCAGCTCAAGCCCGCCTATCGCCAGGTGAATCCCGATGCGATCGTGCCGTCGTTCGTCGACGACGAAGGGCACACGCTTCAGCAGTCGCTCGCGATCATCGAATATCTGGAAGAGACGCATCCCGAGCCGCCGCTGCTGCCGAGGTCGCCCATCGATCGCGCCCATGTACGCTCGCTCGCGCTGCAGGTGGCGTGCGAGATTCATCCGGTGGACAACCTGCGCGTGCTCAAGTACCTCAAGCACACCGTGGGCGCCGACGACGCGACGAAAGACGCGTGGTACCGCCACTGGATCGAGGCGGGCTTCGCGACGCTCGAACAGCGGCTCGCCAGCGATCCGCGCACCGGCAAGCTCGCTTTCGGCGACACGCCGACCGTCGCCGATCTTTGCATCGTGCCGCAGGTCTACAACGCGAACCGCTTCAAGATCGACACGACGCGTTACCCGACCATTCAGCGCATCAACGACTACGCGCTCACGCTCGACGCGTTCGCGCGCGCCGCGCCGGGCGTGCAGCCGGACACGGAATGAGCGCATGACCGGTTTGCACTGGCCGCGACAATGAAAAAGGGCGTCGTTCGTGAGAACGACGCCCTTCGTACATTCAAAGCCGGGTAATCGCGCGCTATCAGCTGCCAAGCAGCGCGTCGGCGAATTCTTCGGCCACGAACGGCTGCAGATCTTCGACCTTTTCGCCCACGCCGATGAAATACACGGGGATCGGGCGTTGCCGCGCGATTGCGGCGAGGATGCCGCCCTTGGCGGTGCCGTCGAGCTTCGTGACGATGAGGCCGGTGAGGCCGAGCGCGTCGTCGAAGGCCTTGACCTGTGCGAGCGCGTTCTGGCCCGTGTTCGCGTCGATCACGAGCACCACCTCGTGCGGTGCGCCGTCGAACGCCTTGCCGATCACGCGCTTGACTTTCTTCAGCTCGTCCATCAGATGCAATTGCGTGGGCAGGCGGCCAGCGGTGTCGGCCATCACCACGTCGATGCGGCGCGCGCGCGCGGCGCTCACGGCGTCGAAGATCACCGCTGCCGGGTCGCCGCTTTCCTGCTGCACGACCGTCACGTTGTTGCGCTGGCCCCAGATGGCGAGCTGTTCGCGCGCGGCGGCGCGGAACGTGTCGCCGGCGGCGAGCAGCACGCTCTGGTCGAAGCTTTGCAGATGCTTGGCGAGCTTGCCGATGCTGGTGGTCTTGCCGGCGCCGTTCACGCCCGCGATCATCATCACGAGCGGCTGTGCACGGCCGAGCATGAGCGACTTCTCGAGCGGCTTGAGCAGGCCGATGAGCAGTTCGCGCAGGGCGTTCTTCACCTGCTGTGCGTCGGTCAGGCGCTCGGCGCGTACCTTCTGGCGCAGCGTTTCGAGCAGATATTCGGTCGCGTCGACGCCCGCATCCGACATCAGCAGCGCGGTTTCGAGCTCTTCGTAGAGATCGTCGTCGATCTTCGCGTTGACGAAGATGCTCTGGATGTTCGAGCCGGTTTTCGAGAGCCCCGACCTCAGGCGCTTGAGCCACGATTGCCTGGCTTCGGGCTCGAGCGCGGGTGGCGGGACAATCTCGACGGTTTCCGGTTCGTCGTCATTGTCGACGGCTTGCTGCGGCTCGACCGGAGCGGTCACGGCCGGTGGAGCGGAGGGCGCGGGCGACGTTTGGTGCGGCGCGCTGGCGGCCTTATCAACGGCCTCATCAACGGCCTCGTCCGGCGCCTCGAGGGCGGCTTCGTCCTGCGCATTCTCGGCCGGCGCGTTCTCGGCGTCCTTCGAGCCGCGGAATCGTTTGAAGAAACTGAACATGGTCTGGGGTGGGTCAGGCGCGCTGCGGGTCGGACCGAGGGGCGGTCAGCGACGGCATGGAAGAGGTAACGCGCGGAAAACATGGCATTTTATCAGGCGCGTTAGCTTGAGTCGCTGCGGCATCGCGGTGGGAGCGTTGCGGCGCGCACGCGGCACCTGCGCGCCCCTGTGGTAACGTGCGCGCATTGGAGGGCGCGATGCGAAAGCGTCGAACCCCACAGTCGAGTTCCGCCGGCAAGTTGACTGCCAGCGGTCAAATGCACGCAGCGGTACGACCCAACGCATGACCCGTTCCTCACCTTCACGTGGCCAAGGCGGCCGCACCCATCAGCCCGATCCCCGCGCACGTGGCGGCGGCGGTGCGCACACGATCCGCATCATCGGCGGCGACTGGAAGCGCACGCCGCTGCCGGTGCTCGACCTCGACGGTTTGCGTCCGACCCCCGATCGCGTGCGCGAGACGGTCTTCAACTGGCTTGGCCAGCGTCTCGACGGTCTGCGTTGCCTCGACCTTTTCGCGGGCAGCGGCGGCCTCGGCTTCGAGGCGGCCTCGCGGGGCGCCGCGCGCGTCGTGATGGTGGAGCGCAGCGCGCGCGCCGCCGCGCAACTGCGCTCGAACCAGGCGCGGCTTGGCGCGCGCATGATCGAAATCGCAGAAGCCGACGCACTGCGTCTCGCGGCCAATCTCGCGCCAGGCTCGTTCGATGTGGTGTTCCTCGATCCCCCGTTCGGCGACACCGCGCTGCTCGAGCGCTCACTCGAACTGGCTGCGCCGCTCGTCGCCCCGGACGGCTGGCTTTACGTGGAGTCAGGTGAGCGTATCGATCCAGCTGCGCGGCCCGTGCTGGCGGGCTGGAGCGTGGTGCGCGAGGGCCGGGCCGGCGCCGTTCACTATCATTTGCTGCAGCGCGAAAATGAGGAATAATGCGCGTTCGATAAGAAGCGGCGGGCGGCCTGGCCGTCACGCACGCACGTGCGCATGCGTCGCCACGGCACTGCATTGCGCCCCATTTCTGTTGAGAGGAGAAGCCTCATGGTAGTCGCCGTGTACCCCGGTACCTTCGACCCGCTCACGCGCGGCCACGAAGATCTCGTGCGGCGCGCGTCGAGCATTTTCGACACGCTGGTAGTCGGCGTTGCGGACAGCCGCAACAAGAAGCCTTTCTTCTCGCTCGACGAGCGGCTCGAGATTGCCCACGAGGTGCTCGGCCACTATCCGAACGTGCAGGTCATGAGCTTCAAGGGGCTCCTGAAGGACTTCGTGCGCACCAACAACGCACGCGTGATCGTGCGCGGCCTGCGCGCGGTGTCGGACTTCGAGTACGAATTTCAGATGGCGGGCATGAACCGTTACCTGCTGCCCGACGTCGAGACGATGTTCATGACGCCATCGGACCAGTATCAGTTCATTTCGGGCACGATTGTGCGCGAAATCGCCCAGTTGGGCGGCGACGTGAGCAAGTTCGTGTTTCCGTCCGTGGAAAAGCGCTTGCAGGACAAGGTGGCCTCGATGGGCGCCCCGGTTACGAAGGTGTGAACGCCCGGCCAAAGCAGCGTAAACTGTCGGGCTAAGCAACGTGTGAGCCGGCCTTCGCGCCGGCGGGAAGTGAGAACAGCATGGCCCTGATGATTACCGACGAGTGCATCAATTGCGACGTGTGCGAGCCCGAGTGCCCGAACGACGCGATCTCGATGGGCCCGGAAATCTATGTGATCGACCCGAAGAAGTGCACCGAATGTGTCGGCCATTTCGATGAGCCGCAGTGCATCCAGGTGTGCCCGGTGGAGTGCATTCCCAAGAATCCGGAGCATGTCGAGTCGCCCGAGCAGTTGATGCAGAAGTACCACGCGCTGACGGCCGCCAAGAACAACGCCTGAATCGCGTAATTCTGCGGAAAATAAAAAACGCGCCAACTGGCGCGTTTTTTATTTCATCCTGCCGTCTTCTTACGCGACGATGGCCTTCAATACGTCGATGAGCGTGTCGCACTCGAGATCCGTGCCGATCGAGATACGCAGATGCTGGTTCACGCGCGGCGCGTTGAAATGGCGCACGAAGATCTCCTTTTCGCGCAGCTTGGCCGCAATTGCCGCCGCGTCGTGCGCAGGATGCGTCGCGAACACGAAATTTGCCGCCGAAGGTACCACGTCGAAGCCGAGCGCCGTGAGCGCGGCCGTCAGGCGCTCGCGGCTGGCGATCACGCGCGCGCTCGTGGTCTTCAGCCACTCGCCGTCTTCGTAAGCGGCAGTCGCGGCGGCTTGTGCCAGGCGGTCGAGCGGGTACGAGTTGAAGCTGTCCTTTACGCGGTTGAGCGCATCGATGAGATCGGGGTGGCCGAACGCGAAGCCCACGCGCATGCCCGCGAGCGAGCGCGATTTCGAAGTTGTGTGCACGACCAGCAGGTTCGGATAGCGGTCGATCAGCGCAATCGCCGACTCGGCGCCGAAATCCACATACGCTTCGTCGATCACCACCACGGATTCCGTGTTCGCCGCGACAAGCCGCTCGATTTCCGCGAGCGGCAGCGCGTGACCCGTGGGCGCATTCGGATTCGGGAAAATCACGCCGCCATTGGGCTGGCGGTAATCGTCGACGCGAATCGTGAACTGTTCCGTGAGCGGCACGGTGCGGTACTCGACCTCGTAGAGCCGCGCGTAGGTCGGGTAGAAGCTGTAGGTGATGTCGGGAAAGAGGATCGGCTCGTCGTGCTTGAGCAGCGCATGGAAGGCGTGAGCGAGCACCTCGTCCGAGCCGTTGCCGACGAACACCTGCTCCGCGCGGATGCCGTGATGCGCGGCCACGGCGGCGCGCAGACGCTTCGCGACGGGGTCGGGATAGCGGCGCAGCGACTCGCCCGTCTCGCCCAGTTCGTGGCGGATCGCCTCGAGCACACGCGGGGAGGGCGCATACGGATTCTCGTTGGTGTTGAGCTTGACCGGCTTCGCGAGCGCGGGCTGCTCGCCCGGCACGTAGGGCACGAGCCGGTCGACGATGTCACTCCAGTAACGACTCAAGACGCTCTCCTTGTTTCAACCGTTGCGATGCAGCTGCATCACCGCGCGTTCGGCCTCGCCCTTCACGAACGTCGGCATCACGGCGAGCGCGCGTTCGATCGATGCGTCGATGACCTCCTGCTCTTCGCGGCGCGGCGGCTTGAGCACGAAGTTCGCGACATCGGGCTTTGCACCGGCGCGCGCGCCTTCGGGGATCAGGTCGCGCGGATGGCCGATGCCGATGCGCAAACGCCAATACTGCTGCGTCGACAGATGCGCGGATATGTCCTTCAGGCCGTTGTGGCCGCCGCTGCCGCCGCCGAGCTTGAGCTTGACGGCGCCGGGCGGCAGATCGAGCTCGTCGTGCGCGACGAGGATCTCATCGGGCAGGATCTTGAAGAAGGCCGCGAGAGCGACGACCGATTGCCCCGAGCGGTTCATATAGGTCTGCGGTTCGAGCAGATGCACTTCCTCGCCGTAGAGTCGCGCCTTCGCGTAGTGGCCGTGGAAGCGCCGCTCGTCGCGCAGCGTCGTGCCGGCTTCGCGCGCGAGCTGGTCCACGAGCCAGAAGCCCGCGTTGTGGCGCGTCGCCGTGTATTCGGCGCCCGGATTGCCGAGCCCGACGATCAACCTGATCATTGTGGTGTTCCGCTGCGTCAATCGATGAACTGACCCGCAAGTGTACGAAAAAGTGCGAAAAAAAACCCGCCGGGGCGAACCGCGGCGGGTCACGTCGACCGTTTCAGGGAAACGGATCGAGAGGATCGGCTCATTGAGGCCGCTGCGCTTACTCCGCAGCCGGCGCTTCTTCGCCTTCAGCAGCCGCCTGGGCGCCAGCCGGCACGGGTGCCGACACGATGACCGGGTTTTCCACTTCGACGTGCTGAACCAGCGTCACGCCTGCGGGCAGGGTGATGTCCTTGGCATGCAGCGATTGACCGGCTTCGATCTTGGCGAGGTCGACTTCGAGGAATTCCGGCAGTTGGCCCGGCAGGCACTGGATTTCGATTTCAGCCAGAACGTGCGAGATGATCGCGCCACCCGTCTTCACAGCCGGGTTGGTTTCCTGGTTCATGAAGTGCAGGGGCACCTTCGTGTGGATCTTCTTGCTCGGATCCACGCGCTGGAAGTCCACGTGCAGCACGAGCTGACGGAACGGGTGGTATTGCACGTCGCGCAGCAGCACTTGCTGCGACTTGCCGGCCACTTCGAGGTCGAGGATCGACGAGTGGAAGGCTTCCTTCTTGAGGGCGTGCCACAGCGCGTTGTGATCGATTTCGATCAGTTGCGGCTCGGCGCCGACACCGTAAACGATGCCAGGGGTCTTGCCAGCAATGCGCAGGCGGCGGCTCGCACCCGTACCTTGCAGGTTACGCTCGAAAGCGATGACTTTCATTTGATTCTCCATTGCACTGCCCGCGACCAGGCAGTAAAACGGGGCCTTTTCAGCAGAATGCCTGCCTTCCGGCCCCCAGCGATGCAGCGCGAACCATCGTCCGTTCGCGCCGATTACGTGCAAAAGCGCGGCGTCCTTGCGAACACCGCGCCTTGCGCGTCAATTCTTTTTAGCTTTCCGCGAACAGCGACATCACCGAGTCGCCGCGACGGATACGCGAGAACGTTTCGGCGAGAAGTCCTGCGCTCGTGAGCGAGCGGATCTTCGCGCACGAACGCGCTTCGGCGCCCAGCGGAATCGTGTCGGTCACGACGAGTTCGTCCAGAGCCGAAGCGGCGATGCGCTCGCCTGCGCCACCCGAGAGAACCGGGTGCGTGGCGTAAGCGAACACCTTCTTCGCGCCGCGTTCCTTCAGCACTTGCGCTGCCTTGCAGAGCGTGCCGGCGGTGTCGACCATGTCGTCCATGATCACGCAGGTGCGGCCTTCGACTTCACCGATGATGTTCATCACTTCGGCGACGTTCGCCTTCGGACGACGCTTGTCGATGATGGCGAGATCGCAATTCAGTTGCTTGGCGAGCGCACGGGCACGCACCACGCCGCCGACGTCCGGCGAAACGACCAGCAGGTTCTCGTGATTCTGCTTGCGCAGATCGCCGAGCAACACGGGCGTCGCGTAGATGTTGTCGACGGGAATATCGAAGAAGCCCTGAATCTGGTCAGCGTGCAGATCCATCGTGATGATCCGCTCGACGCCGGCGATTTCCAGCATGTTCGCCACGACCTTCGCCGAGATGGCGACGCGCGCCGAACGGGGGCGGCGGTCTTGACGGGCATAGCCGAAGTAGGGAATAGCTGCGGTGATCCGGCCTGCGGATGCGCGCTTGAGCGCATCGACCATGATCATCAGTTCCATCAGGTTGTCGTTGGTCGGCGCGCAAGTCGACTGAAGGACGAAGACGTCCTTGCCGCGCACGTTTTCCTGGATTTCGACCTGGATTTCACCGTCGGAAAATCGGCTAACCATAGCCTTACCGAGGGGAATACCGAGGATCTTGACGACTTCCTGGGCAAGCGCGGGATTTGCGTTGCCAGTAAAAACCATCAGGCCGTCATGGCTGCTCATCATGCACCTGCTGCGGACTTTGGGGGGCGAGAGGAACTACTTGGGCGAACTGCTCCGGGTAACCCACAGAGCGAACTGCCTGGAATTTTTGGCAGGGGAGGAAGGACTCGAACCCTCGCATGCCGGAATCAAAATCCGGTGCCTTAACCAACTTGGCGACTCCCCTACACTCAACTTTGAGCCTGACTGACCGGTAGGACGATCAACCATGCAAAACTATGCCGCGAAAGCGAAGAGTGGATGCTTGTTCAGACTCGAGGCTACCGCGCTTCGCCAGTCCGGTTGTTCCGAAAGCAGTCTGGCCTGTGCCGATTCTGCTTCGGACCGACTGGCGAATGCTGCAAAAACGCTGGCACCCGATCCGGTCATCCGCGCTGGCGCGATGCTGTTCGAGACACTCTCAAACCATCGAAGCACCTGCGCTACTTCCGCGTATTTTCCTGCGACAACCGCTTGCATATCGTTATGACCGAAGCTGTCTGGCCATCCGTTCTGCGTTGCTTGCTGTGCAAGAAAGACTGCAATTGTGCAGGTCTTTGTGTCCCTTGTCAACGATTTTTCTGAAAAAATCTCGGCAGTAGGAACATGAACCCGCGGCGTCACGACCAAAAAATGACGCGGGGGCAATTGTACAGCCTCGAGGGCTTCGCCAACACCCTCCGCGAACGCATTTTTCCCGAACACGAAGAAGGGCACGTCCGCGCCCAGTTCGAGTGCGAGCGCCTGCAATTGCTCGCGTTGCAGGTTGAGCTTCCAGAGGCGGTTGAGCGCGAGCAGCGTCGTGGCCGCGTCGGAGCTGCCGCCGCCGAGACCCGCGCCCATCGGCAGACGCTTTTCGATATCGATCTCGACACCCTCGCTCGTGCCCGTGTGTTCCTTGAGCAGCGTCGCGGCGCGCACGGTGAGGTCGTGCTCGGCAGGTACGCCTTCCACTTCCACGGTGCGCGTGATGCGGCCGTCGTGGCGGCGCGTGAAATGCAGCGTGTCGCCCCAGTCGAGCAACTGGAACACGGTCTGCAGATCGTGATAGCCATTGGGGCGCCGGCCCGTGATGTGCAGGAAGAGATTGAGTTTCGCGGGCGCTAGGCAGTCGCGCAGCGAGTCCTGGGTTTCGATCATGATGCTCTTGGGATGATGCCTGGATTCTGGCCGGCGCGTGCCGGCCAGATATTGCTGATGAGAGACCGCAACCGGCCCGCTTACTGGTCGAGCACGAGCTTGATCTGGAGCGGCGGTGCTTCGCGCGTGAGATTGACGCGTTTCACGCCATTGGCCGGCGCGTCGGCATAGGCGACATAATCGATGGTCCAGCCGTCCTGCTCGATCTGCGAAAGCCGCTGCGGATTCTGCGAGTCGGGCGTAGTGCGCGCATGCGAGGTGGGCGCGACCGAAGGCTGCAGCCAGTAGCGCAGCCCTTCCACGGGCAGGGCAAAGCCGAGCGCCTGCTGCATGAGCGTGCTCACGTTGTCGGCCGTGAGCGGCTGGCGGTTGGGCAGTTCCAGCGTGGCTTGCGACGGCGCGGAAGTGACGAGCGCGAGTGTCTGGCCGAGCGGATTGAGCAGTTGCAGCGTCACCGTCGAATCGGTCTCGTGCCAGTCGAAGTTGCCGTACGCGTTGCGCTGCTGGCCGTTCTGATCGACATATTGAACGGCGAAGCGGCCATGATAGGCGCGGTTCGTCTGCGTACTGAGCGAGGTCGTGGCGTTCGAGGTGGAAGGTTGGCGCGGCGGCTGCTGCGTCGCGCAACCCGTCAGCGCGAGGAGCGCGGCCGCCGCTGCGCCGAGCGACGCGCGCCGTACGAAACTGGCTGCGCGCGCAACGGTGAGGGCCTTGGGGGAAATCGAAGTGAAAAAATCTGCCATCAGAGATCGTTGACCTGGAAGCGTTTGAGCGTCTTCAGGAGCGTGTCGTTGTCGGGTTCGAGCTTGCGGGCCTCGCGCCACGCGGCGCGTGCGCCGTCCTGGTCGCCGTTTTTCCAGAGCACTTCACCGAGGTGCGCGCCTATTTCCGCGTTCGGCTGGAGGCTGTAGGCCTTGCGCAAGAGCTTGATCGCGTCGGCATTGTCACCCAGGCGGTATTTGACCCAGCCCACACTGTCCATGATGAACGCGTCGTCCGGTGCGAGCGACGAGGCTTTTTCCACCAGTTTGTCGGCTTCCTGCAGGCGCTGATTGCGGTCCGCAAGCGAGTAACCGAGCGCGTTGTAGGCCTGCGGATTGTCGGGCTGCGTCTTGATCAGCTTGCGCAGCTGCGCTTCCATGACGTCGTAGTGGCCGGTTTTTTCCGCAGCCATCGCGTAGTCATAGGTGAGGTCCGGGTCGTCCGGGAAGTCGGCGGTCGCCTTAGCGAGCCGTGCTTCGGCTTCCGGGTAGCGCTTCGCGTCGAACAGGATCGCGGCGTCGGTGCGCGCGATCAGCGCCTGGTCGCGCGGATCGTCGGCCTGAATGCTCGCGAGCTGACGGCGCGCGTCGTCGGTCTTGCCTTCCTTGTCCAGGATCTGTGCGCGCGTGATCTGGGCCGGCACATATTGCTGGCTGTTGGGCTGGATCTTGTCGAGCCACTTCTGTGCGCCGGCGTCGTCCTTCTGCTCGACCGACAGTTGCGCGAGGTAAATATAGGCCTGACCTGGGTCGGCGGCCGGATTCTTCTCGGCAACCTGCGCGTATTGCGTCAGATACTTCTGCGCGGCGTCGAACTTCTTCTGCTGAACGCTGATGAGCGCGAGCGCCATGAGCGGCATCAGGTCGGTCGCGTTGTCCTTGTGCAGAATCTCGAACTGCTTCTGCGCGTCGTCGAGGCGGTCGGCAGCGAGATAGGTCTGCGCGAGTGCGAGACGCCCTTCACGCGACTTCGGGTTCTGCTGGACGTATTTTTCGATCGACGCAATGCCTTCGGCGCGCTCCTCCGGCCCCATCTGCGCGAGCATCAGCGCGGCGGGAAGGTAGTCGGGCTTGAGCGCGAGCGCCTGCTCGAACGACTTGCGTGCGCCGGGTGCGTCGTCGGCGAGCAGTTGCTGGCGGCCGATCGCGAGCTGCGCCTCGGGACGGTTCATGTCGTCCTTGAGCAGCGTTTTGAGCACATTCAGGCCGCCCACGCGATTGGGACCGCGCGAAAGCAGAAGCTGCAGTGAGAGGATCGCCTGGCCACGGCTGTCGGCCGGTACCTTCGCGAGTTCGCGCGCAAGCAGCGGCTGGGCGTCGTCGGGCCTGCCCGCGAGCACGAGGAGTGACGCGTCGAGCTGCGCCGCGCGCTCGGAATCGGGCGCGTACTGCTGCCAGAGCTGCACCGCATTCAGGGCGTCGGACGGGCTTTGCGCCGAGAGCGCGATTTCCGTCGCGCGCTGCGCCATGCGCGGGTCGTGCGTGTCGCGCGCGAGCGCGAGATACGTTTGAAAGGCGGGGGCAGGCTGGTCGCGCTGCAGCGCGATTTCCGCGGCGAGCACCTGGAAGACGATCTGGCTCGACAGCGGAACGGCCGGCAGATCCTTCTTCTCGTCGGGCGAGGGGGGACCGAAAGCGTCCGGCATGGTGACGGAAGTGTCGTCCGTGTCAGGGGACGGATCCTGCGCATATGCGCTCGACGTGGTCAACGCCCAGGCGGCGAGAACTGCGGCGCCAACGAGGCGACGCGCGAAGGCGGCAGGGGCGCGGGGCGTCGCGGGACGCTTCGCGAACAGCTTAACGAAAGACAGTTCCATGGAATTCCGTCGAATGTTTCGGTCGATTGTAACGCGCTGGCTACAATACGCGCACAACGCGCACACACGTTTACGCAAGTTGCAGACCAACCCGGACCAGCATCCGAATCAGGCCGCGAGATATGCCAGAGTTGCCAGAAGTTGAGGTTACCCGAAGGGGGATCGAACCGTGGGTCGCGGGCCGCCGCGTCGAGCGCGTGGAGGTGCGCAACCCCGCATTGCGCTGGCCCGTGCCGGCTACGCTCGCCCGTACGCTGCGCGGCCGCACGATACGTTCGGTTGGGCGGCGCGGCAAGTATTTGCTGTTCGAGGTCGACGAAGGCTGGTTCATCGTGCATCTCGGCATGACCGGCACGCTGCGCGTGCTGCGCAATCTGCCGAAGCCGCCGGCCGCGGAGAAGCACGATCACGTCGACTGGTTCTTCGACGACTTCACGCTGCGCTTTCGCGACCCGCGCCGGTTCGGCGCCGTGCTCTGGCACCCGCGCGAGGCTGGCGACGTGCTCGGCCATCCGCTGCTGGCGGCGCTCGGCATCGAGCCGTTCACACCGGCCTTCGACGGCGCACTGCTCTTTCGCGAGACCCGCGGCCGCAAGGTCGCCGTCAAGCAGGCTCTCCTCGCGGGCGATATCGTGGTGGGCGTTGGCAATATCTACGCATCGGAAAGTCTGTTCCGCGCCGGTATCCGGCCGACGACCCCCGCGGGCCGCGTTTCGCTTGCGCGCTACGAACTCCTCGCGGATGCCGTGCGCGCCGTGCTCGCCTCGGCCATCGAGAAGGGCGGCAGCACGCTGCGCGACTTCGTCGGCAGCAACGGCGAAAGCGGCTATTTTCAGCTCGAATACTTCGTTTATGACCGTGCGGGCCAACCCTGCCGCGTGTGCGGCACGCCGATCAAGCAGATCGTGCAGGGCCAGCGTTCCACTTATTTCTGTCCGCGCTGCCAGCGCTGAGCGCCAGGCATTTCCATGTACCGAACTTCTTCCACTTCCGTGCCGCTACCGGCTGGCGCGTATCCCGCTGAGCTGCTTACCGGTTTCGCGCCGCGCCTGATCGCCTGGCAGCGCGAGCATGGCCGTCACGACCTGCCGTGGCAGAACACGCGCGACCCGTACCGCATCTGGCTCTCGGAAATCATGCTGCAGCAGACTCAGGTCTCGACCGTGATTCCGTACTACGCGCGTTTTCTCGAGCGCTTTCCCACGGTCGAAGCGCTCGCTGCCGCGTCCGACGACGACGTGATGGCGCTCTGGGCCGGCCTCGGCTATTACTCGCGCGCGCGCAATCTGCACCGCTGCGCGCAGGTCGTGGCCGATACCCACGGTGGCAAGTTTCCGCTGACGGTCGAGGCGCTCGCGGAGTTGCCCGGCATCGGCCGTTCGACGGCGGCGGCGATCGCGTCGTTCGCGTTCGGCGCGCGCGAAACGATCCTGGACGGCAACGTGAAGCGCGTGCTCGCGCGCGTGTTCGGCGTGGAAGGCTTTCCTGGTGAAAAGCGCGTGGAGAACGCGATGTGGACGCTCGCCGAAACGCTCGTGCCGGGTCCCGAAGCGAGCGACGCCGACGTGAGCGCGTACACGCAAGGCTTGATGGATCTTGGCGCGACGCTGTGCGGGCGGGGCAAGCCCGACTGCGCGCGCTGCCCGTTCGCGCAGGACTGCGTGGCGAACACGACGGGACGTCAACGCGAACTACCCGCCGCGCGCCCGAAGAAGGCCGTGCCCACGCGGCGCACGTGGATGCTCGTGCTGCTCGACGGCGATGCGGTGATGCTGGAGAAGCGCCCGCCATCGGGTATCTGGGGTGGGTTGTGGAGCTTGCCCGAAGCCGCGGACGAACCCGCGCTCGCCGAGCGCGCGCGAGACTTCGGAGTGACGCCGGAGCGCGCGGCGTCGAGTTCGGCGCTCATGCCGCTCACGCATACGTTCACGCACTTCAAGCTCGACATCGAGCCGCGCGTGATCGAACTCAAGCGCAATGCCGCGCCGCTCGAAGCCAATGATGGACAGAGCGCATGGGTGTCGCTAGGCAACATCGACGCGTATGGCGTGCCCGCGCCGGTGCGCAAACTGCTCGATGGTTTGCGTGGACCGCTGATCTGAGTCAGCGAGCAAGCGGCATCAACGCTGCATCAAAGCAGCTGATGCTGCTGCATGTAGTGATGCACGATTTCGATACGCGCGCCGGCGTCGTTCAACTCCATGAGCTTCTGACGCGCGCGCAGCGCGATCGGCAGCACCTCGGCCAGACGGTTCGATACCCACGAGGGATCGTCGAAGCGGAACGGCTCCGCAAACGGCAGGCTCGCGGAATCGCGCTCGCGGATCGTCGCGATGATGCGCTCGAGCACTTCCGCACACGCGCCGAATTGCGCGAGCTGTTTGCCGCCTTCCAGTGGAATATCTTCGGGGATCAACTCGGCCGTGCCCACGAGCAGGCCGTCGGCTTCCACGCGATGCGAGAGCAGATGAAAGCGTTGCGTGCCGTGAGCCTGGATATGCAGCATGCCGACGGTCTCGACATCGCATTGCTCGATGAGCGCGAGGCATCCCACGGATTCGGGCACGGCAGTCGTCTCGTCGGGCTGCGCGACTTCCGCGCCACTTTTGAGCAGGCACACGCCGAACGGCGTGTGCTCGCGCAGGCACTCGCTCGCCATGTCCAGGTATCGCGCTTCGAAGATCTTGAGCGGCAGCAGGCCGCCGGGGAACAGCACCGTATGCAGCGGGAACAACGGCAAACGGCCAAGCACGGCAGGAGACGAGGACATGGCGCAACGCTTTCGGTTAAGGGCCGCGCGATGCGCAGCCGGTTAGGCGATCAGCCGTGACGACTCTCCGACATCGAGAGGCGCGTCGCGGTGACGCACGATAACGTTCGACTCGCCGGCAAAGCGCGTGGCGAGCGTCTGGGCGATGTACACCGATCGATGTTGTCCGCCCGTGCAGCCGATCGCAACGGTGAGATAGCTGCGGTTGTCGGCGCGAAAATGTGGCAGCCACTTCGCGACGAACGCATAGACATCGTCGATCATTTCGTGGACGGCCGGCTGCGCATTGAGAAAGTCGATCACGGGCTGATCGAGCCCGGTGAGCGGCCGCAGGCGGGCGTCGTAATGCGGGTTCGGCAGCGTGCGCACGTCGAACACGAGGTCGGCGTCGAGCGGTACGCCGCGCTTGAAGCCGAACGATTCGAACGTGAGCATGAGCGAGCCGCGCTCGCCGCCGACGAACACCTTCACCCACTGGCGCAGTGCGTTGGAACTCAGGTTGCTCGTGTCGACCTGATGGCCGAACTCGGCGAGGTTCGAAACGAGTTCACGCTCGTGCTCGATCGCTTCTTCGAGTGACTTGAGCATGCCCACGTTGGCGTCGTGCGCGGCGGAGCCCGAAAGCGGATGGCGGCGGCGCGTTTCCGAGAAGCGCTGGATGAGCGACTGCGTGCTCGCGTTGAGGAAGAGCACGCGCACATCGTGGCGAAGCGCCAGGTCGCGGATCATCTCCGGCATGTCGTCGAACGACGAACTCGAGCGCGCATCGATAGCGACGGCGAGGCGTTCGTAGCCGTCGTCGCTGAGATATTGGGCGAGTTGCGGTAGAAAGCGCGGCGGCAGATTGTCGACGCAATAATAGCCGACGTCTTCGAGCGCATTGAGCGCCACTGACTTGCCGGAACCCGAAATGCCGGTGATCAGGATGATACGCATGGGAGAGTCGATGAACCCGATTGGGTCATCATAGCATCCGATCCGCGCGCCTGTATTGGCTCTCCGGGCCGCAGGCGCTCGTTTCGAGGGCGCGCACGGCGTACATTGCGCGCCTCGCCGGCCTCACCGCTTCGGGCGTCAGATCAGCTTGCCGGGAAACTGGCTGTCGGGGTCCTGCATGGCGAGACGCTGGCGGTCCATGAAGTCGCGCAGGGTGTCGATACCGCGCAATTGCAGGATCGTGTTGCGCACGGCGGCCTCGACCAGCACGGCGAGGTTGCGGCCCGCGGCCACCTGGATCGTGACCTTGCTGATGGGCAGGCCGAGCACGTCGACGGTCTGGCTCTCCAGCGGCAGACGCTGGAACTCGCCGTCCGGGCGGCGCACGAGTTGCACGATGAGCTTGAGCTTCATCTTCCGGCGCACGGCCGTTTCACCGAAGATCGTCTTGATGTCGAGCAGGCCGAGGCCGCGCACTTCGAGCAGGTTCTGCAACAGCGGCGGGCAGCGCCCCTCGACGAAATCGGGGCCGAGGCGCACGAAGTCCACGGCGTCGTCGGCTACGAGGCCATGGCCGCGGCTGATCAGCTCCAGACCCAGCTCGCTCTTGCCGAGACCCGAGTCGCCCGTGAGCAGCACGCCCATGCCGAGAATGTCGAGAAATACGCCGTGCAGCGTCGCGCGCGGCGCGAGAATGCGCGACATGTAGAGGCGCAGGCTGTCGATGACGGTGGCCGCCGACATCGGCGTGGTGAAGAGTGGCGTGGAAGAACGCGTGCAACGCAGCACCAGTTCGGGCGGCGCGGTCATGCCGTCGGCGACCACGAGAAACGGCGGTTCGAGCGCGATCAGCTCGGCCATGTGGCGCGAGCGGTCTTCGTCGGTCTGGCGCTGGTAGTAGTGAATTTCGGCGTCGCCGAGCACCTGGATGCGGTTCGGGTGGATCAGGTTCAGGTGACCGACGAGGTCGGCGCTCGCCGTGGCCGTGGCCACCGTTTCGGTCGAAAAGCCGCGTTCCCAGCCTTCGTGCCCCGTCAGCCAGCTGAGTTTCAGCGTGGTGGCGTTGTCGTCGAAGATGCTTTGGGCGTTGATGCTGGAAGTGTCCATGAGTCGGTGACTCCGCGAGATGACTCGCTTAACGGCTGACTGAATTGCTGGCTAAATAATCCGCGCGACCTGGCCTGGGTGCGCTACCTGGGTGGTTCACGGCTGCCGGCGCCTTACGCTTCACCCCTGCAACGAGCGTCGAGCGCGCGCTGTTCGGCCGCGCGTACCGCGACCGCGCCTCGCAAGACGCCGCACATTACATCAAGGTTGCCACTGGGTGAGCAGGCGATGCAACGTTTCGCGGTCTTCTTCCGTATGGAGCCGCTCACGCGTTTCGCGATCCGACAGTAGTTGTGCGATCTCGGACAGGATTTCAAGGTGCTGCTGCGTGGCCTGTTCGGGCACGAGCAGGAAGATCAAAAGCGACACGGGCAGGCCGTCTGGCGCTTCGAAGGCGATCGGCTCGGCGAGGCGCACGAAGGCGGCCTGCGGCTGCTTCAGGCCCTTGATGCGGCCGTGCGGGATCGCGACGCCTTCGCCGAGGCCCGTGGAGCCGAGACGCTCGCGTGCGAAAAGATTGTCGGTAACCGTGCTGCGGGCGATGCCGTTCTGGTTTTCGAAGATCAGGCCAGCCTGCTCGAAGACGCGTTTCTTGCTGGTGACGGACAGGCCGACGACGACGTTCTCGATGGGAAGTATTTTGGCTAAACGATTCATGTTGGCAGGCGAAAACGTGGCCTGAATGCTCCACACCCCGACAGCTGACCGCTTTGGCGGAAGCTTTGGATCTGGCGACGAAGCCCGGTGCCGGGACCGTGGGGACCTGTTGGCGCGTTAGACCCCGTAATACGACTGGACCATTATAGAACAAGCGTCCACGCCGATGGTGCGATGCGCCACGCATGAGCGCAACCCTCGTTGCCCGGTTGCACCCGGCGGTAAAACCCTGCATTGCGCGTACTCACGAAAAAGCCGCCCGGTTTGGGCGGCTTCGCTTCGGGGGGCGGAGGATGAACTATCAACTCCAGCCCCGGTTCATGGCGTGAATCGCCACACAGGACACTGTGGGATCACTGCGGCGGGATTTCGATGATGGGCGCAGGCTGGTGCTTGATCGCCTCATGTTGATGTCCCTGCACGCGGTCCTTGTGACGTACGACCTGGCGGTCCAGCTTGTCGACCACGAGATCGATGGCGGCGTACATGTCGCCGTTCGCGCTTTCCACAAATATGTCCTTGCCTTTCAGATGAAGGTTCACTTCGACCTTCTGTCTCTTATCCTTTTCCTTATGGTTGTCGACCGAGAGGACCACATTGCCATCGATTACCTGATCGAAATGTCTTAGCACCCTGTCCAGTTTGGTGATCACGTATTCTCGCAACGCTGGCGTTACTTCGAGATGGTGTCCACTGATCTTCAGATTCATAGTGCTTCTCCAGGCTGATGGCCGCGTGACGCGTGAAGTGCGGCAATGCCGGTCGACTGTCTGCCAGAACGCGGCTCCCCGAAAGGCCTGCGACGGCGGGCGAACTCGGCCGGCCATGTCCGCCAACGGGCGTAGCGGCCGGAAAACGCCTGCTCCGAAAAAGCCGGAACAGGCTAAAGAGACTTGCGCAGATTGACGGCTGGAATCTTCAGCGCCTCGCGATACTTCGCAACGGTGCGTCGCGCGACCACGAAGCCCTGTTCTGCCAGCAGTTCGGCTATGCGGCTGTCTGAAAGAGGAGATTTGGTGTTCTCGGCTCCTATGAGTTGCTTGATGAGGGCGCGGATGGCGGTGGACGATGCAGCGCCTCCGGTGTCCGTCGATACATGCGATCCGAAGAAGTACTTAAATTCAAGTGTCCCGAATGGAGTCAGCATGTATTTACCGGTTGTCACACGCGAGACAGTTGATTCGTGTAGGCCCAGCGTATCAGCAATCTCCCTCAAAACCAAGGGGCGCATGGCGATTTCGCCGTGCACGAAAAAGTTCTTCTGACGCTCGACGATAGCCTGCGCGACACGCAGGATCGTCTCGAAGCGCTGCTGGATATTCTTGATGAGCCAGCGCGCTTCCTGCAGCTGCTGGCGCAGCGAACCGCTAGCCGGATCGCCACGGTTGTTGCGCAGGATATTCGCGTACAGGTGGTTGATGCGCAGCTTCGGCACCACCTCGGGGTTGAGTTCCGCATGCCAGTTCTGGCCGGTCCTCTTCACGATGATGTCGGGCACCACGTAATCGGCTTCAGCCTTGCCATACGACGAACCCGGGAACGGTTCGAGCGAACGGATCAGCGCATGCGCGTCACGCAGCTCGTCGTCGCCCGTCTTCAGTTGCTTGCGCAACCGCGTGAAGTCGCGCGCGGCGAGCAGTTCGAGATAGTTCGACACGATTTCGAGCGCGAGCGTGCGCGTGGGCGACGAAGTGACGCGCAACAACTGCAGCTTGAGGCACTCGGAGGCCGAGCGCGCGCCCACGCCCGCGGGGTCGAAGCTATGCAGCAGCGCTAGCGCCGCATTGAATTCGTCGGCGTCGACTTCGAATTCTTCGGGAATGTCGGCAAGAATTTCCTCGCAGGTCGCGCTGAGGTAGCCGTCTTCGTCGAGCGATTCGATGAGAAACGTGATGAGCGCGCGGTCGCGCTGGCTCGCGTTCGTTTCGCGCAACTGCGCCATGAGATGGTCGCGCAGCGTGGTGGTCGATTCGTGGATCTGCAGCGGCGGCAGGTCGTCGTCGTCGGAGGCGTTGCCCGAGCGGCCGTAATCGTCCAGGTTCCACTGGCTCGCGTCGCCGTTCGCGTCGCCGCCAAGGCCGTCGTATTCGTCCACGCCTCGCGGCTCGCTCTCGCTGTTTTCGCCGCTGCCGTTGGACGTCGAGGTGGAACTGTTCGCGCCCTGCATCGGCTCGGCGCCGGAGGGCGCGGGCGGCTGCGCGATGACCGAGCCGTCCGCGGCCACGCGCAGCGGGCTCGCGATCCAGTCGTCCTCGTTCTCGAGCAGCGGGTTCTGCGAGATCGCCGTCGCGACCTCCTGCTGCAGTTCGAGCGTCGACAGCTGCAGCAGCCGGATGGACTGTTGCAGTTGTGGCGTGAGCGCAAGATGCTGCGAGAGGCGGAGTTGGAGGCTGGCTTTCATGGCGGTGTGCGAACCATTGTAAAGAGTTTGCCACGCGGACGAAACCACGGGGCACTCGCAAAAACGAGCGTGCGCCACGCCGGTGCCTGCCCGGAATTTGGTGCGCAAACAGGGGCGCTCCCGGGCCTGCCATGCACCGTTTTGGGGGCAAGGTCGAGCAGTTACACGGGGAAACGCGAAAGATGAGGCCGGAAAAACGCGAAAGCGGATCGCGCGCGCCCGGGTGGGCGCTGCGGGACTGCGGTGAACGGGCGCGCGAGGCGCGCCCGGGGGCTTACATGCGGAAGTGCTCGCCGAGATAAACGCGGCGCACGTTCTCGTTCTCGATGATCTCGCCGGGTGCGCCGGCCGCGAGCACGCTGCCGTCGCTGATGATGTACGCGTGATCGCAGATGCCGAGCGTCTCGCGCACGTTGTGGTCGGTGATCAGCACGCCGATATTGCGCTGCTTCAGGAACTTCACGATCTTCTGGATTTCCAGCACGGCGATCGGGTCGACGCCCGCGAACGGCTCGTCGAGCAGGATGAAGCTCGGATCGGTTGCGAGCGCGCGCGCGATTTCGACGCGCCGGCGTTCGCCGCCTGACAGCGACAGCGCCGGATTCTCGCGCAGATGCGCGATTTGCAGCTCCTCGAGCAGCGCTTCGGCGCGCTCGGTGATGACGTCTTTCGACAGACGTTTGCCGTTGCCGTCGACCTGCAGTTCGAGCACCGCGCGGATGTTCTCCTCGACCGTGAGCTTGCGGAACACCGAGGCTTCCTGCGGCAGATACGAAAGACCGAGCGCCGCGCGCTTGTGGATCGGCAGAAGGCTGATGGAGCGGCCGTCGAGGTCGATCTCGCCCGCGTCGAGCGGCACGAGACCCACGATCATGTAGAACGACGTGGTCTTGCCGGCGCCGTTGGGGCCGAGCAGTCCGACCACTTCACCGCTCTTCACGTCGAGCGACACGTCCTTGACGACGGTGCGCGAGCCATAGCGCTTCTTCAGGTTGCGCACGACGAGCGTGCTCGTCTTGCCGGCCAGCTGGCGGCCGTAGCTTTGGGTGGCGGTGACGGTATTCACTGTGGCGGCGCTTCCTGCAGCTTGGTGGACGGCGTGAGGGCGGCCGGGGCGCCGGCGGGCGGCTGTGCGCCGGTGGTGGTGTTGCGCGGCGAGAGCATCGCGCGAACGCGGCCGCCGGGGTTGCCGGGACCCGCGACGTCCTTGCCGGAGCGCGCCGTGTAGAAGTCGTTCTGGCCGTCGTACGTGACGACGCTGCCGTGGACCTGATCCATCACCGTCGAGAGGCCCTGCAGGCGGCGCACCGTGGCGCGCGTCGTGAGCGTGGTGAGGTCCTGCTTGCCGTCGTAGTCGATGCGCTCGGCCGTGCCGTCGACGTATTCGTCGAGGCCTTCGCGCTTCTGGCGGAAGTAGGCGAGCTTGTCGGCGGGCGTGCCCGGCGCGACGGTGCCGGTCGCGAACTGGTAGCCCTGCGGGTCCTGGGTGACGACGAGCTTGTCGGCCTTGATGAGGATCGTGCCCTTGGTGGCAACCACGTGGCCCGTGAAGACGGTCTGCTGCTTCAGATCGTCATAGGTCATGTTGTCCGCTTCGATATTGAGCGGCTTGTCCTTGTCGGCGCGCTCGGCGTGGGCCGCGGGCGCGAGGCCGGCGAACAGCAGCGCGCTGGCGAGCGCCATCAGCGCCGCGAAGCGTGCGCGGCGGGCGTCAGGCGAACGGCCGTTCAGTGGACGGGGAAGCGAATCGTTCATGCAATCGTGCCTTGCGTGGACGGCCCGGCGTTCAGGACGAGCCGCCGGAGTCTGCCGGGGCGATGGCTCCACGGACGTTGCCGAAGAGCTGGATGACCCGGGAGACATTGTTGTAGTTCATGCCGCTGGTGGCCGTCATGACCGACTGGCCGCGTCGAAGTTTAACCGGCTTTTCGGTCAGGATCACATCGTCGTTCACGAGCACTTTGAAATGCTCGGAATCAGCCTGCATTTCGGGGTCGCCGGCGCCGGCCGCGCGCAGAATGCGCGCGTTGTCGTACAGATTGACGATCGAGGCGTCGGCGTTGACCGTGCCGCGCAGCCCGGTGGCCGTGACGATCGGCTTGCCGGGCTGGAATGCGCGCACGGCCGGGTTCGTGAGGTCGCTGTTCTCGTCGTCCTCGTAGTGAACCATGTGCGTGGCCGTGAGCCGGTACTGCGTGGCGCCCGACTGGTCGAGCTCGGACACCGAGAAGTTATCGGCGAAATAATCGGGCGTATGCGTGGGCGCACGCGGCGCCGCCTCCTTCTCGCGCGGCTGGACGGCCTGCAGCAGCCACCACGTGAAACCGGCGAGCGCGGCGACGCACACGAGCGGCACGAGCGACGTGAGGCGGAACTTCTGGTGGTTCATCGCGGCATCCCGGCGAGCGGCGCGCAGGCCGCGGCGAGCAGGGCGTCGTAGCGGTTCTGCGCGCGCAGGATCAGGTCGGTGACTTCGCGCACGGCGCCGTGGCCGCCCACCTTGTCGGACACCCAGTGGGCGCGCGAGAGCACGTCGGGGTGGGCGTTCGCGGGCGCAGCCGCGAAGCCGCACTGGAGCATCACGCCGAGGTCGGGCCAGTCATCGCCCATGTAGCCGCACGCTTCGGGCGCAATGCCCGTTTGCGAGAGCAGCTCGGCGAACGCGACGCGCTTGTCTTCCACGCCTTGCCACAGATGCGTGATCTTCAGTTCCTTCGCGCGCACGGCGACGGTCTCCGAACGGCGCCCGGTGATGATGGCCGTGTCGATGCCGGCTTCGCGCAGGAGCTTCGCGCCGTGGCCGTCGAGCGAGTTGAACGCCTTCATCGTGTCGCCCGCGCCGGTGAAGAGCAGGCCACCGTCGGTGAGCACACCGTCGATGTCGAAAATCATCAAGCGCACACGCGCGGCGCGCGCGGTTGCGTCGAGTGGGCTAGCCATCAGATCACCTTCTTGGAGAACAGGTCGTGCATGTTGAGGGCGCCGATCAGCGTGCCCTCGGCATCGACGACCAGCATCTGATTGATGCGATGGCGCTCCATCAGTTCCACAGCTTCGACGGCAAGTTGGTCCGGGCCGATCGTGCGCGGGCCTTTCGTCATGACCTGAGCGATCGGCAGGTCGCGGAAATCGCCCACGCGCTCGAGCACACGGCGCAGGTCGCCATCCGTGAAGATGCCCTGCACGTGGTTGTCGGCGTTGACGACCGCCGTCATGCCCATGCGCTTGGCCGTGAGCTGGAAGAGGGCGTCGCGCACGGTCACGTCGTCGCGCACCTTCGGGATTTCGTCGCCCGTGCGCATCACGTCGCGCACGTAGGTGAGCAGGCGCCGGCCGAGCGCGCCGCCCGGATGCGAGCGCGCGAAGTCGTCGGCACCGAAGCCGCGCGCGTCGAGCACCGCGACCGCGAGTGCGTCGGAGAGCGCGAGTGCCGCCGTCGTGCTGGCGGTGGGCGCGAGGTTCAGCGGGCAGGCTTCTTTCTCCACGCCGGCGTCCAGATGCACGTCGGAAAGCTGGCCGAGCGTCGATTGCGGGCGATTGCCCGTCATGCCGATGAGCTTCGCGCCAATGCGTTTGACGAGCGGCAGGATCGCCACGAGTTCTTCGGATTCGCCGGAGTTCGACAGGCCGATGAAGACGTCGTCGGCGGTGACCATGCCGAGGTCGCCGTGGCTCGCTTCCGCCGGGTGCACGAAAAACGCGGGGGTGCCCGTGGAGGCCAGCGTGGCCGCGAGCTTGCGGGCAATATGGCCCGATTTGCCGATGCCGGAAACGACCACGCGTCCACGGCAGCTGAGGATGAGGTCGACCGCGCCGACGAAGTTGTCGTCGAGCCGGTCGCGAAGCCCGCGCACGGCGTCCGCTTCGATGTCGAGCACGTTGCGAGCGAGCTTCAGCGCCCGGTCGCCATTGATTTTCGCTATCATCCGCGGAGTATAGCAAAGGCGTCTGCGCGCCGCGCCGGCGCCCCCAGCGCCAAAACCCCGTGCGCGAGCCGCCGGGCTTGCCCAGCCGTTTCTCCGTAGCCCTTCCCATTTAGCCCGTTATTCATGTAAACAGGCCTTAGCCGCCCTGGCGTCGATCATTGACCCGGCGCGGGGCAGAATTTGCATCGCCGGTAACGACGCAGACGAACGAGGACGCTTCACACGATGATCTCCCCGCTGGAAATGACGCTGTTCCTGCTGCTCGCCTCGGTGGTTGGCGTCGTGCTGTTTCGTTATCTGAATCTGCCGCCGATGCTCGGCTACCTCACGGTGGGCATTCTCGTGGGCCCGCGCTCGCTCGGCATCGTGCCGGACACGCACGGCGCGCAGAACCTGGCCGAGTTCGGCGTCGTGTTCCTGATGTTCTCCATCGGCCTCGAGTTCTCGCTCTCGAAGCTGCGCGCCATGCGCCACGCCGTGTTCGGACTCGGGCTTTCGCAGGTGATGGGCACGATCGTCGTGGCACTCCTGCTCGGGCTCGTGCTGGAACCGTGGGTGCATATCACGTGGCAGGCCTGCGTGGCGCTGGGCGGCGCGCTCGCCATGTCGTCGACGGCCATCGTCAGCAAGATGCTTTCCGAGCGGCTCGAGATCGAATCGGAGCATGGCCGCAACATTCTGGGCGTGCTGCTGTTCCAGGATCTGGCCGTGGTGCCGCTTCTCATCGTGATCGCGGCGTTCGGCGGTTCGTCGGCGTCGCTCGTCGAGTCGCTCGGTACGGCGGCCGTGAAGATCGTGCTCGCGCTCGGCATTCTGCTCATCGTCGGCCAGAAGTTCATGACGCGCTGGTTCAACGTGGTCGCCCGCCGCCGCTCGCAGGAGCTGTTCGTGCTCAACGTGCTGCTCGTCACGCTGGGCGCCGCGTTCATCACCGACAAGTTCGGCCTCTCGCTCGCGCTCGGCGCCTTCATCGCGGGCATGCTGATCGCCGAGACGCCGTACAGGCACCAGGTGGAAGAGGACATCAAGCCGTTTCGCGACGTGCTGCTCGGCCTCTTCTTCGTGACCACGGGCATGCTGCTCAACCCGCACGTGATCTGGCAGCACCCCATCATGGTGGCGGCGTTCTTCCTCGGGCCGGTCGTGATGAAGGCCGTGCTCATCACGGCGCTCACGCGTATTTTCGGCGCCTCGCCGGGCGTGGCCATGCGCACGGGTCTCGGTCTCGCGCAGGCCGGCGAGTTCGGCTTCGTGCTGCTGAACCTCATTCTCGACAAGCATCTGGTCGACGCCACGCTGCTCCAGGCGATCCTCGCGGCCATGCTGCTGTCGATGCTCGCCGCACCGTTCCTGATTCAGAACGCCGACCGCATCGTACTGCGCCTCTCTTCGACGGAATGGATGCAGCAGTCGCTGATGATGACGCGCATCGCCACGCAAAGCATCAAGCAAAGCGGCCATGTGATCGTGTGCGGCTACGGCCGTGCAGGGCAGAATCTCGCGCGCATGCTCGAATACGAAGGCCTTTCGTACGTCGCGCTCGACCTCGACCCGGACCGCGTCGCGGCGGCTGCGGCGGCCGGCGAGTCGGTGGTGTTCGGCGACGCCGCGCGGCGCGAATCGCTCGTCGCGGCGGGCATCCACCGCGCGGCCGCGGTGGCGATCACGTACGCCAATACGCAATCGGCGTTTCGCGTGCTCCATCACATTCACGAACTGGAGCCCACCTTGCCCGTGATCGTGCGCACGGTGGACGACGCCGATCTCGAACGCCTGCTCGCCGCGGGCGCGACCGAGGTGATTCCGGAGATCGTGGAAGGCAGCCTGATGCTCGCCTCGCACATGCTGGTGCTGATGGGCGTGCCGATGCGGCGCGTGGTGCGCCGCGTGGAGGAACTACGCGACGAACGTTATAGCCTCCTGCGCGGCTACTTCCACGGTACCGACGATGTGGGCGAGGACGGTCACGAGCAGGTGCGGCTACAATCCGTACCGGTCGACGAGCGCGCCGACGCCGTGGGCCGCACGCTCGCGGAACTGGGCCTGTACGAGCTTGGCGTCGAGGTGACGGCGATCCGCCGCCACGGCATTCGCGGTGTGGAACCGGACCCATCGACCAAACTGCGCGAGGCCGACATCGTCGTGCTGCGCGGTCTGCCTGAGCAGCTCGCGCAGGCCGAGGAGCGGCTTTCGCGGCATCGCAAGCCGGGCGCGGCCGGTGCGGGCGCGGCGGCGGTCTGACACGCCGTCGTTCGCGCGATCGCGAGACCGCGCCAAGCGGTCCAGCCCCGTTTAAATAACTCTACCGTTCTTGTCTGGTCATTACCCGGAGAAATCATGTCCAACGCACCTGCGAACCCGAGCGCTGAAGCCGCCCAGTTCGTGAACAGCCTGATCCGCACGGTGCCCGACTGGCCTGCGCCGGGAGTGCAGTTCCGCGATATCACGCCGCTCATCGGCCATCCGAAGGGGCTGCGCGTGCTGATCGACCTGTTCGTCGAGCGCTATGTCGATGCGAAGCTCGACTACGTGGCCGGGCTCGACGCGCGCGGTTTCATCATCGGGCCGATCGTCGCGTATGAGCTGAACGTGGGCTTCATTCCGATCCGCAAGATCGGCAAACTGCCGTACAAGACGGTTTCCGAGACCTACAAGCTCGAATACGGCGAAGCGACCGTCGAGATTCACGAGGATGCCTGCAGCAAGGGCGACCGCGTCGTGATCGTCGACGACCTGATCGCCACCGGCGGCACCATGATGGCCGGCAAGCTGCTGCTCGAACGCCTCGGCGCGAGCGTGGTGGAGGGCGCCGCGATCATCGACCTGCCGGATCTGGGCGGCTCGAGGCTGCTCACCGATGCCGGCCTGCCGCTCTTCACCGTGACCGCCTTCGGCGGCCACTGAAACAACCCGAACGCCCACCGTCACGAGTCGATCTCATGCCGAATTTCGCGCTCTTTCTCGCCACCTCCATCGCCATCACGTTCGCGCCCGGTCCCGACAATCTCCAGGTGCTCGCGCGCGGCATTTCGCAGGGCCGCGCCGCCGGGCTCGTGGCCGCGCTGGGTTTCGCCGCGGGCGTGACGTTCCACACCACGCTCGCGGCACTCGGCGTGGCCGCCGTGCTGCGTTCTTCGCCGCTCGCGTTCCAGATCCTCAAGCTCGCGGGCGCCGCGTATCTCGTGTGGATCGGCGTGAAGGCGCTGCGCAGCCAGGGCCTCGCCGCCGCCGGCGACAAGCCGCGCCAGCCGCTCTCCGCGATCTTTCGCCAGAGCGTGCTCGGCAACATCATGAACCCGAAGGTGACGCTGTTCTTCGTCGTGTTCCTGCCGCAGTTCGTCGACCCGCATGGCGCGCAGCCCGTCACGCTGCAGATGCTCGAGCTCGGCCTCGTGTTCATGGCGCAGACGGTCGTCGTGTTCTCCCTCTTCGGGCTGTGCGCGGGCACGATCGGCGGCTGGCTGAAGCGCCGGCCGCGCGCGGGCCTGTGGCTCGACCGCTTGGCCGGCATCACCTTCATCGCCATCGGCATACGCGTCGCCCTGCGCGACTGATCTATGGAGTCCTGATCGATGAGCTTGCCTTGCATTATCGACGCGCGACGCTTCGATGCCGGCGCGCATCTGCCGTTTCACATCGGTGACGAGCGCGTGGGCTGGATACGCGAGAACGACGTGGCGCGGCTCGCACGCTGGCCCGACGTGTTCGAAATCGACGGCGATGCGGATAGCGCCCGCGTGACGCTCGCCCCGCACTTCGATAGCGTCGATGCACGCAGCGCCGCGCTCGGTTCGGTGATCGGCGCACTCGCGGCGGAAGGGCACATTCCCGGCTGGCGCAACGAAACCTACGCGATCCGCAACACCTTCGATGCGCCGCCGCTCGCCTTTATCGAACGTGCGGCCTCGCGCTTTTTCGGCACGATGACGTACGCGGTTCATCTGAACGGCGTCGTAGAATACGCAGATTCCGGTGCGGCCGGCGTAGGCGCGCCCGGCGCGCCGCAATTGTGGATCGCGCGGCGCAGTGATACCAAGGCCACCGACCCCGGCATGCTGGACAACGTCGTGGCGGGCGGCATCGGCTGGGGCTTCGGGATCGAGGCCACGCTCGTGAAGGAATGCTGGGAAGAGGCGGGCATTGCCGAGGAGCTGGCGCGCGAGGCGCGCGCGGGCCGCACCGTGCACGTGCTGCAGTCGCTGCCAGAGGGCACGCAGGCTGAGCAGATCTTCATCTACGATCTCGTGCTCCCGGCCGATTTCGTGCCGCACAACCAGGACGGCGAAGTGGGCGAGCATCGCCTCGCACGCATCGACGAAGCCGCGCGCTGGATCGAGGAGGGCGCGATGACGGTAGACGCGAGCCTCGCGACGCTCGACTGCCTGCTGCGCCGCCGATGGATAGACGAAGACGCGTGCGAGGGCATTGCCGCGATCTTCGAACCGCCGACGCTGTGAAAGGGCGCCGGTTCTTTTAGCAAAGCCCAAAGCCCTTTTAGCAACACCAAGTCTTGACGGGAGTTACCAAGGTCATGTCGACCGATCACAGCTTCATCCTCAAACTGTCGTGCGCCGACCGGCCTGGCATCGTGCACGCCGTGTCGGGCTTTCTGTTCGAGCGCGGCAGCAATATTCTCGACTCGGCCCAGTTCGGCGACAGCCACACGGGCGAGTTCTTCATGCGCGTGCACTTCCAGCAAGTGGGCGGCGACCCGGGCCTCGACGGTCTGCGCAGCGCGTTCGAGCCGCTCGCGCAGGAGTTCGGCATGCGCTGGGAGATGCATGACGCGAACGTGAAGCCGCGCGTCGTCATCATGGTCTCGAAGATCGGCCATTGCCTGAACGACCTGCTGTTCCGCTATCGCACCGGCCAGCTGCCTATCGAGATTCCAGCGATCATCTCGAATCACAAGGACTTCTATCAGCTCGCCGCGAGCTACAACATTCCGTTCCATCACTTCCCGCTGCTCGGCGGCACCGAGGCCGACAAGGCCGCGCAGGAAGCGCGCGTGCTCGAAGTGGTGAACCGCGAAGGCGTCGATCTGGTGGTGCTCGCGCGCTACATGCAGATCCTCTCGCCGCAGCTTTGCAAGGCGCTCGAAGGCCGCGCGATCAACATCCACCATTCGTTCCTGCCGAGCTTCAAGGGCGCGAAGCCGTACTACCAGGCGTTCGATCGCGGTGTGAAGCTGATCGGCGCCACGGCGCACTATGTGACGTCCGATCTCGACGAAGGGCCGATCATCGAGCAGGAAGTCGAGCGCGTGGATCACAACATGACGCCGGATCAGCTCACCGCCATCGGCCGCGACGTGGAGTGCGTGACGCTTGCGCGCGCGGTGAAGTGGCACGTGGAGCATCGCATCGTGCTCAACGGTCACAAGACGGTCGTGTTCCGCTGATCTTTGGTTGATCGCGTGCGACACCATGCCGTAGCGTGTTTCATGACACGCTACGGCTTCTCGGACTAATCTTATTGCTCTCCGGCGCGTTCGCATGCATGCGATTTCTCTTCCGCGCCAACTCGTTCCCGCGGTACTACTCCTTAAGTTCTAGTGGCGCATCGTCGCGCACTCCCTGCGGAGAATAGCCCGCACCTTTCGTCTTTCCTACTCTTGTCGCGTTAACTAAACGACAAGAGGGAAATTCATGAAAGCCGCCCCATCTCCGCAGGCGGAACCTGTCGCCGATAGCCGTGCCTGGCGCGTGCTGGGTTCAAGTACCTTCGCGTTCACGATCTGCTTTGCCGTCTGGATGATGTTCGCGATCCTCGGCATTCCGCTCAAAAAGCAGCTTCACCTCACCGATACCGAATTCGGCCTGATTGCCGCGATGCCCGTGCTCACGGGCTCGCTCGCCCGCGTTCCGCTCGGCATCTGGACCGACCGCTTCGGCGGGCGCATCGTCTTCTTCATCACCATGCTCGCGACCATCGTGCCGATCTGGCTCGTCTCGTACGCGACGCAACTCTGGCAATTCCTCACGCTAGGCCTGTTCGTGGGGTTCGCCGGCGCATCGTTCTCGGTGGGCACGCCCTATGTCGCGCGCTGGTTCCCGAAGTCGCGCCAGGGTCTCGCCATGGGCATCTTCGGCGCAGGCAATTCGGGCGCCGCGCTCAACAAGTTCGTGGCGCCCGTGCTGATCGTCGCGGCCGGCACGTGGACCATCGTGCCCAAGGTCTACGCCGTTGCGATGCTCGTGACCGCGCTGCTGTTCTGGATATTCTCCGCGAGCAACCCGGCGCACCGCGTGCCTGGCACGCAGAGCGTGGCGGCCCAGTTGCGCGTGCTCGCCGACCCGCGTGTGCTGCGCTACGCGCAGTACTACTCGGTGGTGTTCGGCGGCTATGTCGGCCTGTCGCTGTGGATGCCGCAGTACTACGTGAACCAGTACGGCTTCGGCATCGAGCAGGCTGCGTTTCTCGCGGCGTGTTTCTCGTTGCCCGGCGGCGTGCTGCGTGCGGCAGGCGGTTGGCTCTCCGACCGCTACGGCGCCTATCGCACGACGTGGGCCGTGATGTGGGTCGCGCTCGCGTGCTTCTTCCTGCTGAGCTACCCGCCGACCGACTTCACGATCCACAGTGCGCATGGCCCGCTCGGTCTGCATATCAGCACGGGACCGGTGTTCTACACGGTGCTGATGTTCGTCGTCGGCATTGCGATGGCGGTAGGCAAGGCCTCGGTCTTCAAGTTCATCGGCGACGAGTACACCGACAACATCGGCGCCGTCTCCGGCGTCGTGGGGCTGGCGGGCGGTCTCGCGGGCTTCGTGCTGCCGATCCTGTTCGGCCTGCTCGTCGACCTCACGGGCGTGCGTACCACCTGCTTCATGTTGATGTTCGGCGCCACCCTGGTGAGCCTGCTGTTCATGCACTTTTCGTTCCGCCCCGAAGCGCTCGCCCACGGCAGCGCGAAGCTCGCGCACAAGGTTCGAGCCGCGCCGCCGGCGCCGAAGGAAACCACGTACTCCGAATGATCCAACTTGCGCCGCGCGTGCGGCGCCTACTGAACGAGCACAATCATGTCCAAGTATCTCCTGACCCAATGGGAGCCTGAGAACGCCAGGTTCTGGCAGGCTTCCGGCGAGCAGATCGCCACCCGTAACCTGTGGATTTCGATTCCCGCGCTGATGCTGGCGTTCGTGGTGTGGTCGCTGTGGAGCGTCACGGTCGTCAATCTCGACAAGGGCGGCTTTCACTTCACCAAGAACGAACTCTTCTGGCTCACGGCGTTGCCCGCGCTTTCGGGCGCCACGCTGCGCATCTTCTATTCGTTTCTCGTGCCGATTTTCGGCGGCCGCCGCTTCACGGCGATCTCCACGGCGAGCCTGCTGATCCCGGCCTTCGGCATGGGCTTCGCGCTGCGCGATCCGTCCACCTCGTATTCGACGCTGCTCGTGCTCGCCCTGCTGTGCGGTCTGGGCGGCGCGAACTTCAGCTCGTCGATGGCGAACATCAGCTTCTTCTTCCCGAAGGCGCGCAAGGGTTTCGCCACCGGCCTCAATGCGGGCATCGGCAACCTCGGCGTCTCGCTCGTGCAGTTCGTCACACCGATCGTCATCTCGACGGCCGTGTTCGCCGGCCTGCTCGGCGACGGGCACACCTACGTGAAGGACGGCGTCGAGCACAGCATCTGGCTGCAGAACGCCGGCTTCGTGTGGATTCCGCTCATCGTCGTCTCGTCGTTCGCCGCGTGGTTCGGCATGAACGACATCGCCGACGCGAAGGCCTCGTTCAGCGAGCAGGCCGTGATCTTCCGCCGCGCGCACAACTGGATCATGTGCTTTCTCTATGTCGGCACGTTCGGCTCGTTCATCGGTTTCTCGGCCGGCCTCGCGCTTCTCACGAAGGCGGAGTTTCCCGCCATCAACCCGACTGCATGGGCCTTCCTCGGGCCGCTCGCCGGCGCGCTCACGCGCCCCGTCGGCGGCTGGATCTCCGACAGGCTCGGCGGCGCGCGCGTCACGCTCTGGACTTTCCTCGCGATGATCGTCGCGGTGATGGGCGTGATCGCGTTCCTGCCGGGCGGCGCGCTGGGCGGCGCACAAGGCAGCTTCGCCGGCTTCCTCGCGATGTTCGTCGTGCTGTTCGCGCTCACCGGCATCGGCAACGGTTCGACCTTCCGCATGATTCCCGTGATCTTCCTGACGCAGCATCAACGCGCCGCGAAGAGCAAGGGTGATGACGCACAGCGCGGCGCGCTCGCCGAAGCGGGCAAGGAATCGGCGGCGGTGCTCGGCTTCGCGGGCGCGATGGGCGCGTACGGCGGCTTCTTTATTCCGAAGAGCTTTGGCTCGTCGCTCGACATGACCGGCTCACCGGTCGGCGCGCTCGTGTGCTTCATCGGCTTCTATGTGGTGTGCGCGGTGGTGACGTGGTTCTTCTATGCGCGCCGCAACGCGTCAACGCCTTGCTGAACCGGATTAGTCCTTTGGGAGTAGCGCGAACTCTCCCGTTGATGAATGGGCAGGCAGGTGCCTGCTCGCCATACTCGGAACGATACGAGCGCGAGGCGCCAGGCTTGCAACGCGAGCGGGCGGCGACAGGCGCGATCGATCGATTCCAGCAGCAGTCCCGGAGAACGTGATGAGTTATTTTCTGGACCGGTTGAAGTTCATGTCGCGCGTGAAGTCGACGTTTTCGAAAGGTCACGGCGCGGTGGTGAACGAGGACCGCAAATGGGAAGACGGCTATCGCAGCCGCTGGCAGCACGACAAGATCGTGCGCTCGACCCACGGCGTGAACTGCACGGGCTCGTGCTCGTGGAAGGTTTACGTGAAGAACGGCCTGATCACGTGGGAAACGCAACAGACCGACTATCCGCGTACGCGCGCTGACCTTCCCAATCACGAACCGCGCGGCTGCCCGCGTGGCGCCTCGTATAGCTGGTACGTGTATTCGGCGCAGCGCGTGAAGTACCCGATGATCCGCGGGCGTCTGATCGAGATGTGGCGAGAGGCGCGCAAGACGCTCGACCCGGTCAAGGCATGGGCTTCGATCGTCGAGGACCCGAAGAAGGCGGCGCACTACAAGCGCGCGCGCGGCCAGGGCGGCTTCGTGCGCGCCGGGTGGGACACGGCCACCGAGATGATCGCGGCGGCCAACGCCTACACCATCGGCAAGTACGGTCCCGATCGCGTGATTGGCTTCTCGCCCATTCCCGCAATGTCGATGGTCTCGTACGCCGCGGGCGCGCGTTATCTGAGCCTGATCGGCGGGGCGTGCCTGTCGTTCTACGACTGGTACTGCGACCTGCCGCCTTCCTCGCCGCAGGTGTGGGGCGAGCAGACCGACGTGCCCGAATCGGCCGACTGGTATAACTCCACCTATCTCGTGGTGTGGGGCTCGAACGTGCCGCAAACGCGCACGCCCGACGCCCACTTCTACACGGAGGTCCGCTACAAGGGCACGAAGACGGTGGCCGTGTCGTCCGACTTCGGCGAGATGGTGAAGTTCGGCGATATCTGGCTCGCGCCGAAGCAGGGCACCGACGCGGCGCTCGCGCTCGCGATGGGCCACGTGGTGCTCAAGGAGTTTCACGCTACGGCGAAGTCCGCGTACTTCCGCGATTACGTGAAGCAGTACACCGACATGCCGATGCTCGTCGCGCTCGCGAAGCGCGACGGCTCGCTGGTGCCGGACCAGTTCCTGCGCGCGTCGCAATTCGCCGCGAATCTCGACGAAGCGAACAACCCGCAGTGGAAGACGCTCGCCATCGATTCGACCACGGGCGACATCGTCGCGCCGAACGGCTCGATCGGCTTCCGTTGGGGCGAAGGCGAGCACGACGGCGGCAAGAAGGTGGGCCGCTGGAACCTCGAAATGAAGGACGGTGGCAGCGGCCGCGAAATCGATCCGCGCCTTTCGCTCGTCGATCGGCATGACGAAGTGGTCGAGGTGGGCTTCCCGTACTTCGGCGGCGAACATGGCGCGCTGCTCGCGCGCCGCGTGCCCGTGAAGCGCGTGGCGCTGGCGGACGGCACGAGTGTGCTGGTCGCCACCGTCTACGACCTGCAGATGGCCAACTACGGCGTCGACCAGGGGCTTGGCGGCCCGAACGTCGCGTCCTCGTATGACGACGACGTGCCCTGCACGCCAGCATGGCAGGAGAAGCACACCACGGTGCCGCGCAAGCTCGTGATCCAGGTGGCGCGCGAGTTTGCCGACAACGCCGACCGCACGCGCGGCAAGAGCATGGTGATCGTGGGCGCGGCGCTCAATCACTGGTACCACAACGACATGATCTACCGCGGCATCATCAATCTGCTGATGATGTGTGGCTGTATCGGCCAGAGCGGCGGCGGCTGGGCGCACTACGTGGGCCAGGAAAAGCTGCGTCCGCAATTCGGCTGGGCGCCGCTCGCGTTCGCGCTCGACTGGTCGCGCCCGCCGCGCCAGATGAACGGCACGTCGTTCTTCTACAACCACACGAGCCAGTGGCGCCACGAGAAGGTGAGTCTCGACGAGATCCTCGGCCCCGGCGCGGACCGCGAACGCTACAAGAATCTGTCGATGCTCGACCTCAACGCGAAGTCCGAGCGCATGGGCTGGCTGCCTTCGGCGCCGCAACTGGGCGCCAATCCGCTCGACGTGGTGGATGCCGCGCAGCGCGCGGGCGTGCCGCCGGTGCAATACACCGTCGATCAGCTGAAGTCGGGCGCATTGAACTTCGCCTGCGACGACCCCGACAACCCTGCGAACTTCCCGCGCAACATGTTCGTGTGGCGCTCGAACATCCTCGGCAGTTCGGGCAAGGGGCACGAGTATTTCCTCAAGTACCTGCTCGGCACGCAGAACGCGCTGTTCGGCGACGAAGCCGACGCGATCAAGCCTTCCGAAGTGAAGGTGCGCGAAGCGGCCGAAGGCAAGCTCGACCTGCTCACCGTCCTGGACTTCCGCATGAGCACCACGTGCCTGTACGGCGACATCGTGCTGCCCTCGGCCACGTGGTACGAGAAGGACGACCTCAACACGTCGGACATGCACCCGTTCATCCATCCGCTTTCGGAGGCGGTGCAGCCGTTGTGGGAGAGCAAGACCGACTGGGAGATCTACAAGGCCATCGCGAAGACGTTTTCGGAGATCGGCGGCGCGCATCTGGGCAAGCGCACGGACCTCGTGTGCACGCCGCTCATGCACGACACGCCGGGCGAACTCGGCCAGGCGTTCGAGCCGAAGGACTGGCGTCTTGGCGAATGCGATCTGATCCCTGGCAAGACCGCACCTTCGATGACGCTCGTGGAGCGCGACTATCGCGAGATCTACAACAAGTTCACGTCGGTCGGGCCGCTGCTCGAGAAGCTGGGCAACGGCGGCAAGGGCATCAACTGGAACACCGTGCACGAGGTGGGCGAGTTTGCCCGGCTCACCGGCATCCAGCAGAACCGCGGCGCGGCCGAGGGGCGCCCGCGTCTGGAAACGGCCATCGACGCCGCCGAGATGATCCTCACCTTCGCGCCGGAAACCAACGGCCACGTAGCGGTGAAGGCGTGGGACGCGCTCTCGAAGATCACGGGCCGGAATCACACGCATCTGGCCGAAGGCCGCGAGCACGACAAGATCCGCTTTCGTGACGTGCAGGCGCAGCCGCGCAAGATCATCTCCGCGCCCACGTGGTCGGGGCTCGAATCGGAAGAGGTGAGCTACAACGCAGGCTACACGAACGTGCACGAGCTGATTCCCTGGCGCACGCTCACGGGCCGTCAGCAGTTCTATCAGGATCACCGCTGGATGCTCGATTTCGGCGAGGGCCTGTGCAACTACAAGCCCGCCATCGACACGAAGACGACCTCGCCGATGCTCGGCGCGAAACCCAACGGCGAGCACGAACTCGTGCTGAACTGGATCACGCCGCACCAGAAGTGGGGCATCCACTCCACGTACACGGACAACCTGCGCATGCTCACGCTTTCGCGTGGCGGCCCGCACGTCTGGGTCTCGGAAGCCGAGGCGAAAGAAGCCGGGCTCGTCGATAACGACTGGGTCGAAGTGTTCAACGTGAACGGCACGCTCACCGCGCGCGTCGTGGTGAGCCAGCGCGTGCCGCGCGGCATGTGCCTCATGTATCACGCGCAGGAAAAGATCATCAACGTTCCCGGCGCGGAAACGAGCGGCATGCGCGGCGGCATTCACAACTCGGTCACGCGCACGGTGCTCAAGCCCACGCACATGATCGGCGGCTACGCGCAACTCGCGTATGGCTTCAACTACTACGGCACCGTCGGCAGCAATCGCGACGAGTACGTGATCGTGCGCAAGATGAGGAAGGTCGAGTGGCTGGAAGGCCCGATGAAGGAAGGAGCAGCATCATGAAAATCCGCGCCCAGGTGGCGATGGTCCTGAACCTCGACAAGTGCATCGGTTGCCATACGTGCTCCGTCACGTGCAAGAACGTGTGGACGTCGCGCGATGGCGTCGAGTACGCGTGGTTCAACAACGTCGAGACGAAGCCCGGCATCGGCTATCCGAAGGAATGGGAGAACCAGGAGAAGTGGAACGGCGGCTGGGTCCGCAACCCGAACGGCAAGATCGAGCCGCGCCAGGGCCCGAAGCTCAAGGTGCTGGCCAACCTGTTCGCGAACCCGAACCTGCCCGGCATCGACGACTACTACGAGCCGTTCACGTACGACTACGAGCATTTGCAGAAGGCGCGCCTCTCGCAGACGCCGCCCACCGCGCGCCCCGTGTCGGTCATCACCGGCAAGAAGATGGACAAGATCCATTGGGGTCCCAACTGGGAAGACGACCTGGGCGGCGAGTTCGCCTCGCGCAGCCGCGACAAGCTGTTCGAGAACGTGCAGAAGGAGATGTACTCGACCTTCGAGAACACCTTCATGATGTATCTGCCGCGCCTGTGCGAGCACTGCCTGAATCCCGCGTGCGTGGCGTCGTGCCCCTCGGGCTCGGTGTACAAGCGCGAAGACGACGGCATCGTGCTCGTCGACCAGGACAAGTGCCGCGGCTGGCGCATGTGCATCTCGGGTTGCCCGTACAAGAAGATGTACTTCAACTGGAAGAGCGGCAAGGCCGAGAAGTGCATCTTCTGCTATCCGCGTATCGAGGCGGGGCAGCCGACCGTCTGCTCGGAAACGTGCGTGGGCCGCATCCGCTATCTGGGTGTGATGCTTTACGACGCGGACCGCATCAGCGAGGCGGCCTCGGTTGAATCGACGCAGGATCTGTATCACTCGCAGCTCGAGGTGTTCCTCGATCCGCACGATCCCGCCATTCAGGCCGAGGCGCGCCGCCAGGGCGTGCCGCAGAGCTGGCTCGACGCCGCCGCGCGCTCGCCCGTGTACCGCATGGCGGTCGAGTGGAAGATCGCGTTCCCACTGCACCCCGAGTACCGCACGCTGCCGATGGTCTGGTACGTGCCGCCGCTGTCGCCGATCCAGTCGGCCGCGGACGCGGGCCATATCGGCATGGACGGCGTGATTCCCGACGTGGCGAGCCTGCGCATTCCCATGCGCTATCTCGCCAACCTGCTGACCGCCGGCGACGAAAAGCCCGTGATTTCTGCGCTCAACCGCATGCTGGCGATGCGCGCCTACAAGCGCACCCAGGCCGTGGACGGCGTGAACGACAACGCGGTTCTCGCGCGCGCAGGCCTCACACCCGAGCAGGTCGAGGACATGTACCGCACCATGGCGATCGCGAACTACGAGGACCGCTTCGTCGTGCCGTCGTCGCACAAGGAAATGGTCGAGGACTCGTTCAACGAGAAGGGCAGTTGCGGCTTCTCGTTCGGCAACGGGTGTTCGGGCGGCGTTTCCGAGGGTTCGCTGTTCGGCTCGAAGGTCGAAGGCAGCGTGGTGTATGTCGATATGCCGAAGTCGCGTCGCAAGACGCCGTCCGAAGCTTGAGCGGGAGGGCATCATCATGTCGATTTATCCGGTTCTCTCCGCGCTGCTCGATTATCCCGAGCAGCCCTTGCTCGACGCGCTCGACGAGATCGAAGCCGCGCTCGAGGCCCTGCCGAACGGTGCATTCGCAGCGCGCGAACTGGCGCCGCTCATCGCGGCGCTGCGCGAGCGCTCGCTCGTCGAGTCGCAGGAGGCGTACGTGGCCACCTTCGACCGCAATCCGCGCCACTCGCTGCATCTGTTCGAGCACGTGCACGGCGAGAGCCGCGCGCGCGGCCAGGCGATGGTCGATCTGCTCGATGAATACCGCAGCCATGGCCTCGACGTCGCGACGAGCGAGTTGCCCGACTACGTGCCGCTCTTTCTCGAAGTGCTCGGCCTGATTGGCGAGGACGAGGCGCGCGCGCTGCTGGGCGAGGCGATTCACGTGCTCGCGGCGCTCGGCAATCAGCTCGAGAAGAGCGAAAGCCCGTACGCGGGCATCTTCACGGTGCTGTGCGAGCTGACCGATGTCGAGCCGCTGCCGCTCGTGGACGCTCCCGTGCGCGACATGGACGAGGCGCTCGACCGCTTCGGCACCGGCGCAGATGGCGTGGAGCCGCTCGTGCACGCGTTCGGCGCGAGCAACTCGCCGCAGGTCGTTCAATTCCACCCGCGAGCGCAGTTTGCCGCGACCACTGCGACCACCGCGGCTGCCTGCGCAAAGGAATCGCCATGAACACGTTCAATCAGTTTTTGTTCGGCATCTATCCGTATATTGCCGCCGCCATCTTCCTGTTCGGCAGCCTCGCGCGCTTCGAGCGGGAGCAGTACACGTGGAAGGCGGACAGCTCGCAGCTGCTCTATCGCGGACATTTGCGGCTCGGCAATATCCTCTTTCACGTCGGCGTGCTCGGGCTTTTCTTCGGGCATCTGTTCGGTCTGCTCACGCCCGTCGCCGTGTGGGACTGGCTCGGCGTGCCGCACGCGGTCAAGCAGCTCGTGGCGATGGTCGCGGGCGGCGTGATGGGCTCGATGTGTCTGGTGGGCCTCGCGATCCTGCTGCACCGGCGGCTTTCGAATGCCCGCGTTTCGGCCGTGACGCGCGTGGGCGACAAGGTGCTGCTGTTGTGGCTGCTCGTCACGCTGCTGCTCGGGCTGAGCACCATCGGCGAATCGGCGAGCCACATGGACGGCGCGATGATGGTGCGGCTCATGACCTGGGCGCAGCACATCGTCACGTTCCGCGGCGACGCAGCGAGCTACGTGGCAGAAGCACCGCTCATCTTCCGCATGCACCTCTTCATGGGCATGACGCTGTTCGTGATCTTCCCGTTCACGCGGCTCGTGCACGTGTGGAGCGGGTTCGCCTCGATCACCTATCTGTCGCGCGCCTGGCAGCTCGTGCGCAGCCGCTAGCGGCCAACGTTTGCCTCTGGACGGCCGTGGGGATGGCCGTTCATTGCGGGGAGCGAGACCCACTCGCATTCCCCGCTTTTTTTCGCGATGCGCCCAGGTCAGGGGCGGCGCGACGTGGTTCGCCAGGACTCGCCCGGGAGGCAGCTGACCTGACGCATAGTGTCGCAGTTGGCCGTGCAGACCGCGACATAGCGCGCGATCGGCCGCACTCGGTCCGATAATGTCGATACAGGCGCCGCCGCTTCGGCGCAGCCGATTCCCGGTCCCGGCCATGACTCCGTCTTCCGATTCCGCAACCGCATCTGCCGCTTCTGCCGCATCCTCGGGCGCGCACGAAGCGCCGTTCCCGAAGCGGCTCTCCACGCGCATCGTTGTGCTCTCCACGGTTGCGCTGGCGCTCGTGCTTGCGATGATCAGCGGCACGCTCTGGCTCTCCTGGCAGCTCGAAGGCGGCGGCGCGGCGATCAACGACGCGGGCAGCCTGCGCATGCGCGCGAACGCGGTGGCGATCGCGCTATGGGAAGCCCGCACCGGCCAGCCCTCGCAAGTCGACGCGCAGATGCACCAACTCGACGAGACGCTGCGCGAATTGCGCGACGGCGATCCGGCGCGGCCGCTCTTTCTTCCCGCAGACGCCGGCATCCATGCGCAGTTCGAACGCGTCGCGTCTGCCTGGAATCACACGCTCAGGCCCGCTGCGCTAAGCGACCTCGCCGCCAGCGGGGGCGAGCCCTCGATGTATATCGGCCTGCTGCCCGGTTTCGTCGACGACGCGAACCGGCTCGTCAGCCTGATCGAGCGCGAGAATGCGCGCAAGACCGCGTGGCTGCGCATTTCGCAGGTCGCGCTCGCGGCGCTGTCGTGCGTGGGCACGATGGCGATCGTCTATTTGCTTTACCAGTGGTTCGTGGCGCCTGTGCAGCGCTTGCAGGACGGGCTCGCGCGCATCGAGGCGCGGGAGTTCGACACGCGGTTGCCGGTCGAAACGTACGACGAGTTCGGCCATCTCACGCAAGGCTTCAACCGCATGGTCGCGGAGCTGCAGGCGCTGTACCGGGACCTTGCCGGGCGCGTGGACGCCAAGACCGCGCAACTGGCGGCGCAAAACCGCGAACTCGCCACGCTTTACGAGATGGCGGCGTTTCTCAATACGCCGGGCCCGGCGGAAAGCCTGTGCCACGATTTCCTCACCCGCGTGATGCGCGAATTCGACGCCGACGGCGGCACGGTGCGAGTCGTTTCGCCTGACGACGGCAATCTGCATCTGCTCGTCTCGGAAGGCATGCCCGAATCGATCACGCGCGCAGAGCAGTGCATGCCGGCGGCGGACTGTGCGTGCGGCGGTGCCACGGCCGAGGCGCCGGTCGTATTCGGCCTGGTGGCACAGCCGGGCACGCGCGCGGCCGGCGGAGAAAGCGGCGAAAGCGGCTTGAGCGGCGCTTTCACGCAGCGCTGCCTGAAGGCGGGCTTCTTGAGCGTCGCGGTGTCGGCCATCGTCGCGCAGAACGAGACGCTCGGCACGTTCTCGCTGCACTTCCGGCGCGAGCGGGAGATTCCGCCTTCGGGCGTCCAGCTGCTCCAGACGCTCGGCCGCCACCTGGGCGTCGCGCTCATGAACCGGCGGCTCGTGGCGCTCGGGCGCCAGCTCGCCGTGTCCGAGGAGCGCAATCTCGTCGCTCAGGGGCTGCACGACAGCATCGCGCAAGGCCTGAGCTTCCTGAAGATGCAAGTGCACCTGCTCGATGGGGCGGCGCAGCAGGGCGATCTCGACGAGATTCGCGAGATCGTGCCGCTGCTCGCGGGCGGCGTAGAGGAGAGCTACGACGACGTGCGCGAACTGCTGCTGAATTTCCGCACGAAGCTCAGCCCGGGCAAGCTGCGCCTCGCCGTGGAGGACACCGTGGCGCGCTTTCGCCGCCAGTCGGACGCCGAGCTGACGCTCGACTATCGCGACGAAGACGGGCCGCCGCTGCCGCCCGACCAGCAGCTGCAGGTACTTTTCGTGTTGCAGGAGGCGCTCTCGAATGCACGCAAGCATGCGCAGGCGCTGCACGTACAGGTGAGTGTCGTGAACGCGCGCGACTTCCGCCTCACGATCGAGGACGACGGCGTGGGCTACGATCCCGCCGATATCGCCTCGCGTGGCGAATCGCACGTGGGCTTCCACATCATGCACGAGCGCGCGCGACGTCTTGCCGCCGTGCTCACGCTGCAGAGCGCGCAGGGGCGCGGCGCGCGCGTCGAACTGGTATTGCCCGCCGCGAGCCGCATGGCCGCGTAAATATGGCCAATGAACCTCGTCGATGGCGCTACGCTCAAAATCAGAAGACATCGCGACAAAACAACGATCCCCATGACCATACGCATCCTGCTCATCGACGACCACACGCTCTTTCGCTCGGGCGTGAGTGCGCTCCTGCAGCGCCAGCCTGACCTGCAAGTGGTGGGCGAGGCGTCGGACGGCGTGGAAGGCGTCAAGCGCGCGAAGCAGCACCTGCCCGACGTCATCCTGCTCGACCTCAACATGCCGGGCCTCTCGGGGCTCGAAACGCTGCAACTGCTGGTGGAGGATCTGCCGGACACGGCGGTCCTGATGCTTACCGTCTCCGAGGAAGCCGACGAACTCACCGCCGCGATGCGCGAGGGCGCGCGTGGCTTCCTGCTCAAGAGCATCGACGCCGACGCGCTCGTCGCGGCGATCCGCAAGGCCGCGAGCGGCCAGCCGGTGATTACCGAGCACATGACGGTGAAGCTCGTGGAGCAGATGCGCAAGCCTGCGCAGTCGACCGGCGCAACCGGCACGACTGGCGCCGCGCGCGCGAGCGCGGAGGCGCTCACGGCGCGCGAGCGCGACATCGTGCGCGAACTGGCGCGCGGCGCGAGCAACAAGGAGATTGCGCGTGCGCTCGACCTGGCGGAGAGCACGGTGAAGATTCACGTGCGCAACATTCTGCGCAAGCTCAATCTCACGAGCCGCGTGCAGGTGGCGATCTACGCGATGGGGCACGACGGCATGACCGACGTGCCCGGCGAGCCGCGCGGGCGCTGAAGGCCGCGCGCGGGTCTGGGAAAAACGGGCTCAGACGAGCCGCAGATAGATCAGTTCGCGCTTGATATACGCGTAGAAAATCGGCGCGGCGACCACGCCTTGAATGCCGAACGCCGCTTCCATCACGAGCATCGCGACGAGCAGCTCCCACGTGCGCGCCTCGATCTGGCCGCCCACGATGCGCGCGTTCAGGAAGTATTCGAGCTTGTGGATCAGGATGAGGAACACGAGCGCTGTGACCGCCGCGGGCAGGCTCACGGTGAGCGCGATGGCGACGATCAGCGTGTTCGAGATCAGGTTGCCGATCACGGGCAACAGGCCCACCACGAAGGTCACCACGACCAGCATCTTCGCGAGCGGCAGCGGCGCGTGAAACAACGGCAGCGCGAGCAGGAGGAAGAGGCCGGTGAACACCGTGTTGATGGCCGAAATCTTCACCTGCGCGAACACGATGCGGCGGAACGCGTCGGCGAAACGCGACACGCGCGCGACGAACGCGGTCGAAAGCGGCAGCCGCGTCGCGTTCTTCTGCGCGCCAATGGCGATGATCGCGCCGATGATCATGCCGATCACGATATGTCCGAAGATGCGCGCGGCGTTCTTGCCGCCCTGGCCGAGCTGGGTGGCGTGCTCGTGCATGAGCGCGAGCGCCTTGAGCTTCATCTGGGCGACGTCTACGGGCAGATAGGCGGCGATGGACTCGGGAATGCGCCCGCGCGCCTGATCGACGAACGTCATCATCTGCGCCATGACCTTCTGCACGCTCGGCACGTCGTTTTCGAACTGCTCGATGACGCCCACGGTGAGCCCCGTGAGCACGCCCACGATCACGATGGAAACCAGCACCACGGAAAGCCAGCGGGCGCGGCTGCTCGACATGCGCCGCTCGATGAGCGGCGAAATGGTATGAACGAGCTGGAAGACGAGCATGCCCGCGAGCAGCGCGCCGAGCAGGTTCAGGTGCAGCACCGCCAGCATACCGGCGAGCGCGGCCACATAGCTGCCGATTTCCACTGCCGAAAGCTTCGGCAGGCTCATGTCGCTCGTGAGCCTGACCGGCCGTGGCCGCAGGTCGCGCACCTGTTTATCTTCCGTCGCTTCGTTGCGCTTGACCATGTTGGGTGTATTCCGTCTCCAAACTTCGGGGGCGCACGCGCCCCTGCCCCGTTGTTGCTGCAGCTATTTCTACTGCTAAATTTCCGGCCCGGTCGTCAGCCCGCCTGGCGGGTCATTTGCCCGACGCCGTGTCCAGCGCGGCGATCTGGCGCTTGAGCAGCGGCGCGAGATAGCGGCCCGTGAAGCTTGCCTTCGACTTCGCCACCTGTTCGGGCGTCCCCTGGGCCACGATCTGCCCACCGCCCGCGCCGCCTTCCGGTCCCATGTCCACGACCCAGTCGGCGGTTTTGATTACATCGAGATTATGCTCGATGATGACCACCGTGTTGCCCTGATCTCGAAGCCGGTGAATCACTTCGAGCAAAAGCGCGATGTCGTGGAAGTGCAGGCCCGTGGTCGGCTCGTCGAGTATATACAGCGTGCGGCCCGTGTCCCGCTTGGAAAGCTCGAGCGAAAGCTTCACGCGCTGCGCCTCGCCGCCAGAGAGCGTGGTGGCGGACTGGCCGAGGCGGATGTAGCCGAGGCCCACATCGAGCAGCGTCTTGAGCTTGCGCGCCACCACCGGCACCGCCTTGAAGAACTCGTAGGCGGCTTCCACCGTCATGTCGAGCACTTCGCTGATGTTCCGGCCCTTGTATTGAATCTCCAGCGTCTCGCGGTTGTAGCGCTTGCCGTGACAGACATCGCAGGGCACGTACACGTCGGGCAGGAAGTGCATTTCCACCTTGAGCACGCCGTCGCCCTGGCAGCTTTCGCAGCGGCCGCCCTTCACGTTGAACGAGAAGCGGCCCGACTCGTAGCCGCGTTCCTTGGCGGCCGGCACACCGGCGAACAGTTCGCGGATGGGCGTGAAGAGGCCCGTGTAGGTGGCCGGGTTCGAGCGCGGGGTGCGCCCGATCGGCGACTGGTCGACGTTGATGACCTTGTCGAAGTGCTCCAGGCCCTCGATCGCCTCGAACGGCGCAGGTTCCGCCGACGATCCATACAGATGCTGCGACACCGCGTGATACAGCGTGTCGTTGATGAGCGTGGACTTGCCCGAGCCCGAGACGCCCGTCACGCAGGTCAAAAGACCGACGGGCAGGTCGAGCGTCACGTGGTTGAGATTATTGCCGTAGGCCTCGACGATGCGCAGGCGGCGCTCGCCGGGCTCGATGCGCTCGTCGGGATAGTCGATGCGGCGCGCGCCCGAGAGGTACTGGCCCGTCATCGAAGCCGGATCGTGTTCGACTTCCCCTGGCGTGCCTTGCGAAATCACCATGCCGCCGTGCTCGCCCGCGCCCGGACCCATGTCGACCACGTAGTCGGCCATGCGGATCATGTCCTCGTCGTGCTCGACGACGATCACCGAATTGCCGAGATCGCGCAGATGCTTGAGCGTGGAGATCAGGCGGTCGTTGTCGCGCTGGTGCAGGCCGATGGACGGCTCGTCGAGCACGTACATCACGCCCGTCAAGCCCGAGCCGATCTGCGAGGCGAGGCGGATACGCTGCGCCTCGCCGCCGGAAAGCGTCTCGGCGCTGCGTTCGAGCGAGAGATAGTCGAGCCCGACGTTGTTGAGGAACATGAGGCGCGCGACGATTTCCTTGACCACCTTGTCGGCGATCTCGCGCTTTGCACCTTCGAGGTGCAGCGTCTGGAAGTAGCCGAGCGTGTCGCGCAGCGGCCAGCCGCTCACTTCATAAATGGCGCGCGCCTCTTCGCCCGCGCCGATGCGCACGAAACGCGCTTCGCGGCGCAGGCGCGTGCCTTCGCAGTGCGGGCAGGCCTGGTTGTTCTGGTACTTCGACAGCTCCTCGCGCACGGCGGCCGAGTCGGTCTCGCGGTAGCGGCGTTCGAGGTTCGGAATGATCCCTTCGAATACGTGCTCGCGCACCGAAGTGCGGCCGCGCTCGTTGATGTACGAGAACGGAATCTCCTGCTTGCCGGAGCCGTAGAGCAGGGTCTTGCGCACTTTCTCCGGCAGGTCTTCGAACGCGGTGTCGATATCGAAGTCGTAGAACGCGGCGAGACTCTGCAGCATCTGGAAGTAAAACTGATTGCGCCGGTCCCAGCCCTTCACGGCGCCCGCCGCGAGCGACAGCGACGGGTGCGCCACCACGCGCTTCGGATCGAAGAACGTGATCTGGCCCAGACCGTCGCACTCGGGGCACGCGCCCATCGGGTTGTTGAACGAGAAGAGGCGCGGTTCCAGCTCCGGCAGCGAATACGAGCAGATCGGGCAGGCGAACTTCGAGCTGAAGAGGTGCTCGCGGTTGGTGTCCATTTCGAGCGCGATGGCGCGACCGTCGGCCAGACGCAGCGCGGTTTCGAACGACTCCGCGAGGCGCTGCTTCATGTCGGGGCGCACCTTCAGGCGGTCCACCACCACGTCGATGGTGTGGCGCTCGCTCTTCTTGAGCTTGGGCAGCGACTCCACCTCGTAGATCTTCGCTTCCCCTTCGTTGGCCGTGCCGCCGCCCGAGCGCACCCGAAAGCGCACGAAACCCTGCGCCTGCATGTCGTCGAACAGCTCGGCGTGCTCGCCCTTGCGGTCCACGATCACGGGAGCCAGGATCATCAGCTTCGTTTCTTCGGGCAGGGCGAGCGCGGCGTCCACCATCTGCGAGACGCTTTGCGACTCCAGCGGAATCTCGTGGTCCGGGCAGTAGGGCGTGCCGATGCGTGCGTAAAGCAGCCGCAGGTAGTCGTGGATCTCGGTGACGGTGCCGACGGTCGAGCGCGGATTGTGCGACGTGGCCTTCTGCTCGATGGAAATAGCCGGCGACAGACCCTCGATCAGGTCGACGTCGGGCTTCTCCATGAGCTGCAGGAACTGGCGCGCGTAGGCTGACAGGCTCTCCACGTAACGGCGCTGGCCTTCCGCGTAAAGCGTGTCGAACGCCAGCGAGGACTTGCCCGAGCCGGAAAGCCCGGTGATCACCACGAGCTTGTGGCGCGGCAGGTCCAGATTGACGTTCTTCAGGTTGTGGGTTCGGGCCCCACGGATACGGATCTGTTCCATGAACCTGCGGGAGAAAGGGAAACCAAACCTGCTACTATAACGACTTTTCCAGACCGCCGTTACGGCTTGCTGACGGTCTTTGAAAGGGCCCGGAGCGGCAAGTGCAAGGGCCTCGAAAGAGGCGCGTCAGGGGGCGTCCCGGTCAACAAACGTGCGGGCACATGCGGTCCGAACACATAACGCTCCGATGTCCTCCAATTCACCCGCTACCTCTTCACGCATGAGCGCGCCCGAGTTGCGCGCGACCGTCTCGCTGGCGGCGATCTTCGCGCTGCGCATGCTCGGTCTCTTCATGATCATGCCGGTGTTTTCCGTCTACGCGAAAACCATTCCCGGCGGCGACAACCTGCTGCTGGTCGGCATCGCGCTCGGTGCATACGGCGTCACGCAGTCGCTTCTCTATATTTTCTACGGCTGGGTTTCGGACATGGTGGGCAGAAAGCCCGTCATTGCCACCGGCCTCGTCATCTTCGCGATCGGCAGCTTCGTCGCGGCGGGCGCGCACGACATGGTGTGGATCATCGTCGGGCGGGTGATCCAGGGCATGGGCGCGGTGTCGTCGGCCGTGCTGGCGTTCATCGCCGACCTGACGGCCGAGGAGCATCGCACCAAGGCCATGGCGATGGTGGGCGGCTCGATCGGCATGTCGTTCGCCGTGGCTATCGTCGGCGCGCCGATCGTGTTCCATTGGGTCGGCATGAGCGGCCTGTTCGCGCTGGTCGGGGTGTTCTCGATCATCGCGGTGGGCGTGGTGATCTGGGTCGTGCCCGACGCGCCCAGCAAGCCCGTGCACGTGCGCGCCCCGTTCGCCGAGGTGCTGCACAACGTGGAGCTGCTGCGCCTGAACTTCGGCGTGCTCGTGCTGCACGCCACGCAGACGGCGCTCTTTCTCGTCGTGCCGCGCCTGCTCGTGGACGCGGGCCTGCCGGTCGCGTCGCACTGGATGATCTACCTGCCGGTCATGGGCCTCGCGTTCGTCATGATGGTGCCCGCCATCATCGTCGCGGAGAAGCGGGGCAGGATGAAGGCCGTGCTCGTTTCTGCGATCGGTCTTATCCTGATCGGCCAGCTTTTGCTCGGCTCGCTCGCGCATACACTTGTCATCGTGTCGGCCGTGCTGTTCGTGTACTTCCTGGGCTTCAACATCCTGGAGGCTTCGCAGCCTTCGCTCGTGTCGAAGCTCGCGCCGGGCAACCGCAAGGGCGCGGCCACGGGCGTGTACAACACCACCCAGTCGATCGGGCTCGCGCTCGGCGGCGTGGTGGGCGGATGGATCCTCAAGCACGAGGGCGCGAGCGCCGTCTTTTACACGTGCTCGGGGCTCGTCTTGTGCTGGCTTATAATCGCGGCCAATATGAAGGCGCCGCCCAAGCGGGCAGAGGCCACGCGGGCTTGACCCGGGCGGGCCTGAGTTAGAACCAGCGGTTCACAGCAACGCAATTCGCGGAGGCGGTCCGCGACCGGCGAAGGCGCATGACACATCAGGCGCTCGCCGGCGCGCACCGCGCGGCCGCTCCTCGCAACGGAATCAAACAGGAGAAATTCATGGCATCCGTGAACAAGGTGATCCTCGTCGGCAACCTCGGCGCCGATCCGGAAGTGCGCTATCTGCCGAGCGGCGACGCCGTGGCGAACATTCGCCTCGCCACGACCGACCGCTACAAGGACAAGGCGTCCGGCGAGTTCAAGGAAATGACCGAATGGCACCGCGTGTCGTTCTTCGGGCGCCTGGCCGAGATCGTCTCGGAGTACCTGAAGAAGGGTTCGTCGGTGTATATCGAAGGCCGCATCCGCACGCGCAAGTGGCAAGCGCAGGACGGCACCGACCGTTACTCGACGGAAATCGTCGCCGACCAGATGCAGATGCTGGGCGGCCGCAGCGGCGGCGCCTCGATGGGCAGCGACATGGGCGACGACGGCGGCTACAGCCGTGAGCAGTCCGCACCGCGCGGCGGGGGCCGTGCTGCGGGCGGTGGCGGTGCGCCGCGTTCGAGCGGTGGCGGTGCTGGCGGCGGCGCAGGCGGCGGCCGTTCGAACGCGCCGGCTGGCGGCGGCTTCGATGAAATGGACGACGATATTCCGTTCTAAAGCGTTCGAACGGATCGGCAGGACCTGAAGCCCCGGCTCGACCTCACGGTCGGGCCGGGGCTTTTCATTTGCGCGCGCGGACCGAGCGAACTCAGCAAGCTGAGCGAGTCGAGCGCCGACCCGCTGCGACGTTTTCGCGCACACGGTCAATTCTCCGCTTCAAGCGACACGTTTTCTGATTTTTGTCACGGCAAAACTCCCGCCGGCGCGCGACCATTTAAAAGATGCATTGATTTTGCATCTTACAAGACGGGTCGCGCCGTCACCCCACAAGGAAAAGGAGAAAGCCGTGTTTTGCTATCAATGTGAACAGACCGACCGCACCCAGGCCATACCGGGCTGTGCCTCGGCCAAGGGCAACTGCGGCAAGGACGCCACGACTGCGGATCTGCAGGACCTGCTGATCTACGCGGCCAAGGGCATCGCACAATATGGCGCGCTCGCGCGCGGCCTCGGCAGCCCCGATCGCGAAGCCGACCGCTTCATGCTCTACGCGCTGTTCACAACGCTCACCAACGTCAATTTCAACGCCAGCCGTTTCGTGGCGATGCTGCGCGAGGCGGCGCAACACCGCGATCGCGTGAAGTCGACCTGCGAGGCGCTCGCGCTCGTGCAAGGCGTCGCCGCTGCGCAGCCGGGCGGCGCCGCGCTCTGGCAACCGGGCAACGACCTCGCCGAACTGCAGGCGCAGGCCGCGCTCGTCGGCATCAAGGCCGGGCTGCCGAAGGTAGGCGAGGACGTTGTGGGCTTGCGCGCCCTCGTGCTCTACGGCCTCAAAGGCGTGTGTGCCTACGCTCATCACGCGCGCGTGCTCGGATACGAGAGCGAAGAGGTCTACACGGGCGTGGAGGCGGCGCTCGTGTTTCTCGCGAGCGAACCCACGCAGGCCGGCGATCTTCTTGAACATGCGCTCGCCCTCGGCAACCTGAACCTCAAGGTCATGGAACTGCTCGATGCGGCAAACACGGGCCGCTTCGGCATGCCCGAACCCACTGCCGTGCGCGTGACGCCCGCGGCGGGCAAAGCCATCCTGGTTTCGGGCCACGACCTCGGCGATCTGGAGGCGCTGCTCGAAGCCACCCAGGGCACCGGCGTGCAGATTTACACGCACGGCGAAATGCTGCCCGCGCATGCTTACCCGAAGCTCAAGGCTTATCCGCATCTGGCAGGCAACTACGGCGGCGCATGGCAGGACCAGCAATCGGACTTCACTCATTTCCCCGGCCCGATCCTGATGACCTCCAACTGCCTGATCGAGCCGCTGCCGCAGTACCGCCAGCGCATCTTCACGACAGGGCCGGTAGGCTGGGCCGGCGTGCGCCATCTCGAGCATCACGCGTTCGCGCCGGTCGTGCAGGCCGCGCTCGCGCTGCCGGGCTTCCGCGAAACGCCGCCGGAGGAAACCATCACCATCGGCTTTGCGCGCAACACGGTGCTCGGCGTGGCCGACAAGGTGATCGACGCGGTGAAGGCCGGTCAGATCCGCCACTTCTTCCTGATCGGCGGCTGCGACGGCGCCGCACCCGGCCGCAACTACTACACCGAGTTCGCACAGGGCGCGCCCGACGACACCGTCGTCATGACGCTCGGCTGCAACAAGTACCGCTTCAACCGTCACCAGTTCGGCGACATCGGCGGCATTCCGCGCCTGCTCGATCTGGGCCAGTGCAACGACAGCTATTCGGCGATCCAGATCGCGATCGCGCTCTCGAAGGCCTTCGACTGCGGGGTGAACGATCTGCCGCTCACACTCGTGGTGTCGTGGTTCGAGCAGAAGGCCGCCGCGGTGCTGCTCACGCTGCTCGCGCTCGGCCTGCGCAACATCCATCTCGGACCGACGTTGCCCGCCTTCCTCACGCCGAATGTCCTCGACATCCTCGTCGAGCAGTTCGGCATTTCGCCGATCGGCGTGGCGCAGGCGGACCTCGCCGCGGCGCTCGCACGCAAGGCCGCTTGAGCGCGGGTGAGAACGTCATGAGTTATCAAATCGAGCTCACCACGCGCGACGGCCAGGCGTTCGGTTTCGCGTGCGAGCCGGGGCAGGACGTGCTGAGCGCGGCGGCGGCCGCGGACATCACGCTGCCTTCGCAGTGCCGGCGCGGCAGCTGCGGCGCGTGCCATGCCACCGTGACCGAAGGCGCGTACACGCTCGGCGATCACAATGCGGATGCGTTGCCGTCCGGCGACCCGCAGGCGGTTCTGCTGTGCCGCACGAGACCTTCGGCCGACTTGCGCGTCGCCGCGCCGTACGACGGCACGAAGGTGCTGCTGCAGCCGGTTGCCGCGCGCACGGCGCGCATCGCCGCGCTCGACACGATCGCCGACGACACGCGCCGTCTCGAACTGCTGCTCGACGCCGACGACACGAGCGGCAGCGCCGCCGAGTTCGAAGCGGGCCAGTTCGCGGAGCTGGAGCTGCCGGAGGGCGGCGTGAAGCGCCCGTTCTCGCTTGCCAACACGAGCAACTGGGAGGGGCGTCTCGAGTTCCTGATCCGGCTGCGGCCGCAAGGCGAGTTTTCGGCGTATCTGCGCGAGCGAGCGCAGCCGGGCGACGTGCTCACCGTTCACGGCCCGCAGGGCGGCTTCGGTTTGATCGCCGACAGTCTGCGCCCGCGCTGGTTCGTGGCGGGCGGCACGGGTCTCGCGCCCCTGCTCTCGATGCTGCGCCGCATGGCCGAATTCGGGGAAATGAACGACGCGCGGCTCTTCTACGGCGTGAATCGCGAGAGCGAACTTTTCCTGCTCGACGAACTGGACGCACTTCGGGAGGCGTTGCCGCAACTGCATGTCGAGCTTTGCGTGCGCGAAGCGGGCGACGGCTGGCAGGGCTCGCACAGCACCCCAGTCGACGCGCTCGCCGCCGCGTTGGCAGACGCTGGCGCGGCGCCCGACCTCTACGTTTGCGGTCCGCCCGCGATGGTGAGCGCCGCGCAGGCGGTGGCGGCGCGCGCACGCGTGCCGTCCACGCAGTTCGTGAGCGAACGCTTCACGGTCTGACCAGCAATGCAGTGAGTCGTGTTTCTTCGTGTCTGATTGACCTCGCCTTCGGGCGGGGTTTTTTTTCGCGTCTCGGGCGGCCATGCACGGCACTTCCGAGCGTTCTGTTCAAGCGATTGACATTCAGTCATTAACTGTCAAAATGTCCAATATCATGATGCCAACCCGCAAATCCCGTTCCGGCCTTTCCACTGACGAGAATGCGCTGCTCCTGCGCGAAGGCGAGAAGATCGTCGCGGCGCTCGGGCAGACGCTCGCGCCGCTCGTCGAGGTCGTGCTGCACGACCTCACGCGGCCCGAGCACTCGGTCGTGGCGATCGCGAACAATTTGTCAGGACGGCAAGTCGGCGACGCCGCCACCGAAATGGGCCTCGCGCGCATCACCGACTCCGGCTTTCCCGAAGTCGTGGCCAACTATCCGAACCGCTTTCCCGACGGGCGTCCGGCCAAGAGCACATCCATCGGCCTGAAGAACAGCGCGGGCGAGTACGTCGCGGCCCTCTGCCTGAACATGGATGTGTCGCTGATCGGCGCGGTGACGGCGGGCCTCGGCCAGCTGATCCAGACCAGCGCGGCTGCGCCCGTCGCCGAAACGCTCGCACCGCGCGGCGTGGGCTGTGTGCGCGAGGCGCTCGAACGCTTCGCTGCCACGCGCAACACCACACCGATCGGCATGACGCTCGCGCAGCGCCGTGAGGCCGTGCGCGAGCTCGCGACAAACGGAATGCTGAACCTGCGTCATGCGCTCGCCGACGTGGCCACCACGCTCGGCGTGGCGCGCTCGACCGTCTACACCTACCTGCCAGCCGAAGAACGACCATGAGCACTCTGCCTATTACCTTCGAAGACGTCGCCGCCGCCCACGAACGCCTGCGTGGCGTCGCGCACCGCACGCCGGTTCTCACTTCGCGCACCGCGAACGAACGCACGGGCGCGCAGCTCTTCTTCAAATGCGAGAACCTGCAGCGCATGGGCGCGTTCAAGTTCCGCGGCGCCTATAACGCGATCGCGCAGTTCACGCCGCAGCAGAAGGCGGGCGGCGTGATCACGTTTTCGTCGGGCAACCATGCGCAGGCGATCGCGCTGTCGGCGCGTCTGCTCGGCGTGAAGGCCGTGATCGTCATGCCGCACGACGCGCCCGCCGTGAAGGTCGAGGCCACGCGCGGCTATGGCGGCGAGGTCGTCTTTTACGATCGCTATACCGAGGACCGCGAGGCACTCGGCAAACGGCTTGCGGCCGAGCACGGCCTCACGCTCATTCCGCCGTACGACCACGCTCACGTGATGGCCGGGCAGGGCACGGCCGCCAAGGAGTTGTTCGAGGAAACGGGCGAGCTCGACATGCTGCTCACCCCGCTTGGCGGGGGCGGGCTGCTGTCGGGCTGTGCGACCGCCGCGCATGCGCTCTCGCCCGCGTGCACGGTGATCGGCGTCGAGCCCGAGGCCGGCAACGACGGTCAGCGCAGCCTGCAGTTGGGCGAGATCGTCCACATCGACACGCCGAAGACCCTTGCCGACGGCGCGCAAACCCAGCATCTCGGCAACCTGACCTTCGCGGTGATTCGCGAGCGCGTGAGCGAGATCGTCACGGTGAGCGACGCGGAACTCGTCGATACGATGAAGTTCTTCGCGAGCCGCATGAAGCTCGTGGTCGAACCCACCGGCTGCCTCGCGGCGGCGGCGGTGCTGCACGGCAAGGTGGACGTGCGCGGCAAGCGCGTGGGCGTGCTCATCTCCGGGGGCAACGTCGACCTGCTGCGCTTTGCCGAACTGGTTCAGGCCGCAGGCTAAAGCGCCTGGACTCAAGCGAGCAGTTGCGCGAGCGCCGCGCGCGCGTTCGTCACGTGCGCGGACTCGCCCGGCCGGCCCGGCAGCAAATGAAATTCGGCCGCGGGCAGTGCAGGCAAGCCGAATGAAGCCGGGCAGGGCATCAGTCCTTCGCCGATCGACGACTCGTTCAGACACGAGATTCCCAGCCCCGCCTTGAGCGCGAGCTGCAGCCCGGCCACGCCCGAAGCCGAATGCGAGATCAGATAGGGCATGCGCGCTTCGTCGAGCAACCTCACGACACGGCGCTGCAACTGGCAGGTCGCCGGCAGCAGCACGAGCGGCCAGGGCGGCGTGAGCGCGGGCCGCTCGCGCAGCGTTTGCGTCGCGCCCACCCACACCAGTTTTTCGCGGCGTATCGACGTGCTCTTGTGCGTGCTGCGGCCTTCCTCCACCAGCCGCAGCGACAAGCCGATGTCGTAGGCGTTATCGTCGGCGCTGCTGTCGATCACGGCGCTCGGCAGCACGGTCACATGCAGACGCAGGCGCGGATGCTGGACCGCGAAGCGCCGGATGATCTCGGCGACGTCGTGCGGCCGGTAATAGTCCGTGATCGCAATGCGCACTTCGCCGTCGAGCGTGCGGCCGAGCATGTCGTCGAAGGCGGCGTCGCAAAGCGCGACGATGCGGCGTGCGTGGTCGAGCAGCTTCGCGCCCGCGGGTGTGGCGGACATGCCCTGCTTGCTGCGCACGAAAAGCGGCTGGCCGACGCGCTCTTCGAGCTTCTTGAGCTGTTCGCTCACCGACGACTGCGAGAGGAACACCCGCTCGGCACCCGCAGAGACACTGCCCGCTTCTGTCACGGCGATAAACGTGCGCAACTGCGCGAGATCGAAACCGCGTGCGTTCATTGATTCGGCTTGATCAGATGCGTTTCATGCAATTCAATGATTCGGAAATTCCGAATATACGGATTGGAATTTCCCGCTTTTCCGATAGATGGTGCGCCTCTACGATGCCCTCAGTCAACCGTTTTCTGGAGATCATCATGGGACGCAGTACGACGCGAGGCGCCGCACACCGCTGGAAAGTGCTCGCGGTGGGCGTGGCGGCCAACGCGAGTTTTGCGGCAGCGCTCGGCGGCATTCCCGCAACGGGCGTCTTGATCCGGTCGGATTACCGTATCGGTACCGCGGAACTGGGTGTCGTGCTCGGCATGCTGGGACTGGGCATCGTGCTGAGCGAGCTTCCCTGGGGACTCCTGACGGATCGCTGGGGCGACCGGCGCGTGTTGCTCACGGGGCTCTCCACGACAGCGCTCGCCCTCGTCGCGATGGCGCTCTGGGGCGCACCGGCGGGCACGCACACGCCCAGCGGCACGGTGCTCGCGGTAGGCCTGCTCGCGCTCGGCCTGCTTGGCGGAAGCGTGAACGGCTCGAGCGGGCGTGCGGTGATGGCGTGGTTCGCCACCCACGAGCGCGGCCTCGCGATGAGCATCCGCCAAACGGCCGTGCCAACCGGCGGCGGGCTGGGAGCGCTCGTGCTGCCCGCGCTCGCCGAGCATGCGGGATTCGCAGCCGTGTACGGCGCGCTCGCGGCGATGTGTGTGGTCTCCACCGTGCTGACGATCGTCTGGTTGCATGAACCCGCGCACGAACAGGACGCCGCGCAGGCGCCACTCGTCGCTCACGAAGCGCTCGGACAGGCACAACGCGCCGTCTCACCGCTGCGCAGCGTCACCGTGTGGCGCATGGTGACCGGCATTGGCGTGCTGTGCGTTCCCCAGGTGGCGGTGCTCTCGTTCGCGAGCATTTTCCTGCATGACGTCGGCCATGCGGGTACCGCAGCAGTCAGCGCGACGCTTGCGGCCGTGCAGGGCGGCGCGGCCTTCATGCGTGTGTACGGCGGCCGTTGGACAGACCGGCACGGCGACCGGCGCATCTGGCTGCGCGGTTGCGCGGCGCTCACCGTCGCGCTGTTCGTCGTGCTTGCCGCGTTGACGGCTTTTGCGTCGCCAGCGCATCGCGCAAGCGCAGCGTTCGTCACCCTGCTTGCCGTGGTGATCGTGCTAGGCGGTATCGCCGCTTCCGCCTGGCATGGCGTTGCCTTCACCGAACTCGCGACGCTCGCGGGCAACGGTCGCGTGGGAACCGCACTCGCCATGGGCAACACCGGCGCATTCCTTGCGTTCTTCGTCGCGCCTTCGGCGATCCCGCTGCTGTTGTCGTGGTTCGGGTGGCCGGCGGTCTGGGCGGCGGCCGCGCTCTGCGCCGCGCTGGCATGGCCCGCATTCGCGGCGCCGCGCGAGCGCAGCGACGCGATGCGCACTGGCGAGCGTCGACAACGCACTCGCGCGCGCGCCGCGGTTTGACCGTACGGAACACAAGCCATATTTAACGTTTCGGAAATCTCCGATTTCGACGGCGGCCTTTCAATGGTCAGATGAACACCTTGTCGATGTTGCTGGTTGCCGATGCGCTCATGCGGCGCATCGCTTCCACGCAGATCCGCCTCGAAGGAGATTCAGTGTGAAGCTACGTATCGTCCTCGCCGACGATCATCCATTCGTTCTGCTCGGCGTTCGCTCGGTGCTCCTTGCAGCAGACGATATCGAGGTCGTGGGGCAAGCGTGCGGCGCGCGAGAGTTGTTGCAGACGCTCGAAGCCGTCCCATGCGACGTGGTGATCACTGACCTCACTATGCCGCCTGTCTCCGGCGAAGCGGAGGACGGCCTGCGCCTCGTGCAGCGTTTGCGCCGCGACTGGCCGCATATCGCCGTGGTCGTGCTGACCGGGGTTGCGAACGCCGTCCTCCTGCGCGCAGTGGCGCACGCGGGCGTGGTCGCCATGTTGCGCAAAACCGGGCCGATGGACGATCTCGCAGCCATCGTGCGCGGCGCCGCCCAGGGTCTCGCCCATCTCAGCCCGGCCATCGAGCGCGAACTCGCGGTGGCCGGCGGACCTTCCGACCTGTGTTTGCCGCGTTTGACGCCGCGCGAATCGGAGGTGGTCCGCAAATTCGCGAGCGGCGGCTCGATCACGGAAATTGCGCGCGCCCTCGGCCGCGACGTGCGCACGGTGAGCTGCCAGAAGCGTGACGCCATGGCGAAGCTCGGCATCAGCAACGACGCGGGACTCTTCGCCTATGTCAGGGCGTACGGACTTCTATGAACCTGCCTCCCTCATCACTGCCGGATCATGCCGCTGCGGCGACCGCTTCCCAGCGCGCCATGCGCGACCACGACGAACAGCGCGCCTGCCTCGCGGCACGCAACATGACGGATACGGCCGACCTCGCGGCACCCGTACGCGTGATCATCGCCGACGACCACCCGCTCGTCGTGCATGCGCTGGACAGCATGCTCACCAACTATCCCAACGTGCAGGTCGTCGCGTGTGCGCGCAGCGTGCCCGAGCTGTTCGAAGTCGCGGCCCGCAATGCGTTCGACCTCTTGCTGATGGACCTCTACATGGCGTTGCCCGGCGAGCTGGACGGGCTCGAAGCCATCCGCGCCTTTCGCGCCGGGTTCCCGCACAAGGCCGTGGTCGTCCTCACCATGGAAAGCGAGGCCTCGGTGCTGCGCAAGACCCTCGACATGGAAGTGGATGCGGTGCTCAGCAAGCGCGACCGCATCGACCTGATCCCGGTTGCGATCCTGTCGGCGATGGCGCATGAGCAATACATCGGGCCAGTCGTACGCGACCTGCTCACGGAAGCGGCGCGCGCCGAGCGGCGCGAAGAGGTGCACCGCATTCTCACCCGGCGTGAATTCGAGGTGATCACGCACTATGCAACGGGGCTCGGCGTAACGGAAATCGCAGGTCTGCTCGGGCGCAGCGTCAAGACGATCAGTGCGCAAAAGTGCGCGGCGATGAAGAAGCTCGCACTCGGCAACGATATCGAGCTCTATCGCTTCGCGGTCGAATGCGGCGTGACGCAGGGCGAGCAAACCTGAACGGTTCTTCGCACGCGAGGTCTCCCATGCACGCTATCCGGGTCGGTCGAGAAGACGCGCTTCACACGGGCAAGCCGCTGCGCGTGATCGTTGCCGACGACCACGCGTGCATCCGGCTCGGCGTGGCCAGTCTGCTGCGCGCAACGGATCGAGCCCTTGTCGTCGGCGAAGCCGGCAACACGCTCGAGCTCGCCACGCAACTCGATACGACTGAGTGCGACGTCGTCATCTCCGATCTCTGCATGCCGGGGCTGGACGGCGAATATGGCTCTCTCACCCTGCTGCGGCGCCTCGCGCAAACACGAGGCACGCCTGGCGTCGTCGTCCTGAGCATGGTGTCGACGCCGCCCATCCTGACAGGCCTGATGCATCACGGCCTGAACGTCATCGTCGACAAGCGCGACGTCACGCACGATCTCCTGCTCGCCGTTGCCGCCGCTCGCGAGCGCACGCCGTTTCTCTCAAGCCATGCACGCGCAACGCTCGCGAGCGCGGGTGCCGCGTGCGCCCCCTGCTCGGGTGTGCCGAGCGTGCGCGAATGGGAGGTCTTCCAGCTTTACGCGCAGGGTATGTCGGTGCACCAGATTGCGCAGCGGTTTCAGCGTAGCGGCAAAACGATCAGCGCCCAAAAGCGCAGCACGATGCGCAAGCTGGGGCTCGTCACGGAGCGCGATCTGAGCGATTTCGCCATGCAGGTGGGGCTGACCTGATCCATCGTCAGGCGGCGCGTCCCTAAATTAGTCCTTCGATGGCCGGATTTTCTCCCGCCGTGTGGCGCAATGCGGCCGGAGTTTTAAGAGTTCTCCTATCTGATTGCAGGAATCGTCTCTCCATAATTCCAAGCTCGACGCATCGCTCGTCAGATATTGCCGACCTTGGGAATGCGTTCGAACGACGGCCAGGTCAGACCCGGGCCGGGATGCAGGCCGGATGTGGAGATGAAACGATGAAGCTCGGTAGGCGTTTAGCGGTCGAGGGCGCGGGCACCGCGTGGCTCGTGTTCGCGGGTTGCGCAACCACGGCGCTCAACGCGAGCCCGCCCTCCCAGGGCTTCAACGTTTTCGAGATGGCCGCAGCATTCGGGCTCGCGCTCACGTTAGCGAACTACGCCGCCGCGCGCGCGGCGAGCGCCCATTTCAATCCCGCCGTCACGATTGGCTACGCGTTCTCCGGGCGCTTTCCGGTGCGCGATACCGGGCCCTACCTCGCGGCGCAAACCATCGGGGCCGTTCTCGGCGCGGCCTTGCTCTTGCGCGTGGCGAGCGCGCGCCCGGGTTTTTCCATCGCGGCGTCCGACCTCGGCAGCAACGGCTATGACGATCATTCGCCGACCGGCTACGCCCTCGCTGCCGTATTTCTCCTGGAACTGTCGGCGACCTTCGTGCTCGTCCTCTTCCATCTGCTGATGTCGAGCACGGTCGCACGCCGCAAGACTGCGGCGCTCGCCGTTGGAGCCTGCCTTGCCGCCATCTATCTCATCGCCATCCCGGTGAGCAACGGCGGCGCGAATCCGGCGCGCTCGACCGGCCCCGCGCTGTTCGTCGGCGAATGGGCGCTCGATCAGCTCTGGCTCTTCTGGGCGGCGCCGTTGCTGGGGGGCGCCGCGGCTGGCGTGATTTACCGGCTCGGGAGCCGGCGCTCGCGCATTTGCACCACGTCATCTCGCAACGGCGTCTGAAATCAAGTCTGCCGTGCGCCGATGAAGTCGATTCACCGCATCTTCCGTCTTCGCGCGCGCCCGGCTGCAACGTGGCGGGCGCGCCGACTCGCGTGCGTGTTCGCCTGCTTCGGCGCGCTCGCTGCGGCATGGGTGCTCGCGTTTTCCGCGGCAGCGAGCGCCGCGACGTCGTGTGAGCAGACAAACGAGGGCGTCGAACTCTCGCGGCAGGTCGCCCCGACGTTGCCGCGAGAGCTCGTCGTCGGCGTGGTGGAGGGCGGGCGGCCGCCGCTCGAGGTGCTCGACGGCGCCACGCTCACGGGCTTCAGCGCCGACTATCTGCGCCTTCTCGCCGGTGCTGGCGTCAAGCTTCAGCCGCGCGTCTTCGCAGGCATGCCGGCGTTGCTCGCGGCGGCCTGCGCAGGCGATGTCGACATCGTGATGAGCGTCGCGCGTACACCGTTGCGCGAGCGCTGTCTCGCTTTCACGGTGCCGTATCTGAGCGGCACCACGGCATTTGTCACACGTGCCGGGAATACTGCGCTCGCGACCCAGCCGGCGCGCCTCGCGCGTGCGACGTTTGCGGTCGAGCGCGACGAGGCCCTCGAATCGGTATTGCGCGAGCGTTTCGCGCAGGCGCGCTTCGAAACCTTCGCGAGCACGCAGGCAGCGTTGCGCGCCGTCGCTCAGGGTCAGGCCGACGTCTATGCAGGTTTTTCGCCCGTGGCGCGCGATCAGCTCACGCTCGAAGAATTCCGGGATCTGCGCGTCGCCTTCGCGGAGCGCGAGCGCTTGCGCGAGTTGCGTTACGCCGTGCCGGTCTCGAGGTCGGACCTGCGTGACCGGCTGGACCTTCTGCTCGCTGGCGTGCGGCCTGCCGCGGCGGCGGCCGAGCGGGCGCGCTGGTTCGAAGGCGACGCGCCAGCACAGGCGTCGCCGCCCGGGTTCAGCCTGGGCGCTGACGAGCGCGCGTGGCTGCGCGCCTTGTCGCCGCTGAAAGTGGGCTACGACAGCGGCTGGCTCCCGTTCAGCTTCACGAACAAGGCTGGCGAGCCGGCGGGCATGGCCGTCGACTATCTCGGCTATCTGGGGCGCACCCTCGGCGTTACCTTCGAGCGCGTGCCGATTTCTCCCTGGACGAGCGCCGGGGACGCAATGCAGCGTGGCGAGATCGCGCTCGCCGCAACCTCGGTCGGCGATGGCGTGTTCGGCACAGGCGTAGCGTACACGGAAGCGTTCGAGCACTATCCGCTCGTCATGGTGGGGCGCCGCGACGAGCCGATGGCGCGCTCGCTTGCCGACTTTGCGGGCCGGCGCATCGTGTTGGCGCCGCATACGCCGGCCATGCAGGCGTTGCCGGGTACGCAGCTCGTGCGCGCCGCCAGCCTCGACGCGGGGCTCGCAATGATCGGCCGCCACGAGGCCGACGTGCTGGTGGGCAACGCGGCCGCGCTCGACGAGCCGCTCAGCGGCACCTATCTCGACACGCTGAAGGTGCTGGGAGCGGTGGGTGTCGACGATTCGACGGCATTTGCCGTGCGCTGCGACCTTGCCCCGCTCGCGCGGCTCATCAATCGCGCGCTCGACGCGATGCCGCCCGTCGAACAGCAGCGTATCCGCAATCGCTGGACCGCTGCCGTCGCCACTCGGGCCGGGGGCTGGAGCGTGAACGCGCTGCGGCTGCTGCCGCTCCTGATCGTGTTCGGCGTGCTGCTGCTCGTCACGCTGCGCGCCTACGTGCTGCTCCAGCGAGAAATGCACCGGCGGCGGCGCGCGGAGCAGGTGCTCGCGCGCCAGGTGGAACTGCAGGACACGATGATGGAGATGATCCCGTATCCGCTCGGTGCACGGGATCTCGAAAACCGCTATCTCGCGATCAATCGCGCCTACGAAGAATCGACGGGTCTCGCGCGCGCCAGGGTGCTGGGGCGCACAGGTTCGGCCGTGATGGCGTGGGGGCCCGAAAACAGCCGCCGCATGGACGATCTCTACCGGCTCACGATCGTCGAGGGGGAGAGCCAGCGTGTCGAACTGACGTTCGAGGACGCGCTCGGGGAGGCGCGTCATGGCATTTTCTGGACACGGCTGTGCCGCGACCTGCAAGGCGCGCCGTTCTGCGTGCTCGGCACGATGATCGATGTCACCGACATTCGCCGCGCCGAGTTGCGCGAGCGCGAATCGGAGCGGCTTCTTTCGGAGGTGACGGGTTCGCTGCCCGCGATCGTATTCCAGTTGCGCCGCTCGCCCGATGGCCGCTACTCGTTTCCGTACATTGGCGGCGACACGCAGCAGCTCCTCGGCGATACCGTCGAGGAGCTGCGCCGCGCGCATTCGGTCGATCTCTCGCGGGTGGGGCGACAAGACCGCGCGCGCCTTGCATCGCGGCTCGAACGCTCCGCGCGCCGGTTCATACCCGTGCACGCCGAGTTCCGCTTTCAGGGCGCGGCCGGATTCGTGTGGGTGCGCGCAGAGTTCGCGCCGCGCCGTGCCGAAGACGGCGCGATCGTGTGGAGCGGCTATGCGCTGGATGCGAGCGTCGAGCACGCGCGGGCCGACGAACTCGAGCGTGCGCGCGATATCGCAGAGGCGGCCTCTCGTGCGAAGGACGATTTTCTCGCCATGATGAGCCACGAGATCCGCACGCCGATGAACGGCGTGCTGGGTCTCGTCGAGGTGCTCGAACGTACGCCCCTGAACCCGGACCAGGCGCAGATGGTCGACATGGTGCACGAATCGGCGGGGGCGCTGCTGCAAATCCTCGACGACCTGCTCGACTACTCGAAGATCCAGGCCGGCCATCTCGTCATCGACTCGCAGCCGTTCGACGTGCGCGAACTCGTCGACAACGCCGTTGGGCTGCTGGCCGCGCGTGCGCACGAGAAGGGGCTGAAGGTGCGCGTGGATGTCGAGCCGGACGTCGCGGTGCAGTTGCGCGGCGATAGTGTGCGGCTACGGCAGATCCTCTTCAATCTCCTCAGCAATGCGATCAAGTTCACACCAGCAGGCGAAGTGAGCGTGCACTTTAGCGCGTGCGATATCGGCGTCCGCGGAGGCGCGCCTGCCTGCCAGCGGCTGTCGATCGCGGTGGCCGACACTGGCATCGGCATTGCGCCCGAAGCGCAGGCGCAGCTCTTCGAGCCGTTCGTGCAGGCCGAGACTTCGACCACGCGACGCTTCGGCGGCACGGGGCTCGGCCTCACGATCTGCCGCAAGCTCGCGGCGCTGATGGGCGGCACGCTCGAACTGAACAGCGAAGTCGATCGCGGCACCTGTCTGACGCTGCATATCGAATTGCCCGTGGAAGTGCGTAGCGGCACGGCCGCCGGGCTGCGCGGCAAGCGCGCGCTCGTGGCGTGCGAGGACGCGAGCATCGCCGCCGCATTGATGCATTTTGGCTCGGCGCTCGGTATGGAAATGCGTCGCGCCGCGCCAGCGGACCTCGCCCGCGCCGTAAGCGCGGACGAGGCCGATCTGGTGTTCGTGTCGGAAGCGCTGGCCGAGCAGTTGGGCAAACCCGGTGTGCCTGTGCTTTGTCTGACGGACAACCCGAAGCCAAGCGGTTATCGCGTCGTCGAGAGCGGCGTGCGCGTGAGCGTCAACCCGTTATCCTGGCGGGGCTTGAGCGCCGTTTGCGCGCTGGCGCTGGCGGGGCTGCCGGTCAAGGCTGCCAGCCCGTCGCGTCCTGCCGCCGATGTCGAAACCACACTCCCGGCGCCCGATCGCGAGCAGGAACGCGCTGCTAGCCGCCTCATCCTCGTGGCAGAGGACCATCCCGTGAATCAGGAACTGATCCGCCATCAACTGGCGTTGATCGGGTTCGCTTGCGACGTCGTCGACGACGGTGCGAAGGCGCTCGAAGCGCTGGCCGAATGCGAATACGGCTGCCTGATCACCGACTGTCATATGCCGAACGTATCGGGCTACGATCTCGCCCGGCGCGTACGCCAAATGGAGCAGAAGGCGCACGGCGCGCGGCGCTTGCCGATACTCGGCATCACGGCCAATACGGCGCCCGAGAACCTGAGTCAATGCAGCGAAGCGGGCATGGACGATTGCCTCGTCAAGCCCACGCGCGTGGCCACGCTGCGCGAGCATCTCGCGCGCTGGTTCGGCGTGGAGGGCATACAGCGTACCGTGCAGGACGAAGTCGTGCGCGAGGCAGGCGCGAACGGACAACGGGCGGGGCAAACAGCGTTGCGGGCTTCCGGGTCGCCTTCACCGGGACGCGACGGAAAGCTCGCGGAAAAACCTGCAAACGCGCGGGCGTTCGAGCCGCTGGATCTCGCGCATATGATCCAGGTTTGGGGCGGCGAGGCGACCGTGAAGACGTTGCTCGGCTCGTTCGTTTCGGCGATGCGCGACGACCTGGATGCCTTGCCGCCGCTCCTCGAACAAGCCGATGTCGCGGGCCTGCGCGAATGGCATCACCGGCTTGCCGGTGCGGTGGGCGTGCTGCAGTACCCTGCGCTGCTCGCGGAGCTCGAGACGTTTCGCGGTCATATGAACGGTCACACTGCCGGTCAACTGCGTGAGGAAGGCTATGCGCTCATCCGCACTTGCCAGGCGATGCTGGTCGGAATCGAGCAGCAGGTCGCGCTGCTCGCGTGAATGATGTACATCAGGAAATCGACGGGCGCAGGGCAATAGAGCGAAAAAAACAGGCAAAAAAAACGCGGCCGAAGCCGCGTTCAAGCTTGGAGACCCTTCGATGAAGAGTCACTTCTCGCACTGGGTAGCTTAGACGCCGTGCGACGAGAAATCGAGACAATTTCGATCAATTAACTATTACAGGAAGTGCAGGTAATCGCGCTTGCTGCCGCGGTGTCATGGCGGCGAAATGGTTCGACCGTGAAATCGATGAACGAGCGTGTTTTTGCCGGAACGTGCGCGTTGTCAAATGGTGGTTCGTCAAACGATGGCGCCAAGACACTTCGCTATGCAAATCAATTCGGTGTTGCGTCCATGCACCTCGAACGGTTCTTCGCCATCGCTTCCAGGTATTCGGTGGCAATACCCGATGGCAGGAAGGGAGTAGCTGGGTTGCAAGGCGTCGCTTGCGGCGCATTTTTTATTGCACGCAGCTTACGTTGGGCCGACATCGGCGCAGCGGACGCGCCCAGCCGATTTGCTCTAGCATGTGAGAGCGCGGTTTTGCGCCTTCTGGCGCAGCGCGCCACAAAAACAGGAGAAATTCCATGAATTTGCTTCGTCCGCTGCAGCTCGCTCTCGCTCTGTGTGTCCTTGCCTCCAGCGCCTCGTATGCCGACACCGTTGCCCTTAAGGCCGATCTCGAACCGTCCAGCGAAGTCCCGCCGCGCGTGAGCCAGGGTCACGGCATGCTCAACGCCACCTTCGACACGTCCACGAAAACGCTGAACTGGACGATCACCTATGAAGGCCTTTCCGGCCCGGCTGCCGCCGCGCACTTCCACGGCCCGGCGCCGGTCGGACAGAACGCCAACGTGCAGGTACCGATTCCGAAGGGCGAACTGGCGAGTCCGATCAAGGGCTCCGCCACGCTCAACGAGCAGCAGGTCACCCAGCTGATGGGCGGACAGTGGTATTTCAACATTCATACGGCGCAGAACCCGTCAGGCGAGATTCGCGGTCAGGTGCTGCCCGCCAATTGACCGGCCCTCGATCGTTCGCCTCACTCTCCGCACCGTGCGCGCCGCGCATTCCCGCGATCGAAGTCTGATTGCGGGACGCCATCGACCGACCGCCGCCGAGTGCTGGTCGAGGCCAGTTTGAGGGCTGCGGAGGGGCTGAGCCGATGAGCTGGCAAAGCAGGCTGATCTGCAGGTTCTTGCGCCGCACCTTCCGGCCGCAAACGCGCAAGTCGATCAACGTAGCGCGCGTGCGCATGCTGACGGCGAGGCGCATCTGGACGCCGGGCGTGCCGAGCGGCTGGCGCCTGCGCGAGCAGTACGACGCCTCCGATGTTCCGATGCGCGGCGAGTGGCTCTTCCGCGAGCGCTCGCCCGCGCATCGCACGCTCCTTTATCTGCATGGCGGCGGCTACTACTTCTGCTCGCCGCGTTCGCAGCGCGCGATCTCGTTCGGTCTGGGCAAGCGCGCCGGCGCCGACGTCTTCTCGCTCGACTATCGCCTCGCGCCCGAGCATCCTTTTCCCGCCGCGCTCGAGGACGCAATGGCCGCGTACCGCCATTTGCTGGCGCAAGGAACGCAGCCCGGCTCGATCGTGATTGGCGGCGATTCGGCTGGCGGCGGACTTGCGCTTGCGACGCTCGTCGCCTTGCGCGACGCAGGCGATGCGCTTCCCGCCGGCGCCGTGCTCTTTTCACCGTGGACCGATCTTGCGGCGACGGGCGCTTCGATACGCGAGAACGACGGGCGCGATCCCATGTTCAGCGGCGCGGTATTCGAGCGCATCGCGCCGTTTTACCTCGGCGCGGCCAGTGCGACCGATCCCTACGTGTCGCCGCTGTATGCCGACTTTCGCGGCTTGCCGCCGCTCAGCCTCTTCGTGGGCAGCTCCGAAACGCTGCTCGATGACACGCGCCGCGTCGCCGAGCGCGCGCGCGCCGACGGTGTGTCGGTGGAGTGCGAGATTGCCAGCGGCATGCCGCATATCTGGCCGATCTATGCGCCGTTCATGCCCGAAGCGCGCCGCACGCTCGACGTCGCCGCGCGCTTCGTGCGCCGCGTGACGCCCGTGCCGGCGCGCGGCGACGAGAAACCGCAGCCGCCTCAATCGAGCGAGACATCGATCGCGTCATAGGCCGCGTGCACGGCGGCTTCGCCGTAGCGGCGCTCGAGCCGGCGCACGGTGAAGTGCCCATGCGCCACCTGCTGGAAATGATCGATGAACACGGTGTTGACCATGGCGCCGAGCACCGCGCCGATGGCGGGTATCGATTTCGCCGCGACCTGCTCGCTCACCTGCACGGAGAAGCGCGCGGCCACGGTCTGCATGAGCTTGAGGAGCGCGGTTGAGCCGTGTGCGGCGAAGCCCTTCGTCGCCATTTCCGACGACGCCGCCGATACCGCCTTCGCGAGCGCGCCGCGCGCGATGAAATAGCCGAAGTCGGCCTCGTCGTCGGCGGCCGAGCGGCCGCCCATGCCGAACACGGTCAGACATTGCAGCTGCGTGTCGGTGCTGGCCAGATTCTCGCCTTCGCTACGCGCGATGTCGCAGATCGAGCGAAACATCAGCGTGGTGGTGACGGGCAGCTCGACCGGCAGCGCGAACAGGCCGAACGCGCCGCCTGCCGCGCCCGTGGTCGCCACCGCGAACTTGTGCAGCAGGTTGCTCGGCTTCGCGCTCGTGCGCGCTTGGGCCGTGGAGAGGGCGCTTTGCTTGCCGAGCGTCTTCAGCGCGAGCTGCAGACACTTGCGCAGCGCGGCTTGCGTCGCCTCGGTCACCTTGTCGTTCGCGACGCCGGGTAGCCGCGCGATCAGCTTTTCTACCGGCGCACCCACGATCGCTGCGAGCTTCATGCCGAGTGGCGGCGTTTCGAGCTCATGTTTGGCGCGCCGCAGCGCGTCGAGATCGGCCTCTGTGAAGGCCGCGATGGCGCCCGTGCGGGCCGGATCTGCGGCGGTCGGTTCGGTCGTGGGTTCCATGGCGCTCCCGGATTTTCAGCGACGACGGCGAGGGCATCGCCGCCGTTCGACGCCCCAGTGTAGTGGATCGGACCGTGCTATGATGATCAATCTTTGACGCGTCAACCGTTGCTGGATCAAAAAATGGCCGTTCATACCGCCGCCCACCATTCGAGCGGGCAGGTTCTGCCGTTCCGGGAGTCGCTGCTCGCGATGCTCGGCGTCTCGTTCGTGACGATGCTCGTCGCGCTCGATCAGACCGTCGTCGGCACCGCGCTGCCGACCATCGTCGCCGAACTGCGCGGCTTCGAGCTTTATGCGTGGGTCGCCACGTCCTATCTGCTCACCTCGGTCATCACTGTCCCCATTTTCGGGCGGCTCGGCGACTATTACGGGCGCAAGCCGTTCGTGATCGCGTCGATCGTCGTCTTCACCGCCGCATCCGTGCTGTGCGGCGCGGCCAACAGCATGCTGTTCCTCGTGATTGCGCGCGGGCTGCAAGGCATCGGCGGCGGTATGCTGGTCGGCACGGCGTTCGCCTGCATTCCGGATCTCTTCCCCGATTCGGTCGTGCGCCTGCGCTGGCAGGTCCTCATGAGTTCCGCATTCGGTATCGCCAACGCGGTCGGGCCGTCGCTCGGCGGCTTTCTCACGCAGTACTACGGCTGGCGTTCCGTGTTTTACGTGAATCTGCCCGTTGGCCTGCTTTCGCTGTTTTTCGTCTGGAAGTATCTGCCGCATCTGCGCCACGTCGCGCACGAGGCGCGCATGCGGCTCGACTGGCCAGGTGCGCTCCTCATCGCGGTCGCGCTCGGGAGTCTGCAGCTTTTCGTGGAGCGTCTGCCGGGGCACGGTCTCAGCGCTTCGGCCCTCGGCCTGCTCGCCCTTGCGCTGGCGGCCGGCTGGGCGCTCTGGCAATGGGAGCGGCGCTGCCCGCAAGCCATCCTGCCCGTCGACATGTTCCGCAACGCGAGCCTGAATGCGCTTTTCACGCTCGCCGTGCTGGGCGGTTTCACGATGTTTTCGCTGCTCTTCTACGCGCCGCTCCTGTTCCAGGGCGGCTTCGGCATGACGCCGAAGGAAGCGGGCGTCGTCATCACGCCGCTCGTGGTGTTCATCACGATCGGCAGTATCGCGAACGGGCGCATCGTCTCGCGCATCCGCAATCCGAACCTGATGCTCTACATCGGCTTCGCAATGCTCGCAGTGGCCTGCTTCGCCGTGGCGCTCGCCACCCGCAACACGCCGCGCGGCCTGCTCATGACGTTCATGATCGTGGCTGGCATCGGCTTGGGCTTCGTCATGCCGAACCTCACGGTGTTCGCGCAGCAGACCGCTGGGCGCGAGCATCTGGGCATCGCCACCGCGCTGTTGCAGTCGCTGCGGATGATCGGCGGCATGATCGGCACGGCGCTCACCGGCACGATGGTCACGCAGCTCTACTCGAGCGGCGTGCAACGCGCGCTGGATGCCGACCACGCCACGCACTGGCTGCCGCAGCTCGCCGACCCGCAGATCCTCATCAACCGCGACGCGCAGGCTTCACTGATCGCCGATCTCGCCAACGCCGGGCATAATGGCGCGCCGCTGCTCGAAGCCGCGCGCGAGGCCCTCGTGGGCGCGATTCACCTGGGCATTGCCGTGGCGGCGGCGATCGCGGTGGTGTCGATCTGGCAAACCCGGCGCGTGCCGCCCGTCAAGCTGCAGCGCAAGTTGGAGCCCGTGATTCACGCGGATTGAGACGTTCCGCCCCTGGCGGGCACCGGCACGGACCCGGCAAACGCGCGGCGATGATGCCGGCAGGAAGACAAAGCATGGAAATTCAGGATCGCATCGCCGTCATGCAGCAGTTTGGTCGGACCTACCGGACGTTCATGTCGGCGTTCGAGGCGCAGGTCGGCCATCCGCTGCCGCGCTGGCGCATTCTGCTCGCGCTTTACGAGCAGGACGGCGAGTCGTCGCAAAAGCGGCTCGTCGAGCGGCTGCGTGTCGACCCGGGCGCGCTCACGCGCCAATTGAAAGCGCTGGAGGCGCTCGGCTGGATCGCGCGCCGCGCCGACGAGCGCGACAACCGCATCACCAACGTGACGCTGACCGACGCCGGCCGCGCCGTGACCGAAGAGGGGCTGCCGCGCCGCAACGCGTTCCTGGACGTGACGATGTCGCTGCCCGACGATGCGCTCGCGGCGCTGTCGAGCGCGTTGGGGATGATGGAGGCGCGCATCGGCGAGGCCGCTATGGCGGCGGCCGCGCTCGCGCAGGCTCCGCAGGCCGAGCCCGAAGCGGGCTGAGCCTGCACCGATGCGCGCCAAGCTCAGAAGAACGTCTCGATCACTTCCGTCACGCGATATTTCGCATCGACCATCAGCACCTGACGCCACTTGTCGAACGTGAGGCAGGGGTGCGAGATATCGAACGCGATCATGTCGCCGACCTTGAGGTCCGCGCCCGCTGGAATCTTCAGGTAGGCGTGCTGATCCATCATCTGGAACACTTCCCAGCCTTCGCTTGCCGCCACTTCGCGCGGCGCGCCGCCGTTCGCGGGGCGATAGTGGCGCGACGGCTCCGGAAAGCCCGCGTCGAACGCGGCGTCGCGCTTGCCGAAGCCGATGATGGCGCGGCCGGGCTCCGGAATCGACTGCACATAGGCCCAGAGCTGTAGCGCGGGCAGCAGTGCCACGCCCATTTCGCGCGCCACGGGGTTGCGCGTGAGGATCTGCGACTGAGCCTGCTTGTAGACACCCACGTCGTGCGTCACGTAGCAGCCGGGGCGCAGCACCACGTCGATCGCGCCCGCCTGCGTGGCGGGCGCGAACTCTTCCGCGACGATGTCGTACCAGGCCGAGCCCGCGCCCGAAAGCAGCGCGGGCGTGCGCGCGAAGCGGCCCGCGGCGGCCAGTTCCTGGGTGACGTTCAGCGCGTCGCGCAGGAAGGTGCGCACTTCGCTTTCTTCCTTGAGGATGCCCTCGTAGATTTCCACGCCCGCCAGCTTGAGCGAGTCGGGATAGCGCGCGATCGCCGCGAGCACGGCGTTGCGCGTGTCGGTGTCGCGCACGCCCGTGCGGCCGCGCGGCACGCCCAGTTCGAGCAGCACCTGCAGCGTGCGGCCCGATGCGCGGAAGAACTCGCCCAGATGCTCCACGCCTTCGACCGAATCGACGAGGCAGAAGAACTCGAAGGTCGCGTCGCTGAGCAGCTCGGCAATGATCGCCATGTTGCGGCGGCCCACGAGCTGGTTCGCCATCAGCACGCGCGAGATGCCGCCGCGGTAGGCGGCGCGCGTCTGGTGCGCCGTGGCGAGCGTGATGCCCCACGCGCCGGTGTCGATCTGGCGGCGAAAGAGCTGCGGCGCCATCGTCGTCTTGCCGTGCGGCGCGAGCTTCACGCCATAGCGCGTGACGAAGTCCTGCATCCACTTGAGGTTGTGCTCGACGCGGTTGGCATACAGCACCGCAGCGGGCAGGCTCACGTCCTCTTCGAGTAAATTCCATTCGAGGCGCCCGGCGTCCCCGAGCGGCACGCTCGCGCCCGGTACGTTGCCAAGGCCCTTGCTGTTCGGGTCGATCGTTGCACTCTGATAGTTTGTAACTTTCATTTCCCTTCGCTCCATATGCTTCATGCGGCTCCGCTACACCGGCATCTTCAGGACCGGCGTTGACTTGGAGATAGTACACAAAGTAACATCGCTTCGTGAATTGTTATTTATTAACAGACTCCCTGCAATGAACACCGCCGCCGATCCGGCCCGCTTCGACATCGTCGCGCGTATCGCGCAATGCGTGCCCGAATTGCGTCCCGCCGAGCGCGACGTGGCTGCGCTCATTCTCGACGATCTTGCCAGCGCCGCGCGGGCGAGCATCGGTGAGCTGGCGCAGCGCGCGGGCGTGAGCATCGCCTCCGTCACGCGCTTTGCGAAGGCGGTGGGCTGCCACGACGTGCGCGAACTCAAGCTGCGGCTCGCCCAGGCGGCCGCCGTGGGCGACCGCTTCCTGCGCGGTGCGGCAACTGGCGCTTCCGAAGGCGCGGGCAAGCCGCGCGCCGCCGACGCGAACGGCGAAGCCGAACCGCTCGCCACGCGCGTCTACGACGAAATTCACACGGCGCTCGCGCGCAACCACGAGCTGCTGTGCCAGGCGCCGTTTGCGCAAGCCGCCGCGGCGCTGGCGCAGGCCCGCATGATCTACGTGTTCGGCATGGGCGGCGGCTCGAGTGCGCTCGCCGACGAAATGCGCTTTCGCCTCGTGCGCCTGGGCCGCCCGGTGGCTTCGTACCAGGACAGCCTGCTGCAGCGCATGGTGGCGAGCACGCTTTCGCCCGAAGACGTCGTCGTCGCGCTTTCCGTAACAGGGCGCGTGCCCGAACTCGTCGACGCGTGCCGCATCGCGCGCGACTACGGCGCGAAGCTCGTCGCGCTCACCGCGCCGGCTTCGCCGCTCGCCGCGCTCGCCGACTGGCTCGTGCCGATCGTCGCGAGCGAGACCGATTTCATCTACAAGCCGTCGTCGTCGCGTTACGCGATGATGATGGCACTCGACGTGCTCGTGACCGAACTGGCGCTCGCGCAACCCGAAGAAAGCCGCGAGTTGCTGCGCCGCATGAAGCACACGCTGGACGCGCATCGCGGCGGCGGCGAACGCCAGCCGCTCGGTGACTGAGCGTCCAACCAAGAGCCATCCTGAGGAGACGCGTATGCATTCGCACCCCGAAGCCGCCGACACGCTGATCGTCGGCGCGATGCTGTATGACGGCACCGGCGCGCCGCCCGTCGAGCGCGACGTGGCGCTGCGCGACGGACGCATCGTCGCGATCGGCAACCTGTCGAACTGGCTCGCGGAAGAGGTGATCGAGGCCAATGGGCGCGCGCTCGCGCCCGGTTTCATCGACGTCCATACGCACGACGACACGCACGTGATCCGCGCGCCGCAAATGCTGCCCAAGATCAGCCAGGGCGTGACGACGGTGGTGGTCGGCAACTGCGGGATCAGCGCCTCGCCGGTGACGCTCAAGGGCGACCCGCCGGACCCGATGAACCTGCTCGGCGAGCGCGACGCGTTCAGCTATCCGACGTTCTCCGCGTACGTCGACGCCGTCAACGCGGCGAGACCCGCCGTGAACGTCGGCGCGTTGATTGGCCATACGGCGCTGCGCAACAATCACATGAACGACCTGAAGCGCGCTGCCACCGGCGACGAGATCGCGGCGATGCGCGCGCAGCTCGAAGACGCGCTCGCGCACGGCGCGCTCGGCCTTTCCACGGGCCTCGCGTACGGCTCGGCGTTCGAGGCCTCGACCGAAGAGGTCGCCTCGCTTGCCCAGCCGCTCGCCGCCGCCGGCGCGCTCTACACGACGCACATGCGCACGGAGTTCGACGCGATTCTCGAAGCGATGAACGAGGCGTACCACATCGGCCAGCATGCGCGCGTGCCGGTGGTGATCTCGCATCTGAAGTGCGCGGGCCCGTCCAACTGGGGGCGCAGCACGGAGGTGCTCGCGTCGCTCGAAAGCGCGCGCAAGTATCAGCCGGTCGGGTGCGACTGCTATCCGTATAGCCGCAGCTCGTCGACGCTGGATCTCAAGCAGGTGACGGGCGACATCGACATCACCATCACGTGGTCCACGCCGCACCCGGAGCAGGCGGGCAAGCTCATCAAGGACATCGCGGCCGGGTGGGGCGTGTCGCAGCAGGAAGCGGGCAAGCGTCTGCAGCCGGCGGGCGCCGTGTACCACAACATGTCCGAAGACGACGTGCGCCGCATTCTTTCGCATCCGGCCACGATGGTCGGCTCGGATGGACTGCCCAACGATCCGCTGCCGCATCCGCGCCTGTGGGGCGCATTTCCGCGCGTGCTCGGCCACTACGCGCGCGACGCGGCCTTGCTGCCGCTCGAAGAAGCGGTGCGCAAGATGACGGGCCTTTCGGCACGGCGCTTCGGCCTTTCACAGCGCGGCGAGGTGCATGTGGGCTGGCACGCCGACCTCGTGCTGTTCGACCCGACGCGCGTGCGCGATGCGGCGACGTTCGAGAAGCCGCAGCAGGTGGCCGAGGGCATCGACGCGGTATGGGTGAACGGCGTGCTTTCGTATCGCGACGGGCAACCCACGGGCGAGCGCGCGGGTCACTTCGTCGCGCGCGGCAAACGCGAGGCGCAGGCCGAGGCGACGGCCTTCTAAACCGACTTTATCTATCGAATTTCGACCCCCGGCGTACGCGGCCCAAAAAGCTGCGCGCGCCGTACGATCTCAAAGGAGCAAACGATGAAACGAATTGGAGCGGAAGGCGGCAAGGGCCAGGGCGGACAGCATCTGCCGTTCGCGCGCGCCGTGGAAGCCGACGGCTGGCTGTACGTCTCGGGCCAGACGCCGATGGAAGGCGGCGAAGTGATCAGCGGCGGGATCGTCGAGCAGTCGCACAAGGCCATCCAGAATCTTTTCGCGATCCTGAAGGAAGCGGGCTATGGCGCGGAGCACGTGGTGCGCTGCGGCGTGTGGCTCGACGACGCGCGTGACTTCACCTCGTTCAACAAGGTGTTCCGCGAGTACTTCGGCGAGCATCCGCCCGCACGCGCCTGTGTGCAGTCGAGCATGGTGGTGGACTGCAAGGTCGAAGTCGACTGCGTGGCTTACAAGGCGCCGGCGGGGAAGTAAGGGCGCGGCTTTTGGCGAGCGATACGCGAAAGCCTCATTGAGTGCCGCACGAAACGGCTGCCGGAATCATCCGGCAGCCGTTTTTTCTTGCTGGTCATGCCGACGGGCTTTTCCGTGCTGAATTCTGTCCCTCATTAGGCATTCGGCAGATGGCACTCCCATATGTCTATTTTCCCAATATATGAGCGACCCAATCACATATTGGAGAACTCGAAAAAACCTGCCTACAATCAGTCCATCCGATAAGCCGCGACTGTCACAGCGCGGCAGACATCGTCGGCAGACCCAGATAAATCCGGCGCACGCGTAACACGCGGAGCGAACCGGACCGCAAAGGAGACGTTCGCCATGCTTCAGCCAGCGCTTTGCGCGGCCACGCGCCGCCCGCCGCTACCTGTCCGAGTCCCGGCCGCCCGCGCGGCGGGCCGTCTCCCGAAGCACGGTTCGCGCGCCGCCTGACGGCACGCGCCTTTCGATCGTCTCTTTTCATCGCCCTCGCCATGAACAAAGCGATGTCTTCCACACTCGCCGCGAATCTCCCCGACGAGGCCGCGCCCGCAAAAAACGCCGCGGCAACCTCCGCGCAAGCGCAGCCGAAAGCCCGCCCCGCCGCCGATGAAATCGGCGTCGCGAGCACGTTGCTCGACGGCTCGATGCAGCAGGCCGGCACCCAGACGCTCCTGCGCGGCCTCGCGATCCTCGAAGCGGCCGCCGCCGGCGTACGCGACCTGCGCTCGTTCGGCGCGGTGCTCGGCACGACGCGCAGCACCACGCACCGTCTCGTTTCGAGCCTCGTGCAGGCGCGCTATCTGCGCCAGGTGCAGGGCGGCTACCTGCTCGGGCCGAAGCTCATCGAACTCGGCACCATCGCACTCGAGCAGATGCCGCTCACGGCCGTTGCGCGCCCGCATCTGCAGGCGCTCGCCGACGAAACGCTCGACACGATCCACCTCGGCGTGCGCGACGGCGACGACGTGCTGTACATCGACAAGATTCCCGGCCAGCGGGGCCTCGAAATGCGCTCGCGGGTGGGGCACCGCATGCCGCTCGCGTCGACGGGCATCGGCAAGGCGATGATGCTCGACCTCGCGCCGCAATCGTGGCGCGACCTGTTCGACGCTTCGCGCCGCACGCTCGCCGGCGTGAGCTTCCGTCCCGATCACAGCCTCGAACCCGATACCTTCCTCAAGCGCATGGCGACTTATTCGGCGGGCGGGTACACGTTCGATCTGGAGGAGAACGAAATTTCGATCCGCTGCGTGGCGGCGCCCGTGCGCGACGCTTCCGGCGCGATCGTGGCGGCGCTTTCGGTGGCGAGCACGATTCCCTACATGCCGCTCGAGCGCATGGACGAACTGATTCCCGTCGTGCAGCGCGAGGCACGCGCGATTTCGCAGGAACTGGGCTGGCGTGCGCCGCAGCCCACCACGCGCAGGATTCGTCGATGAAAGCACGCGAGAAGCCTGTAAGCGGCGCGGCGATCGATGCCGGCGACGCCGCGATCGCTCGCGAAGCCGCGCTCATCGCGCTCGACTGGGGCACGACCTCGCTGCGTGCGTATCTGTTCGATGCGGCGGGCCAAGTGATCGCCACGCGCGTTTCGACGGCGGGAATCATGAACCTGCCCGTGCCCGCCGAAGAAGGCGGCTTCGACGCCGCCTTCGACGAAGCGTGCGGCGTGTGGCTCGCGCAAGCCCCCTCGCTGCCCGTGCTGGCCGCGGGGATGGTCGGCAGCGCCCAGGGCTGGGTGCAGGCGCCGTATGTCGAAACGCCCGCGAGCGCTCAGGCGCTGGTGGCCGGCATCGTGCGCGTGCGCGCCGCATGCGGCGCCGAAGTCGCCGTGGTGCCGGGCGTGCTGGAGCCGGGTGCGCTGCCCAACGTGATGCGCGGCGAGGAAACGCAAATCTTTGGCGCGCTCGGCGCAGCGGGTGACGATGCCGAGCCGCAAACGGCGCTAGTCGGACTGCCCGGCACGCACGCGAAATGGGTGGTGGTGGAGGGCGAGCGCATTGCGCGCTTCTATACCTTCATGACGGGTGAGGTCTACGCGGCGCTGTGCGCGCATACGATCCTCGGCCGCACGATGAAGCATCCCGTCGAGCCCGACACCGCGGCGTTTCTGCGCGGCGTGAGCGTGGCGCGCGAGCAGGGCTGCGTGGGACTGCTGGCCACCGCGTTCAGCACGCGCACGCTCGGCCTCACGGCCCAGCTCGCCGCCGACGGGCAGCCCGACTATCTATCGGGCCTCGTGATCGGCCATGAGCTGGCGGGCCTCGAAGCGGCGCTGGCGCGGCGCGACGTGGCGCTCGCCGGCTGCGCGCCGCAGCTGATCGGCGCCGAGGCGCTGTGCGAGCGTTACCGCATGGCGCTTGCCGCATTCGGATGCAGCGGCGCGCATCTCGTGCGCCAGGCGACCGAACACGGGCTTTGGCGCATCGCCGTGCAGGCCGGCCTCGTCACGCCGCGCTAAGTGCGCACCGATGGGCCGATGAATCGAACCCGCTGAACCGAACCAGACACGAAGCCAGGCAACAGGAAGCCAGGCAACAGGAAGCCGACATGGAACCCGAACTGAATCTGCCCGCCCCTTACACGCCGCACGCCGGCTTCGTCGCCGCGTTCGGCGCCTGCGGCATGGTCGCGATCGTGCGCGGCATCAAGCCCGCCGAGGCCGCCGAGCATGGCCGCGCGCTCTACGACGCGGGCTTCCGGTTGATCGAGGTGCCGCTCAATTCGCCGCAACCGCTCGACAGCATCGCGGCATTGCGCGAGGCGCTGCCCGACGACGCGATGATCGGCGCAGGCACCGTACTCACCACTGAGCGCGTGCGCGACGTGCGGGAAGCGGGCGGCGAACTGATCGTGATGCCGCACGCCGACACCGACGTGATCCTCGCCGCCAAGCTCCAGGGCCTCGCGTGCGTGCCCGGCGTCGCCACGCCGACCGAAGCGTTCGCGGCGCTCAAGCACGGTGCCGACGCGCTCAAGATGTTCCCCGCCGAGCAGCTAGGCCCGGCTGTGACGAAGGCATGGCGCGCCGTGATTCCGCCGATCGTGCCGCTGCTGCCAGTGGGCGGCGTGAAGCCGGACAACATGGGCCCGCAGCTGGCCGCGGGCGCGAGCGGCTTCGGCCTTGGCTCCGCGCTCTACAAGCCGGGCCAGGACGCGGCGGCCACGCGTGCGAACGCGCTGGCCTTCATCGAAGGCTGGAAAGCTGCGCGAGGAGCGCAAAAGTGAATCGCCTCGCGGGCAAGGTCGCGCTCGTAACCGGCGCCGGACGCGGCATCGGCGCGGCGATCGCGCGCGCGTTCGCGGCCGAGGGCGCCGCCGTCGTGCTCGCGGAGCTCGATGGCGCGACGGCCGTTGCAACGGCGCGCGAGATTGCGAACGCATATGAAGGCGCGCGAACGCTCGCCGTGCAAACCGACGTGACGCAGCCCGCCTCGGTGCGCGCCGCCGTGCAAGAAGCGCAACGCGCGTTCGGCCCGGTCGACGTGCTCGTGAACAACGCCGGCATCAACGTGTTCGCCGACCCGCTCACGATGACCGACGACGACTGGCGCCGCTGCTTCGCCGTCGATCTGGACGGCGTGTGGAACGGCTGCCGCGCGGTGCTGCCGGGCATGGTCGAGCGGTGTGCGGGCAGCATCATCAACATCGCCTCGACGCACGCGTTCCAGATCATTCCGGGCTGCTTCCCGTACCCGGTGGCGAAGCACGGCGTCATCGGGCTCACGCGCGCACTCGGCATCGAGTACGCGCCGAAGAACGTGCGCGTGAACGCCATCGCGCCGGGTTACATCGAAACGCAGCTCACGCACGACTGGTGGAACGCGCAGCCCGACCCGGAAGCCGCGCGCAAGGCGACGCTCGAGTTGCCGCCGATGAAACGCATTGGCCGACCGGAGGAAGTCGCGATGACGGCGGTGTTCCTCGCCTCGGACGAAGCGCCGTTCATCAACGCAAGCTGTATCACGATCGATGGCGGCCGCACGGCGCTCCATCACGAATGAGCGCGTTGAAAAAGTAATTCGCAGCACGAAGGAAAACGAGCTTGGAACGAATGTGCAGGAATCCGCCGAGGCGCTGGCCGCGCGCATCGACGGGTAAAAGAAGAGGCGGCCGATACCCTTCCCGTGACTGAAGAAGACAGGAGACTAGCAACATGCAACGACGCATCTTTCTGACGCTGGTGGCTGCAGCCGCCACTGCCATGTTCGCGCAAGCGCCCGTCGCGCAGGCCGCCGACCAGGTGAAGATCGGCTTCCTCGTGAAGCAGCCCGAAGAGCCGTGGTTCCAGGACGAATGGAAGTTCGCGGAAGCGGCCGCGAAGGAGAAGGGCTTCACGCTGGTGAAGATCGGCGCGCCCTCGGGTGAGAAGGTGATGAGCGCGATCGACAACCTGGCCGCACAAAAGGCGCAGGGCTTCATCATCTGCACGCCTGACGTGAAGCTCGGACCGGGCATCGTCGCCAAGGCGAAGGCCGACAAGCTCAAGATGATGACGGTAGACGACCGTCTCGTCGACGGCGCGGGCAAGCCGATCGAGTCGGTGCCGCACATGGGCATCTCGGCGTACAACATCGGCAAGCAGGTGGGCGACGGCATCGCCGCCGAGATCAAGAAGCGCGGCTGGGACATGAAGGACGTCGGCGCCATCGACGTGACCTACGAGCAGTTGCCGACGGCGCATGACCGCACGTCGGGCGCGACCGACGCGCTCGTGGCCGCGGGCTTCCCGAAGGCGAACATCGTCCAGGCGCCGCAAGCGAAGACCGACACGGAAAACGCCTTCAACGCCGCCAACATCGCGCTCACGAAGAACCCGCAGTACAAGCACTGGGTGGCATACGGCCTGAACGACGAAGCCGTGCTCGGCGCCGTGCGCGCAGCGGAAGGCCGCGGCTTCAAGGCCGACAACATGATCGGCATCGGCATCGGCGGTTCGGACTCGGCGCTCAACGAGTTCAAGAAGCCGCAGCCGACGGGCTTCTATGGCACCGTCATCATCAGCCCGAAGCGCCACGGCGAGGAAACCTCGGACCTGATGTACTCGTGGATCACGCAAGGCAAGGAACCGCCGCTGCTCACGCTGACGACCGGCATGCTGGCCACGCGCGACAACGTGGAGAGCGTGCGTCAGCAGATGGGTCTCGCGTCGAAGTAAGCGCTGGATAGTAGTGGTTTAGGGTGTTTCCCGCTGAGGGGCGGCCAGCAGGCCCGAAAGGCATGAAGGCCGCGCCCGCAGCGTATCGAATGAGAGGAAACCGAAGTGTCAGCGACACTGCGTTTTGACAATATCGGCAAGGTGTTCCCAGGCGTGCGCGCGCTCGACGGCGTGTCGTTCGAGGTGAATGCAGGGGAAGTCCATGGCCTGATGGGCGAGAACGGGGCGGGCAAGTCCACGCTTCTCAAGATTCTCGGCGGCGAGTATCAGCCCGATTCCGGCCGCATCCTGATGGACGGCAACGAGGTGCACTTCGCCGATGCGGCGGCCTCGATCGGCGCGGGCATCGCGGTGATTCACCAGGAACTGCAGTACGTGCCCGACCTGACCGTCGCGGAAAACCTGCTGCTCGGCGCGTTGCCCAATGCGCTCGGCTGGGTGAAGCGCGGCGAGGCGCGCAAGTTCGTGCGCGAACGTCTTGCCGCGATGGGCGTCGATCTCGATCCGGCCGCGAAACTGCGCAAGCTCTCGATCGCGCAGCGCCAGATGGTGGAAATCTGCAAGGCGCTGCTGCGCAACGCGCGCGTGATCGCGCTCGACGAGCCGACCAGCTCGCTCTCGCACCGCGAGACCGAAGTGCTGTTCAAGCTCGTGCGCGAGCTGCGGGCCGACAATCGCGCGCTCATCTACATCTCGCACCGCATGGACGAGATCTACGAGCTGTGCAATGCCTGCACGATCTTCCGTGACGGCCGCAAGGTCGCCTCGCACGAGAAGCTCGAAGCGGTGAAGCGCGAAACGCTCGTGGCCGAAATGGTGGGCCGCGAGATCAGCGACATCTACAACTATTCGCCGCGCGAGCATGGCAACGTGCGTTTCGCCGTACGCGGCGTGCAAGGGCATCCGCTCAACGAAGCGGCGAGCTTCGAGGTGAAGTCGGGCGAGATCGTCGGCTTTTTCGGGCTCGTGGGCGCGGGGCGCAGCGAGCTGATGCAGCTCATCTACGGCACGCACAAGCGGCGCGCGGGCGAGATCGAGCTGGACGGCAAGACCATTCGCGTGAAAAGCGCGAGCGACGCGATTCGCCACGGCATCGTGCTGTGCCCGGAAGACCGCAAGGAGCAGGGCATCGTTGCGATGGCGACGGTGTCGGAGAACATCAACATCAGCTGCCGTCGCCATTTTTTGCGCGCGGGCATGTTCCTCGACCGCAAGAAGGAAGCGGAAACGGCGGACCGCTTCATCAAGCTGCTGAAGATCAAGACGCCGAGCCGCCGCCAGAAAATCCGCTTTCTCTCGGGCGGCAACCAGCAGAAAGCGATTCTTTCGCGCTGGCTCGCCGAGCCCGACCTGAAGGTCGTGATTCTCGACGAACCGACGCGCGGCATCGACGTCGGCGCGAAGCATGAAATCTATAACGTGATTTACCAGCTCGCCGGGCGCGGCTGTGCGATCGTGATGGTGTCGTCGGAGTTGCCGGAAGTGCTCGGCGTGTCGGATCGCATCGTGGTGATGCGCGAAGGCCGTATTTCGGGCGAGTTGCCGCGCAGCGCGGCGAGCGAACACGCGGTGCTTGACCTCGCGCTGCCCAAGCGCACGCAGGCCAAGGCTGCATGAGTGGATGGGGAGGAGTGACTGAAATGCAAGCAAGAGAAAACCTGGCGGCCGAGTCTGCCAACAGCGCCGCCAAGAGCGTCGCCGACGCGCTGATTCCGAGTCCCACCGACAAGCAGAAGTGGTGGCAGCAGATCACCGAGTACAGCCTGATCGTGATCTTCGCGGTCATGTTCATCGTGATGTCGCTGACCGTCGATCACTTCTTCTCGATCGAGAACATGCTCGGCCTCGCACTGTCGGTCTCGCAGATCGGCATGGTGGCCTGCACGATGATGTTCTGTCTCGCGTCGCGCGACTTCGATCTTTCCGTGGGCTCGATCGTCGCGTTCGCGGGCGTGCTCTGTGCGATGGTGCTCAACGCGACGAACAACACGTTCATCGCCATCGTCGCCGCTGTTGCGGCGGGTGCCGCGATCGGCTTCGTGAATGGCGCGGTGATCGCGTATCTGCGCATCAACGCGCTGATCACCACGCTCGCCACGATGGAAATCGTGCGCGGCCTCGGCTTCATCGCCTCGCACGGCCAGGCCGTGGGCGTGTCGTCGGACACGTTCATCGCCATGGGCACGGCCTCGCTCTTCGGCGTGCAACTGCCGATCTGGGTCACGCTCGTCTGCTTCATCGTGTTCGGCGTGATGCTCAATCAGACGGTGTACGGGCGCAATACGCTCGCCATCGGCGGTAATCCGGAAGCGTCGCGTCTCGCCGGTATCAAGGTCGAGCGCACGCGCGTGTGGATCTTCCTGATCCAGGGCGCGGTCACGGCGCTCGCGGGCGTGATTCTCGCCTCGCGTATCACGTCGGGTCAGCCGAATGCGGCCGAAGGCTTCGAGCTGAACGTGATTTCGGCGTGCGTGCTGGGCGGCGTGTCGCTGCTGGGCGGCCGCGCGACCATCTCGGGCGTGGTGATCGGCGTGCTGATCATGGGTACGGTCGAAAACGTCATGAACCTGCTCAACATCGACGCGTTCTACCAGTACCTCGTGCGCGGCGCGATCCTGCTCGCGGCGGTGCTGCTCGACCAGCTCAAGAATCGCGGCGCTCGCGATTGAGTTCGCTGACAGTTTCATAAGGAAACCAAAACGATGTCGTCCAACGCAGATTCGCCCGCTAACGCGCTCGCGCGCCACGCGCACGAAAACTACGCGCGCTATCCGAGCCTGACCGACCGCGTGGTGCTGATCACGGGCGGCGCGACCGGCATCGGCGCGTCGTTCGTCGAGCACTTCGCCGCGCAGGGCGCACGCGTGGCGTTCTTCGACATCGACGCGAGCGCGGGCCAGGCGCTCGCCGACGAACTCGGCGATTCGCGCCACAAGCCGCTCTTCGCCAACGTCGATCTCGTCGATATCTCGGCGTTGCGCGCCGCCATCGCCGATGTGAAGGCGGCGTTCGGGCCGATTCAGGTGCTCGTGAACAACGCGGCCAACGACAAACGCCACACGCTGGCCGAAGTCACGCCGGAGTCGTTCGACGCCGGCGTGGCCGTGAACCTGCGCCATCAGCTATTCGCCGCGCAGGCGGTGGCCCCGGACATGAAGGCCGCGCGCGCGGGCTCGATCATCAATCTGGGCTCGATCAGCTGGATGCTCAAGCAGTCGGAAATGCCGGTGTACACGATGAGCAAGTCGGCGGTGCAGGGTCTCACGCGCGGTCTCGCGAGAGACCTCGGCCCGTACGGCATCCGCGTGAATTCGCTCGTGCCGGGGTGGGTGATGACCGAGAAGCAGCGGCGCCTGTGGCTCACCGACGAAGGCCGCGAGTCCATCAAGCGCGGCCAGTGCATCGACGCGGAGCTGCTGCCCGCAGACCTCGCGCGCATGGCGCTCTTCCTCGGCGCCGACGACAGCCGCATGATCACGTCGCAGGACATCGTCGTTGACGGAGGCTGGGCATGAGCGCAAAGGAAAGCGCTTCGGACGAAGCGGTGGCCGAACTGCTCGTCCACGCGAAATGCGAGCTGGGCGAAGGCGCGACGTGGTGCGCGCGCAGCGGCCGGCTCTACTGGGTCGATATTTCGGGCAAAAGCCTGCAACGCTACGACGCGAATGCGTCCGGCGCCAAACACGTCACGTGGGAGATGCCCGAGCGCCTCGCGTGCTTCGCGCTGTGCGAAGACGAGCGCACGCTGCTCCTCGGCCTCGCTTCGCAGCTGGCGTTCTTCGACCTGGAGACGGGCGCGATTGAAACCATCGTCGAAGTCGAACCCGGCGTGCCGACGCGCCTGAACGACGGACGCTGCGACCGCCAGGGCCGCTTCGTGTTCGGCACGAAATACGAAGGAACGCCGCGGCAGGCGATCGGCGGCTTCTATCGCCTGAACCACGATCTCACGCTCGAACGTCTGCCGCTGCCCGCGCCCGCGATCTCGAACAGCATCGCGTTCAGCCCGGACGGTTCGACCATGTATTACTGCGACACGCTCACGCGCGAGATTCGCGCGTGCGACTACGGCGCAGACGGAACGATTGCAAACGAGCGCACTTTCGTCACGCTCACCGACGACACCGGCGTGCCGGACGGCTCGACCGTCGACGCGCAAGGCGGCCTCTGGAACGCGCAGTGGGGCGGCGAGCGCGTGGTGCGTTATGGCGCCGATGGCGTCGAAACCGAACGCGTAAAGATTCCCACAGCGCAGCCAAGCTGCGTTACGCTCGGCGGTGCGCTTCTGGACACGCTTTATGTCACGAGCGCGCGCGAGGAAATGGAGGCGGAGGCCCTCGCGCGCGAGCCGCATGCGGGCGGCGTGTTTTCGGTTCGAATTGGCCGCCAGGGCCTCGAAGAACCGCGGTTTCAGGGGCGCAGGCGCGCTTGAGTCCGGTGTATCGTGCGCTTGCACAAAGGCGCGCGTGGATTTTCATCAGACGATACATGCGCACGCACAGTGCAAAGCGCCGCTGCGGGCAGGCGGCATGAAGAGACGGCCAGTCGTTGTAGTTCGGCAACAGATGCAGTCGATCGACAGTGTGCAGTTGGCTTTGCCAGTACCACTAGAAGGGCGAACACAAGAAGCGGCCACAGGCCCGCGCATAGGCGCGGTGTCGACAGGCCACCGGTGAGCCGCCTTTTGCGGCGGCAATCAAACATGCCTCTCGAGGAGCATCTTATGAGCGTCGCGAATTCCGCTGTGCGTCGACCTACCCGTTCCACCGTTTCCGCAGGCGCCGCTGCTGCAAGCGCGCCGCCCACCGCTACATCCGCTCCGTCTGTGTCACCGGTCGTGTCACCAGCGGCCGCCGCGCGCCGCGCGCGGCTCGAAGCCGCCACGCATCCGGTTTTGCCGGGGCCGAGCACCTCCGCGGTTGCGATCGGCGCGGCGGGCTCGAGCGACGTGGCGTGCGTGACGCTCGCGAACGCGTATCTGAGGCTCGACGTCGCGCCCCAACTGGGCGGCGGAATCACGCGATTCGACTGGCGCAGCGAAGGCGCGTTCGAGCCCGTGTTTCGTCGTTGCGAGCGCGTGAGCGCGCGCATGGACCCGAACGAACTTGCGTGCTACCCGCTGCTGCCGTACTCGAACCGCATCGGCGCAGGGCGTTTTCACTTTGGCGGCCGCGATATCGAAGTGCCGCGCAATCGCGCTAGCGAACCGCTGCCGATCCATGGTGACGGCTGGCTCGCGCCCTGGAGCATCGAAAGCGCCGATCGCGAGAACGTGCGCCTCGTGCTCGACCGCAGCGATGGCGAGCCGTATTCGTACCGCGCGGCGCTCACCTATGCGCTCGACGGTGCGACGCTCGCGATGACGCTGGAAGTGGAGAATACGGGCCGCGAGGCGCTGCCGTTCGGCCTTGGCGTGCATCCGTTTCTTGCGCGCGACACGAGCACCGAGCTGTCGGCCCCGGCGAGCGGCCTGTGGCTCTCGGGCCAGGACTGGCTGCCGGTGCGCCATGTGCCCGCGCCGCCCGCCTGGCAGTTCGGCGTGGCCTATCCGCTGCCTGCGCAACTCGTCAATCATGCGTTCAGCGGCTGGAGCGGACGCGCGGCGGTGGTGTGGGAGCGCCGCAGGCTCTCGCTCTCGATTTGCGCGAACACCGACTACTACGTGCTCTACACGCCTCCCGGCGCAGACTTCTTCTGCTTCGAACCCGTCGATCATCCGATCAACGCCGTGAACCTGACTGGCGGCGGCGATGCGCACGGCATGACCGTGCTCGCGCACGGCGAGCGGCTCGTGCGGCGCTTTTCCTTCACCGTGGAGCGCATGGACATGCGCGCGTCAGCGAGCCCGCACCGCGCCGGCGCGCGCGGCCGCACGGGCGCGAGAGGCGGCAAGGGCCCGCGCGCACGGACCTAAGATGGTCGTGAGTTGGGCGTAGCGCGCGTCGACCACGCGCGCTACGCACTTGCGGCGATTCATCTCGCGGAAGCGCCGGGCGCCGGCCGATTCCGGAGCCGTGGCGCGGCCTCATCTTCCGGGGCGGGTAAAATACGCGCCGTTTTCCCTTATTGGCTCGCCGCGAGCAACCACCATGACTTCCTTCATCCAGACCCTCGGCGCCGCGTGGCAGCGCACCGGCTCGCTGTTGTGCGTGGGCCTCGACCCTGAGCCCACGAAGTTTCCCGCCGCGCTGGCCGGCCGCAGCGACGCGATCTTCGAGTTTTGCCGCGAGATCGTCGACGCCACCGCGGCGTACGCGTGCTCGTTCAAGCCGCAGATCGCCTACTTCGCCGCGCACCGCGCCGAAGACCAGCTCGAAGCGCTGATCGCGCACGTCCACGAGAAGCACCCGGGCCTGCCCGTGATCCTCGACGCCAAGCGCGGCGATATCGGCAGTACCGCCGAGCAGTACGCGCGCGAGGCCTTCGAGCGCTTCAAGGCAGACGCAGTCACGGTCAACCCGTATATGGGCTTCGATTCGATCGAGCCGTGGCTCGCGCACAAGGGCAAGGGCGTGATCGTGCTGTGCCGTACGTCGAACCCCGGCGGCTCGGACCTGCAGTTCCTCGAGACCGGCGGCAAGCCGCTGTATCAGGTGGTGGCGGACCTTGCCGCGAACAAATGGAACGCGAGCGGCGAACTCGGCCTCGTGGTGGGCGCGACGTTCCCGAAGGAAATCGAAACCGTGCGCAGCATCGTGGGCGACATGCCGCTGCTGATTCCCGGCATCGGCGCGCAGGGCGGCGACGTCGAGGCGACCGTGAAGGCGGGCCGCACGGCGAACGGCACGGGCATGCTCATCAACTCGTCGCGCGCGATCATCTACGCGAGCAAGGGCGAGGACTACGCGCAGGCGGCTGCAACGGCCGCGAAAGAAACGCGCGAGCGGATCAACGCGTATCGTTGAGACGGGTTTCCGCGGTGACAGGTAGACGCTCCTGAGCGCTCGCGCCTTTACCGTCACCGCCTTTGCGAGCGGGCGTCACGTTGACGACGCCCGCGCGGCTAACCCGAATGCGAGCGCCGCGCGAGCGCCCGCAGTGCTTCGAGTTCCGCCGCCACGGCGGCCGCCAGACCGCCGACCTCCTCAGTCCATCCGCCCGCATCGCGCATCGTCGCGCGTAACTCCATGCAGGCTTCATTGATCCTCGAAGGACCCAGCACCGCCAGCCCGCCGGACACGCGATGCGCCCAGTCGTTCAACCGCGCGAAGTCGCGCTGCGAGGCGATCTGCGCGTAATCGACGATATCGTGATCCACCTGCGCGATGAAAATATCGGCGAGCGCGGCAGGCAGCGGCGGGAAACGGGGCGGCCGGGCTTGTGGATCTGATTCGGAATCCTCTGCGAGTGTCGCGCTCGCCGCGACGCTGATCTGCGCCGACACGACGGCCAGCACGCGGACGAGTTCCGCAAGCGCGACCGGCTTGGTGAGATAGTCGCTAAAGCCCAACGCGCGCCCCTGCGCGATCTGCTCGGGCAGCGCATCCGAACTCACCGCGTAGACCGGCAGATGAGAGCGCTTTGCGCGTACGGCGTCCAGCAGCGCGTAGCCGTTCATGCCCGGCATGTTCAGATCCGTGAGGATGAGGTCCACTGGCCGCTCGTCGAGTCGCGCCAGCGCCTCCTCGCCGTCCTTCGCCTCGATGACGGTGGCGCCGAGTATGCGCAACTGGTCGCGCAGCAGTGCGCGATTGAGCCGGTTGTCCTCGGCGATCAGCGCAGTCAGCGATGCGAAATTCTCGTCTGTCGCGGGCTGGTCCGCTGCGGGTTGCTGTGCTTGCGCTGCCGCCACACGGCTGCGAATCCGCTTCTGCGTCGCGGCGCGTATGCCCGCGAGACTGTACAGGCTCACCACGAGTGCGCCGCCGTCGAGTTCGAGCGGGACGAGTGGTCCGTCCTGTCGCAGCCATATGATTTTCGCTTGATCAGGCCATAGCGAAGCGATGTCGTCGCCGGTGAATTCGTCGGTTACGAGCAGGTAGTCGAACGTGCCGTCACGCGGTGGCGCTTCGAGGCTCAGGAAGGTCGGCATGCTGCTGCGGCTGTCGAACAGATTGGCCAGCCACTCGCGATTCTCCGGCGCGCGGCACAGGATGGCGGGATGCGCATCGGGTAGCGTCCATTCATCGCCAGCCGTGGCTTCGCCTTCGGGGTGCAGTGGCAGCGTCACCGCCACGCGCGTCCCGACGCCGAGCGCGCTGTCGAGTTCGACGCGGCCGTGCATCAACTGGGCGAGCCGGGCGCAGATCGAAAGCCCGAGGCCGGTGCCGCGCGCTTGCGTCAGTCGATGGGCGTCGCCTTGTGTGAAGGGCTGGAACAGGTGTGGCTTGAGGTCTTCGGGGATGCCGTCGCCGGAATCGCTCACGCTGATCGCAAGCGTACCTTCGCTCCAGCGCGCACGCAGGACGATCTTCCCGGAGCGGGTGAACTTGAACGCATTGCTGAGCAGATTGTTGGCGATCTGCGCGACGCGCACGGCGTCGAAGCGCACCTGCGCCGGCATGGCCCGATCCATCACGAGATAGAACGGCAGGTGCTGGCGCACGGCGAGCGGTGCATGGCCGAGCGCGATGCGGACAAGGAGTGCCGCAATCGAGCCAGGTTCTTCGACGAGCTTCATCTGACCGACGTCGATTTTCGAAAAATCGAGCACATCGCTCACGATCTGCAGCAGTTCAGCCGAGGAGTTTTGCATGGCCTGCACGCGCGCGCTCTGTTCCGGCGCGAGCGGCCCGCGCGCGACGAGTTCGATATTGCCGACGAGCGAAGCGAGCGGCGTGCGGATCTCATGGCTCATCGCCGCGAAGAAGCTCACCTTGGCGCGCGCGGCTTCGTCGCTCATGCGCTTGGCTTCGCGCAGCAGGCGCTCGGCTTCGTAGCGCTCCGACATGTCGGCTATCGCGCAGAACAGGACGGCTTCGTGGTGCATCGTGGCCGGCGCATAGGTGATGGCGAGATGGAGCGCTTCCTTGCCGGGCCGCTCCAGCGAATACGGCAACTCATACACCGTGGTCTCGTCATCGTGTTTCGCGGGTCCGGGCCATGGCCCGTGCTGCTCGAACGCGACACACACTGCGTTCGGCAAGCGCGTGGCGTGCGCGTCTATCCCGAGAACATCGCGCACCATCTGGTTCGCCACGACGATCTCGAAGTTGCTGCGCCGGACGATGCACAGACCCACCGGCGTGGCGTGCACGAGCAGGTGATTGAGCAACTCGCCTTCGAGCGCGCGCGTGGCTTCGTCGTAAGTACGCGTCAGCACCCGGCGATTCCAGTAGCGCGACAGCAAGGTGAGCATGGCAATGAGCGCGGCCGTCAGCATCAGGACGATGATGACGGGCGTGCGCGTGATCGCGAAGAGCTCGCCCCACGACAGCGCCACCATGAAGTGCCCAAAGCCATGCACGAGCGGCGCTTCGCGCAGCGCGACGCCGAAGCGGGGGAGTACGTGGAAGTTGCCGGGGGCAAGGTTCGCAAGGCGTCGGTCGAGAGACTGCGCGTCAGCAGGCGGCAGCGGGCCGGCAAGCATGATGCCGTCAGCGCCGAACAGCGTGGGGGTGATCGACGGGACGCTGGTGCTGGCGGCGATGAGGAGCGAGTCGAGATCGACGCTCGTGATCGTGAACGCGTAGAGCGTACCGTTCCTGAGCACCGGCAACGCACCGAGCACGAGATCGGGCGGGAAGCCCAGCGCTTCGGGTGGGCGGAACCAGGCGACCTTGATCCCTCTGGCTGCCGCGACCGGATCCAGGCCACGGGTCGTGATCTGCAGGAGCGCGGCATCGGCCAGCGTGCGCGCGGCTTCGGTCGGCCGCAAATGCGACCCCTCGAGGGCGACACCACGGCTATAGGCCGCGCTGCCGTCGGCGCGCAGCAACATGATGGGAACGGCGGACGAGACGCGCTCGAGCACCCCAGCCATGTGCTCGCACACCGCCCTCAGATCGGGCGACCCGTCCATGCCTTCGAAGGTCGTCGCGCAGCGGGATGTTGGCTCGGCGCTCAACGGTGCCTTCGATGTCGAGGCGGTCTCGAGCACGAGGACGACGCCCGCACTGCCGAGCAGGGTGTACAGCCGGTCGAGCCGCGCGTTGGCCTTCGCACTGAGGGTGTTCGCTTCCAGCGCCTGCGCGCGCAGCGCGCTGAACCCGATGCCGCCGAGCGCGGCGGCGGCCATGCACAGCGCTGCAAGGATCAGCAGGCCGGTGAGCAGTGCGAAGACGCGCCGTTCACGCCTGAGGTTGCGCTGGAGCGCCTCGAGCGCGGCGTACGGCGAAGTGGGAGGGGCGCCATGGCGGCGGCCGAAGCTGGGCATCATGCGGATCCGCGTCCCCGGACGCCGCGCGCCTAATCTTTCTTCGCGGCCGCAGCCGCAACGGATGCCGGTTTGCGGAACAATTCGACGATCGATCGATGCAGCGGGTATTTATCGGCGAGCGCGTTCACATCGGCGATCTCGAACTCGCTGAACTCGAACCCGGGCGCCACCGTGCAGCCCACGAGCGCATAGGTCGAAGGATCGCAGCAGCGCGCCGCGAACCAGTGTCCGGCCGGCACCACCGCCTGGAACACGGTGCCCGGATGGTCGAGCGCGTGGCCGAGCTTGCGCGTGGAGAGCACGCCGCGTTCATCGATCGAATGAATCTCGAGGGGGGAGCCCGCGTAGAAGTGCCAGAGCTCGTCGGAGCGGATGCGGTGCCATGCCGAATAGGCGCCTTCCGCCAGCAGGAAGTAGATGGCCGTCGAGGCTGCGCGCGTGCCCTCTGCGGCGGCTGCGCCGTCGCGCCGCACGAGCTTGTCGGCTCGATAGGTTTCGCTGTAGTAGCCGCCTTCGGGATGCGGTTCGAGCCCGAAGCGGCGGATCAATGCTTCGACTGCGGTATTCGCGGCTGCCATGGCATGGGCCTCCTTGGTGGGCCCGGCCGGCGCTCCGTCGAGGCGCGGGCCGGTTTTAGCGTTCCTGTTCGTCGATGAACGCGAGCAGCCCGCGCAACGCGTGCGCGGCGGCCTGCACGCGGATCTGTTCGCGGTCGCCCTTGAAGACCAGCGTCTCGACGCTCGTATGGAGCCGGTTGCTCCAGCCGAACGACACCATGCCGACCGGTTTTTCCGGCGTGCCGCCGCCCGGTCCAGCGACGCCGGTGATGGAGAGCGAAACTTGTGCCCGGCTGTTGCTGAGCGCGCCTTCAGCCATCGCGCGCGCGACCGGCTCGCTCACCGCGCCGTGCTTTTCGATGAGTTCGGGCGGCACGCCGATCATCTCGGTTTTCGCCTGGTTCGAGTAGGTGACGAAACCGCGTTCGAACCAGACGCTGCTGCCGGATATGTCGGTGATGGCGGTGGCGACCATGCCGCCCGTGCAGGATTCGGCGCTCGCGAGCATGAGCCGCCCGTCGCGCAGCTTGTTGCCGACGCGGATGGCGAGTTGGTGGACGACGGAATCGGTAGCCATTGCAGCAATCCGTTGGGTTGGCGGCGAGGTGGCGCTACACCGACATGCGCCAGAGCGCGATGACGAGCAGCGTAAAGAATGCGGCGACGATGTCGTCGAGCATGATGCCGAGGCCGCCCTTGAAGCGCCGGTCGAAATAGCGGATGGGCGGCGGCTTCACCATGTCGAAAAACCGGAAGACGACGAAGGCCCACAGCCGGCCCTCGAAAGCGACGGGCGTGATCATGAGCAGCACGAGCCAGAACGCCACGATCTCGTCCCAGACGATGGCCGAGGGATCGTCCGTGCGCAGCTTCTTCGCCGTGAAGGCCGTGATCCAGATGCCCGCAAAGAAGCCGAAGAAGATCAGCAGTCCCCACTCCGTCACCGTCAGATAGCGGTTGAGCACCTCGAAGGACGCCCAAGCGAACAGCGTGCCGGCCGTGCCGGGCGCGAGGCGCGAGAGTCCCGAGCCGAAGCCGAGCGAAACGATGTGCAGCGGATGGGTGAGCATGAACGGCGCGTCGGCGCGGCGCGGGCGAGTGGCCTGAGCGCCCGTGCCGGGTGCGGCGGCGTTGCTTGCCGAGCCTGCCGGAGGAGCCGGCTGACCGGCGGGCGAGGGCGTGGGATCAGTCTGCATGGAAGTGATCGAAACCTTGCAACGTCAGATTGAGCGGCGTGCCGCCCGCGTCGCGCCAGGCGATCTCGGGGGCGGCTTGCGGCGAAGTGCGGGAAGTCATTGTACCGATGCGCGTGACGCGCACCCCCGCCTGTTGCGCGGCCGCCTCGACCGCGTCGCGCCGCGCGGGCGCCGCCGTGAAACACAGTTCGTAGTCGTCGCCCCCCGCGAGCGCGCATTGCAGCTGCACGTCGCGCGGCAGGCGCGCGAGCGCAGGCGAGAGCGGCAAGGCGTCGACGTCGATCGTCGCGGCGAGGTGCGAGCGTTCCAGGATATGGCGCAGGTCGCCGGCCAGACCGTCCGATACGTCGAGCGCCGCGCGGGCCACGCCGCGCAGCGCGAGGCCCAGCGCCACGCGCGGTTCAGGGTATTCGAGCGCCCGGCGCAACGGCGCGGCGTCCTGCTCGCGCACCGGCCATTCGCCGCGCATCATGCCGAGACCCGCGCGCGCGTCGCCGGGCGTGCCGGAGACCCAGATGTCGTCGCCCGCGTGGGCGGCGTCGCGCCGAAGTGCGGCATCCTGACGCACGGAGCCGAACACTGTCAGGCACAGGTTCAGCGGCCCTGCCGTGGTGTCGCCGCCGATCAATTCGCAGTCGAAGCGGTCGGCCAGCTCGAAGAGGCCCGCGCTGAACGCGGCTAGCCAGTCCTCGTCCGCCTTGGGGAGCGCGAACGCCAGCGTGAAGCCGAGCGGCTGCGCACCCATCGCGGCGAGGTCGGAGAGATTGACGGCGAGCGCTTTGTGGCCGAGCGCATGCGGATCGATGTCGGGGAAGAAGTGGCGGCCTTCCACCAGCATGTCGGTCGAGACGGCCAGTATTTCGCCCGCGGCGGGCGCGATGAGCGCGCAGTCGTCGCCAATGCCCAGCGTTGCGCGTTGCGTGTTCGTGCGCGCTCGACGCGCAAAATATCGGTCGATCAGGGAGAACTCGGAAAGCATGACGAAAGGGTTATGTCAGTTGGGCTATGGCCGTCGCCGCATAGGGCACCCTGGCATGGCTTTTCCCCCATCGCGGTCGCTGGACTTGCGCCCGAACTGAAAGGAATGCTGCCAGGGATTGGCGCTACAATCGGTCAAACTTAGCGTTCGAGTTGTCATTCTAATCCGCACCCACGTCCTGCCTCCCCATGTCGAATCCCGCTACGAACAAGCTTCGCGAAGCCGCCCTCGATTATCACGAGTTCCCTACGCCCGGGAAGATCGCGATCGCGCCGACCAAGCAGATGATCAATCAGCGTGATCTCTCGCTGGCGTACTCGCCGGGCGTCGCGTTCGCGTGCGAGGCGATTGTCGAAAATCCGCTCAACGCCGCACGCTTCACGGCGCGCAGCAACCTCGTGGGCGTCGTGTCGAACGGCACGGCCGTGCTCGGCCTCGGCAACATCGGACCGCTCGCCTCGAAGCCGGTGATGGAAGGCAAGGCGGTGCTCTTCAAGAAGTTCGCGGGCATCGACGTGTTCGACATCGAACTCAACGAGTCGGACCCGCACAAGCTCGTCGACGTGATCGCCGCGCTCGAACCCACGTTCGGCGGCATCAATCTCGAAGACATCAAGGCGCCCGAGTGCTTCATCGTCGAACGCGAAGCGCGCAAGCGCATGAAGATTCCGGTCTTCCACGACGACCAGCACGGCACGGCCATCGTAGTGGCGGCCGCCTTCACGAACGGCCTGAAGGTCGTGGGCAAGGACATCAAGGACGTGAAGCTGGTCGCCTCGGGCGCGGGCGCCGCCGCACTCGCGTGTCTGGACCTGCTCGTCGACCTCGGCCTGCCGCTCGAAAACATCGTCGTGACCGACCTGGCGGGCGTGGTCTACAAGGGCCGCACCGAGTTGATGGACCCGGACAAGGAGCGATTCGCGCGGGAAACCCACGCGCGCACGCTCGCCGAAGTGATCGAAGGCGCCGACATTTTCCTCGGCCTTTCGGCTGGCGGCGTGCTCAAGCAGGACATGGTCAAGCAGATGGCGGCCAAGCCGCTCATTCTCGCGCTCGCCAATCCGACGCCGGAAATCCTGCCGGAGCTCGCGCTCGAAGTGCGTCCGGACGCCGTGCTCGCCACGGGCCGCACGGATTACCCGAACCAGGTGAACAACGTCCTGTGCTTTCCGTTCATCTTCCGCGGCGCGCTCGACGCGGGCGCGACCACCATCACGCGCGAAATGGAAATCGCCGCGGTCAACGCGATTGCGGAACTGGCGCGCCAGGAGCAAAGCGATGTCGTTGCCACGGCCTACGGCATCCAGGATCTGCAGTTCGGGCCCGAGTATCTGATCCCGAAGCCCTTCGACCCGCGCCTGATCGTCAAGATCGCGCCGGCTGTGGCAAGGGCGGCAATGGACTCGGGCGTCGCGACCCGTCCGATCGAGGACATGGACGCCTACGAGCAGCACCTCCAGCAATTCGTCTACCACAGCGGCACGACCATGAAGCCGATCTTCCAGCTCGCGCGCGCCGTGGAGCCGGAGAAGAAGCGCATCGTGTTTGCCGAGGGCGAAGAGGAGCGCATCCTGCGCGCGGTGCAGATCGTGGTCGACGAAAAGCTCGCGAAGCCCATCCTGATCGGCCGTCCGTCGGTGATCGAGCAGCGCATCGCACGCTACGGCCTGCGCCTGCACGCCGGCCAGGACTATACGGTCGTGAACACCGACCATGACGAGCGCTACCGCGAGTTCTGGCAGACCTATGCGAAGCTCATGGCGCGCAAGGGCATCACGCAGCAAATGGCGAAACTCGAAATGCGCCGCCGCACCACGCTGATCGGCTCGATGCTCGTGGAAAAGGGCGAAGCCGACGGCATGATCTGCGGCACGGTCAGCACGACGCACCGCCACCTGCACTTCATCGACCAGGTGATCGGCAAGAGGGCCGGCTGCAACGTCTACGCGGCAATGAACGCGCTCGTGCTGCCGAACCGGCAGATTTTCATCGCCGACACGCACGTCAACGTCGACCCGACGCCGGAGCAGCTCGCGGAAATCACCATCATGGCGGCCGAGGAGGTGCGCCGCTTCGGCATCGAGCCGAAGATCGCGCTGTGCTCGCACTCGAACTTCGGTTCGAGCAACGCGCCGAGCGCCCAGAAGATGCGCGACCTGCTCGAGATCCTCCAGGAGCGCGCGCCGGACCTGCAGGTGGACGGCGAAATGCACGGCGACGTGGCGATCGACGCGAACCTGCGCAAGGAGATCCTGCCGGAGTCGACGCTCGAAGGCGAAGCGAATCTGCTGATCATGCCGAATATCGACGCGGCGAATATCTCCTACAACCTGCTCAAGACGGCGGCAGGCAACAACATCGCCATCGGGCCGATCCTGCTCGGCGCAGCCAAGCCGGTGCACGTGCTGACGGCTTCCGCCACGGTGCGCCGCATCGTCAACATGACGGCGCTGCTCGTCGCGGACGTGAACGCGGCACGTTAAGCTCAGTCTTGCGAGTCGCCGGCGCCCGGTGACGCTGACCTGAAAATCGGTGTGCTCCTGTGAGCACGCCGATTTTTTTTGAGCGCGAGACCCGGCTCGAGCGAGCAAAATCGCGCGAAATGAGATTGTAAAAGTTACCAGTTTGACCCTCGTGAGGAGTCAAGCTGTAGTCGTCCTCGCCTGACTAACGTTGCTTCCAGGCATCATTAGCGATACCCTTACACCTTTCATGGTCGTCGAACACGTAACCAGGGAAGCGGGAACCAGGTGATGGCGCCTCGTCTAACTCATTGTTTCGGCGGCGGTTTGTCTGGCTTGCGGCGCGCCGCAGCGGTGGCGCTGGTCGCAACCGCAGCGTTCGCGGCAGGTGGCGCTCAGGCGCGCACGAGTCAGCCGGAAGAGGCGGGTAATCCGGTCGGCAGCATTTCGGTCAACGAACTTCCGCGTGAGGCGGTAGGCACGTTGAGCCTGATTGCGGCGGGCGGCCCGTTCCCTTTCGAGAAGGACGGCGTTGTTTTCGGGAATTTTGAGCGGATATTGCCACCGCAGCGGCGGGGCTACTATCACGAGTACACGGTCCCGACGCCGGGCGCGCACAACCGCGGTGCCAAGCGCATCGTTTGCGGTGGTCCACGCAAGCGGACCGACAACTGTTACTACTCCGACGACCACTACGCCAGTTTCAGGCGAATTATTGATTGACACCGGGATGAGCGGCATGAGCGATAACGTTTACGCGCACGACCCCCGGGTCGCGAGCGATCTGTTCGCGTCCGGGGAGGGCAACCTGTTCCAGCGCGTCATGCAGTTGAAGCACGACAGCGAGGCGCGCCAGGATGAGGCGGGGCTTTCATCGAACGAGGGGGCCATGAGCCTGTTTTCGACCGTGCAGCCGAATATTGTCCAGTCGATCCGGGCGTTTCGCATTCAGGATCTCTCGGACGAAGCCCAGCGGCTGCAGCAGCATTTCCTCTATGCGTTCTGCGCGAATGCGCAAACCAGGCAGGAAGTACTCGAGACGATTGCCACCTCGTTTCTGTTTCCGAAGCATTTTGGCAAGAACTACGACGGCCTGTACGACTGCCTGACCGATCTGGTGCAGAAAGCCGGCGAGCAGCCCGGTTTCGTGATCGTGCTGGAAGGACTGCCGATCGCCCAGAAGTTCGACAAGGACGGCCGGGAAACGCTGCTCGACGTCTTTCGCGAGGCTTCGGAATACTGGGCCGAGCGCAAGGTGCCGTTCCGCGTTTTTTATTCGTTCGCCTGACCTTCGGCTCACGTTCCGTCGCGCGCATGCGACAGAAAATCGCAAGCCCGCCTTCCGGCGGGCTTTGTCATTTTTACCCGCTGCGCTTACCAGCCGCCCCAGCGTGCGGCGAGCGCCGCGAGCACGGCGATGCCCGCCGTTTCGGTGCGCAGCACGCGCGGCCCGAGCCCCACGGCGAGGAAGCCGTGGTCGAGCGCCGCCTCCTCTTCCTGCGACGAAAATCCCCCCTCAGGCCCGATCAGCACCGTCACTTCGCCCGAAGGCGGCTCGACCGGCAAGGTCGAGAACGCGACGTTGGCGCGCGGCGAGAGCAGCAGGCGCAGTTCGCCTTCGCCGGGGCGCCCGGGTAAGGAGTCCAGCCATGTGGCGATGTCACGCGCGGGCGCGACGTCGGGCAGGCGGTTGCGTCCGCATTGTTCGCACGAGGCCTGCACAATGCGCTGCCAGTGCGCCTGGCGGCGCACGGCGCGCTCGCCGGAAAGCCGCACGACGCTGCGCGCTGCGGTGAGCGGCACGAAGTTCGTCGCGCCCAGTTCGACGGCCTTTTCGATCAGCCAGTCCATCTTGTCGTTGCCGGCAATGCCCTGAGCGAGCGTGACGCGGTAAGGCGGCTCGGCTTCAAAGTCGCGGCGAGGGCCGATGCGCACCTGCGTGTCGCGGCGCTCCATGCCGACAATCTCGGCGCTGTACTCGCCGCCAAGACCGTTGAACAACACGATGGTGTCGCCGGGCTGCAGGCGCAGCACCTGGACATGACGCGTGACCTCGTCGGGAAGGGTGACAACCTCGTCGGATTGCAGGGCGCTGCCGACGAAAAAGCGGGGCATAGAACTATTTTTCATTGAATCGGGACAAGTGCCGAGCAAGCGCCCAGCGGTAACCGTCGAGGTCTTCGACCTGCGCGAAACGGTCCCCCCAGAACTGGTCCTGCGGCTCGCTCAGCGATTTTGCGCCGGCTTCGAGCGCCCGCGCATAAACCGCGTCGACATCGTCGACATACAGATAAAAAGATTGCGGCGCGACAGTCTGTGCGCTTTTGGGCGTGCGCGCGGTCGAGCCGAACGCGCCCTCCGGCGCGAACATGACGATCAACTGATCGTGGTAAGTCATTTCCACGTGCATGATCGCGCCGTCGTCCTCCACGCTGTCGCGTACCGCAAAACCGAGTGCTGCCCGATAGAAGTCCATCGACGCGCGCGCGTCGCGTACTGTCAGATACGGGGTCAGCCATGGCACGCCGGCAGGACGGGGTGCGGTCATCGAGTCTCTCCAGATTCGCGGTTCGGATGATGCGCCGTGCCGCTCCGGGCGAGGGCGCGCAGGACAAAAGCGCTATGGGACCAGCCGTTCTCCACGGGCAGGAGCCCTAGAGCGGCAGGAATCTGCCTAGTTTATCGCGGGCCGTGCATGAACCCTTTAACAGCGCCACGTGCAGTCGCGGGTCGTAGTAGCGCAAGCCTTCGAGATGCCGCCCGGCGGCGCGCGCCTGCAACGTGGTCTCGTCGACTCCGGCGGGGTCGAGCGTGTCGCTCGCGATCGCCATGAGCCACAGTGAACCGTAGAGCGGCACGTAGGCGGCAAGCGGTCGCACGACGGCGAAGGCCGCGCGCAGTCCGCCGAGCAGCGCGCCCACGCGCTGCGCATGATGGAACGGCGAGCCCAGATGGAGCGAGACGAGCGCGTCGGCGCTCATCACGCGCTTGAGCGCCGCATAGAACGTCGGGGTATAGAGGCCCGCAGCCGGCGAGTCAGGCGGAGTCAGATCGAATACGACGAGGTCGAAGCGCGCCTGCGCGGAGGCGACAAACGCGGCCGCGTCGCCGATCACGAGTTCCACCCGCGGATCTTCGAAGGCGTCGCCGCGCACCTCGGGCAGATAGTCGCCCGTCAGGCGCACCACGTCCGGGTCCAGTTCGGCCACGACGATGCGCTCGATGTCCGGGTGGCGCAACAACTGGCGCGCCGCGCCGCCGTCGCCGCCGCCCAGCACGAGCGCCGCGCGCGGCGCGGGATGCGTGAGCGCGGCCGGGTGCGTCATGCACTCGTGATAGATGAACTCGTCGCCGGCGGAGGTCATCGGGCGGCCGTCCAGCGTGAACAGGCAGCCCAGTTGCGGCGTGTCCCAGACCTCGATGCGCTGCCACGGCGTGTCGGCCGCGGCGAGGCGGCGCGCGCCAGGAAAACCGTAGAGCGCGTCTGCCGCAGGATGGAAGAGGAGGGAGTCGGTCACGGAAGTCGAGGTGTGTTGCCGTTGCGCCTGAGCACGCGAAAATCCCGCAGTAAATAGGGCCAACAGAGCCATTATAGGGGTGTGAACCGGACCTGGGCCGCGCCAGGGGCCAACGCGAGGACGACTGCGCGTGCGGCGCATACCGCGCGCCTTACGGCCAGGGTTCATCCCCATGATCTGCTAGAATATTCCGCTTTGCAGCCCTCTCCGTTTGCTCCGGCCGTTTCGCGTCTCCTGGCGCCGCATGTGCGCCTGAGCGGGCGATTTGCCGAGCTTCCGGACTCCCGCGCTGCTGTGTGCGCCGCAGTTTTCTCGCAATTTGCGCTGTTCGCGACCTGCGCCGCCCACGCCGCTTTTTGCACACTTCCGGACTCGACATGACGACCTCGTCCTCCGCCTCCCCCGCTACCACCCAGTTGATGGCCAACGCCATTCGTGCGCTGTCCATGGACGCCGTTCAGCAAGCGAACTCCGGTCACCCCGGCATGCCCATGGGCATGGCCGAGATCGCCGTTGCACTGTGGTCGCGCCATCTGCGCCATAACCCGACGAACCCGCTCTGGAGTGACCGCGATCGCTTCGTGCTGTCGAACGGCCACGGCTCGATGCTGTTGTACTCGCTGCTGCACCTGACGGGCTACGACCTGCCGATGGCGGAACTGAAGAACTTCCGTCAGCTGCACTCGAAGACGCCGGGTCACCCCGAGTTCGGCATCACGCCGGGTGTCGAGACGACCACGGGCCCGCTCGGCCAGGGGCTGGCGAACTCGGTCGGCATGGCGCTGGCCGAAGCGCTGCTCGCTGCGGAATTCAACAAGGCCGACGCGAAGATCGTCGATCACCACACGTATGTGTTCCTCGGCGACGGCTGCCTGATGGAAGGCATCTCGCACGAAGCCTGCTCGCTCGCCGGCACGCTCAAGCTGAACAAGCTGATCGCGCTGTACGACGACAACGGCATTTCGATCGACGGCGACGTCGTCAACTGGTTCCACGACAACACGCCGGAGCGCTTCGAAGCCTACGGCTGGAACGTGATCCCGCACGTGGACGGCCATGACGTGGACGCGGTCGACGCGGCTATCCAGAAGGCCAAGGCCTCGGACAAGCCCACGCTGATCTGCTGCAAGACCATCATCGGCAAGGGTGCGCCCACCAAGCAGGGCGGCCACGACGTGCACGGCGCGGCGCTTGGCGCCGAAGAAATCGCCAAGTGGCGCGAAGCGGCGGGCTGGAAGTGGGAGCCGTTCACGCTGCCGCAGGAAGTCTACGCAGACTGGGACGCGAAGGACGCCGGTGCGAAGTTCGAAGCGGCATGGAACGAGCAGTTCGCCGCGTACAAGTCGAAGTACCCGACCGAAGCCGCCGAATTCGAGCGCCGCATGGCGCACAAGCTGCCCGCGGACTGGGCGCAGAAAGCCGCCGCGATCGTCGCCGGCGCGGATTCGCGCAAGGAAACGGTTGCCACGCGCAAGGCTTCGCAGCAGGCCATCGAAGGCCTCGCCGCCGCACTGCCCGAACTGCTGGGCGGCTCGGCCGACCTGACCGGCTCGAACCTCACCAACTGGAAGGCTTCGAAGCCCGTGCGCGCCGCCAAGGCCGGCGAGACCGGCATCCAGTGGGGCAACCACATCAACTACGGCGTGCGCGAGTTCGGCATGAGTGCGGCGCTCAACGGCCTTAACCTGCACGGCGGCTACAAGGCGTTCGGCGGCACGTTCCTCACGTTCTCGGACTACAGCCGCAACGCGCTGCGCGTGGCCGCGCTGATGAAGTGCCCGTCGATCTTCGTATTCACGCACGACTCGATCGGTCTCGGCGAAGACGGCCCGACGCACCAGTCGATCGAACAGGTCGCAAGCCTGCGCCTGATCCCGAACATGACGCTCTGGCGTCCGGCCGACACCGTGGAAACCGCGGTGGCCTGGACCGAATCGATCTCGCATCACGGTCCCTCGTCGCTGATCTTCAGCCGTCAGAACCTGCAGTTCAACGAGCGCACGGACGCGCAAATCGCGAACATCGCCAAGGGCGGCTACGTCCTCAAGGACTGGAACGACGACATCCCGAGCCGCAAGATCATCCTGATCGCCACGGGCTCGGAAGTCGAACTGGCGATGAAGGCCGTCGAAGCGCTGCAGCGCGAAGGTATCGGCGCCCGCGTGGTGTCCATGCCGTCGACCAACGTGTTCGACAAGCAGGACGCCGACTACCGTGAGCGCGTGCTGCCCAAGGGCGTGCGCCGCGTCGCGATCGAAGCCGGTGTGACCGACTTCTGGCGCAAGTACGTGGGCCTTGAAGGCGGCGTGGTCGGCATCGACACGTTCGGCGAATCGGCCCCGGCTGGCGTGCTGTTCAAGCACTTCGGCTTCACGGTCGATCATGTCGTCGCGACGGCCAAGGCCGCGCTCGACAACTAAGCATGCGTAACGGGCCCGCCTGATCGGCAAGATCTGGCGGGCCCGCTGCCTTGAGCGTCCCGCCGGGCCGCCGCAGCCCGGAGTCGGCGCCAGCGCAGCACTGGTTTCAGAATTTTTCAGCCCTTAGGAGATAAACCATGACCATTCGCGTCGCTATCAATGGCTACGGCCGCATCGGCCGTAACACGCTTCGCGCGTTCTACGAGAACGGCAAGAAGCACGACATCCAGATCGTTGCGATCAACGACCTGGGTGACGCGAAGACCAATGCGCATCTGACGCAGTACGACACGGCACACGGCAAGTTCCCGGGTGAAGTGAAGGTCGACGGCGACTACCTCGTCGTCAACGGCGACCGTATCCGCGTGCTGGCCAACCGCAACCCGGCCGAACTGCCGTGGGGCGAGCTGGGCGTCGACGTCGTGATGGAGTGCACGGGCTTCTTCACGACCAAGGAAAAGGCCAGCGCGCACCTGAAGGGCGGCGCGAAGAAGGTGATCATCTCGGCGCCGGGCGGTAAGGACGTCGACGCGACCATCGTCTACGGCGTGAACCACAACGTGCTGAAGGCCGAACACACGGTCATCTCGAACGCATCGTGCACGACCAACTGCCTGGCACCGCTCGTCAAGCCGCTGAACGACAAGATCGGCCTCGAAACCGGCCTGATGACGACGATCCACGCGTACACGAACGACCAGGTTCTGACCGACGTGTACCACGAAGACCTGCGCCGCGCGCGCTCGGCCACGCACAGCCAGATCCCGACGAAGACGGGCGCGGCTTCGGCTGTCGGCCTCGTGCTGCCGGAACTGAACGGCAAGCTGGACGGCTACGCGATCCGCGTCCCGACCATCAACGTCTCGATCGTCGACCTGTCGTTCATCGCCAAGCGCGACACGACGGTCGAAGAAGTCAACGCCATCATGAAGGAAGCGTCGGAAGGCGCGCTCAAGGGCATCCTGGGCTACAACGACGCACCGCTGGTGTCGATCGACTTCAACCACAACCCGGCGTCGTCGACGTTCGACGCCACGCTCACGAAGGTCTCGGGCCGTCTCGTGAAGGTGTCGAGCTGGTACGACAACGAGTGGGGCTTCTCGAACCGCATGCTGGACACGGCTGTGGCGCTCGCGAACGCGAAGTAAGCACGCTCGACGCTGCATGAAAAGACCGCCCCTCGGGGCGGTTTTTTTTGTCCTTATTTTTCGATGGCGCTCTGGGAGGCGGTGGCGAACGCGGGCGGCGTGGGGAAGTACACGCCCGCGCGCTGTGCCGCATTGGCGATGTGCGCCTCGATCGCCTCGCCGGCCGCCGCCGAGTCGCGCGCCTTCAGCGCCACCACGATCAGGCCGTGCTCGCGATGCGTGGAGAGCACGCGCTCGCGCCGGTAGAACGGCATGCGCTGGCTCTCTTTCATGATGTCGGCGCTGCTGCGCAGGATCGATTCGATCGCCGCATTGCCCGCGAGATTGACGATACGCATGTGGAACTCGAAGTCGAGCTGCGCGGCTTCGTCGAGCTCGTCGCAGGCGAGGGCGCTGTGCAGCGCCTCGGTGTTCGCTTCGAGCCACGCGACGTCGGCGTCGCCGATGGCGAGCGCCGCCATGCGCGCGGCGAAGCCTTCGAGCGCGTAGCGCATCTGGTAGGTGTCGGGCAGCGACGACTGATCGGCGAAACGCCACGGGTGAGCGTTGGTGGCCTGCGCGCTCGTCACATACACACCCTTGCCGGCGCGGATCGACAGCATGCCGAGCGCTTCGAGCGTCGAGAGCGCTTCGCGCAGCGACGCGCGGCTGATCGCCAGCTCCTCGGAAAGCTGCCGCTGTGCGGGCAGCAGGCTGCCGACCGGATACAGCCCGCCCTCGATCCGTTCGCGGATCGTGGCGATGGCGGCGTCGGTGACGGTGTGCGGAACGTTCTTCATCGGATGGCGCGGGCAGCTTTCGCGTGGTCTGACCGGTATTGTAGTCCCGTCCGGAGCACCCGTATGGTGCATCGCGTCAACGCCCGTGCGCCGTGGGACAAGGCGTGGCGCTCCGGCCCGCAAACTGGTCAGACCGCGCAAGGGTAAACACCGCGCTTCCCAACCTTGACTCCGTTATATCGGCTTCCTACTATCCGCCATAACAGTGCTGGTCAGACCAGTCAGAACAGTTGCTTGCTCCACCCCTGCTCAGTAGGAGACAGTCGTGACGAAGTTCTTCAATTCGCTGTTTGGCCGCGTAGTGATCGCCCTCGTACTGGGCATCGTCGTAGGCGCGGTGTTTCCGCATTTCGCCCAATCGCTGCGCCCGCTCGGCGACGGCTTTCTCAAGCTCATCAAGATGGTGATCGGGCCGATCGTGTTCTGCGTGGTCGTAAGCGGCATGGCGCACGCGGGTGACCTGAAGAAGGTGGGCCGCGTCGGCCTGAAGTCGGTGGTGTACTTCGAGGCGATGACCACCGTCGCACTCGTGATCGGCGCCGTGCTCGCGTATGTCACGCGTCCGGGCGCGGGCATGAACGTCGATCTGCACTCGCTCGATGCGGCCTCGCTTGCGACCTACACGGAGCACGCCAGGAGCCTGAAGGACACCGCGGGCTTCCTGCTGAAGATCATTCCCGACACCGCCTTCGATGCCTTCGCGAAGGGCGACATCCTGCAAATCCTCGTTTTCTCGGTGTTGTTCGGCAGCGCGCTCTCGCTGCTCGGCCCGAAGGCGCAGCGTGTGAACAGCCTCATCGACGAACTCTCGCAGGTTTTCTTCCGCGTGATGGGCTTCATCATCAAGCTCGCGCCGCTCGGCGTGCTCGGCGCGATCGCGTTCACGACCGGCACCTACGGCGTCGCTTCGCTCAAGCAACTCGGGCTGCTCGTGATCGTGTTCTACGCGAGCTGCGTCGTGTTCGTTGCGGTCGTGCTCGGCATTGTCATGCGGCTGGCGGGCTTCAACGTGTTCAAGCTGATCCGCTACCTGCGCGAAGAACTCTCGATCGTGCTCGGCACCGCTTCGTCCGACGCCGTGCTGCCGCAGATCATGCGCAAGCTCGAATGGATGGGCGTGAAGGATTCCACGGTGGGTCTCGTTATCCCGACGGGCTACTCGTTCAATCTCGACGGCTTTTCGATCTACCTCACGCTCGCCGTGATCTTCATCGCGCAGGCAACCAACACGCCGCTGTCGATGCACGACCTCATCGTGGTCGTGCTGGTGTCGCTCATTACCTCGAAGGGCGCGCACGGCATTCCCGGCTCGGCGATCGTGATCCTCGCCGCCACGCTCTCCGCCATTCCCGCGATTCCCGTGCTCGGCCTCGTGCTGATCCTGCCGGTGGACTGGTTCGTCGGCATCGCTCGCGCGCTCACCAACCTGATCGGCAACTGCGTCGCGACGGTGGTGGTCGCAGTGTGGGAGCACGACATCGACAAGGCGCGCGCCAGGCGTGTGCTGAACCTCGACGAAGGCTTTCTCTACGTGCCGGCAGGCGACAGCGACGCAGACACGGCGCTTGGCGAAAACGGTGCGCTCGGCGGCAAGCACGCGCACGCCTGACCCAGCACTCGGCATTCGTTTTCCTTCGATCAACTGAACAACCCAAGCGAACGACACCATCATGGCCATTCCGACTCTCGACCCCAATGCCCCCGCCTTCACGCGCCGCTACATGAACCTCGCCGATCCGCGTCTGGGCGCCCGCGCGCTCCACGCGAGCGACGAGTTCTTCGCGCCGAAGGAGCGCATGCTCGATCCGCAGCCCGCGGTCTTCATCCCCGGCAAGTACGACGACCACGGCAAGTGGATGGACGGCTGGGAAACGCGCCGCAAGCGCACGACGGGCCACGACTTCTGCATCGTGCGCCTCGCGCGCCCGGGCGTGATTTACGGCCTCGATCTCGACACGAGCCACTTCACGGGCAACTTCCCGCCGGCGGCTTCGATCGAGGCGTGCTACGCGCAGTTGGGCGACGACGAAACCCCCAGTGACAACGCCGACTGGCAGACCATCGTCCCGCCGACGAGCTTGCAGGGCAACCAGCACCACTACGTCGAAGTGAGCGATACGCGCGCGTTCACGCATTTGCGCGTGAATCTCTATCCCGACGGCGGCCTCGCGCGTCTGCGCGTGTACGGTCAGCCCCGGCGCGACTGGAACACGGTGGAGCGCGGCAGCCTCATCGATCTCGCGGCGATCGAAAACGGCGCTTATCTGGTCGCGGCCAACAACCAGCACTTCGGGCTCGCTTCCACGATCCTGATGCCCGGCCGCGGCGTGAACATGGGCGACGGCTGGGAAACGCGCCGCCGCCGGGAGCCGGGCAACGACTGGGCGATCGTGGCGCTCGCGCGGCCCGGCATCATCCGCAAGGTCGAAGTGGACACGGCGCACTTCAAGGGCAACTACCCGGACCGCTGCTCGCTGCAGGCGGCGACCGTGACGGGCGGTACCGACGACTCGCTCGTCACCCAGGCGATGTTCTGGCCGGAACTGCTCGCCGAGCAGAAGCTCGAAATGGACAAGCAGCACGTGTTCGAGAGCAGGATCGCGGCGCTCGGCCCGGTCACGCACGTGCGTTTCAACATCTTCCCGGACGGCGGCGTCTCGCGCCTGCGCTTGTGGGGCGAACTGGCTTAAGCGAGGAGCCGCGATGCAGATCCTGCACATGGAACCCTTGACGCGACAGGCGTTCGCGCCGTTCGGCGACGTCATCGAACTCGAAGGCGCGCGCCATTTTCCGATCAACGGCGGCACGACCGAGCGCTTTCACGATCTCGCCGCCATCGACGTGAACGAGGCGGGCGGCCGGCCCATCGTCAGCGTGTTTCGCGCCCAGCCGCGTACGTGGCCCGTCGAGATTGCGATGATGGAGCGGCATCCGCTAGGCAGCCAGGCGTTCGTGCCGCTCGGCGAAGCGGACTACGCGGTGGTGGTCGCGCCCGCGGGCGAGTTCGATCCGGCCGGCTTGCGGGCGTTCTGGGCCGGGCGCGGGCAGGGCGTCAACTACGCCAAAGGCGTCTGGCATCACCCGTTGCTCGCGTTCGGGCGCGTGAGTGACTTCGTCGTGATCGATCGCGGCGGCACGCAGCCGAACTGCGACGAGATCGCGCTCGCGCGGCCCTGGCGGCTCGCGCAAGCCGACACGGCACTCGTGCCCGCCTGAGGTCCGGCCCGTTTTTCGCCAATACCGGCTCCCCAAACGAAAACGCCACGGCAGATCTGCCGTGGCGTTTCCTTTTCTGCAGCCTGCAAGCCGCAAGCGGCGGTCAGTGCTTGCGGTGCGGGCAGTTTTCCTTCGTGCATGCGCCGTAGAGCGCGAGGGCGTGCTCCTGGAGCTTGAAGCCGCGCTCCGTGGCGATCATTTGCTGGCGCTTTTCGATTTCGGGGTCGAAGAATTCTTCAACGATGCCGCAGTCGAGGCACACGAGGTGGTCGTGGTGACTACCCTCGTTCAGCTCGAACACCGCCTTGCCCGATTCGAAGTTGCTGCGCGTGAGCAACCCGGCCTGCTCGAACTGGGTGAGGACCCGGTAGACCGTGGCGAGGCCGATATCGAGCTCCTCGTTCAGCAGGTTCCGGTAGACGTCTTCGGCGGTCAGATGGCGCACGGGGCTGTGCTGAAAAATCTCCAGGATCTTGAGGCGAGGCAGCGTCGCCTTGAGGCCGATGTTCTTGAGATCGGTTGGATTGGTCATGACGATAAGTCCCTGGAGTACAATGCTAGGTTGTTATGTTAATGCGTTTTTGCCGTTCCGGGCATTTTCGCCAGAACTTCGAACGATCTTCTACAGAATACGCGCGGCTTCGCGAAAAGCCCGCACGGTGAGGGAAATGATTCCAGAATTCACAACGATCGGCCGGCGCATGCACGGCGGCCGCCTGGCGTGCACCCTGCTGGCTGCGGCCGCGTTCGCGGCGCTCGCCGGCTGTAAAACATACGACAGCGTGACGCAGCGCGTCGCCCAGAGCATTACGCCTTACCGCATTACCATCGTGCAAGGCAATTTTGTCTCGGCGGAAGCCGCGGCGCAGATGAAGGTGGGCATGTCGCGCGCCGAGGTCAAGCAGCTGCTCGGCACGCCGCTCCTCACCGACATGTTCCATGCGAATCGCTGGGACTACATCTTCTATTTCAAGCGCGGCTCGACCGCCGTGGTCCAGCAGCGTGACTTCGTCGTGCTGTTCGAAGGCGACCGCGTAGCGAGCTGGTCGGGTGGCGAAGACCTGCCCTCGAACCTCGAATTGCTCGCCGAAATCGACGGCGACCGCACCGGCAAGAAGGCCGTCGCGGCCGCGCCGGCCTCGGGCGCTTCGGCGCCGGTGGCGGCTGCAGCAGGCGCGCCCGGGCAGGCTTCGAGCGCGACCGGCCCGACGGTTGGCGACACGGCGCGCACGCCGTCGTCCGAACTCGGCACCGCGACCAACGCACTGCCGCAGGACGCCAACGCACAGGCGGCCGCCGCCGCGAACCGCGCCACGGAAGCCGTGCAAACCCCGTCGGGCTTCACGCCGTCGGTGCGCGCGGGCAATCCGCAGTCGTCGGCGCTGCCGCAGAACGTCGGCACGATGCCCTCGCAGGTTCAGCTGCATCGTCAGCCGCAGCCGCAAATCCAGGGCGTGCCGCCGAGCAACCCGGTTGGCCCGACCGCCGGCGCGCAAGGCACAGGCGATACCAATGCGGCGCCGTCAGGCCCCGCACGGGATTCGTCGCTCGCCGCGCCGCCCACGGTGCCGGCCTCGGGGGCTGCTGCGGCTCCGAGCAACTGACCCGGCTGACCCAGCCGGTAACACAAGCAGGGCGTGGTGCGCGAGGCGTGCCACGCTTCGATTCGGCGGCCGGGGTGTCACCACCACCGGCCGCCGCGTTTTTTGGCGGCGGCGCTGCGTGGCGCCTGGTAGCACCCGGCACCGCGGCCCGCGACACAATGGCAGGAAGACTCATGAAAATCGCAATCGCGGGGGCATCGGGCCGCATGGGCCGCATGCTCATCGAAACCGTCCTGAATTCGCCCGATGTCACGCTCTCCGGCGCGCTCGTGCGCAAGGGCTCGGCCGCCGTCGGCCAGGACGCCGGCGCGTTCCTCGGCAAGGACACCGGCGTGCGCATCACCGACGACATCGAGCAGGTCTTCGCGCAAAGCGACTGCCTGATCGACTTCACGCGCCCCGAAGGCACCCTTGTGCACCTCGAGGCGGCGCAGCGCCACGGCGTGAAGATGGTGGTCGGCACGACCGGCTTCGACGCCCAGCAAAAGGCGCAACTCGGCGCGGCCGCGCAAAAGGTCGGCATCGTGTTCGCGGCCAACATGAGCGTGGGCGTGAACGTTACGCTCAAGCTGCTCGAATATGCGGCGCGCTTTTTCGAGACCGGTTACGACATCGAGATCATCGAGGCGCACCATCGCCACAAGGTCGACGCGCCCTCGGGCACCGCGCTTGCGATGGGCGAGGCCGTGGCGCACGCACTCGGCCGCAATCTCGACGAATGCGCCGTGTATGGCCGCGAAGGCGTCACGGGCGAGCGCGACCCCTCGACGATCGGGTTTTCGGCGATTCGCGGCGGCGACATCGTCGGCGATCATACGGTACTGTTCGCGGGCATTGGCGAGCGCATCGAGATTACGCACAAGTCCTCGAGCCGCCTGTCCTATGCGCAGGGCAGCGTGCGCGCCGCGCGCTTTCTGCAGGACAAGGCCCATGGCCTGTACGATATGCAGGACGTGCTCGGCCTGCGCTGAGCGTTTCCCCTACGGTCCGGCGCCTGCGCCGGACCGACAGTGAGCGAGGTCCGATGGCAGCGAGTTCCGGAGTCATTCACTATCTGCAGACGGGCGACGCGGTCACCCACGCGGTTGCGTGGGTATTGCTCGCCATGTCGGTCGCGAGCTGGTGTTTCCTCATCATCAAGAGCTGGATCCTGCTGCGCGCGAAGCGCCAGGGGCCACGCGCCATTGCGCGCTTCTGGCAGGCGCGCACGCTCGCGGACGGCGTTGCCGCCATGCGTCCGGTCGACCGCGAGCGCGTGTTCCTGCCGCTGGCTCAGGCGGCGCTCGCCGCCGAGGAAGCCGACGCGCCCGGCGTGATGCTCGCGCGCGTGGATCGCGGCGAGCGCGTCCTGCGGGCGCTGCGCGGTGCGCTGCAGGCGTCGCAGCGGCGCCTCGAATTCGGCCAGGTCCTGCTCGCCTCGGTGGGCAGCACGGCGCCGTTCGTCGGTCTGCTCGGCACCGTCTGGGGCATCTACCACGCGCTCGGCAGCATTGCCGCGAGCGGCCAGGCGATGATCGAGAACGTGGCCGGCCCGGTGGGCGAGGCGCTCATCATGACGGCCTTCGGTCTCGTCGTCGCGATTCCTGCGGTGCTCGCCTACAACGTGCTGGGTCGCCTCGTGCGCCAGCTCTGCGACGATCTCGACGGCTTCGCCCACGATCTGCACGCCTATGCCTGTGCGCCCGAAGGCGCGCCGCTGCGCCGCGAAGGTGCGCACGGCGCGATGCGCGAAGGCGCGCGCGCCGAGTCGTAGGAGGCAACGCGTATGGCATTCGGCGGACTCGAAAAGAAGCGCGATACGGCACCGATGTCGGAAATCAACATGACGCCGCTCATCGACGTCATGCTCGTGCTGCTCGTCATCTTCATCATCACGGCGCCGCTCTTCTCACACGCGATCCGGCTCGATTTGCCGAAGGTCGAGGCACAGCCGGCGCAGCAAACGGCGCAGACCGTCACGCTTTCCATCGACGCCGCCGGCAAGCTCTACTGGAACGCCCAGCCCATCACGCTGGACGAACTGCGCGCGCGCTTCACGGCAGCGGGCAAAGAGCCCGAGTCGCAGCAGCCCGAGCTGCAACTGCGCGCCGCGCGCGAGACGCGCTACGACGTGATCGCGCAGGTGATGGGTGCCGCGCAGCAGGCCGGTCTCACGCGCTTAGGCTTCGTGACCGAGCCGCCCGCCGGCGCTCACTGAAGACGCCACTGCGCACGCCGCTGAGCGCGCGCCAGTCAACGGTATAATCAACGTTTCCTTTAAAAACGGGCCCAGCGAAACCGCCGCAATCTGCCGGTATCGTGAACGGCCGGCCCGGTGCATCCGGCACCGAAACGGCCCGTTTCCAGCGTTCACCATCCACACCATGCTCGAAAAATACGTTCCCTCCGACGTCGAATCCGCCGCGCAAGGCGAATGGCGCGCCACCGACGCTTACCGGACGGCCGAGAAGACCGACAAGCCCAAGTTCTACTGCGTCTCGATGCTGCCGTATCCGTCGGGCAAGCTGCACATGGGCCACGTGCGGAACTACACGATCAACGACGTGATGTACCGTTACCTGCGCATGAACGGCTACAACACGTTGATGCCGATGGGCTGGGACGCGTTCGGCATGCCCGCCGAAAACGCCGCGATGGCCAACAGTGTGCCGCCGGCCAGGTGGACGTACGACAACATCGAATACATGAAGGGCCAGATGCAGTCGATGGGTCTCGCCATCGACTGGTCGCGTGAAATCGCCACCTGCAAGCCCGACTACTACAAGTGGAACCAGTGGTTCTTCCTGAAGATGCTCGAGAAGGGCATCGCCTACAAGAAGACCGGCACGGTGAACTGGGACCCGGTCGATCAGACCGTGCTCGCCAACGAGCAGGTGATCGACGGGCGCGGCTGGCGCTCGGGCGCGCTGGTGGAAAAGCGCGAAATCCCGATGTACTACCTGCGCATCACGCAGTACGCCGACGAACTGCTGAACGACCTCGACGGCCTCGGCTGGCCCGAGCGCGTGAAGATCATGCAGCAGAACTGGATCGGCAAGAGCTTCGGTGTGAACTTCGGCTTCCCGTACGAGCTGGATGGCGAGAAGAAGCTGCTGCGTGTGTTCACCACGCGCGCCGACACGATCATGGGCGTGACCTTTGCGGCGATCGCGGCCGAGCATCCGCTTGCCACGCGTCTCGCGCAAGGCAAGCCGGAGTTGCAGGCGTTCATCGACGAATGCAAGCGCGGCGGCGTGGCGGAAGCCGACGTCGCGACAATGGAAAAGAAGGGCGTGCCCACGGGCTTTACCGTGACGCACCCGCTCACGCACGAGCAGGTGCCGGTGTGGATCGGCAACTACGTGCTGATGAGCTATGGCGAAGGCGCCGTGATGGGCGTGCCGGGCCACGACGAGCGCGATTTCGCGTTCGCGCAGAAGTACAACCTGCCGATCAAGCAGGTCATCGCCGCAGAAGGCGAGACCTACTCGCTCGACGGCTGGCAGGAATGGTACGGCGACAAGGAACGCGCCGTTTGCGTGAACAGCGGCAAATACGATGGCCTCGCCTACACGGCGGCCGTGGACGCTGTCGCGGCCGACCTCAAGGCGCTCGACCTCGGCGACAAGCAGGTCACGTGGCGCCTGCGCGACTGGGGCATTTCGCGCCAGCGCTACTGGGGCACGCCGATCCCGATCATCCACTGCCCGAGCTGCGGCGACGTGCCGGTGCCCGAAAAGGACCTGCCGGTCGTGCTGCCGGAAGACCTCGTGCCGGACGGCACGGGCAACCCGCTCGCGAAGTCGGAAGCCTTCCTGAACTGCAAGTGTCCGACCTGCGGCGCCGACGCGAAGCGCGAAACCGACACGATGGACACCTTCGTCGACTCGTCGTGGTACTTCTACCGCTACGCTGCGCCGGATGCCGTGAACATGGTCGACGAGCGCACCGACTACTGGATGCCGATGGACCAGTACATCGGCGGCATCGAGCACGCGATTCTTCACCTCTTGTACTCGCGCTTCTGGGCGAAGGTCTCGCGCGACCTCGGCCTCGTGAAGTTCGGCGAGCCGGCGAAGAACCTGCTCACGCAGGGCATGGTGCTCAACGAAACGTTCTATCGCGAAGACGCTGCGGGCAAGAAGACCTGGTACAACCCGGCCGACGTGACCGTCACGCACGACGACAAGGGCCGCCCGATCGGCGCGACGCTCAACAGCGACGGCCAGGCCGTGGTGCTGGGCGGCGTGGAGAAGATGTCGAAGTCGAAGAACAACGGCGTCGACCCGCAGGTGCTGATCGACCAGTACGGCGCAGACACGGCGCGTCTGTTCACGATGTTCGCGGCGCCTCCCGAGCAGCAGCTCGAATGGTCGGGCGCGGGCGTGGAAGGCGCGAGCCGCTTCCTGCGCCGCGTGTGGGCCTTTGGCCACGCGAACGCCGAAGCGATCCAGTCGCGTGCCTCGTTCGACGCGGCGGCGCTCACGGACGTCGAAAAGGCGCTGCGCCGCGAAGTCTACAGCGTGCTCAAGCAGGCCGACTTCGACTACCAGCGCCTGCAGTACAACACCGTCGTATCGGCGGCGATGAAGATGCTCAACGCCATCGACGGCGCCAAGGGTGCCGGTGCGGGGGTGCAGCGCGAAACGTTCGGCGTGCTGTTGCGCGTGCTGTACCCGGTCGTGCCGCATATCGCTTTCGAACTCTGGAAGGCGCTCGGCTACGGCGATGAATACGGCACGCTGCTCGATGCACCGTGGCCGAAGGTCGACGAAAAGGCGCTGGAGCAGGCCGAAATCGAACTCGTGCTGCAGGTGAACGGCAAGGTGCGCGGCGCCGTGACGGTGGCCAAGGACGCACCGAAGGACGCGATCGAGGCGGCTGCACTTGCGCACGAGATGTTCGTCAAGTTCGCGGAAGGCCGTGCACCGAAGAAGATCATCGTCGTGCCGGGCCGCCTCGTGAACGTCGTGGTCTAACGAGGCAAACCAAGGCCATGTGAGCGGCGTAGCGCGTGCAGCACCGCGCGGCGCCGCTCAGCCGACACCGGCGACTCTGTCGCGAACCCAGGGAGTCCATGTGATTCGCAGATCGTTTCTCAGGTTGTTCCCGCTCGTGGCGGGCAGCGCGCTGGCCCTCTCGGCGTGCGGCTTCCAGCTGCGCGGCGAGGAGAACTTCGCCTTCAAGCGCCTCGCGGTCGTCGGCGCGCCGCCGCCGCTCGTCGGGCGCCTCTCGCGTATGGTCGAAGGCGGCAGCGATTCGGTGGTGGTCGACTCGGTGGCCAACGCCGACGCCGTGCTGCACATATCCGAAGGGCGCAGCTTCAGCACGCTCACGCTCAATTCACTCGGCGCAGTCGTGGAATATCAGGTCAACTATTCGCTGAACTATACGCTGACGAGACCGGATGGCAGCGTGCTGATCCAGCCGAGCGCCATTTCGCTGAATCGCGCGATGACGTACAGCGATCAGTTCTCGACCGCCAAGACGCAGGAAGCCGATCTGCTGTTCACCGACATGCAGAACGACGCCGTCGACCAGCTCATGCGGCGCCTTGCCGTGCTCAGAACGATCAACCCGACGCCCGATCAGGTCGTGCCGGGTGTCGCGCCGCGCGCACCGCTGCCGCCGCCGCCGCTGTAATGCGCGCGGTTTCCATCTACTGAGCGACCTTCGACCGAGCGCCATGCAACTGCGACCCGACGCACTCGAACCGCACCTCGCGCGAGGGCTGGCCGGCCTGTACGTCGTCTATGGCGACGAACACCTGCTCGCCCAGGAGGCGTGTGACCGCATCCGTGCGGCTGCGCGCGCGGCGGGCTTCACCGACCGTTCGGTGTTCACCGTCGAGCGCGGCTTCGACTGGAGCTCGCTCCTCGGCGCGAGCCAGTCGATGTCGCTATTTGGCGACCGCCAGCTGGTGGAGTTGCGTATTCCGTCGGGCAAGCCCGGCAAGGAAGGCGCGGACGCGCTCAAGACGCTCGCCGCTGCCTCGAATCCCGACGTGCTGATGCTCGTTACGCTGCCGCGCCTAGACGCCGCCACGCAGAAGTCTGCATGGTTCACGGCGCTGGCTGATAGCGGCGTCGCGCTGAAGATCGATCCCGTCGAGCGCACGGCACTGCCGAACTGGATCGGCCAGCGTCTGGCGCTGCAAGGCCAGCGCGTGGCGCCAGGCGAGGACGGCCGGCGCGCGCTGCAATTCGTGGCAGAGCGTGTGGAGGGCAACCTGCTGGCGGCGCATCAGGAAATTCAGAAGCTTGGGCTGCTTTATCCGCAAGGCGTGCTGAGCTTCGAGCAGATTCACGACGCCGTGCTCAACGTCGCGCGCTACGACGTATTCAAGCTCAACGAAGCGATGCTCACAGGCGACGTTGGTCGTCTCGCGCGCATGCTCGACGGGCTGCAGGGCGAAGGCGAGGCGTCGGTGCTGGTGCTGTGGGCCGTGGTCGAGGAAATCCGCACGCTGTTGCGCATCAAGCGCGGCGTGGCGGCGGGCAAGCCGCTCGCCATGCTGCTGCGCGAGAACCGCGTGTGGGGGCCGCGCGAGCGGCTCATCGGGCCGGCGCTGTCGCGCTTGAGCGAAGCGACGCTGGAGCGCGGTCTCGCGCTCGCGGCGCGCCTCGACCGCCAGGTCAAGGGGCTTTCGGGTCAATCGCGCGCGGACTGGCGCAATGCGCTGCCGCCCGATGCCTGGGACGGCCTTTTCGAACTCGCCATGACCGTGGCCGCGCCACGCGAAAGCGCACCGCAGGCGCGCGCCGCTGCCGGTGCGCGCGCCGCTGGAGCGCCACCACGCGCGCAGCCGGGTGCTCAGTCAACTGGCCCAGCCGCGGCAGCCGCCGCAGCGGCCGCGGCCCGACCGCGCACCGCAGGGCCGTCGCGCCGGCCGGGATAAAGCGTTCCGCGCTTGCCTGAACCGGCGCGTCGGCGCCTGCCTCATGCCGCGCCGCGCGGCCGGTGCACCTGCCGGGCCGCCCGGCCACGTCCAGCAAACCTTGGCGGCTGGCCTTAAAATCGGCCTGAACCGCTTTGAATCGAACCGCGCCTGGGCAGCTCATCTGACTGCGCCTCACGCGCCGCATGACGAAAGACACTATGGATATCGACCAGTACATGACCGACCTCGGCCGCCGCGCACGCAACGCTTCGCGCGCGATGGCACGAGCCACGACGGCCGCGAAGAACGCGGCGCTCGAAGCAGTGGCGCAAGCCATCGAGCGTGACGCGCAGCAGTTGAAGGATGCGAACGCACGCGACCTCGCACGCGCGAAGGAAAAGGGCCACGACGCGGCGTTCATCGACCGCCTCACGCTGTCGGACAAGGCGCTCAAGACGATGGTGGAAGGCCTGCGCCAGGTCATGGCGCTGCCCGACCCGATCGGCGAAATCAGCAACCTCAAGTTCCGCCCGAGCGGCATCCAGGTGGGGCAGATGCGCGTGCCGCTGGGCGTGATCGGCATCATCTACGAATCGCGGCCGAACGTGACGATCGACGCGGCCGCGTTGTGCCTGAAGTCGGGCAACGCGACGATTCTGCGCGGCGGCTCCGAGGCGCTCGAATGCAATACGGCGCTCGCGAAGCTGATCGGCGAAGGGCTGGCTGCGGCGGGATTGCCGCAGGATGCGGTACAAGTGGTCGAGACTGCCGACCGCGCGGCCGTGGGCAAGCTCATCACGATGACAGAATTCGTGGACGTGATCGTTCCGCGCGGCGGCAAGAGCCTGATCGAGCGCCTGATGGCAGAGGCGCGCGTGCCGATGATCAAGCACCTGGACGGCATCTGCCATGTGTACGTGGACGACCGCGCCGATCTCGCGAAGGCGCTGACCGTGTGCGACAACGCCAAGACGCACCGCTACGGCACCTGCAACACGATGGAGACGCTGCTCGTGGCGCGCGGCATTGCGCACGACGTGCTGCCGCCGCTTGGCCGCCTGTATCGCGAGAAGGAAGTCGAACTGCGCGTGGATGCTGCGGCGCGCGCGATTCTCGCCGACGCGGGCGTAGGTCCGCTCGTGGACGCGACCGAAGAGGACTGGCGTACCGAGTATCTTGCGCCGGTGCTGGCGGTGAAGGTGGTCGACACGCTCGACGACGCGATCGAGCACATCAACGCCTACGGCTCGCACCACACCGACGCGATCGTCACCGAAGACCACGACCGCGCCATGCGCTTCCTGCGCGAAGTCGACTCGGCGAGCGTGATGGTGAACGCCTCGACGCGCTTCGCCGACGGCTTCGAGTTCGGCCTCGGTGCGGAGATCGGCATTTCGAACGACAAGCTGCATGCGCGCGGCCCGGTCGGCCTGGAAGGGCTGACCTCGTTGAAGTACGTCGTGCTCGGCCACGGCGAAGGCCGTCAATAGTCACGCATCGCACGGGGCGGCGCACGGCGTAGCGCCCCGCCTCGTTGCACAATCGCTCACGAAGAAGAAAAAATAATGTCGATGCTCTGGGTCAAGACGTTTCACATCGTGCTGATCGCCTCGTGGTTCGCGGGCCTGTTCTACCTGCCGCGCATCTTCGTGAATCTCGCGATGGAAACCGAGCCTGCGGCCGTCAAGCGTCTGCTCATCATGGCGCGCAAGCTCTACCGCTTCATGACGATGATCGCCGTGCCCGCGCTGCTATGCGGACTGTGGCTGTGGCTCGTGGTGGGCATTGGGCGCGGCCAGGGCTGGATCCACGCGAAAGTGGGCGTGGTGTTGCTGCTCATCGTCTATCACGCGTACTGCGGACGTTTGCTCAAGACCTTCGAGCGCGGCGAAAACCGCCGCTCCGACAAGTGGTATCGCATGTTCAACGAGCTTCCCGTGCTCGGCATGCTGGCTGCGGTGGCGCTGGCTGTCATCAAGCCGTTCTGAATCACTGACGCACTCACGCCGCCACTGCGGCCCGTAATTCAGCTTTTTCCCGCGCGCGGGCGCCGTCAGATAGCGCCCGCTGTCTCGCGGCGCATGCGGGCCGCTACGACACGCCCGCTGTACGCCTGCTTCACGAGCACGTCAGTGAAGCGATACTCGATCGCCTCCAGGCCTGCCGCAGGTGTGTAACCGTTGATGCCGCTCGCCACGGCGATATTGTCGAGCACCTGCAAACCCGCGTCGCTCAGCACGTGCGCCCCCGGTATCCGATAAATCCCGGCGGATAGCCTGAAGTTTAATATTTATTGAAAAATACCTGACAATTGCGGATGCAATTGGGATTGATTTGTAGGATTTCTTAAAAGGCGTAGGAGATTTTTTTCATATAAAGACAAGGGCTGTTTTTCTGTAATTCGATTCCGTGTAATTGGCGAAAATAAATGGAAATTTCCTGCTGACTCTGCGGTTCTTATCTCGACCTTTGAGAACATCGCTGACTCCTGCGAACTGTTGCTATTGCCGTTGCTGATTGTGTGCCTCGGCCCTTTTTCATCGACCTTTTTGCTTTAAGAGTTCTCTTATTCTCCCTGTGACTTCGAATTCGTAAAGTTGCTCCTGTAATCGCATATTGGTCCGATAAAGCTGTAGGGAATCCCTCAGTTGCCGGAATTATCGAGCCATGGCGTGTTCGACGCAGATCGTTGGCTTTAATGGGCCAGATGATTTTCTTTATAGAAGGAAATTGCCGACAGATTGCCGCGCGCATCGGGTTGTGACGCCTGCGGGTATCACTCGGTCGGTACTCCCTCGATTCACCAGGGCCAGGAATGAACAGGACATACAAATCAGTCTGGAACGAGATCACAAGAACTTGGGTTGCAGCGGCGGAAAACGCAAAAGGCAAGTGCAAGGGCAAGGGCAACGTGAAGGCGATGGTCATTGCCGTCGCGGTGCTGGGCGTGGCCAGTCAGGCGCACGCCTATGTCGCCGGCGGGAGTGGCAACACCGCTCCGAACGACAGTGGCATTGACTCGAACCTTGCGATTGGATCGAACGCCTATGCGGCTGACACATCAAGTACGTATTTGATTCCAGGGGATGGTCGCCATCTGCGGGAGTACAACCTCGCTATCGGCGCCAGTGCCAGCGCAACAGGCGCGGGAACAATGGCAATCGGCCAATACACGCTTGCCAGTGGCCAGAATGCGGGTGTGGTTGGCTTCGGCGCCACCGCTACGGGCGCGTTTGGAACCGTGGTGGGTTCGCTCGGAACGGCAGCCGGCACCGCCAGCAGCGCGCTGGGTTACCTGACAGTAGCAAGCGGGGATTTTTCTGCCGCAATGGGCAGTTACAACAAGGCGTTGGGCTATGCGTCGGTCGCGATGGGCGCGTCGACAACTGCGACTGGCGACAAATCGGTTGCCATCGGCAGCTACTCCACGACAGTCGGTGATGGCTCGGTGGCGATAGGCAGGAGTGCCGTCGCGACCAATGCAAACGACGTGGCGCTGGGCGGTGGTGCGACCACAGCAACCGTGGTGAACACGGCGGGCGTGACGATCGGCGGCAATAGCTATTCGTTCGCAGGCACGAACGCGAAGAGTACGATCTCGGTGGGTTCGGCGGGCAAGGAGCGCACGCTCACCAACGTCGCGGCAGGCCAACTGACGGCTGCGTCGACCGACGCGGTGAATGGCTCGGAACTGTTCGCGACCAACCAGCAGGTCACGCAGAACACAACCGACATCAGCAACCTGCAGGGCGACGTCACGAACATCAACGGCCAGCTGGCCGATGCGGTGATGTACGACACGTCGACGCACGACTCGGTGACGCTGGGCGGCACGGATGCGACCACGCCGGTGGCCTTGCACAACGTGGCGGCGGGCGCAGTCTCGGCGACGAGCTTCGACGCGGTGAACGGCGCTCAGCTGTACAACCTGGCCAGCTCGACGGCGGATTCGTTCGGCGGCGGCTCGACGGTGAACAGCGATGGCTCGATCTCGAACCCGACGTATAACGTGGGTGGAGACACCTACAACAGCGTAGGTGGGGCGATTACGAACCTGGATGCCCGCGTGACACAGAACACGACCGACATCACGAACCTGCAAGGCGAC